>JBLNDL010000080.1:0-12072 GCA_050261575.1 Sphingomonadaceae bacterium | reverse complement strand
TACGGTTCGAAGGGAGGGCCAGGCCAGCCAAGTGCAGGTGACGCTCGGGGAGAGGCCGCGTCAGTAGGCAGGAGGGGGCGGGGGGGGGGGGGGGGGGGGGGGGGGGGGGGGGGGGGGGGGGGGGGCGCCGCCCCCCCCCCCCCCCCCCCCCCCCCCCCCCCCCCCCCCCCCCACACGCCCCCTCCTGCCTACTGACGCGGCCTCTCCCCGAGCGTCACCTGCACTTGGCTGGTCTGGCCCTCCCTTCGAACCGTAAGCGTGACCCGGTCACCCGGTTGGTGAGTGCTCAGCACCCTACCCAGGGTCGACTCGTCGACGATCTGCTGGTTCTCCACCTGCTGGATTACGTCCTGCCGCCTCAGCCCCGCCTGGTCGGCTGGCGAGCCCGGCACCACCTCCAGGACCACGATGCCCCGTCCGTCCGAGATGCCCAGACGCCGGGCGATCGAGGGCGTCAGCGCCGTATAGCGAATCCCCAGGAAGGGATGCACGACCCTGCCGGAGTCCACCAACTGTTGGGCTATTGGCCTCGCGCTGTTGATCGCGATGGCGAATCCTATCCCCTGAGCCTGCACCCCCGGCTCCGCCACTCCCGCCACCAGGGTGTTGATGCCGACCACCTGGCCGGCCAGGTTCACGAGCGGTCCCCCACTGTTGCCAGGGTTGATGGCGGCATCGGTCTGGATCAGGTCGTACAGGAATGGTCCGGCTTCCTGCTGTCCCGGCGCCTGCACCGTTCGCCCCAGAGCGCCCACCACACCCGCCGTCACCGTCGGTCCGCCGGGAAGCGCGAGGGCATTACCTATGGCAACGACCCAATCGCCCACACTCAACCGCCCGGAGTCCCCCAGCGCCGCCACGGGTAGATTCTCCCCGTCGACCTTCACCACCGCCAGGTCGGTCTCGGGGTCCCCGCCGATCAACTCGCCCTCGAAGGTTCGGCCGTCCGGCAGCGCCACAGTCATCGTGCCGGCATCCTCAACAACGTGGTTGTTGGTGAGGACGTAGCCCGCCTGATCGTAGATCACCCCCGAGCCAACCCCCGTCTGAGGAACGGGCTGGTTGAAGAGATCGACCCCCTGCTGTGTGGTCGTGATCTGCACCACGGCTGGCCGAACCTGCTCAGCAACCCGCCGGACGGCGGAGGAGAGATCCTGTCCGAGCTGCGCCTGCTCGCCGGACGCAGGGGCAGCTTGCACCAGGGCGGCTCCGGGCGCACGCGAGGTCGAGCCCCCGCCCTGAGCGCCCGCCGCGGGAGACTCGGGGCGCGGGCTTCCGATCTCTCCTGTCGGCGTGGAGAGGAAGGTGCAGCCATGCATCCCCAGACCCAGCGAGACGGCTAGCAGAACAGCCACGAACCCTCGCCACGAGTTGGCGTTCATCAGGCAGGTCTCCTTAGGCAGCGTTCGGCCCAACAAGGTTGCTGCGGCACATCCCGTGCCATTTCCCCCGCTCTTTTTTTTTGGTCCGGCGGATGCGTTCGCAGGCTCTCAAACACCACGGCAAAGCCCATGTGCCAGAAGGAGTTCGCGATGAACGAACGCGACGGGCTGGAGACTCAGCCCGTCTTTCCCGATCCGGATTCGGAGACCTCCCGCCGCGGCGGGATCGTGCGGATCCCGAAGGCAGCCTGGATACCCACCTCGATGATCCTGACGGCCGCCATCCTCGCGCTGCTCGCCCCCTTCGCGCCGAACGGGGCCGGGCGACCCCGACCGGAGGCGGGACCTGCCGCCGTACCCGGCTCGAAGAACGCCCAGGCGGCGCGGGAAGCCACCGAGCATTCCACACCACGCCAAGCTCCCACCCCGTCACCTACCCCGGACCCCGCCGTCCGCCCCCTGACAGCTCCCGTCGCTCCACGAGTCCTGGACCGCGGGCCGGTGCCGGTACGTAAGCCCGGCGCCGAGGATCCCGACCCCACTACAGACCACGTCATCGTCGTGGACGGGATGTCCGGCACCATCCTGTTCCAGCGCAACGGCTACCAGCCGATCGCGCCCGCCAGCCTCACCAAGATCATGACCGCAATCCTGGGTATAGAGCGCGGACGCCTTCCGGACAAGGTGAAGGTGGACGTGGACGCCGGCTCCATGGCCGGCAGCTCCTTGATGGGGCTGGAGCCATGGTTCGATGTGACCTTCCAGGATCTGCTCTATGGCCTGATGCTAGCCTCGGGTAACGACGCCGCCCTGGCAATAGGCCGGTACGTGGCCACTACCGACCAGAAGTTCGTGGCACTGATGAACGAGAAGGCCAGTTGGCTGGGGCTGCGGTGCACTCACTTCACCAACCCCCACGGACTCGACGCGCCAGGCCACTACTCCTGTCCCGCCGACATGGTGACCATGGCCCGCTATGCCATGCAGTATCCGGTGTTCCGGAAGATTGTGGCCACCCGCCAGTACGACGTTCAGGGAAGCAACGTCAGCTTCACGCTGCACAACCTCAACCCCATCCTGAACGCCTATCCCGGCGCGGACGGGGTGAAGACCGGCGACACACTCAACGCCGGCAGGTCCCTGGTGGGCACCGCCTCCGAGAACGGCCACAGGATCTACGTTGCATTCATGAGGTCCGACGCGGGCACCGCCTACGACGGCGCACGATTGCTCAACTGGGCATTCCAGTCATTCGAGTGGCCCCCGGGAGATCCGGGCCCCCTTCGCGGCCGCCTCCTGGCCTCCCAACGAGACGGGTGAAGGTAGTTCGAGTGGCGGAAAGACAGGGTGACGGTATTGGGTCTTCCTCCGCCGCTCGACCGAAACCCCGTCGCCCATCCATCGCCAAGACCTTCTATCGGCATGGTTCGTGCGCCCAGGGGCGGTGCGGCGCGGTTGCCCGTTGGGGCAGGCCCACAGCCCGGACACGAGTGATGCACGTTGGCATCACCGGCCCATCAGCGGGAGCGCGCCTGCGTGCGCTCGCTTCCCACATCCGGGTTGGGCGGACACGCAGGCCCGCCCCTACGGCCGTCCGCGGTCTCTGAACGCGCTGCGCGGCAATGTGCATCATGGGTCAGACGACTGCACTCAGAAGGGAGAAGAGATGCGAGAGGAAGAAATCGAGGGCGTGCACATTGAGAGGACAGGCCACAAGAAGATGGAGCACGCCTACGATCTGTCGGACATGGAAGTGGTTTACCGCCGCGGCGACTGGCACAACTGGGACGAAATTATCCACTGGCTGGAGACCCAGGGCGAGAGGGACAACGAACTCACGCCGGGCGAGGTGATCGCCATGGTTGAGGACCTGCGGATGGTGCGGGACTCGGGAGCCGCCTTCACCAAGGACCCAAGGAAGGCTTACGAGCTGGTCTTCGAGCACGGAGTGCGCGCCGAGCCCAAGCGGTAGGTCCGAGTTGCTTTCCCCGCTCTGACCCCTTCCTCGTCCCGGGGAAGGAAGCGGCGGCGCCTCGGAGGCTGTCCGCCCGCAACTGCCCCCGGCCTCGAATCGGGTTCGAGCGGCCACGGTACGAAGGACGGAGGGGGATCGGAACGCCCCCTCTGTCCTTCGCGTCTTTGCGACTCTGCCGGCACCGGAGGTGGTAGAATCGATCCATGTTGCAGTTGCGGCGCTGTCTGTCCGAACAGCTCACCCAATCCAGGCTGGGCGTTCTTCTGGCGCTGGCGTCTCTGGCTGCGATGGTCGATACCGTCATCGCCATCACCGGTGCGCTTCAGCCCCTCAACGCCTCCCTCACCGCCGCCGCCTACAAGCTGGCGCAGCCGTGGCTAGACGTCCTCATGGTCGGGTTCACCTATCTGGGCTCGGTACCATCGCTCTCGCTCATCATTGCCGCCGCGGCCCTCTGGGCGCTCGGGAGGAGCTACTGGCGCAGCGCGCTGCTGATGGTGGGCACGGCGGCGGTTGCCCACGGCACGGCCTACCTGACCAAGCTGGTGGTCCAGGCGCCCAGACCCTTCCTGAGGCAGCCACCCGGGCCCCTGACCCTCCTCGAAGACCGCGGCTTCCCCAGCGGCCATGCACTGTCATCCGTAGCCATCCTGGGCATCGCCGCGGTGGTCGCCTGGACTCTCGTCGACCGTCCGTGGTCTCGGCGGCTGCTCCCGGCGGCGACCATCCTTGCGGTGGCGGGAATCGGCTTCAGTCGGGTCTATCTGGGTCTCCACTGGTTCAACGACGTGGTGGGCGGCTACCTCTACGGGTGCGTCATCCTCCTGGTGAGCGTAGCCCTACACCGATGCCTGGTTGGATGAGTGTGCTGTCCCAACCCTTCTCCGCGTCCTCGGCCGCTGGGTGACTGTGCGGTCGGGTTCCTCGCGGTGGCATGGCTCTTGCCCCCACAACCACTTTGAGCCCGTCCGTGTCGCCCCAAGCAACAGGCGTCTCAAGTGCATTGCCAGGCAGAGCGGATGGGGAGTTCAGATGGGCGCAGGTATGGACCTGCGTGTCCGCCCAACCCGGGTGAAAGAGGCGAGGGTGCACACGGCGTGACGCGAGCGGGCACGTGAGGCGAGCGAGCGCGGCCTCACGAGCACGGCCCTTACCCGGAGCTGCGCCCCCGGTGTGCATCAGGCGGAAAAGGACTGCGCGAGGAAGGAGCCGAGAAATGGCAGTTGCACAGAGTCGAGCCGACGTCGTGTGGGAAGGCGACCTCGTTCGAGGCCAGGGATGGGTCGACTACGAGAGCGGTGTCATCAAGAAGCAGCCAATCACCTGGGCTACCCGCACCCGGCGGACGCCCGGTACCACCAGCCCCGAGGAGATGATCGCCGCTGCCCACGCCGGATGCTACGCAATGGCGTTCTCCCACACCCTGGCCCAGGCCGGCGCACTCCCCACCCGCCTGGAGGTAGCCGCCACCTGCAGCTTCGACCAGGTGGAAGGGAAGTACAAGATCACCACCATGGATTTGGATGTCGTCGGGGTGGTACCGGAGTTGGATGAGGCTCGCTTCGAGGAATTGGCGCGCCAAGCCGAGCAAGCCTGCCCGGTGTCCAACGCCCTGCGCAACAACGTGGACATCCGACTGAAGGCCCGGCTCGAGAGGTAGTCCCCTACCAGAGTAGGGAAAGGCGGGCGGCCAAAGGCCACCCCCTTTCCCGCTGCAACCCTACTTCCAGGGTCTGGAGCCACCGACGAAGCGAGGCGACCAGTACGGATCGCTCAGGGAGCGGATCTGCACGCCCACCCTCTCTGTCTCGGCGTTGATGAAACGGCCGCCGCCGAGATAGATCCCGCTGTGGGACAGCCCAGCCTTGTAGGTGTTCTGGAAGAAGACCAGGTCGCCGGGCAGCAACTGGTCGCGACTGATCCTCGGGCCCGCATTCAACTGTCCCGCCAGATCGTGGATCGGGATGTTGATCCCGGCCTCCTTGTACACGTACCAGGTGAAGCCGCTGCAGTCGAAGCCGCTCGGTGAGTGGCCTCCCCACACGTAACGGTAGCCCAGGTACTTCTGCGCAATGGCCGCGATCCTGTCCCCTGCACCTCCTGGCACAGCAGGTGGCGGAGCCTGGGTCGGCTGCGGGGTCGGCTGCGGCGCGGGCTTCGGCGTCGGCGACGGGACCGGTTTCGTCGGCTGCGCAGCGGGAGCCGTGGCGGCGGGTTTCGTAGGCTGCGGGGCAGGGGCCGCGGGCTTCGGTGTGGGCGTCGGCGTGGCCGGCTTCGAAGCCACGGCCGCCGTACCCGAAGTGCCACCCGGGATCACCAGTTCCTGGCCGATCCTCAGCTTGTCGGGATCCAGCAGGTCGTTCGCCACCTGGATCACCGAGGCAGCCACCCCGAAGGCGTCGGCGATGGACAGGAGGTTGTCGCCCTCCTTCACCACGTAACGCGGGGCCTTGGCCAGCTCTTGCGGGCTCGGCGCGCTGGGCAGCCCCGTAATCGGCTCCGTCGTCCGCATCATGCCGCCAGGAACCACTAGTAGTTGGCCCTCTTGAAGGGCGTTGGAGTCGCCCAGCAGGTTCGCCTCCACTACCTTGGCCGAATCCGCCCCGTATGCCTCGGCGATGGTCAGCACAGTGTCGCCCTTCTGCACCTTGTGGAGAACGCCCGAAACCGGGAGTATCGTGAGGTCCTGCCCGATCTGCAGCAACTCCCCGTTGCCCAGATCGTTGGCCCAGAGAACCGTCTCCGGTGTGATCCCGAACCGCTGGGCGATACCGAAGAGCGTATCACCCGGCCCCACTCGATATGTGAAGGGCTTCAGTGGACCCTTCTGAGGAGTCGGACTGGGGGTGGGGCTTGCGGTCGGGGTCGGCTCCGGAGCCCGGACTCCTCCGCGATTGGTCGACATCGACCTCACCGCCACGATCCCATCGTCCTGGACCTGCGCCATGGCTGTCAGCGGATCGACAGCGACGAAGAGGGCCCTGACCGTGGCCTCGTCCTGGTTGGGAATCGGCTGCCCAGCGGCCGCCGCCAACAACTGCCCACCATCGGGGGTAGGCACCGCCGTCGGAGCGGCCCCAGATAACAGCCTCGGGATAGCCTGCGCCGCGAGCACTCCGGCGTCGACGGGGGCGAGTCGTGCTAGAGCAGGCCTCCCCTCGGTGCCCCCCACGGATTCGGCGACCACGAGGGTGCTACCGGCCGGCAAGACCGAGATCCCGGTCAAGCCGACGACGGCCAGGTGGAGCAGAAAGCGGATCTGAAATGGGAATCGCTCCGCGAAGGCCCTTCTCGCGCGAACGCGGGGTCTCCTCGCGGCACGGGAGGCTCTATCTCTGTCAGCCGAAGTAATCCTCGTCACCTCATAGCAGGGCGTGCTGAGACACACCCTGAACTACCACATCTTGGATGGTCGCTAGACTATATCGGTTGTGCGCAACGATGGGAACGAAGGGACGGGCGCTCAGAGGCCCCGGTGCTGAAGTGAGTAGGCAGATGGTAGCGAAGATGAAGCGAAAAGGCAATTCCCAATCTGGCTGTAGTGGGAGGGGAGAGCAGGAGTAGGGGCGAGAGGCCCCTACTCCTGGGAGCCCAGCAGCTTCTCGACCCTCTCCAGCAGCTCGTCGGGCCCGAAGGGCTTCTGGAGGTATGCCTCCGGTTTGACCTCCATCACCAACTCCTTGCACTGCGCCGCGTCGTCACCGGAGATGACGATCACCGGCACGCGACGCTGGTCCCCGGTCCCATCCCGCCGCAGAAGGTAGAGAAAGCGAAAGCCCGACATCACCGGCAAGTTGAGGTCGACTACGGCCACCTGGGGGTGAAAGGTGTCCACGGCCCGGAGCCCCTGCCAGCCGTTGTTGGATACAATGGCCTGATAGCCGGCCGATTCCAGACAAGATGCGAGGAAAGATCGAAGCTCCACGTCATCCTCGACCACCAGCACACGACCACGGCAACCCACGCGGCCGTCCGAATCGCCCCTCTGCGGCCCCTCCATGGCAACCTCCCTGTTCGCGCGCGGGAGCAGCGCCCGACGCGCCCTGGTACTTTATGTAATGTTACACCATCACGGGGGGAGGATCGCTGCACCTTGTGCGATCAGCACGTGGGCCTTCAGACTCCTCCGCATCGTCGAGCCGGCCGTGGCGTGGCCCTCGTCGCGGCCACGCTACATCTGCCGTGCCGAGTGATGGCGAAGCATCCCACGCGGGGACGCACCCGCACTGCCAAGTGAAGACCCTTCGCCAGCGGCTCTGGCTGACGATGAGCAAGCCCTGGCGACAGGGTAGGGCCTATTGCTCTCGTTCAAGCCCTCACTCCCTGGGCATGCCGGCAGCACCATCACGCCTCCTCCGAAGGGTGAGGGGCCGGGGCTCCTCAGTCCCCGCTCGACTCCTGACCTGCCCCTTCGGAGCGGGGTCGACCGGCCAGGACGAGCAGGACTGCGCCCATCTGCGCCAGCCCACCCAGCACGAACACCACGGGCAGGCCGGCGGCCACAATCAGCGCACCCAGCGCCGGACCGACGATTCCGGCCAGGTAGAGTGGAAGGTAGACCAGATTCAGGGTAGCCGAGCGTCGGTCTGGCGGCACCTCCTCGGCCAGGAGGGCGAACACCATCGCACTCACCGCCCCAGCCAGGATGGAAACGATCGCGTTGGCCGCAGCCAGCGGCGGAACGGCGGGAACGAACGGCATCAGCGCGAGGGCAGCGCCGGACCCCACCAGCGACAGGGTGAGCACAGGGCGAAACCCCACCCGATCGCCCAACGTCCCCGCCAGCGGGGAGATCAGTCCCCCCAGCAACGCGGCGGATCCCACCACCAGGGCGATGGCGCTCGCCACCCCCATCGCGTTGCCGGTCACCCGCTCCACCAGCAGCGGAAGGAAGGGGAAGGACATCTGGCGTCCCAGGAGCGAGATGCCGAAGACGGCGAACAGTCGGCGCGTCGCCCGATCGGAGAGCACGCCCCGGACGGCGCCGAAGGCCAGGCCGAGAACCCGACCCGTCGGGGCGACCTCCGGCCGCACCTCGCGGAAGCCGACGGCCAGCAGCATGGCGCTGGCAAGGGACAGGGCGGCAGCCAGGACGTACACCGCCGAGATGGGGGCGCGGAGACCGTCGATCATTAAGCCGCCCAGGACAGGCCCCACGGCCGAGCCGATGGACCAGGTGGCGCCGAAGACGGCGATGGCCGTTCCCAGCCTCCATCGGGGCGTTACGTCCCTGATTGCGGCGAGCATGACTCCGCTGTTCCCGAGCTGGAATCCAGAGAGGAGGAAGCTCCCCGCCAGTTGCCAGGGCTCGCGGCTGAGGGCAATCAGGACGAACACCACGCTCTCCACCACCGCGCTGCGGATGATGACCGCTTTGCGGCTGAACTTGTCCGCCCAGACGCCCCAGAGGGGCACTAGAGGCAACCCTAGGACGAAGACGAGCGCGCTCAGCGCGCCGACCCATTGGGGCACCACCTCCCTGGGCAGCCCCAATTCCTGGAGGTAGAGGGGCATGAAGGCGAAGACCTGGCTGATGCCTATGGCCTCGACGATCGAGGTGACGGAGAACAGCGCCAGTACCACCGGCCACGGCTGTGGCGGTCGCGCAGTCGGTTCCGGGGTACGAGGAGCGGGCACGGCTCAGGCGCTCACGCCGTGCCCAACACTTCCACCTCCTGGCCGGCTTCCACCCTGGTGCCAGCCTCGGCTTCCGGCCGTTGACTCGGGACGGCTCGGCTGGTCAACGCGACGACTACCCCGATGGCCGTTGCGGCCGCGACGAGGGCAGCTATCGGCCCCGGCAGGCGGATCCCAAGGACCCGATCCAAGGAGAAGCGTCCGGGCCCGGCGAGGGTCAGCGCCGTGGCTATCGCGATGTTCGTGGCCGGCAGTTCGCCCCCACCAGCGGTCGCCCAGATTGGCTTCCCCCAGTGCGCGGTGCCGATGGCCACGCTCATCGGAGCCATCGTCACGATCGGCCCCACCGGATGCACCAACCCCAGCGCGGTCAGGAGGCCGCCGCCGAACTCCGCAAGCCCCACGACGGGTGCCCAGCGATGGCCAGGGCGGAACCCCAGACCCTCGAGCCAGACAGCAGTGCCCCGCAGTCCGTAACCGCCGAACCACCCGAAGAGCTTCTGGCTGCCATGCCCCATCAGCAGGGTCCCAATGGTGAGCCGAAGGATGAGCATGCCAAGATCGCGGAGCATCTTCCCCTCCTTCCTCGTCTCTTCTCACAGGGACTCCCAGCATCAAGGGTGCCAGAGGCGTGTAGTGCCCCGCCCCTGAAGCAGGCGGGCGGAAAGGCCCTCGGACGCGGCGTCCGAGGGCCTCCACGGCCACTTCTCTCGATGCCTCGCCTAGAACCCGCCAATGGGATACTTCCCGTACCTTCGGTTGGCGTCTACCATCGCCAGGTAGTTTTCGTACTTGGTGCCCGGCATCAGCGTGTTTCCAGAGCACATCATGAGCCCCCCACCCGGGGCGGCGTGTCGGATGGCGTACTTCACCTCTTCCTCCACATCCTCCTGCGTGCCGAGCGTCAGGGTCTCGCAATTCACCCCCCCGACCAGGGTCAGCTTGCCCGCATACTTCTCTTTCAGCAGCTTCATGTCCATGCCGATGCGAGGCTGTATCCCCTGCCAGCCGTCGACACCCGCGGCGACGAAGTCATCCAGGACGGACCAGAGGTTGCCGTCGGTGTGCTTGACGAAGAAGAGCCCCTCGTCGTGTGCCGCCTTCGCGGTGGCGGCGAGCCACGGGAGGAGGAACTCGCGGAAGAGGCGAGGACCCATCATCGGCCCATGGTTGTCCGCGTAGTCGGTTCCAACCAGGATGCCGTCGATCCCCGTGGCCGCGGCCGCCTTCACGTAGGCGATCGACTTGTTGGTGTGGTACGCGGCGGCCTTCCGGACGAACTCCGGCTCGGTGATCATCTTGGTCAGGTAGTCCTCGAGGCCAACGGTCTCCTGCCAGGGGAAGGTGCCGTCGGGAACCCGGCCGAACACGAAGTGGGTTCTGCCGATCTCCTTGACCACCCGCTCCATGGCCTCGAACTCGGAGGCATCGATGCTGAAGGGTCCATCGGGATCGGGTATGTCGTCGATCGTCATCGGAGGGTACTCCTTGACCATCGCGTGGCCGCCGGAGTCGGGGGAGTACTGCCAGACCCTACCCGTCTCGTCACGCCAGGTGTAGTCCCCCAGCATCTCGGGCACGTAGTAGCTTCCCTTCCTGGCGGGAACGGTGGGGACCACCACGAAATCCCACTCGAACTTCCGGGTCAGTCCAACCAGGTCTCGCCAATGGCTCTCCGCGATCTCGTCCCTCCGGCCCTCCCACAAGGCCGTGTATTGCCGCCACTTCGCTCGGTAGAGGGTCTGGACCCCCAGGGCACGGTCGGTGACCTCCCAGTCTACCCCCTGCTCGCCGATGGGGACACGGTCGGCTTCTCGATGCTCCAGCGCCGCGATCACGCGTTCTTTGGGTAGCATGCTCATCTCCTTGCGTCGATGGGAAATACCCTGCATCTACATCGAGGGCAGCCCCAGTGTACTCCCTTGCCGCTGATCGAGCCATATAGACAAAGTACCAGGGGGTGGGCGAACGCCCACCCCCTGGAAGGGCCGCGAGGTACCGAAGTCTACTGTCGCTCGAACGCGTAGGCCAGATTGGTGGCCGGCAATAGGTCCGGCCGGTCCACCCAGTTCGTCTTCGACGAGTTGTACTGGCGATAGAAGATGCTGTCCCTGGCCTGGGCGTCCAGGTCCGAGGGCAAGCCGGAGCCCGTCATGATCGCCTTCAGGTAATCCGCCAGCAGCAGGCCCTGCGTGAAGCCGTTGGTGGCGTCGTAGTGCATGATCCCCCGCTGGAAACGCAGGTAGACGAAGTTGCTGTTGTTGGGGTCCCTCTGGGGCCGGCTGGTGGGCACGCCCCACAGCTCGAGGTTCAGCAGCGGCAGCAGCGACGGGTTGCCTCCACCCTGGGGGAACGCATCCTCCATCCTCACCGTATTCACGAACGCCTGATAGAAGTTGACGTTGAGCCCCTCGAAGTGATTCGGCGCGTTGTTCTTGATGAACTCCTGCACCCGCAAGTCGTAGTCCACGGTCCCCGGTGCGGGGGCCAGAGCGGTCAACGAGGCGTCCGGCGCGGGGAAGGTGCTCCCGTTGATCCGGGTGTAGGGCATCAGCCCCGTGTCCAGCACGTTCATGGTTCGGGCGGCACCGTCGGGGCCCTGCTGCATGATCGCCCGCTGGAAGAACTGGGTGGTGAAGCCCAGGAAGGTGAACGTGCGGCTCACCGGATAGCCGAAGGTGTTGATCCCGCCCCGCTTGTTGAAGTAGTCCCAGAACACATCGTTGTCGATGCGGAATCCCGTGGCGGCGAAGTAGCGGTTGTCGTGAGGCACGGGTCCTGGGGTGGGCGCAGGGACCGAAGGTGGAGTGGCGGTCGGCGATGGAACCGGTGTGGGCGCGGCCACCGGCGCGGCCCCCGCAGCCCTGGCTATCCTGTTACCAGACTGCTCGGTGAGCCACACGTTGCCGCTGCCGTCTACGGCGATCCCGAACGGGGCGCTGTTGGGGCTGGGAAGCCCGTACTCGGTCACCGTTCCGTTGGCCACCCGGCCGAAGGAGTTGGTCCCCGAGGCGGCGTACCACACACCGCCAGCCTTGTCCACGGCCACCCACGTCGGCTTGGCCCCCGAGGTGGGGA
>JBLNDL010000079.1:0-9386 GCA_050261575.1 Sphingomonadaceae bacterium | reverse complement strand
TGTCCTGGGTGGCTGTGGGTGTGGCGGTCGGGGTCTCCGTGGCGGTGGGGGTCGCGGTCGGCGTCTCCGTGGCAGGCAGAGGTGTCTCGGTCGGAGTGGCCGTCGGGGTCGGAGTGGCCGTGTCTGTCGGCGTAGGCGTCGTCGGCTCCCCGGTGGCCGTCGCCGTCGGAGTCGTCGTTCCGACCGGCGTGGGGAGCGGTACGCTCCCAGGCACCAGCACCAGGTCGTCCACCAGCAGCGTCCCCTTCAGGTTGAACAGCTTCAGCACAAGCCTCACCTTCGCCGTGCCTGCGGGCATCGCCACCCCGGGAACCCTCACCTCCTGCCACCCCTCCGTCACAGCCGAGAACGTGCCCAGGGTGATGGTCTTTATCACCCCGTTGTGAACGTTCATCGGTTGAAGCTGCAGGCTGAAGGTGAAGTAGCCGCTGGCGCTGGCTACCCTTACCCAGCCTAGAAAGCTGTAGCTCGGCTCGGTGGCGGCCGGGACCTCCTGGAAGATCGCGAAGGAGGGGCCTGAGTTTGACGAGAGGCGCAGGGAGCGGGCGCCGG
Source organism: Sphingomonadaceae bacterium (assembly GCA_050261575.1). Classification (GTDB taxonomy): domain Bacteria; phylum Chloroflexota; class UBA6077; order UBA6077; family UBA6077; genus JBLNDL01. The sequence goes on along the minus strand of JBLNDL010000079.1, from coordinate 8,834 downwards.
TACGTGCATTGGGGTCCAGGGAGACGGCCCCGGCGTGGGCCGTGATGCTCCAGCCGGGCAGAGGGTTGCCCTCCTGGACGTCCTCGAAGCCGGGGTTGGCCAGCAGGTTCTCCGGGAAGTCGGGGAAGCGAGGTGTGGGGCTGGGCGAGGGGGTCGCAGTGGGCGTGGAGGTCTCGGTCGCGGTGGGGGTCGGCGGCTCGGGTGTGGCGGTCGTGGTGGGGGTCGCCGTCGCGGTAGGGGTATGCGCCGCGCCCTCGAGGAACTGGTATGCCGCCAGAACGTCCAGCCTCCCGTGCCCGAAGGTGTCGTCCGGCCCAGTGGGCCCCAGGTCGAGGGCGGCGCCGGTCAGCGCCCGCTCCTGGTCGGCAACGCTGAGGCCCGGATATGCCGATAGAAGAAGGGCCACCGCGCCGGCCGCGTGCGGGGCCGCGAGGGACGTGCCGGTGCCGGAGTAGTAAGCGCCGAAGCGGTCGGTGGTAAGGACGTCGACCCCCGGCGCTACAAGCTCTGGGAAGAGAGCGTCGGCATCTCCGCAAGCAGACGGTCCGGCACTGCTGTTGTAGTAGATGCCGTCCCAGTCGTCGGTGGCACCCACGGCGAACGCCTCGGGGTTGTTGGCCGGGCTGGCGCTCGTGTTCGTCCCTGGACCGAAGTTGCCAGCGCTGAATATGGGAAGGATGCCGGCTGCCCGCAACGCCTGGAGGTCTAGCTGGAACTCCAGGTTGCAGCCGGGGCTTTCGAAGGTCCAGGAGTTGTTCACCACGTGGGGAGCGTCTGAGGTGGACGGATCGCCGTCGGGATCGAGCAGCCACTGAAAGGCGGCGTGTATCCCGGCTGTGGTGGCTGTGCCCGCATCGTTGAATATCTTGGCGGCGATCCAGGTCGCCCCGGGTGCCACCCCGATCGCGGACCCGCCCGCGTCCCCGCCTACCATGATGCCCATGGTCCAGGTGCCGTGCCCGTTCAAGTCGGTGGGGACATCGGGGTGTTCCCCGTTTGGATCGAACCAACTGTTGGTGCCCCCTCTCCACCGGGCGGCAAGGTCCGGGTGACTCAGGTCCACGCCGGTGTCCAGGTTGGCCACCACCACCCCCTGACCCCGATATCCAAGGTCCCACAGGGCAGGGGCGTTGATTCGGGTGAGGTTGGGCTCGGCCGGCGCGGCGGCGACCGCCGAAGGGGCTGGGATTGTCTCGTTGGCGGTGATCGTCGCCACCTCCGGCCGCATCGCCAACTCCATGATGACGGCCTTGCTCGCGGTGAGCGCGAAGCCGTTGAACACCCAGAACGGAACGGCGGTAACCGAATGCCCCTCGCGCCGCTTCTGGTCGAGGGATGCGACGAGCGGTCGCTGCGCTGTGGAAGCCCTCGTCCGCAGACGGTCGACCACCCCCCGTACCCGCGCGCTCCGATGGAGCGTGCCCAATCCTCGCAGGTCGGCCTGGTCCTTCAAGGTGACGATCACGGACAGCGTGTCGGCGGGATCAGCACCCTGCAAGGCGCTCCAGACCTTGGGTGCGAATCGTTGTTGCGCGGCGGCCGGTGGTGTCGGGCCGGCGTCCACCGTGTGCGTTGCGGCGATCAGCAGGACGAGTGCTACCAGGATCCGAGCAGCGACTGCAGTCATCGACCGATTCCCCCTAGATCCGAACCAGACTCTCTTCCGCGACCGGGCTCGTGCCGATCTCTCCCGCAGCCATTCGCAAACGGCCGGTGCCGTAGCGCACCAGTTCGCTGCTGTGGGTCACGAGCACGACGGTGATGTCGCTTCGGAGATGGATCCCGCGGATCAGTTCCATGATCTCGCGCTCGGTCTCCTCGTCCAGGTTGCTGGTGGGCTCGTCGGCCAGCAGAAGTTCCGGCTCGTTGATCAAGGCCCGGGCTACCACTACCCTCTGCTGCTGCCCTGCGGATAGCTGGCAAGGAAACGCGTTCAGTCTGTCCCCGAGTCCCACTTCCTCGAGGAGTTGCCTGGCCCTGCGCTCCGCGCCGCGCCGATCTTCGACGGGCGCGGCCAACGCCGGCAGCATCACGTTCTCCAGCGCGGTGAGTGCCGGCATGAGGCTGGGGAACTGAAAGATGAAGCCGATGTTGCGGTTGCGTATCAGCGATTGCCGGGCGTCGGGCAGCCTCCAGACTTCGATGCCATTCAGCCGAACCTCTCCGGAGGTCGGGCGCGCGAGGCCGGATATAAGATTCAGCAGCGTCGTCTTACCCGATCCGGAGCGGCCGGTAACGACGACGAACTCCCCCCTTTCGATCCCGAGGTTGAGCCCCTTGACCGCTGTGATCGAGCCCTTCCCCTTTCCGAGGGGGTAAACCTTGGTCACGTCGCGAAGCAAGATCATGGGGTCGTGCTGTTCCATGGCTCACCTCCTCATCGCTACGGCCGGCTCCAGCCGGCCGATCTTCAGAGTGGGCACCAGCGCACCGAGGGCAACGCTGGCAAGGGTAAGCACCAGCGCGGCGGTCGCCAGGAGGAACAGCCCGATGGTCGACGGGAAGAGGAACGGGATGCCCATCGTGCCCACGATCAGATCGTGGAACAGGTACACGGTGTAGGCAGAGACTGCGATCCCTCCCGCGGCGCCTGCCGACGCCAGGATGAGCCCCTCGGCCAGCAGCGACTGGGTGACGAAGCCGCGGCCAAACCCAATGGCCCGCAGCACGCCGATCTGCTGACGTCGCTCGTTCACCGCCAGGGAGTAGACCATCCCAACCAGCGCCACCGACAGCAGCCAGGCGATGCCAAGCAACACCACCACGCCCCGCAGCAGCCCGGGCAACTGCTCTCTCTGTGCACGGAAGAGGGACGTGCTCTCCACAGGCGCAACGCCCTGAAACGAGGCTCGGATCCTCGAGGAAACCCGGCTGGGGTCTGCCCCTGGGCGGAGCTTCACCATCACGGCCGACACACTGTCCGGGGGTATCTCCATCCTCTCCGCTGCCAGGAACGGAGACTGCCGGGCGATCTCCAGCGCCGTGTCGAAGGTGAAGAACATGGTCTGGTCTATCCCGGTCCCGGTTTGCTCCAGATTGCCGCGCAGATCGATCCCGTAGCCGTACACGTAGATCTGCCCCGGGTTCGCTGGCACGTAGACGAACGCACCGCCGATCGCCTCCCCCAGCCCGAGCCCTCCGTCCAAGTGCTCCTCGAGCCATGGGCGAAGTGTGAAGTCCGTCTCGGGCTCGTAGGCCACCAGGAACATCTCGGGCACGGAGCAGCAGGTGGCGCCGCGCAGGGAAGAGAGGAAGAGCTGCGGCGATACCGCCTCGACCTCTGGGATGGTGGCGACGCCTTCCACCACGGACCTGGGCATCCAGGCTTTGGCCGGCACGCCCATCAGGAACGCGTTCTCCATGCTCTCCTCGGTTCCCTCGGGAACCACGATAATGTCGGCGCCTAGCCGTTGCAGGGCCAACTGCAGGCTGTTCTGGGCGCCGCCTACCACGATGCTGGCCGAGACGGCAAAGCCTGCCATCAGGGCCGAGCAGATCGCTATCACCCAACTCCTAAAGGGGTTTCCGTTGGCGTTCCTCCACGCAAGGAGGAGTGGATTCATCGCGTTCCTCCGCTCGTAGTTGGCGCTCACTCGCGCATCGTCAGTGCGACTTCTTGCCTGGTGAGCCTCCACGACGGGATGAAGGCGGCCAGTGCGACGCTGAGCAGGGCCGCGAACTGGCCTGCCAAGGAGATCGACAGCAGCCCCAGGAGGGATGGGGCCCGGAGAGGAATCCCAGCCCACTCCGCCATGCCTTGTCCCGAGAGGGCAAGTGATGCAGCGGAGACCGCGATTCCGGCGAAACCTCCCGCCAGGGCAAGAACGAGGCTCTCCAGCAGAAGGATTCGGAGCGCGAAGAGACGCGAGAACCCCAGGGCGCGCAACACGCCGATCTCGCTTCGACGCTGGTGCGCGGTCAGGGAGAACACCAGGCCCATGAAGACCACGGCTAGCAGCCAGACGACGGCAAGCACGCCCAACAGGGTCCGCAGAACACCGATCTGTTGCCTTCGCTCGGTCTGGAAGAGGTCGGGAGTCTCCAGCGGAACCGCGCCAGGCACTCTGTCCAGTATGCGCAGCGCCACCTCGTGGGGGTCGCTTTCGAGATCCACCCTGACCATCACCGCCGAGACGCTTCCTGGCTGGACCGCAAGGGTTCGGTCTCCTTGCGTCCCGGCGCTCGCGACCAGCTTTCTGGCGGTGTCTAAGCTGACGAACACACTCTGGTCGATGGTGGTTGAAGTGGGTTGCATGCGCCCCACCACTCTGATGGGGTGGCCGAAGAGGATCAGGGTGGAGCTACCCTCCGGAGGCGTGACCTGCGCTCCGGCGATTGCCTCTCCGTCCGCGAGGCTGGGTCGCGGCCCCTCATCCAGCCAGGGGTGCAGCGTGAAATCGGTCGCCGGATCGTAGGCCACCAGGAACATCTCTGGCAGGCGGCAGTAGGCCGAGCCCCTCAGCGTGGCCAGGTAGAGTTGAGGGGATACTTCGGCCACCCCCTCCACCTGGGCAATCTTCCGCACGTGGGACTCCGGCATCCACCGCTCGACCGCTGCGCTCATCAGCCGGACGCCGCCGACCTCGTCGGTGATGGTCCCCCAGGGGAGAACGAGGATGTCGGCTCCTAGCCGCTGCAGATTCCCTCGCAGGCCCGCCTCGGCGCCCCGAACGACCGCCGTGGCCGCCACGGCCAGTCCGGCGACCAAGGCGGCACAGATGAATACGGACAGGCTCCGGAACCTGTTACGCAGGATGGAGCGCCGCAACAGCCGAGCGATCGTCATGCCAGTCCCACTCGCTCCGCCTCACCCTTCGAGGGCGCGGAGACTGCCATGGTCCCAAGGCCGTAAAGCAGTGTGAGAGTGCCTGCCAGGACCAGGAACGGTCTCATGACCGAGTGGCAGATCATGTCAGGGTTGCTGCACACCCCGATCAAGGTGACGGGCAACAGTAGCACGGCGACACCCAGCGCCGCCGTGACGAGGCCGAGGGTGCGCGCTCCCTCCTTGCGGCGGGACGCGGCCAGCACCAGACCGGTCGCGAACAGGGGTAACGACATCCCCAGCTCGGCGACGGCGGTCCAGTGACACTTCATTGGGACGTTGCTTCCGTTCGCAAGGGTCAACTGTCTGCCCTGAGACAGACAGTCGGTGAACTGCGGAACGATGGCAATGGATAGGGCGAGAGCGATGACGATCACAGGGCCAATTCTCACTTCTCCCTCCTGATGATATTGCTGCGGCGTCAGAGGTCCGTCTGCTCATTGCGCTATCAGATTCTGCAGGCGTAGGTTGCCGATCTGAACGCTGACAGGAGTGCCTGGGCGAATCGCGTTGTTCGTGTTTCGGAAGAGCACGTAGTAGCTGCGGCCAGTCTCGACGCGATGGTTGTGCAGGCCCATGATGGTGACTTCCACCGTGCGCCCGCTGTCCTCGGCCGTCAACAGCGGGGATGTCTCGGTGTAGTGGCCGAAGTCCTTGGCCTTGCCGGCGTCGACGACCCGGTAGCGGAAATCGATGAGGCCCCCGTTGGCCACTACGTGTACCCCGGTGATCTGCACCCCGTAACGCTCCTCGATCTCTTTGCTGGCTGGCACTCCGCCGGCCGGCACCCTCGAAAGGGGATCGCCTTGAGAGCGCCACACTTGGATGCCCGTCAGGCACACGAAAAGCAACGCGGCCGGGAGGAGCAGCTTGAGGTTGTGCGCCAGCCCGCTCGGCGTACCGGCCGCAGACGGTGTTACCTGTTCCATTAAGCCTCCTGCGAGACCTCCCCGTGCAGGAATCCCGGAGAGGGAGATGGTATGGGGAGGGGCGAGACTACCCGCCGTGCCCCTCCCCGGAGTCCGATTGGACACTACCTGTTGACTACTAGCTCGATCGTGGTAATCGGGCCCCAATTCCCATTGGCGTCCCTCGCGCGAACCGAGAGTTGATGGGTCTGGAAGCCCCATCGCGAGACGTCGATGGTGACCTGGAGTGCCTCGGTCTTGGCACTGAAGGAGCCGTCCGACGCGGACATCGGGTAGGTCGTCGTCTTGGTCGGATCGGTTCCTCGGAACCACACCGCCGATGCAACGTTCGATAGCGTATCGGTCGCGACGGCGGTCAGAGTGATGCTCCGAGCTCCCAGGGTCGGGTTGGGGCTGGCAACCAGGTCGCTGACGGTCGGCCCGGTCTCGTCGACGGGAAGTGTGGTCGCCACCGTGATTGTCGCCAGCCCGGCGGGTCCCACGTTCCCCGCGGTGTCCTTTCCAACCACGTGAACCTGGTGGGTCCCAGGTGTGAGCACGCCGAACGCGGACGAGGGGATGTCGAAGTAGACATCCTCGGTCGCCTCGTCGAACAGCCCATCAGAGGGGAACAGTTGAATGCCAGTCCCCGTGGCCCCCACGTTGTCGAAGAACGCCTCGGCGTTGGCCACCAACGAGTGGACGCCCCCCGAAGGCTGGTCGGTGATCGTCGCGGTGAGTCTGACCGATCCGACCGTGGGAGGCTGGGTGAAGTCGATCTGGGACGGATCGAGTGTCACCTCAGAGGCAACCGGCCCGGTGTTGTCGAGCTGCAGCTCCGCCGATCCACTGACAAGGCTCCAGTTTCCGAGGTCGTCCTGCGCCCGCACCTCCACCGTGTAAGCGCCCTCCGAGGTCGGAAGGGAGGCGGCGGGAATGGTCGCTGAGAGACCGGCGACGGTCGAGTTGGCCGGGTTGATCGCCATGGGCTGCCAGGTGCCGCTGGCGATGCGGTACTCCGCGACCACGACACTGCCTTTGCCGGTGCTGCCGTCGTCCGCAGTGGCGGACACCACCACGTCCATGCTGTTGTTGGCCGATGCCGGCTTGACGCTCGTGCCGGTGATCACAGGGCCGGCCTTGTCCAGTGTCAGGACGACCGACCCCAATGAGCCCCAGTTCCCCAAGGTGTCGCGGCCGCGAAGGTAGAGGGTGTGATCTCCGCTGGACCAACCGGAGAGAACGGTCGCCGAGAGGTCGAAGTCGACTGTGACAGAAGCCGCCGGCGAGCCCACGGACACGAGGGTTCCCGTGCCGGCCGATCCCGGCGTATCGACGAAGTACTCGAAGGCATCCACAGTCGAGTCTGCATCGGTGAGGGTCGCCGACAGGACTACTCCGCCGGCACCGTTTGTTCTGCCAGGGGTGACGGTGACGTTGCTGGCGACCGGGCCGACGTCCACAGGCGGCTGCGCGCCGGTGGTAACCCGAAGGAAGGTCAGCATGCCACCGAAAGCGGCGCGATTGTCCGCCAGCCGCTGGTTGTTGTTGTGCTGGTGCAGGCTGGTGTTGTACAACGGATAGAGGGTATCGCTCACGGCGGATGCAGGTATCCGCACGAGCGCCTCCACCGTCTGGCCCGGCGAGATCGGCACGACGACGCCCTTCTGTGGAACGGCCAGCGCTTCGCCGTCGGCAGCCACGATCTCCTGATCCATGCCGAGCAGTCCGATGGAGTAGTGCTCGACCCCAACGTTCAGGTATCGAACCAGCACGGTGTCGCCAGCGGCGGTTTCGATGTGTCCAGTCTTGGGCCAAGCCTTGCCGTTGATGAGCCAGTACTTCGGCCTAAAGGCGGTCATCGAGTAGGTGAGCGGCGAGACGTTGAATGCGGGGTCCACCTCGCCGAGCACTAGAATCCTCTCCTGTCTCCCGCTCGGGGTCCCACTCTCGACGATCAAGGGGCCCGCCAAGCCCATGGCGACTTGCCGGGCACCTCCAGCGGTGTGGCCGGCCTCGTACAGGAAGGTCCCCGTCTTCGGGACGGTGAGAGTGTAGCTCTTGGTTCCCCCGGGGGCGACGCCCTCGGTATCAGGTGCTATGTCGTGGCCGGGGAAGGCCAACGACACATTCTGGCCGGGGATGCCATTGGTCAGCTGGATCACCAGCGTTTCGCCCACAGTGGCCCGGATCACCGGGCCAGGCACCTCCGCGGGACCGGAGGCGCTACCGGCGAAACCCCACACAGGGATCGACAGGCCATCCAGCACCGAGAGCGAGCCTGGGAGCGCCCAGAGCTGACAGGTGCGGGTGTTCCCCGTGACGGTGCAGGGCGCTTCGGACAGCGGGGCCATCGGCTCGGTCGATATCGCAGCCGAGGGCGCCCAGTTCTGCGAGGCGTCCGGCGCGGCTGCCGCCTTCTGGCCTGCGTCGTAGCCGCCGATTGTCACCGCGACGCCGACCGCGAGTATGAGGGCTCCAACCAGGGGCCAGTACCATCTCTGTTTCATCGTGTTTGCCTCCCTCCGCTACCTCATCACATCAGGTGCTTCTGGCGCGGGCTCTCAGCCGCCGGACATGACACGGAACTCGCGCAGCCAGTTGCGGAGGCTGCTATCGCTCCACGCGGTGGATTCCATCCTCACCCAGCGGGCTACCGTCGGCGTGAAGGGTATGGTGTCGATCCCGCCGTCCCCGGTGGTGGTGGTGAAGAGGGTGGTCCAGTCGAAGTTGTTGGTGGATACCTGGATCGTGTAGCTGGTGGCGTAGTTGGCGTCCCACTCCAGCACGACCTCCCCGATCGTTCTGTTGCTCCCGAGGTCGACCCTGATCGACTCGGTGGTGGGGCCGCCCGGGCCGGTCACGGGCTTGGTCTGCCAGTAGGTGGCGGATGAGCCGTCCACCGCCCTTGCGCCGGCATGAGCCCAATCGAGGTAGGAGGAGACTGCGACCGGCCTGTTGAGGGCCAGGTTCACCTTGGTGTCCTGGGTGGCTGTGGGTGTGGCGGTCGGGGTCTCCGTGGCGGTGGGGGTCGCGGTCGGCGTCTCCGTGGCAGGCAGAGGTGTCTCGGTCGGAGTGGCCGTCGGGGTCGGAGTGGCCGT
>JBLNDL010000078.1:0-154031 GCA_050261575.1 Sphingomonadaceae bacterium | reverse complement strand
AACGTGCAGATGGAGATCGAGCTGATCCAGCCGATCGCGCTGGAAGAGGGGTTGCGGTTCGCAATCCGCGAGGGTGGTCGCACGGTGGGTGCCGGAGCCGTCACCAAGGTTTTGGATTAGGATAACCCAGTAATGGCTAAGAAAGCAGACAGAATACTAATCACCCTGTCGTGCACCGAGTGCCGGGAGCGGACCTACCACACCGAGAAGAACCGGAAGAACGATCCCGACCGGCTGGTGCTGAAGAAGTACTGCCCGCGCTGCCGGACACACACCGAGCACCGGGAGACGAAGTAGCTCGACGCGGAGAAGGGGAGACGCGGGGACGCGGAGAGGTGGAGTCCCCGCGTCTCCGTGTCCCCCGCGTCGGCTCCTTGACACCCCTCGGGTCGGCTGGTAACATCTGTGCGGGTGTGGCGGCACCTTAGAGGGTGTTGTGCGCCCGTAGGCCTGTAGCTCAATTAGGCAGAGCAGCGGTCTCCAAAACCGCAGGTTGTCGGTTCGACTCCGGCCGGGCCTGCCAGAGCGCGTTAGAGTGGGTCGGTGCTAATCCAAGTCGAGGCGAAGTAGGAGAGCGATGCCCGTCAAAGAGAAGGAAAAGAAGGGCAGGGGGCAGGCCGAGCGGGCGCGGGAGTTTCTCCGCGAGATCCGGTCGGAGTTGCGGAAGGTGGTGTGGCCCACCCGGCAGGAGGCCGTGAACCTGACGATGATCGTCATTGGGGTGTCTGCTGCCGTCGGCGTATTCCTGGGATTGGTCGACTTCACCTTTAGCGAGATGTTTAGGATAATCCTGCGCTAGAGGGCGCAGACAGCTTGAGCAAGTTGATGGAAGAAGAAGCACAGGGCCAGGTCGTAGAGCAGGAAGTCCAGGAGCAGGAAGTCGAAGCGGCGCACCCCGATGCCAAGTGGTACGTCATTCACACCTACTCGGGCTACGAGAACAAGGTAAAGACGAACCTCGAGCACCGGATCGAGTCCATGGGTGCCCAGGATCAGATCTTCCAGGTGGTCATCCCCACCGAGGACGAGATCGAGATTCGGGACGGTCAGCGCCGGACCGTCCAGAAGAAGGTCTTCCCCGGCTACGTGCTGGTGCAGATGCTGCTTACGGATCACTCCTGGCACGTCGTCCGAAACACGCCCGGCGTCACCGGTTTCGTGGGTTCGGGCAGCAAGCCTACGCCGCTCCTGGATCAGGAAGTGAAGCAGATCCTGAAGGCGATGCGGCGTGAGGCCCCCAAGGTCAAGGTCAGCTTCTCCAGGGGCGAGCGTGTGAAGGTGGTGGACGGCCCCTTCACGGACTTCATCGGCGTGGTGGACGACATCAACCTGGAGAAGGGCAAGGTTCGGGTGCTGGTGTCTTTCTTCGGTCGGGAGACGCCGGTGGAGCTGGATTTCCTCCAGGTGACCCGAGTGTAAGCTGGCTCCGGCCGGGGTTGCCGGGGCGATCTGTTGCTGCTTGGCCCGGCCATTCGGGCCGAGACTCACGGTGACGAGACGGGCGGCGACGGCTGCGGTCGTCGCCTGTTTGCGAGTGTAAGGAGAGCTTCATGGCGAAGAAGGTCAAGGCCATTGTAAAGTTGCAGATCCCTGCCGGCAAGGCGACTCCTGCGCCCCCCGTCGGCCCTGCTCTGGGTCAGCACGGCGTGAACATCATGGCGTTCTGCAAGGAGTACAACGAGCGAACCGCCGGGCAGGCCGGATTGGTGATCCCCGCTGAGATCACTATCTTCGAGGATCGATCGTTCACATTCGTTACCAAGACCCCCCCGACGGTCGACCTGATCAAGAAGGCGATCGGCGTCGAGAAGGCCTCCGGCGCTCCGCACAAGACCAAGGTCGGAACGCTGTCCAGGGAGAAGGTTCGGGAGATCGCCGAGCTGAAGATGAAGGATCTGAACGCGGTAGACGTTGAGGGCGCCATGCGGATGGTGGAGGGCACCGCCCGAAGCATGGGTGTCAGCATCGGTTAGCCGCGCTCTAGTCTGTGGGAGGGCCTGAGGGCCCGCCGGCACCACGAGGAGGTAATGATGCCCAGTCACGGCAAGAGGTACATCGAGGCCGCCAAGAAGGTGGACTCCGACAAGTACTATACCCCGCAAGAAGCCATCAAGGTTCTCCGCGAGATCTCCTACACCAAGTTCGACCCGACTGTGGAGGTTCACCTTCGCACCGGTGTCGACCCCCGACACGCTGACCAGATGGTTCGAGGCCTCGCAGTGCTGCCCGCAGGCACCGGTAAGCCGGTGCGCGTCCTGGCTTTTGCGCAGGGCGAGAAGGCCAAGGAGGCCGAGGAGGCCGGCGCCGATTACGTGGGCGCACAGGACTTGGTGCAGAAGATCGAGGGCGGCTGGCTGGAGTTCGACGTGGCCGTTGCCACTCCAGATATGATGGGCATGGTCGGAAAGCTCGGAAAGATCCTGGGGCGGCGAGGGTTGATGCCGAACCCCAAGGCTGGTACCATCTCCTTCGACATCGGCAAGGTGATCAAGGAGGTCAAGGCCGGTCGGGTCGAGTTCCGAGTGGACAAGACCGCTGTCATCCACGTTCCCATCGGGAAGCTCAGCTTCACCGACGATCAGTTGGTTGCCAACCTGAGTTCCCTGGTCGACGCGGTCGTCAGGGCGAAGCCGAGCGGTGCCAAGGGCCAGTACATCCGCTCCATCGCCATGGCCAGCAGCATGAGCCCCAGCGTTAGGCTGGACCTGCAGGCCACCCTGTCGCTGGCTGCGTCGTAGGGTAGGCCTTTCCAATCGAATAGAGCTGTAGACAGCAGGCGTGCCTTGAGCACTTAATCTCGCTGGCCTGCCGAGGCGAAGATTTGACGATGCTTCCCGTACCTGATCGGTCCGTAGTGGCGGGTTTCGGACCTGTCCCTATGGGGCCAGGGGTGGGAATGGGAGTTCGAGGGTCTTTGGCTGAGGCAGCCAAAGACCCTCTTTGTTGTCCTGTGGACGTGCCGGGATGCGTTGAGCGGGGCTCGTGCATGGCGCCCGGAGACGACACTGCCTTGTGGTGTTGGGCAGAGGATCGCGCACTGTCGACCCAAGGAGATGTGGCCGAGATGCCACCTAACGCAGGGGCCGCGTGCCGCTGCGCTCGCTCGCGTCACGCCCTGCCGGCCCGAGGAAACGCGATCCGATCATCTAGGAAAGGAGGTGAAGAGTTGCCCCAGAGAGAGGGAAGAATCAACGAAGCCAGACGGCAGAAGATGCGGGAGGTAGACGAGTTCGCCGAGCTTCTGTCGAAGAGCAATCTGCTGGTGGTGACCGACTACCGCGGCCTGACCGTGGCCGAGATGGCCGCTCTGCGGCGCAAGCTGCGGGATCACGGTGTGGAGTACCACGTCACGAAGAACACCCTGATGGGCTTCGCGGCCGACAAGTCGGGGAAGCCGGAACTGAAGGGGGCGCTGGTGGGTCCTACCGCGGTCGCCTTCGTAACGGGAGATGAGGCCGTTGCGGCCAAGGTCCTGTCCGACTACGAGCGCGGCTCCAAGGTGTTCAAGATCAAGGGTGCGCTGCTCGGTCGACGTGCCCTAGATCCGGTGCAGGTCGGCGATCTCGGCAATCTGCCGCCGAGGCCCGTGCTGCTTTCCCAGATGGTTGCCGGGTTCCAGGCGCCCATCGTGGGTGTGGTTGGCGTCCTGAGCGGTCTGCTTGGTGGCCTGGTCGGCACTCTGGAGGCTCGGCGGCAGCAGTTGGAGCAGCAGGGCGCTGCCAGCTAGCTGGCAGGAGACCGACACTCACTCCGCCCCTCTCCGCGGTAGGAGAGGGTTGACGTAAGAAGATCAAGGAAGGGATAGAATGAGCACTGAAGAGATCATTGGGGCGATCGAGAAGATGACCGTTCTCGAGCTGTCCGAGCTGGTCAAGGCCCTGCAGGATCGGTTTGGTGTCGTGGCTGCGGCACCCGTGGCTGCCGCCGCAGCAGCGCCGGCAGGGGCAGGTGCGCCAGCCGCAGCGGCTCCGGCCGAGGAGAAGACCGAGTTCAACGTCATCCTGAAGGAGTTCGGGGCGAACAAGATCAACGTGATCAAGGTCGTCCGCGAGCTGACCGGTCTCGGCCTGAAGGAGGCCAAGGACCTGGTGGAGGGCGCTCCGAAGCCGGTCAAGGAGGGCGTGCCCAAGGACGAGGCCGAGAAGGCCGCTGCCAAGCTGAAGGAAGCAGGCGCGACCGTCGAGATCCAGTAAGAATCGGCGCCGTGCGGTCGGTTCGTGGGGGTGGGCCTACGCCCACCCCCGCGACGTCATCGCCTTTCGGCAGCCTCGCGCCTCCGCTGCTCCTCCCAGCCGACCCGCTGTCGCTGGACCTTCTCCAACTCCCTCAACAGCTCCGCCGCGTCGCCGTCGAGCAATCGCTGCCTGAGTGCGCCTAGACTCGCCAAGAGGCGGTCCAGGTGTCGCACCACATTGTCGGTGTTGCTCACGAGGATGTCGCCGTACATCCTGGGGTTCTGCCCGGACAGGCGGGTGACGGTTTCGAAGCCGCCCGCGGCCAGCGCGGACATCTCCCGCCAACTGGGCTGAGAGGCCAGGGTCTCCATGAGGGCGACCGACAGCAGGTAGGGAAGGTGGCTGATCCCGGCCACCAACCCGTCGTGCTCCGCCGGATCGAGGAAGTAGGGCACGGAGCCGATCTGCCGAATCAACTCCACGACGGCGGCGACAGCCGGACCGGGGGTTCCGGTGGAGGGGGTAAGGCAGTAGACCGCCCCTCTGAAGATGGCCGCGTCGGGCTGGTCCACCCCGGCGGTGGCCTTGCCGGTCATCGGGTGGCCGCCGACGAAGGCCACACCAGGTGGGAGGATCTCGCCTGCTCGGCGCAGGATCTCTCGCTTGGTGCTGCCGGTGTCCGTCACTATGCAGCCGTCGCTCAGGGATCCCGCGATCGTCTCGAGCACCGCTGGGATGGTCCCGACGGGGGTTGCCACGATCACGAGGTCGGAGCCTGCGACGGCGTCGAGCGGGTCGTGCTCCACTCTGTCCACTGCCTTGAGCTTTTCGGCCTGCACGGCCGCGTCGTACCGCTCGTCGTTGCCTACCACGCGGGGCGGGGACTTGAGTTGCCTGAGTGCTAGCCCCATGGAGGCGCCGATCATGCCCAAGCCGACGATGGTGACCTGCTTCATCGCGTCAACACCTCAGTTCTCGTTGTCTGCCCCGCGCAGGACGATCAACGCCTCCGTGAGCCATCTGGAGTCTGGCCCTGTTCCCGCAAATCGTGGGTCCTGTTGGTGCAGCTCCACGAGTCGCCACACACGCTCCGGGGAGCCCGCCTGGGACAGCATGGCGGCCCCGATGCGTGGGTGGTTCGCCAGTACGTGGAAGGGCATCCACCAGGCTCCGCGCCTCTGATAGGCGAAGGGAGGCAACTCCCCGAAGAGCACCTGTAGCAGTACCGCCACCGTGCGGTGGACTACGCCGATCCGGCACCGGGACTTGCCGACGTCGTGGAGGAGGGCAGCCTTGAGGAGGTCCTCGTCGGCCACTCCCGCTTCCAGCAGTGTACGAAGCACCTGGACGCTGTGGCGCTGGTCCGCCGGCTGCATGCGACGAAACAGCTCCCACTCGGCCTCGGAGAGATGCTGGGCTGCCAAAGCCCAATCCTCGGATCGCATGGATGCCCTCAGGCTGGCCAACCCCTGCCGTATCCGGTAGAGGGCCCCCACTGTCACCCACCGATGACTATGGGGTACAGCGCATTGAACGGGGGCATGATGACGCGCCCAAACACATCCATAATGCCAAAGTAGGACAGGGCGAAGAGCATGAGAAGCGCGGGAGGACCGTACTTTGCCAGCGGGGCAATGGCTATGGCGTGCGATCGCGGCAACACGCCCATCAAGACAGAGAACCCATCCAGCGGGGGTAATGGTATCAGGTTGAAGACCGCGAGCAGCAGGTTTACCGCTGCCGTGGTCTTGACGAGAGCTACTGTCAAGGCGAGCAAGTTGATTGATCCGATCATGGGAGCTGACAGAAGCGCTGACTGGGTTGGCTCCAGGTGGAATCTGTCTGGCAGGCCAAACACGATCGCCAGAACGACGTTCGAGAGCGGACCAGCGACGGCCACTATCGCGTTTCCCGTGATTGGATGGATGCGAAACTGACCAGGGTCGACGAAGACGGGTTTTCCCCATCCGAACCCTGCATAGATCAAGGTAATAGTGCCCAATGGGTCCAGGTGACGCAACGGGTTGAGGGTGAGCCGGCCCTGGCGCCTGGGTGTGGAGTCTCCTAGAAGGCTCGCAGCGAGGGCATGACTGGCCTCATGTACCGCGATCGCGACGACGAAGGCTGGGAGCCAGAGTATCAGACGATCAACGGATGGAAACATCGCACTTCCCAACGGGGCGGCCCATCGAACCACCCTCGATCTTGTTGTCGACTCGCAGCGCGAGCAGTAGTATCACGCATACGACGAGGATTATAGCACAGGTGAGGGCCCACCCGTCCTCCTAACTGAGAATAGCGCTATTGCTATGATAAATTAGTCATCTCTCAGCAAACGAAAGGCGGAGAGAGGGGCTATGGCTACCGGTGCCGAGAGCAAGCGTGGTGGCCTTTGGGCCTGCGGACTTTGCAGTCGGTGGTTGCACGGATCGAAGCCAGCGAAACCGATGTCAAGCCATCGACACTGGAAGCATGCGCGGCGGCACTCGACGGGGGGGCCTGGAGAGTCTCACTGGCGCGGAGGAAGGCATCCCGATGAGCCTGCCTACACCTCGTCCTCCTCGCCCACCAGTTCCCTCCACATGCCCTCCTCGTCCACCATCGGCTCCGCAGGCGACAGCGACGTCAGCGGCATGTGGGACGCGGTAAGGAGGGGGATGGCTTCCCGAGAGAGGTCTCTCCCCAACTCTCCGCGGCGCAGACCCTCGGGCCGCAGTGCCGCAGGGTCGAAGCCCTCCAGTCCCTTCTGCTGGATCAGCAGCTTCGCCCTTCCCAACCCGTCGGGTCGCATCAGCTCCTCCATCGCCACCCAGTTTGCCTCGTACTCCCGCCGAGGGAGCCCCATCCGCTCCAGTGCGGCGAGGTAGTCTCCCATTCCCAAGGCATACAGAGCGGATCGCTGGGTTGTGAGGCCGAGGGAGTTCAGCCCGTGTCGACCCCCCTCGCGGGCAAGAGACGTGAAGTCCACGTGGGCGGTGATGTCCTGCTGCCCGATCCGGGCAAAGGGGTCGCTGTTGAGGGTGTGACGGTAGAAGCAGAGCAGGGTGCCTTGGCAGTGCCGTTCGGAGTAGAGTTCCTGTGCGGGGTGGCCGTAGTCGAGGGTGAGGACCGCTCCGCGCCTCAGGGTGCGTGCGACCTGGGCCATCCACTCCAGCGCCTCAAGGTTGACCTCGGCCCGGCATCCCTCTGGCGGGCTGAGGCCGAGGCTGTCGAAGTATGCGGCGATGCGAGGGTCCGAGAGATCTCCGACGACGTCGGCCAGCCGGCCGTCTGCCACCGTCACGTAGATCTCCTTCAGCTCACCTCCAACCACGGCAATCCGGTGGACGGGGAAGGCGTCCGGCAGCTCGTTGGAGAGGAAGCAGCCCTCCACCGAGCGCTCGGCCATGTCCTGGATGGTGCCCTGGTGCCAGGTCACCTTGCCTGCGGCCTCCCCCACCGCGGCCAGGGTCTCTCGCGTAAGCCTGGTGAGCGTTCCGCTCCGTTCGACTATCCGGTAGGCGATCGCCTGGTGGAAGGAGGGGGCCCAGCGGGCCGTGTAGGTCAGGATGTCCCTGGCGAGGGAACCCCTACCCGCCCCCATCTCCACCACGGTGAAGTGCTCGATGCGGCCCATCGCGATCCACAACTGCTCCAGTTGGCGGGCCAGCAGTGCGGCGAAGGCGGGGTGGACCTCCGGGCTGGTGAAGTAGTCGCCGCCGGGCCCGATCTTCTCGACCTCGGAGCTGTAGTAGGCGCCGGGGGCGGTGTAGAGCGCCATCTCCATGAAGCGACGGAAGGTGATGGGCCCGTCCCTGGCAATCGTCTCCCTTATGGCGGTCTCGGCTGGCGTGATGCTGGCCATCGTTCTCCTCGGAAGCTTCCTCCCGCAGCGCAACTTGCCTGTCGACATGCAGAGGTTACGCCGTGGTAGGAGGCTACCGCAAGGGGTGATTCCCAACTGCCAGGTGAACGCGGGTTCGCCCGTTGGTTTGCCGCCAATCCGCCGTTGCGTCTGGCTTCAGCGAGAATGCCAAGTGCTCCACCTCGATTGCGGTTGGAACCATCACTCTCCATTACCCTCGACCCTCCTCCCGCTCCCCTGGTATAATTAGCAGATCGTCTAGGGCGGCTCGCAGCCGCGCAACAGCCACGTAGGCCATCGACTAGGAGAGGGCTACCAATGCCCGAGTTCCGCATCGCCTCCGATTTCGTCCCCACGGGTGACCAGCCCCAGGCTATAGAACGCCTGGTCGAGGGGCTGAACGCGGGAATGAAGCACCAGACCCTGCTTGGGGTCACAGGGTCGGGGAAGACCTTCACGATGGCCAACGTCATCGCGAGGGTGCAGCGGCCGACCCTCGTCTTGGCTCCCAACAAGACCCTCGCCGCCCAACTGTGCTCCGAGTTCAAGGAGTTCTTCCCCGACAACGCGGTGGAGTACTTCGTCAGCTACTACGACTACTACCAGCCCGAGGCGTACGTCCCCAAGTCCGACCTGTACATCGAGAAGGACTCTTCGCTCAACGAGGAGATCGACCGGCTGCGCCACTCCGCGACCAAGGCCCTCTTCGAGCGTCGGGACGTGGTGATCGTCGCCTCGGTCTCCTGCATCTACGGCCTCGGCTCGCCCGAGGAGTACGGCAAGGTGGTCCTCACCCTGAAGCGGGGCGAGCAGCGCCGGCGGGACAAGGTGCTCCGCTTCCTGACGGACATCCACTACGAGCGGAACGACTACAACTTCGGACGGGGCAAGTTTCGGGTTCGGGGTGACACCCTGGAGATCCATCCGCCCGGGGAGGACATAGCCATACGGGTGGAGTTCTGGGGCGACGAGGTGGAGCGGATCGCCGAGATCGATCCGCTCACCGGCGAGGTGCTTGTGGAGAAGACCCAGGTGGACGTCTACCCTGCAAAGCACTTCGTGACGAGCCAGGAGAGGCTGGAAGAGGCTATCAAGGACATCGAAGAGGAGCTGACCCAGCGGCTCCGCGAGCTGAGGGACGAAGGGAAGCTCGTGGAGGCGCAGCGGCTGGAGCAGCGTACCCGTTACGACCTGGAGATGTTGCGGGAGGCGGGCTTCTGCAACGGCGTGGAGAACTACTCCCGCCACCTCTCGCGTCGGGCAGCGGGCAGCATGCCCTGGACTCTGCTGGACTACTTCCCCGACGACTTCCTGATGATGATCGACGAGTCGCACCTATCCATCCCCCAGGTGAGGGGCATGTATGCCGGCGACTACTCCAGGAAGAAGACGCTGGTGGACTACGGATTCCGGCTTCCCTCGGCACTGGACAACCGGCCGCTGAAGTTTCCGGAGTTCGAGAGGCACATCAACCAGGTTGTCTACGTGTCCGCCACGCCGGGACCTTACGAGAGGGAGCACAGCCAGCAGGTGGTGGAGCAGTTGATCCGGCCCACCGGGCTGATAGACCCCAGCGTGGAGGTGAAGCCCACAAAGGGCCAGATCGACGATCTGCTGGAGCAGATCCGGATCCGGGTGGCACGAGGCGAGCGAGCACTCGTCACCACCCTCACCAAGCGGATGGCCGAGGATCTGGCGGACTACCTACGGGAGATGGGGATCAAGGTTCACTACCTCCACTCGGAGGTCGAGACCCTGGAGCGAATAGAGATCCTTCGGGACCTGAGGCTCGGGGTGTACGACGTGGTGGTGGGCATCAACCTGCTGCGGGAGGGGCTGGACCTGCCCGAGGTCTCGCTTGTCGCTATCCTGGATGCCGACAAGGAAGGCTACCTGCGGTCCGAGGGTTCCCTGATCCAGACCATGGGGCGGGCAGCCCGCCACGTGGACGGCCACGTGATCATGTACGCCGACACCGTCACAGACTCGATGAAGCGAGCGATCGACGAGACGTATCGGCGGCGGCGGATTCAGATGGAGTACAACGAGCAGCACGGGATCACCCCGGTCGGGATCCGCAAGGCGATCAAGGACATCTCCGGCAGGCTCAAGTCGGTGGCTGAGACCGTGGCCTCTTACGATGCGGGTGCCCCGCTGCCGAAGGACGAGATCCTGCGGCTGATAAGGGATCTGGAGTCTCAGATGAAGCAGGCGGCTAAGAACCTGGAGTTCGAGAAGGCTGCCCTTCTGCGGGACCAGATCGTCGAACTGCGCAGAGAGATCGCTTAGCCGCAACCTTGTGGGGGCGCACCAGCGTGTGTGTCCTGCTATCCTTTCGGCGGTGTGCCCCATTGGTGCACCAGGGCAGGCAAACGGGTCTGCCCCTACTGATGTGCTACAACAGGTAGCTCGTCGGGGCTCGACACCCGGCGGGCGGCAGGGCACAAACCTGCCCCACATAATCGATTATCAGGTAGGCAATTGGGCCAGGATTACATAGAGATCCGCGGTGCACGTGAGCACAACCTCAAGAACATCTCGCTGAAGATTCCCCGGGGCAAGTTGGTGGTGGTCACTGGACTATCCGGATCCGGAAAGTCGTCCCTTGCATTCGACACCATCTATGCCGAGGGGCAGCGGCGCTACGTGGAGTCGCTCAGCGCCTACGCGCGGCAGTTCCTCGGCCAGATGGACAAGCCGGACGTGGACTACATCGGCGGCCTGTCGCCGGCCATCTCCATAGACCAGAAGGCCACCAGCCACAACCCCCGATCTACCGTGGGCACCGTCACCGAGATCTACGACTACCTCAGGCTGCTGTTCGCCCGTGTCGGCAAGCCTCACTGCCCCAAGTGCGGCCGGTTGATCGCCCAGCAGACGGTGGAGCAGATGGCGGACGCGGTGCTTGCGCTGCCGGCGGGCAGCAGGATCATGATCTTGGGGCCGGTGATCAAGGACCGGAAGGGCGAGCACCACGGTATCCTGGAGGACGCCCGGAAGGCTGGATTCGTCCGTGCGAGGATCGACGGCCAGGTGCGGGACCTCAGCGAGGAGATCAAGCTGGACAAGAGCCGGAAGCACACCATCGAGGTGGTGGTGGACCGGTTGGTCGTGCCCGGCCGTGAGGAGGTGGAGGAGGTTGAGGCCGCCGCAAGCAGGCTGGCCGACTCCCTGGAGACCGCGTTGAAGCTGGGCGCCGGCACGGCGAAGGTAGCCCTGTCTGAGGGCGAGGAGATCGTCTTTTCGGAGCACTTCGCCTGCGTGGAGTGCGGCTTCAGCTTCGGGGAGATCGCCCCGAGGAGCTTCTCCTTCAATAGCCCGCATGGGGCCTGTCCCGAGTGCACAGGGCTGGGTTCGAAACTGGAGGTGGACCCGGACCTGGTGATCCCCAACAAAGACCTCTCGATTGCCGAGGGGGCGATCCAACCCTGGAGTCGGGCCGGTACCCACGAGAGCTACTACACCACCATCGCGGGGGCAGTGGCGAACCACTACGGCTTCTCCACCAAGGTACCCGTGCGGGAACTGACACCAGGGCAACTGAATGTGCTGCTGTACGGAACCGGGGGCGAGAGGATCCGGGTGAGGCACCGGCACCGGGATGGGCGCAGCCACGAGTACTCCGTGGCCTTCGAGGGGGTGATCCGAAACCTGGAGCGCCGCTACAGGGAGACCGACTCCGACTACATCCGGTCGGAGATCGAGCGATACATGTCCAGCAAGCCCTGCCCCGCCTGCAATGGTAACCGATTGAAGCCCGAGGTGCTTGCGGTGACCGTGGCCGGCCGATCCATCGTGGACGTGACCAGGCTATCGGTGTGGAGGGCCCTGGAGTTCTTCCGCTTCCTGGAGGGGGAGCCGGGCGCTTTCCGCGGCCCGGCATTCGCGCCGGCCACCTTCCCGGACGAGGACCGGCCTCTGAGTGAGCGGGACCTGCTGATTGCCAGGCAGGTCCTGAAGGAGATCAAGGCCAGGCTGGGCTTCCTGGTGGACGTGGGGCTGGACTACCTGACCCTGGACCGGACGGCGGCAACCCTCTCTGGCGGCGAGGCACAGCGCATCCGGCTGGCCACCCAGATCGGCTCCGGCCTCGTGGGGGTGCTCTACATCCTGGACGAGCCGAGCATCGGACTCCATCAGAGGGACAACAACCGGTTGATCCAGACCCTCACACGGCTTCGGGACCTCGGGAACACCCTGATCGTCGTCGAGCACGATGAGGACACCATCCGGAGCGCGGATTACGTGGTGGACATCGGCCCCGGAGCCGGAGAGCACGGTGGGAGACTGGTGGCAGCGGGCAGTGTCGAGGACATTATCGCCTGCCCAGAGTCGATCACCGGAAAGTTCCTCAGCGGCGAGATGTCGATCCCCGTGCCGTCGACGCGCCGGAACGGCAGCGGAAAGACGCTGAAGATTGTGGGCGCCCGCGAGAACAACCTCAAGAACGTGGACGTGGAGATCCCTCTTGGGCGCTTCGTCGCGGTGACCGGCGTGTCCGGCTCGGGGAAAAGCAGCTTGGTGAGCGACATCCTCTTCCGGCGGCTGGCCCAACTGCTCTACAAGGCCAAGGAGCGGGCGGGAGACCACGACCGGATCGAGGGGCTCGAGTACCTGGACAAGGTGATCGACATCGACCAGTCGCCTATCGGCCGAACGCCCAGGTCCAACCCTGCCACCTACACCGGCGCCTTCACCCCCATTAGAGAGTTGTTCGCTTCCTTGCCGGATGCCCGGATGCGGGGTTACCTGCCAGGTCGATTCTCCTTCAACGTGAAGGGTGGCCGGTGTGAGGCGTGCCGTGGCGAGGGGATCATACAGATCGAGATGCACTTCCTGCCGGACGTCTACGTCCCGTGCGAGGTCTGCAAGGGCAAGCGGTACAATCGGGAGGCCCTGGAGATTCGCTACAAGGGCAAGACCATCTCCGACGTGCTGGAGATGACGGTGGAGGAGGCCCTCTCCTTCTTCGAGAACATCCCCGCGATCAGGAACAAGCTCTCCACCCTGAACGACGTGGGGCTGGGCTACATCAGGCTGGGGCAGCCCGCCACGACCCTGTCTGGCGGCGAGGCTCAGCGGGTGAAGCTAGCCTCCGAACTCTCCAAGAGGGCTACGGGGCGAACCCTGTATATTCTGGACGAGCCTACCACCGGACTGCACTTCGCGGACGTCGGCCGGCTGCTGGACGTCCTGAACCGGCTGGTGGACGGCGGCAATACCGTGGTGGTGATCGAGCACAACCTGGACGTGATCAAGGTCGCCGACTGGATCGTGGACCTCGGTCCGGAGGGGGGTGACTCGGGAGGCTGGGTGGTCGCCACCGGAACTCCGGAAGAAGTGGCGAAGAACCCGAACTCCTTCACCGGGGAGTTCCTGCGACGGGTGCTCGACGGAGCGGCCGCGCCCTCCAACGGAAAGGCTCAGTCGGCGGAAGCGGCGCGCACGGCGTAGGAGCAGCGGCTGCCTGGTTGGGGCAACCCGAGCTCCTTGCCATTGGGTCCGCACTGGTAGAGGCCGTGCCCGTGAGGCTGCGCTCGCTCGCCTCCCGTGCTCGCTCGCGTCGCGCTGCGCGCGCCCAGGGCAGACACACAGGTCCGACAATACCAGGCGGTCAAGACCACACGGCACAACGCGGCATCCCTGACCTCGTGCATCCCA
The DNA here is from genome assembly GCA_050261575.1 of Sphingomonadaceae bacterium. GTDB lineage: Bacteria > Chloroflexota > UBA6077 > UBA6077 > UBA6077 > JBLNDL01. The sequence goes on along the minus strand of JBLNDL010000078.1, from coordinate 140,351 downwards.
CTACCCCCTGTCGGGTGGGAAGGCGGCAGTCAAAGATGACGGTGCAAGCGGGGAACCCTCATCCCAACTACTTCCCTGTGTTCGCGGATCTGAGGAACAGATTGGTCGTAGTGATCGGTGGCGGCGAGGTGGCGCTGCGGAAGGTGGAGGGGCTGCTTGCCGCCGGAGCTCGGGTGCGGGTGGTTGCTCCCGAGTTGCACGGCTCCCTGGAGGAGTTGTCGGCCCAGGGACGGGTCGAGATCGAACGGCGCGAGTACCGAGCGGGCGACCTGGAGGGGGCGACCCTCGCCGTCGCCGCCACCTCGGAGCCCGAGGTCAACCGCGCGGTCGCGGATGAGGCCCAGAGTCGACACCTCCTTCTGAACGTCGTGGACTTTCCGCAGCTATGCAGCTTCATAGTCCCGTCGGTGATCCGCCGGGACGAGTTGACGGTGGCCATCTCCACTGGCGGGATGAGCCCCGCCCTTGCCAAGCGGATGCGCCAGAAGCTGGAGGAGACGCTGGTGCCCGAATACGGCCCGTTCCTGCGGCTGCTGGGCACCCTCCGCGCCAGGGTCCGCCAGGAGCTCCCGATGCCTGCCCAGCGGGAAGCGTTCTGGTCCGAGGTGGTCGGGTCCAGCGCCTTCGACCTCTTCAGGACCCGAGGTGAGCAGGCGGCCCTCGCCCGGATCGAGGAGATCCTGCGGCGGGTGCGAGAGGGCGAGATCTGCACCGTCGTGGCCGTTGGACTGAACCACAAGACCGCCCCCGTGGAGATCCGAGAGCGTTTCGCCCTCAACCACGAAAGAGTTGCCGAGCTTTTGGACCGGCTGGGGGAGATCGCCGGGGAGCGGGTGGTCCTCTCCACCTGCAACCGCACGGAGGTGTACGCGGTTCCGCTTCGGCAAAAGGGGGCGGCGATGGGGCTGCGCGCCTTCCTCCACTCCACTCTCTGCCCCCACATGGACGAGTCCGAGCTGGCGCCGTATCTGTACGATCTGCACAACGAGGATGTCGCCAGGCATCTGTTCGGCGTCGCCGCGGGCATCGACTCCATGATCCTGGGGGAGCCGCAGATCCTCGGCCAGGTCAGGGATGCCTACGAATTCGCGGCCGGACGGGGCGCGTCGGGCTCGCTGCTGAGCGTCCTGTTTCAAAGGGCCCTCGCTGCGGGGAAGCGTGCTCGGACAGAGACCGCAATCTCGCGCAACGCCGTATCGGTCAGCCACGCCGCTGTGGAGCTGGCCAAGCAGATCTTCGGAGAGATCTCCTCGAGGACGGTGCTGGTGGTGGGGGCAGGGGAGATGGGCGAGTTGACCGCCAAGAACCTGGTGGACAACGGTGTTCGGAGCGTCCTGGTGGTCAACAGGACCTGGGAGCGGGCTGCCCGATTAGCAGCGCAGTTCGGGTGGACGGCCGTGAATTGGGAAGCCATGGGGGATGCTCTCCTGCGGTCGGACATAGTGATCACCTCCACCGGTTCACCCCGGCCCATCTTCGATCCGGCCATGGTGGGTGCCATCGCGCGGGAGAGGGGCGGACGCCCCCTGTGCTTCATCGATATCGCCGTGCCCCGTGACGTCGACCCCGCCGTTCGAGGGCTGGAGAACGTGCACCTGTACGACATCGACGACCTTCGGTCGGTGGTCGATGCCAATCTCCGCGATAGAGAGAGGGAGGTGCCGAAGGTCCAGGGGATCGTCGACGAGGAGACCGAGAGCTTCGGCGCCTGGCTGCGCTGCCAGGAGGTGATTCCGACCATCGTGGCGCTGCGCGATCGACTGGAGGAGATCCGGCGGGGAGAGGTCGCGAGATACGCCGGGAAGCTGAGCCTCAGCGAGAGGGATCGGAACACCCTGGAGGCTCTGACCCAGGGGATCGTGAACAAAGTGCTGCACACACCAATAGTTCGCTTGAAGTCGCAGGCCGGCGATGGCTGCGGGATGTACGTGGACGCGTTGAAGCAGCTCTTCGACTTGGAGTAGGTTGACAGGGAACGTGATGCGCGAGCTGGTGGTTGGTTCGCGGGGCAGTGCCCTGGCCATGCGGCAGGCCCAATGGATAGTCGACAGGCTAAGGGCCGACATGCCCGATCTGCGGCTGCGCATAGAGACGATCCGGACGGAGGGAGACGTGAAGACCGGTGCCCCTCTCTGGCAGATCGGGGGCCGGGGCCTCTTCGTGAGGGAGATCGAGCGCGCCCTGCTCGCCGGGGAGATCGACCTGGCTGTCCACAGTATGAAGGACCTTCCCTCCACGATGGAGGAGGGGCTCGTGGTGGCCGCCGTGCCCGAGAGAGAGGATCCGCGCGACGTGTGCGTGTCCCGACACGGGCTATCCCTCTCCGCCCTCCCCGTGAAGGCTCGCGTGGGAACCAGCAGCTCTCGACGCCGCGCCCAGCTTCTCGCCTACCGACCGGACTTCGAGATCGTTCCCCTACGGGGCAACGTGGACACACGGCTGCGGAAGGCCGAGGGGGAGGATCTGGATGCGGTGGTGCTGGCCGCGGCTGGCCTGAAGCGGTTGGGCTACCAGGATAGGATCGTCGAGTACCTGCCTACCACGCTCTGTTTGCCTGCGCCTGGACAGGGGGCGTTGGCGCTCCAGGTGCGGTCGGAGGACTGGGATGTGATCCACCTGCTGGCCTCGCTAGACCACCCTCCTAGCAGGCTCGCCACCGAGGCCGAGAGGGCCTTCCTTCGAACGATGGGCGGGGGATGCCAGTTGCCGTTGGCGTGCCTCTGCTACCTGGAGGATGGCAAGCTGAGGATGGATGGCCTAGCGGCGAGCCACGACGGGGCCACCGTGCTTCGGACTCGGGCCAGCGGGGATCCCCGCGACCCGATCGCCTTGGGCGAGTCGGTCGCCGGGGAGCTGCTGTCCCGCGGCGCGGCGGACCTGCTTGGGGAGGTAGGGTAATGGCCGGCAGAGTCTACCTGGTCGGCGCGGGCCCGGGTGATCCGGGGCTGCTGACCCTTCAGGGGGCGGAGGTGCTGGGACTCGCGGACGTGGTCGTGTTCGACCGGCTGGCGAATCCGTCGCTGCTGGACGAATACCTGCCGCGGTCAGCGGAGCGGATCTACGCCGGCAAGGCCCCCGGCCAGCACACCCTCGAACAGGACGATATCAACAGAGTGCTCGTGGAGAAGGCTCGGGAGGGGAAGACCGTGGTGCGTCTCCACGGCGGCGACCCCTTCGTCTTCGGGCGGGGGGGAGAGGAGGCGCTGGCCCTGGCGGCGGCGGGGATTCCTTTCGAGGTTGTGCCCGGCATCACCTCCGCCATCGCCGCTCCCGCCTATGCCGGCATCCCCGTCACACATCGAGGAGAGAACAGCTCCTTCGCGGTGGTGACCGGCCACGAAGACCCGACCAAACCGGAGTCCGCCCTGTCCTGGGAGAAGCTCGCCACCGCGGCTGGAACCCTCGTCTTTCTGATGGGCGTGAGGAATCTGCCGACTATCGCGCAGCGCCTGATGGAGCATGGTCGAGCTCCCGATACCCCCGTCGCCCTGATCCGTTGGGGAACCTGGCCGCGGCAGGAGACGTTGGTCGGCACCCTTGGCGACATCGCCGACGGGGTGGCCGAGGCCGGGTTCCGGTCCCCTGCGGTGATAGTGGTGGGGGACGTGGTGCGGCTCCGCGAGTCGCTACGATGGTGGGACGATCGGCCCCTCTCGGGGAAGCGCGTGCTGGTGACCCGTAGCCGGGAGCAGGCGAGCCGCCTCTCGGCGCTCCTGCGGGAGCAGGGTGCGGAGCCGGTAGAGGTTCCGGTGCTGGAGATCGTGCCGCCCGAGAGCTTCGACGGGCTGGATGGCGCCATCGGGCGGCTGTCCAGTTACGATTGGATCGTGTTCACCAGCGCGAACGGCGTGAGGGCGATGCTGGACCGAATCGAGGCGCTGGGGCTCGACGTGCGCGCGCTGGGGGGAGCCAGGCTGGCCGCCATCGGCCCGGCTACGGCCGCCGAGCTTCGCATGTACCGCCTGAGGGTGGACCTTGTCCCGTCGGTGTACGTGGCTGAGGAGGTGGCTTCGGCCCTCGTATCCGCTTCTATCGCCGGGAAGCGCATCCTCCTGCCGCGGGCCGACCAGGCGAGGGAGGTTCTGGCTGCCGATCTGGCGAGGAGGGGCGCTCTGGTGGACGAAGTGGTGGCCTACAGAACGGTGCCGGCGAAGGGCGACCTCTCCCGACTGAGGGATCGGTTGGCCGGAGGGGAGATCGACGTGGTGACCTTTGCGAGCTCCTCCACCGTGCGTTACCTCGTGGCTGGGCTTGGTGGAGACGCGGCAAGCCTGCTCGAACGGCCGATGGTTGCCTGCATCGGACACATCACCGCGGGGACCGCGCGCGAACTCGGCTTGCGGGTCGATGTGGTGGCTGCGGAGCACACCATCCCTGGGCTGGTGAGGGCAATCGTCTCGGCATTCAGTGATGAGCGATGAGTAATGGGTATGGACACTCGTCACTCATTACTCATCGCTCAGTATCCCCGCTCGTCGAACAACGTGGCAATAAGTTGGTCCACCGGCACGTAGTCGTCGGTGAGCACCAGGTCCGTGCCCTGGCTGAGGTACACGGCCAGTTCCCCTTCCGGCATGATCTTGGTGTCCGGCTGCGTCCCCCCGTTCGCCTGAGTCAGGGTGTCGGTGAAGTGCTGCGGATCGAGAGGCAGTTCGGACGCCACGACGATGAGGGTGTTCTGGGCGGAGGCCTTCCACCCTTCTCCGATGGCGGCGATGGTCACGTGGGGAAAGACTCGCTTGAGGGTATTGACATAAGGTCTCAGGAATGCTCCACGCTTCGGGTTGTCGATGATATTGGCCAGGAAGAAGCCATTCGGCTTCAGCGTCTTCTTCAGTTGCTGGGAGAACTCCAGGGTCGTAAGGTGGTAGGGGATCGACAGATCGTTGAAGGCATCGCCCAGGATCAGGTCGTACTTCTCCCTCGGCGCGTTGCCGTCGAAAAAGAGCCGGCCGTCCATGTTGTGGGTGACGATCCTGCTATCTCGCGGCAGCCCCAACTCCTCGTACACCACGCGGGTGACGTCTGGATCGATCTCGATCACCTCAAGGCTACTGTCGGGGTAGACGTGCTCCATGTATCTGGGAAAGGTGTAGCCACCGCCCCCGATGAATAGGGCGTTCATCGCCGGACGGCTAGGTGAGAGGTATCGAACGATGTCGGCGTACACCTTCTCGTAGGCGTACTCCAGGTGGGTGGGATCGTCCAGGGCCACGAAGCTGTGCACCAGGTGGTCCAGCACCAGGACCCGCACCTTGTTGTCGTCGTTGCCCTGATCGAAGAAGCGGATGGCGAAGTAGTTGCTCTCTTTCCAGTAGGGGGAGGCGAAGGCGTTCCTCGTATTCAGGTAGAAGCCGAAGCCGACGAACATCAGCAGCAGGACCGCAGTGATCGCCCTGGTGGCGGTTTCTCTCTGCCACAGCCGGCCGAAGACGACCCCCATCACCACCAGCACCACGGCGACGCCCGCGACGATCATGCGGGTTCCGAACCAGGAGATCAGGACGAAGCCGGTGGCAAAGGTCCCCACGATGCTGCCTGCGGTGGACCAAGCGTAGATCTTGCCGACGGTCGACCCGGCGTCGCGTAGGTCCTTGAGGGTTAGCTTGACCACCACCGGCGAGATGGTGCCGATTAGGAGACTGGGCAGGAAGAAGACGATGGCCGTGAGGACGGCTATCTTGGCCATGAGGGGCATGGTGAGGTTGAGCGACTTGTTCCCTACGAAGCCTATCAGTGCCAGGATGCTGAGACAGGCTAGGCCGCTCAGCACGAAGAGCACGCCCAGGGTTCGGGGCTTGGGAGCCCTGTCCGCGATGCGCCCACCCAGGTAGTTGCCCAGGCTCATGCCGGCCAGGACGACTCCGATGATGCTGGTCCAGGTGTATAGGGAGACGCCGATGTAGGGGGCCATGATGCGGCCGGCCACCAGCTCGATCGTCATCCCGCAGGCGCTGGCGACGAAGACGATGAAGTAGGACGTCCAGACCGTCTTTCTACCGGGCAACGGATGCCTCCCGAAAGTGAAGTTGGGGGAAAGCGAGGCCGGGACAATGACACGGCTATCCCGCTCAGCGGAAGCCGACAGACTCGCATTCTATAGCAAGGGGTCGTGCTCCACAAGCCGGAAGGGCTTGGGTCGACCCTCCGGCCCTTCCGGCTTCGCGCGCGTCAGCCCCCGTAGTTCCACTCCGTGTCGCGGAGCGACAGCGGCATGGCGTTGGGGTCGCGGACTCCAGCCTCGATCACCTCGGCAACCACCACGGTGTGATCACCCCGGTCCACGACGTCGGTCAGCCTCGCCTCCAGCCAGAAGGGCAGGTCGGTCAGGAGTGGGCCACCGGTGGCCGGACCTCGTTCGAAAGCGTGGCCGTTCAGCCGACCCCGTTCCTGCCGGGCTCCCCGGAAGAAGGCGGCCGCGATCTCCTTCTGGCCCTCTCCCACCGTGTTGGCGGTGAAGGTGCGGGTTCTCAGGATGAGGTCGTGCAGGTGGCTGTCCTTCTTCAGCGCCGCCATGATCAGGGGCGGATTGAACGAAGCCTGGGAGAGCCAGGTGACGGTGGCGGCCGCGACTTCGTCTCCGTCCGCGGCTCCGAGAACGTACAGGCCGTAGGTGATGCTTCGCAAGGCTTTCTTCTTCGCTTCGGCGTCCATAGCGATCCACTCCTCACTGGTTTTGCCTATCGGTGTTTGTGGTGCGATTCGAGGCCGGGGCGGGCCTGAGTGGGGGCTCGGGCCGGCTACTGCAACCTCCTTGTGGCTGCAGCACGAGTCATACCAGCGAACGGACAAGACGGGAGGCACGCTCTGCAGGTATAATTCCATGCACTTCTCACACCATTGGGCCTTCGGCCGATGGCTGTCCAGGGAGGGATCATGAAAACGGCTTTGACTGTGGCTGGGTCGGATTCGGGCGGTGGTGCCGGAATCCAGGCCGACCTGAAGACATTTGCCGCCATCGGGGTGCACGGGACCTCGGCCATCGCGGCCCTCACCGCTCAGAACACCCTGGGTGTTAGCGGCATCTTCGACCTGCCCCCCTCCTTCGTGGAGGCGCAGTTCGATGCCATCGCCATGGACATCGGGATCGATGCGATGAAGACAGGAATGCTGTTCAACGCTGCGATCATCGAGGCCGTCGTGGGGAAGATCCGGCAGTATGGCGTGTCGAACGTCGTGGTGGACCCCGTGATGGTGGCCACCAGTGGGGACCTCCTGTTGAGGGAGGACGCGGTCGAAGCGGTCAAGACTCTGCTTCTCCCTTTGGCCCTGGTAGTCACGCCCAACCGTAGGGAGGCCGAGGTGCTCGCGGGCATGAAGATCGACGACGACAACGGGGTTCTGGAGGCCGCGCACCGCATCCATGCGATGGGGCCGCGATACGTGCTGGTGAAGGGCGGGCATGCCGGGGGAGACGCCGTGGACTGGCTGTACGACGGGGATGAGCTTCTGCCGTACAGATCCCCTCGCATCCACACGTCGAACACTCACGGCACTGGCTGCACCCTCTCGGCCGCCATCGCCGCCTATCTGGCTCTGGGCAGAGAAGTGGCCCAGGCGGTAGCCGGTGCCAAAGAGTACATCACCGCGGCCATACGGCACGCCTATCCCCTGGGCAAGGGCCACGGCCCGGTGAACCATCTGTTCGCACTGCACCCGGGATCGGAGCCCTGAGGACTGAGGTATGATCCTCCCAGGACCCAGGACCCAGGACCCAGGACCCAGGACCCAGGACCCAGCACCCAGGACCCAGCGGCAATAGTTGACGAGAGGCGGAGCGCAACGCTAATGAAGGGTGAGATCCTATCGGTGGGAACCGAGCTGCTGCTCGGCCAGTTGGTGGACACCAACGCGCCGTACCTGGCGCAGTCGCTGTCGACGCTCGGCATCGACGTATTCTGGATTAGCCAGGTGGGGGACAACCAGTCCCGTCTGGTCGATGCGCTGCGCAGGGGTTGGGAAAGATCCGACCTCATCGTGATCAGCGGCGGCGTGGGGCCTACCGGCGACGACCTGACCAGAGAGGCCATCGCGGAGTTGCTGGGCGAGGAGATGGTGGTTCAGCCCGAACTCGAGGCGGAGTTGAGGGCCTTCTTCGCCCGTCGAGGGCGTACGATGCCGGAGCGGAACGTGAAGCAGGCCACCCTGATACCATCTGCCCAGGCGCTACCAAACCCCATCGGCACGGCGCCGGGCTGGTGGGTGCAGCGAGACGGCCACGTCATCGTGGCGATGCCGGGCGTGCCGGTGGAGATGAAGCGAATGTGGGAGCAGGAGGTGCTGCCGCGCTTGAGCCGGCTGGCGGGGACCGGCGTGATCTTCTCACGGACGCTCAAGGTGTTGGGCATGGGAGAGTCCTGGGTCGAGGACGAGCTGAAGGGTTTGATCTCATCGCCCAACCCCACCGTGGCCACCTACGCCAAAGAGGACGGCATTCACGTGCGGGTCACGGCCAAGGCGTCGACTGCGGAGTCTGCCCAGGCGATGGTTGCCGGCATGGAGGCCCACGTGCGACAGATCCTGGGTGACCACATCTATGGGGTGGACGAAGAAAGCGTTCCCGATGCGGTGATGGCGCTCCTGCAGCGCAGGGGCCTCACCCTCGCCACGCTGGAGGCATGTACCGCGGGGCAGCTCTCCACGGCCTTGAGCGCGGCGGAGATGAACGCGCCGTTCTTGGGTGGGGCCTGCGTGCTGAGTCCCGAGCTGCTCGCCCTCTATGGTGTGGACGGCGGCTCGATCGGCCAGGGCGGTCTCGTCAGCGAGGCAGCCGCGCGAGCCATGTCGGTGGCTGCCCGCCAATTCATGAAGGCTCGTGTGGGGCTGGCAGTGGTTTGCGGCATGGAGGACGGTGTCGAGGGGGAGCAGCGGCTGGGTGTCGTCCACTGCGCCGTCGACTGGGGCGGGGAGATCACCTGCGCCACCAGCCGATACACCACCACTCTGAAGGAGGTCCGCAGGCGCGCTGTGCTGGACGCCATGGATCTGCTTCGACGACGCCTACTGGCGGCAGGGTAGGGGAATAGGGGAATAGGGGAATCAGGAGGGGACAGATGCCGGTAATCAGGGTTTCCTGGTGGAAGGGACGCAGCTACGAGCAGAAGGTGGAGCTTGCTAGGGAGTTGACCCAGCTTTTGGAGCGGGTGGCGAAGATCCCCCCCGCGGCCACGCAGATCATCTTCGAGGACGTGGACAAGGAGAACTGGGCGGTAGGGGGTGTCATGGCCTCCGAGCAGAAGTAGGGCGACGGGGGCGGACCTGCAGGCCCGCCCCCCACAACCGGCTGCGGCCTCTCAGGTGTAGCGCGGCCGTGTGCATCGTCGGTTGAATCCATCGGCACGAGCTGGTGTGCCGGACTCTCGCTGGATACGTGAGGCGTGCTCTTGCCCCTCGCCGTAGGGGTTGGCGGGTCTCAGGTGTGGTATAATACCCGTTGAACCGGCGCGTTCCATCCGCGGCCGGTAGCTAGCGCCTGTAGCTCAGTGGATAGAGCAGCGGCCTTCTAAGCCGCGGGTCGGAGGTTCGAATCCTCTCAGGCGTGCCAACGAGCATCCGGGGCCGAACGCACGGGTGTCTCCCGAAATCGTCGTTTACGTTTCCCCTTCCAGTCGTGCCCTTCCGTGCCCACGTTTGCCTGAAGGTGGCGCATTGTGAGCGTTAAGGGATCTTCGAGGGGCTACGGCGCGCAGCAGTACGACTCATCCCTGCTGGAGCGTGTAGCCCGGACGGTGGGGTCGACCTTCGAGCGTGAGGACCTCCTGCAGGCGCTGTTTGGCGACCTGAACGACTTTGTCCGCATCGACAGCCTGGCCCTCTACTGGCGGCTGCCCAACGGCAACTTCCTCCTCACTGTGGTCGCGCCTGCCTCGCCGGGCGTGATCTGCCACCAGGTGGGTGTCTCTCTCGGCAACGACGTTCCCGAGGAGAAGTCCCAGCCTTTCCTCTGCGCGGATAACCGCGCGAGCTCCCACCCCGTGCTCCGATGGCTGGCCGGGTGTGGTGTGGCCTCGTCAGTATGCGTCCCGATTGTGGTAGCTCAGCAGTTGGTGGGATGGCTGGCGGCAGGCCGGGTGGGGCAAGGGAGCTTCAGCCCGGCTGATGTTCGCCCTCTGGTGCAGGTGGCCCAACTGCTCGGGCCGGTGGTGAACAGCTTCCACCTCTACGAGCGGCTCGAGGCCGCTCACAAGGAGCTGGCGGCAGCAAGGGACGAGTTGACTCGCTCGGAGCGGCTGGTGGTCCAGGGCGAGCTCGCCTCTGGCGTCGCCCACGACATCAACAACATCCTCGGACTGATCTCGGCGCGGGCGGATCTTCTGAAGGCGCAAGTAGTGTCCCCTCAGGCCGAGGCGTCCGTGGAGGCCATCAGGCGAGCGGTGGACGATGGGATCACGGTCGTCCGGCGCATGACCCAGTTCACCCGCATGCAGCGAAACCAGGATCTGGTGGGGCTGGATGTGAACCGGCTGGTTGAGGATGTGCTGGAGATGACCCGGCCGCGGTGGCAGCACACCTCTTCCCAAGGGAGAGCTATTCAGGTTAGCTTCAAGGCCGGACCCACCTCGACGGTCATGGGGGTGCCGTCGGAGTTGCGGGAGGTCATGGTCAACCTGATAATGAACGCGGTGGACGCAATGCCCTCGGGCGGTGCTATCGAGATCGAGACCGGGCAAGAGGGCGCCTGGGCCTCCGTTTCCGTGAAGGACACCGGCTGCGGGATATCGGAGGACGTCCGCCAGCACATCTTCGACCCCTTCTTTACTACTAAAGGAGAGTCGGGGTCTGGCCTGGGCTTGTGGGTTTCCCAAGGCATCGTCTCTCGTCATGGGGGCGACATTCAGGTCCAAAGCACGCCCGGCAAGGGCAGCACCTTCCGTGTGAGGCTACCGCTGGCCCAGTCGATCCCGGCCGTCCAGGTCGCGCGGAAGGCCTCCAGACAGAGGCATTCCATCCTGGTGGTGGACGACGAGGTGGGACTGGGAGAGGCGCTGAAGCTCTCGCTCGAGATGGTGGGGTATCAAGTGGTTTTCTCGCCCAGCCCCGCCGAGGCCCTGGCGCTGTTCGAGAACGGCGACTTCGATCTGGTGATCACCGACCTTCGAATGCCCGGAATGACTGGGTGGGAGATGGCCGCTCGAATGAAGAGGATCAGGCCCAAGACGCCGATCATCGCCATGACCGGTTGGCCGGTGGATCTGATGCGGGACGGGCAGAAATGCTCTGACATGGAGGCCATCATCCAGAAGCCCTATCGGGTGAACGATCTCAGAGCCAGGATCGCCAGACTGTTGGATGACAAGAGGCGTGAGGGGTAAGCGGTGCACTCTGGCTGGAGCGCACATTGGGCGCCGGGCAACCCGACGTGATCCAGAGATGCCGGCCTAGGCAGCTTGATCGAGTGCGTGCAAGAGGGCGGCCACCACGGTTGGATCGAAGTGGGTTCCGGCGCAGCGCGCCAACTCCTCCAGCGCCTTAGTCCTCGAGAGTGCGTGTCGGTAGGGCCGGTCCGACGTTATAGCGTCGTAGGCGTCCGCCACGGCCAGGATCCGCGCCAGAAGGGGTATCTGCTCGCCGGCAAGCCGGAACGGGTAGCCGGTACCGTCGTACCTCTCGTGGTGGTAGCGGATGGCAAGCAGTCCGTCTCCCAGGAAGCGAAGCCCAGACAGCATCCTGTAGCCCAATTCTGGATGCTGCCTGATCACCGAAGCGTCGTCTCTGTCGAGTGGAGTCAGCTTTCGAAGCGTGCTGTCTGGAACGCCCAGCTTGCCGATGTCGTGCAGCAGTGCTGCCCTTTCCAGCGTCCTGCGCTCCTCCTCCGGCAGACCTATCGCGACCGCCAGCATCGAAGCGAGTTCGGCGACTCGGCGGCAGTGGCCGTATGTGTTGGCATCGCGCGCGTCCACGGCGTTGGCCAGGCTCTGCAGGGTCTGCATGTACGTCTCTTCCAGGGTGGTGCGTGCCTGGCTTAGTTCACGGTGCGTGCGTTCGAGACTGTCTGCGTACTCACCCAATTGGGTGCGCCACCATTCGGCCTCGGAGATCTTGGCTTCCAGCATCAGCATCTGATTGTGAGCCGAAGCCATCAGAAGCGAGTTCTTGAGGGCGAGGGCGGCTTCCTGCGCTAGCAAGGCCAACAGATCCTCATCCCTTCGCCCAAACCGGTGGTTGATCCGTGGCCACACGACGATAGTACCAAGCTCTTCCCCCAGGGCAGCCAACTCAGCTCGCATGGAGGCTCCTGTGCCGGACCCAGGAGGAGCTTCGGAGGGGAGGCCGGTGAGGCTTTCCGCATCGATCCACCGGACGCCCGTCGCATCGGCTTGGACCGTTGTATCGCCAGAGAGGGTTAGCCGGCACACCGATCCACCTGTCACGCTCAGCGCGCCCTCGGCCACCAACTCCGCAATCCTACGCGTGTCGTCGCCGCTATCGAGGGCCGAACTGAGCCGCCGTGACGTGGCGTGGAGGCCGGGATGGTCGGTCCACACGCCCAGCCTTATAGAGGGGAAAGTCCAGCAGGACCGCAGCAGAACACCGAGGCCGAAGGCGACGAGGAACACCATCGGCAGTCGAATATCGGAACTGCTAACGACCACTGCCGGCAAAGCCACCGAGAGTACCGCCAACAGGAAGAACGAGGCCGGAACCCAGGCCGCGACCAGCCTATCCCTCCGTGCCCATGAGGCGGCGCGAACGGGAATGGCACGTCTCCACGCGGAAGTGTCGTCGATCTGCACGAAGATCTCCCGTCCCAGGCGGGTATCTCTGGAACACGTCAGCGTTTGTGGCGGGGGAAAGCGCACTCCATCTCAGGGTGTCGACCTGCAAGTTTAACGGCGCGGGGTTCCTGGGGCATGGTAGCCTACCGTGCGGGCCTCGGGGCACGGACGATGGTCCTGAACCCGAAGGGGCCATAGTCCTCGTGGAGCGGTGAGGTGCTGGAAAGCAGAGCCGGGGGCTCACGAGGACGAGGGAGGTGCGAGGCTGTCGACCAGCTTCCTCAGCTCATCGACGCACGACTCCAACACGGAAGTCATCTGAGAAAGCTCCGACTTCATCCGCTTCGGGTTGCTGTCTGCGAGTCGGGTGATGATCTCGACCTTTAGCAGCAGCAGGGCCAGCTTCTGGGAAACACCGTCGTGGATCTGGCAGGCGATCCGCCGCCTTTCCTCCTGGATCGCCAGGGCGAGCGTCGCGTCCACGTCGGCCGCATGTCCTGGGGAAGGATGGGTGTCTCCGTGGCACGCTGGAGGCGTACCTCCCTTCGCCACGGAGGCCTCGGGTCGCTTGCCGGTGGCCCGTCCCTCGCCGGACGAAGCAGCAGGTGCCATTTCCCCTCCGATTCGATATCTCGTGTCGGCCGTCTTGCGCATGGTACACCCGTGGGGTTCCTCAGGCAAGGTTGTTGTAGCCCGGATGAGTCATGGTATATCATGTCTTTCGGCCTGCTGCCAGGCGGCACGAGTGGTCCCCGAGCATCCTCATGGAGGACTCCTCATGAAGAAAGTCAGAGTCGTTATCGCTGACGACCATACCCTGTTTCGCGAGGGGCTGCGACAGCTCCTCGACTTGGAGCGGGACATAGAGGTCGTCGGCGAAGCTTGCGACGGCATAGAGGCAGTGGCGAAGGCCAGGGCTCTGATGCCCGACGTGATGCTGATGGACATCAACATGCCCGTGGTGAGCGGCGTCACTGCAATCGGGCAGATCCTGGAGGAGCGACCTGACACGGGGATCATCGTGCTCACGATGCACAGGCAGGACCAGTACGTCTACGAGGCCATGCGGGCGGGTGCCCGTGGCTATCTGCTGAAGGATGCGAAGCCGTCGGATCTGGTCTTCGCGATCCGTATGGTGGCCAGGGGTGCGTCGCTTGTGGATCCCCGGATGACGACCACGGTACTGAAGGAGTTCCGAAGGCTGGCTAGCCAGGTGGAGCCCGAGCGAGGGATAGGTGGATTGACTCCCAAGGAGTTGGAGATCCTCAAGTTGCTGGCTGCGGGTATGAGCAACAAGGAGATCGGGCGCGAGCTCTGCCTGGCCGAGAAGACCGTGAAGAACTATCTCTCCACGATCTTCCAGAAGCTGCAGATCAACGACCGGGTGCAGGCGGCGATTTACGCCCTCAAGCATGGGCTACTCACCGAGCAGGAAGCCGAGAGCTAGCATCGGGGCCGAGTAGCTCCGCATCCCCATCAACCGGAGCTGGCGCAGAAGAGGGCGCCGGCTTCTTCCTCATTCGATCCCCTTAGTGACCTTCTGCCCAGATTCCGATGGCCCATGGACTTTGTATTTCGGGACCATAGACCCTGATCCACTTGGATGCCTCGGGGTATGGTTACGCGGGCTTCGGGGATTTCCCTAGAAGGCACCGATCGCGACTGTGTTAGGTGGTCAGGAGGAGGTTGTGTTGAGCACGGCAGAGATGGTCGCCCGGCGCGTGGCGATGGAGCCAACCTTGATGCATGCTTTCCAGCCTCGCCGCAGCCCGTCGGCTGTCAGGTTGTTCATCGCGGACGATCACACCCTCTTCCGCCAGGCGCTGAGAGCCGTCCTGGAGATGGACGACGGCTTCGCGGTGGTTGGTGAGGCGTCGGACGGAAGAGAGGCTCTTCGCGCGATAGAAGAGACCGGGCCCGAGATTGCGCTGGTGGACCTGGGGCTGCCTCTGCTGAACGGACTGGAGGTGAGCCGGCGGCTTCGGCGATCCAGGGTGCCGACGAGAGTGATCATCCTGGCCTCTCGCGGGCAAGAGCCTCTGCTTCTGAGGACTATGGATGCGAGCGTGGCCGGATATCTTCTGAAGGAGTCGGACTTCCAGGAGTTGACTGTCGCCTTGCGCAAGGTCCACGCGGGCTACTCCTATCTAACGCCGAGCCTGGAGGGCCGCTCCCTCGGCAACTACGTGCGACGGTGGAGGAATCGCGACGCCGTCGAGTCGCCCGACATACTGACCAGCAGAGAGCGGGAGCTCCTGCAACTGGTTGGGGAGGGCTACACGAATCGGGAGATCGCCGATCAGCTCTGTCTCAGTGTGAAGACTGTGGAGGCCCACGAGGCCAACATCTGCAACAAGCTCAACGTTCGAGGAAGAGCGGGCCTCGTGAGGCTCGCCATCACCGCCGGCTTCGTCGGTATAGACGGGTAGGGGATCGTGATCCGAGTGACGCGCCTCGACGGTTCGGTACTCACCATCAATTGCGATCTGGTGGAGTCCGTGGAAGGCACGCCGGACACAGTCGTCTCATTGTGGAACGGCCACAAGCTGGTGGTCAGGGAGACCGCTGAAGAGATCGTGGAACGGGTGGTGGAGTATCGGCGGAGGCTGCACCTCTGCCCCCTCCTTAGGAATCGGCTAGACGCCCCAGCGGCGGACAACGACGTCTGCCGCAATCCTGTCTCCTGAGGTTTGCAGGGTGAACATCACGACTGTAGTGGGCATGCTGCTTGGGTTTGGCGCGCTGATCGTCGGGGTGATAATGGAGGATGGCGATCTGGTCTCCTTCCTGAAGCCCTCCGCGGCCGTCATCGTGCTCGGCGGCACCTTCGGTGCCGCGATGGTCAGCTTCCCCGGCACTACCCTCGCTCGGCTGCCCAGGATGATCTCCAAGGCATTCGTCTCCAAGACCGCCGATGCCGTCGGGGTGGCGGACATCCTCGTGCGGCTCTCGGAGCGTGCCAGGCGAGAGGGGTTGCTGGCACTGGAGGAGGAGGTCCCCAAGCTGGAGAACCACCTTCTGCGGAAGGGCGTAATGCTGGTGGTAGACGGCACTGATCCGGACTTGGTCAGGAGTGTTCTCCTGTCCGATATCTCGGTCCGAGATCGCGAGGTGGAATCCGACGCGAGCCTTCTGGAAGCGATGGGCGGTTATGCACCCACCATGGGCATCATCGGCACCGTGATGGGGCTGGTGAATGTGCTGGGCAACATCGAAGATCCTTCTCATCTGGGGGAGGCCATCGCGGTCGCCTTCATCGCCACCTTCTATGGGATCAGCACCGCCAACCTGGTGTGGCTGCCGCTGGGTTCCAAGCTGAAGAAGCAGGCTGAGAAGACACAGTTGCTGGACGAGATGATCCTGGAGGGGCTGGCTTCGATCCAGTCGGGCGAGAACCCCAGGATACTGCAGGAACGCCTGGAGCCGTACCTGCCCAGGGAGGGCAGGGGCAAGCAAACCGAGGAGCCGGAGGGTGATGCAGCAGCAGGCCGGATCCGGGAGGATTACCAGACCACCTAAGCTGAAGAAGGACAACGCGGAGCGGTGGCTTCTGACCTATTCCGACATGATCACGCTGCTTCTGGCCTTCTTTGTCATCATGTACGGGATATCGAGCGCCGATGCTAAGAAGTTCACCAGGTTTTCGGAGGCCATGAAGCGGGCGTTCAACGTGGGCGTGTTGGAAGGGAGCCCGAGCGCGTCTGTCCTGGAGCAGACCGTCGGGATTTCCACCGAAGCCGGAGACTCCGAGGATCTATCCGCTGCCTCGAGTACATTGGAGACGGTCTTCGGTGAGATGGGATCCATCCTGGAGGACGAGCTGCTCGCGGACAAGGTGAGCATCGGGCTCCGTCAGGAGGGGGTGGCCATCAGCGTGTCGGGCAACCTGCTCTTCGCCTCCGGGCGCGCGGACCTGCGGCCGGACTCGCTGAGGGTCCTGCAGGCGGTCGCGAGGGCTCTCGCCAGGCTGCCGAACCAAGTGCGCATCGAAGGGCACACGGACGACATCCCCCCAAGTGGGACGGAGTATCCGTCCAACTGGGAGCTTTCTGGAGCCAGGGCGGTGGCCGTGGTGAGGTATCTGACCGAGATCGAGGGGATAGACCCGAGCCGCCTTTCTGCGGCTGCCTACGCGCAGTTCCAGCCGGTGTCCGCGAACGACTCTCCTAGGAGCCGAGCCAAGAACCGGCGATCCGAGATATTGATCCTGAACACGACTGCGGCGTCCTCGCTGGGGCCCATCCCCACTCCAATCGCCGTGGGGCCGGAGGACTCGCCAGAGGAGGTGGACAGTAGTGCGATCGCTTCGAGGTAGGCTCATCCGCGTGGTAGCAGTGTTGGGCATCGTTCTGATGGTGGGAGGGGCCTACTTGCTTGGCGCCTCCTCGGGGGCCAAGCAGGCCGCTGCCAGCCGGGCACCCCTGGACGGTGATGACGCCAGCCTGGTGCTCGGGCCAGGGCCGATGTACGAGCTGAAGGAGCGAGTGGTGAATCTGGCGGACGCCAACGGCCGCCGGTATCTGAAGATCGGCCTCGCCATCGAGTTCTCGACGGGCGGAGCCGAGTTTCGGAAGGCTGGCCCCGAGGCCCGCAAGGCGAAGCAGGCGGAGTTCGAGAAGGATCTGGCGCCCCAGGCGCCGCTGATCGAGGACAGCATCATCACGATTCTCTCGGTCAGGACCTCGAGCGAACTGTCGACGCCCGAGGGGAAGCAGAAGCTGAAGACTGACATCAAGCAGAGCCTTAACGAACTTCTGGGCGGCGATAGGGTGAGCAACGTCTATTTCACTCAGTTCGTCATGCAGTAGCCGTGGCGGGGGAAGGCAATGGATTCGGGTTTCGACGCGAGGGAGCTCTCGCAATCCGAGATAGACGCTCTTCTAGCCAAGCTGGCCTCCGAGGATGGTGACACGGTGGAGGAGGCGCCGGAGGAGCGCTGGAAGGTAATCAAGACCTACGACTTCCGTCGGCCGGACAAGCTCTCCAAGGACCAGATGCGGACCCTGCAACTGATCCACGAGACCTTCGGTCGACTGGCCAGCTCCTCCCTCTCTGCTTACTTGAGGACGGCCGTGCAGTTGAACATGGTGTCTATCGAGCAGGGAGTGTACGGCGAGTACGTGGAGCGCATGCCTCCCGACACCATCCTGCATATCCTCTCGATGGATCCGTTGCCCGGGAGCGTGCTGATCGGTCTGGATCGAGTTGCCGCAATGTCTGCCGTGGAGCGGCTGCTGGGAGGCACGGGGTTCGCTCCTGATACCGCGAGGAACCCGACGGAAATCGAGCTGGCCCTGTTGCAGAGCCTCGTGGGCAACATGTTGACGTCCCTTACCGAGGCGTGGGGCCGAGTAGTGGACCTGCAGCCGGCCATTCGAGACGTGGTGCTGGATGCGCGATACGTCCAGGTGGCCCTGCGGAGCGACCCTGTCGTAGTGATCGCCCTCGAGGTGGCGCTGGCGCAGAACTCCGGGACCGTCACCCTCTGCCTGCCCTATGTGGCTCTCGAGCCCATCCTGCCGAAGCTTACCGCTCAACTGTGGTTCGCCAGCGGTCGGAGGGGAGGGGACGCCCATCTGGTCGACCTTCTTCGCCAGAGCCTGGAGGCGGTAGAGATCGACGTCATGGTCGAGCTTGGGAGCGCTTCGGTGACCCTCCAGGAGTTGACAGAACTGAGTGTCGGCGACGTGGTCCTCATGGAGCGGACTGTTGGTCAACCCCTGGACCTCGTCATCGGGGGACGCAGGAAGTTCCTGGGGCGGCCAGGAACGGTCGGGAACAAGCTCGCCGTTCAGGTGGTGGGCAAGGTAGAAGAGTTGGAGATCCTGGAGCAGATCAGACAGAGCGCGGCCGTGTAGTAGAAGAGAGTTGAACGCCACCCGGTCTATGGACGGCCGGTAGGTTCTGGAGGAAACCCCTGTGGATCCAGAGGACAGTGCACCGCAAGTCAACCCAGCGCAGTTCGCGGCTTTCGACGACCTGGGACAAGAGAGACAGAGCAACTCCATTGATCTGCTGCTGGACGTCCCTCTGCGGATCTCGGTAGTGCTGGGGAAGACCAGCATGTCGATCAGGGACGTGCTGGCTCTGGGGCCCGGCTCCGTGGTGGAGTTGGACAAGATGGCAGGCGAACCGGTGGATATCGTGGCCAACGAGAAGCTGATCGCCAGAGGAGAGGTCGTGGTCGTCGACGAGAACTTCGGTGTTCGGGTCACCGATATCGTCACCCTGGAGAAGAGGCTCAACTCGCTGAGGTAGGGAAGCAGGAAGTGGATGCACCGCTGGATTTGATTTGGGACGTGGCCGTCAAGACGGCCATGGTGTTGGCCCTTCTATACGGCGTGCTGTGGCTCTTTCGACGCTACTACGGGAAAGCCGGCGTCGTGCGGAGGGGTCCCTCTATCCTGGTGGTGCAGAGCGCGCAGCTCGGGCCCGGTCGCTCGCTGCACCTGATCGGAGTTGGCGGAAGGGTGCTGCTGGTGGGCTCCACCTCGCAGCAGGTGTCGTTGCTGGCGGAACTGGATGGCGCGGAGATCGGAGCCGGTGGGGAGGAGCAGGAGCCTGCCTACGGCTTCGACCGATACCTTCAGCAGGCGATCGGCGTGGCCGGCCGCCTGTCTTCCCGAATACACGGTGGTCGTCGCGGCGGCAGCGACGGTGGCGAGAACGGCATTGGAGTCTCGCAATGAGGCTGTTGGGGCGAGAGGACCTGCGCGTCCCGAGCAAGGCTCTGATGGTTCTGGCCCTGGTAGCGGTCACCGTGACCGTGGCGGGGTGCGCCGCTTCGCCATCGTCAGCGGCTGGGGTGCCGCGGCTGAACGTTGCCATTGACGGTGCGCGCGGCGCGGTGGACGTGGGGGTGGATCCGTCCAGCGATCCCCGTGACGTCAGCCTGGCGATCCAGGTGGTAGCGCTGCTGACCGTCCTGACCCTTGCCCCCGCGTTGCTGGTGATGGTTACCTCCTTCACCCGCATCATCGTGGTGCTTGGGTTCATCCGCAGCGCCCTGGGGGTCCCCATGCTCCCGCCGAACCAGGTGCTGCTAGGTTTGGGGCTGTTCCTCACCCTGTTCGTGATGATGCCCACGATCGATGCCGTCAATCGAGAGGCGCTGCAACCCTACATGCAGGGTGAGTTGAGCCAGGATGATGCGCTGGAGAGGGCACAGCGTCCCTTGCGTGAGTTCATGCTTAAGCAGACGAGGCAGAAGGACCTCGCGCTCTTCATCGAACTCAGCCGGGAGGAACGTCCCAACCAGCCGGACGACGTCCCCACCCACGTCCTGATACCGGCCTTCGTCATCAGCGAGCTGAAGACCGCCTTCCAGATGGGGTTCATCATCTTTATTCCGTTCCTCGTGATCGACATGGTGATCTCCAGCACCCTGATGTCCATGGGCATGATGATGCTGCCTCCCGCCATGATCTCGCTACCCTTCAAGCTGCTGCTCTTCGTGATGGTCGATGGGTGGTATCTGGTGGTCGGATCCCTGGTGAGAAGCTTCTCGTAGGAGATATGTCATGACACAGAGCATGGTTGTCGAGTTGGGAAAGGATGCCTTCACCATCACCCTGTTGACAGCCCTTCCTCTGCTCGGAGTGAGCCTGGTGGTTGGGGTTCTGATCAGCGTATTCCAGGCGGCGACGCAGATCCAGGAGATGACCCTCACCTTCGTGCCCAAGGTGCTTGCGGTGGGTGTGGTTGGCGTCCTCATCGGACCGTGGGTGCTGAACAACTTGATCGTCTACACGGCTCAGCTATTCAGTGCCCTGCCCAGCTACGCTCGTTGAGGGGTGTCAGTTGGATCTCAGTGTCACCGTTGGGCGATGGGACGTGTTTCTACTGGTACTCTTTCGGGTGGCCGCCATGGTGATGGTAGCCCCAGCCCTGGGCGCCAGGGGGGTGCCCGTGCAGGTGAAGGTCGGGCTCTCGGTGTTGCTGGCTATCGTTCTCACCCCCCTGCAGGAGGTGCCTGGACCGATCTTCACTGACTGGCTGAGCATCGCAACTTCGGTTGCCCGGGAGGTGGTGATTGGACTGTTGTTGGGATTCGTGGCCACGCTGCTCTTCTCCGCGGTTCACATGGCGGCTCAAGTCATCGGGGTACAGATCGGGTACGGTTTCTCGAACGTTATGGACCCGCTCTCGGCCCAGAACTCCAGCTTTCTCGAGACGCTGTACAACCTGATGGCCATCGTCGTCTTCCTCAGCCTGGGCGGACACCACGCCCTGATCGTGGGGCTGAGTCAGAGTTTCGACATGGCTCCGTTGGGCGGACCCGGGCTGGGCCCGATAGTGGGGGAGAGGATAGTGGCGCTCAGTTCGATGGCCTTTGCGATCGGTCTCCGGATGGCGATGCCGATCGTGGGAACCATGCTGCTGGTGGATAGTGCCACTGCCCTCGTGGTCCGCTCGATACCGCAGATGAACGTGTTCGTGGTGGGTCTCCCGGTGAAGATGGTGGTGGGGTTCCTCACACTGGTTGGCCTCACCCCATTGTTCGTGAGCGGGATAGCAGAGCTCACGCGGAGTGTCGGCTCCGCTGTGTCCGGAGTGCTGCAGTAGCGGTGCGCGGTACGGTGAAGGATGGCTGGCGACAACAGGACTGAACAACCAACCAGTAGGAGACGGCAAGAGGCCAGGAAGAAGGGCCAGGTGGCCCGCAGCGCAGAGATAAGCTCTGTCGTCGTGCTCTTTGCCGGCATGATGCTTCTGAGCGCCAACGCTGCCGACATCCTGAACCAGTACGCCGACGTGACTCGTGGGGCCTTCCTTCAACTGACCGTTCGAGACGAGCGCCCCGAGGCGGTGCTTTCGCTGGCCATGTCGATGATGGCGAGCAGCGCGCTGGTCCTCGCTCCGGTGATGATGGGGGTCGCGCTGGCAGGGGTGGCGATAAACCTCGTGCAGGTTGGCCCGATGTTCAGTACCGAGGTGCTGAGGCCCAACCTGAGCAAGCTGAACCCCATAGCCGGACTCCAGCGTATGTGGTCCCCTCGCATCCTTGTCGAGCTGTTGAAGGCTGCGGTGAAGCTGAGCGTCGTGGCCTTCGTAGCCTACCAGGTGATCAGGGAGCGGGAGTGGATGCTGGCAGGGCTGCAGACCGCGTCGGCGCAGGGAGCCCTGGCGATCGTGGGGAGCATCGCGCTGGAGATCGCGCAGAAGTGCGGTGTTGCCTTGCTGGTGATGGCCGCCGCGGACTACGTGTACCAGCGTAGGTCCGTGGAGTCTAGCCTCAAGATGACCAAGGAAGAGGTCAGGGAGGAGGCGAAGCAGGCGGAAGGGAACCCGCAGGTGAAGGGGAAGCTTCGGTCTCTGCAGCGGCAACTGGCGCGGAGCCGAATGATGCAGGCGGTGCCGCACGCCGACGTCGTAGTCACGAATCCCACGCACTACGCCGTCGCGCTGGAGTACAAGCCACCCAGTATGCAGGCGCCGGTGGTGGTGGCCAAGGGCCAGAATCTCATCGCCGAGCAGATCAAGCGGGTTGCCAGGGAGCACGGGGTTCCGGTGGTGGAGAACCCTCCACTTGCCAGAGCCCTCCACTCCTCCGTGGAAATCGGGGATGCCATTCCTCCTGCGATGTACCAGGCGGTAGCCGAGGTGCTCGCCTTCATCTATCGCTTGCGGGAGCAGCACTCCTCCGCGGGCAGCTTTGAAAGGGAATGACGATGGCTGTGACCTCTGTTAGTTCTAAGAGGAATCCCACTCTTGGAAGGATGGTTGCCCAGAGTGACGTGATGCTGGCAGTGGCCGTCATCGGGATCGTGGCGATGATGGTGATCCCGCTGCCCGCCGACCTGCTGGACATCCTCCAGGTGGTGAACATCGCGGCCGCCCTAACGATCCTCCTGGTCTCCATGTACGTCATGGAGCCGCTGGAGTTCTCGGTCTTCCCTTCTCTGCTGCTGATCACCACCCTCTTCAGACTGGGACTAAACGTATCCGCCACCAGATTGATACTTCTCAACGGCAGCGCTGGGCACGTGATCGAGGCATTCGGGAGCTTCGTCGTCGGCGGCAACTACGTGGTCGGCGTCGTGGTCTTCCTCATTCTGGTGGTCATCCAGTTCGTGGTTATCACGAACGGTGCCGGCCGAATCGCGGAGGTGGCGGCCAGGTTCACCTTGGATGCCATGCCTGGCAAGCAGATGAGCATCGACGCGGACCTGAACGCCGGGCTGATCACGGAAACCGAGGCCAGAAGGCGTCGTCGGGCAATCGAGCTGGAGGCGGACTTCTACGGCGCCATGGACGGCGCCAGCAAGTTCGTCAAGGGCGACGCTGTTGCCGGCATCATCATCATAGTGATCAACATCGTCGGCGGGTTCATCATCGGCGTGATGCAGCGCGGCATGAGCCTGATGGACAGCGTCCAGGTTTACACGCTGCTGACGGTCGGTGATGGCCTGGTGACCCAGATACCAGCCCTGCTGATCTCTACGGCCACCGGCATCGTGGTGACTAGGAGCGCGTCGGAGTCCGATCTCGGCCGTGAGATGGCCTCCCAAATCCTCGCTAACCCGCGAGTGCTCGGGATCGTCGCGGGCATCATGGCGGGGTTCGGGCTGGTGCCTGCGCTGCCGAAGCTGCCTTTTCTGGGGGCAGCCGCGGTTCTGGGCGGGGTCGCCTGGGCGATTTCGCGCACGCGGAGCGTGGTGGAGCAGCCGTCGGAGGAGGAGCAGGCAGTCGCCGAGCCCGCGGAGCAGGAGTCTCCCGCGGCCATGCTCCACGTGGATCCGATGGAGGTGGAGATCGGCTACGGGCTCATCTCCCTCGTGGAGCAGAAGCCTGGCGGAATGCTGGCGCGCATAACCGCCATCCGGCGGCAGTTGGCGCAGGAGCTGGGCATCGTCGTGCCCACCGTTCGCATCCGAGACAACCTGCAACTGGGTCCGAACTGCTACGTGGTGAAGCTGCGAGGCGTGGAGATCGGCCGAGGGGAGTTGATGGCCAGCCGTTTCCTGGCGCTGGGAATGGGCTGGGACGAGACTCCCATCGAGGGGGTGAAGACCTCTGATCCCGCCTTCGGACTTCCGGCGATATGGATAGGGGAGGGCGATCGGGAGCGAGCCGAGGCGATGGGCTACACGGTCGTGGACTCCATCTCAGTTTTCAGCACCCATTTCACCGAGATAGTCAAGACCTTCGCGCCGGTCATCCTGGGGCGCCAGGACGTCCAGGTGTTGCTGGATACCGCGAAGGCCTCCCACCCCGCCGTGGTGGAAGAACTGATACCCAACGTCTTGACCGCCGGAGAGGTGCATCGTGTGCTGCAAAACCTGCTGCGTGAGCGGGTGTCCATTCGGAACATGGCCACGATCCTGGAGACCCTGGCAGTGGAGGGCAGGACTTCCCGGGATCCCGACTTCCTGAGCGAGGCTGTCCGTCGTGTGTTGGGCCGGGAGATATGCTCCCAACTGAAGGCTCCCGACGGGGCGGTGCACGTGATCACCATTGGGCCCGAAGCGGAACAGTTGATCGCCAATGCGCTGCAGGGCTCCGACCGGACCGCGGTGGTTGCCCTGGAGCCGGGTATCGCCCACAGGATGCTGCAGCAGTTGGGCAGGGAGATCCAGCGGGTAACCGAGGCTGGCTATCTACCGGTGATCCTCTGCTCCGGTCGAATCCGGCTTCCTCTCAAGCGGCTGACCGAGCGATCGATGCCCAACCTGGTGGTGCTCTCGTTCGCAGAGATCCCTTCGGATTTCAAGGTGGAGTGCGAGGCCACGGTGGCCTTGGGTTCTGACGAGTAGTGGGGCAAGGAGGTGTGTAAGTGGGTAAGGCCCGACTGGCGTCACGACTCCTGCCCGTTGGACAGTTGATCACTATCGTGCCGGAGGCTCCCGAGGACCTGGGAAGGGGCCGGAGGGAAGGGTATCCGAGTCGCATCGAGGATGTGCTGGAGGATGCCATCGTGGTGTCGACGCCGACGAAGGCGAGGTCCTTGGTCGCCCTGAACGTCGACACGCGGGTCTCGGTCCACTTCAACAGGGGTGGCGTGCGCTACAACTTCAGTGCGGTGGTCGCTGCCCTGACCGACGGCCGGATCCCGTTCCTCGTCCTGCGAGAAGTGGGGGAGGTGAGGAGGGACGAGCGACGGTCCCACGTGCGGGTGGATGCCTGCATGGAGCCGGTCGACATGGTGGTGGATCCCGAGTTGGGAAACCCTCCGGACAAGCGCTCCACGCTAGTCGTGAACATCAGCGCCGGTGGATTGGGGATGGTGTGTCGGCGGCCATTGCCCATCGGTAGCTCGGTGCGGCTGAAGGTTCGGCTTCCCGATGGGTTCGGGCGCCTCGTCGCCGACGCCGAGGCCGTCCGATGCACCGAGATGGACCTGGGTGGTGTGAAGAAGTGGAAGATAGGGGTGTCCTTCGTCGAGTTGCCCGAAGATCAGCAGGACAGGGTGATTCGTTTCGTCCTGCATCAGCAGCAGTTGCTCCGAAGGAGAGGATTGCTGTAGGAGGCGCCGAATGAGCAGGGTGTTGGTGGCGTTATCACTCTACCTGGGGCTGGGCGTGTTCTTCGCCCTGAACGCACTCGCCCTGTTGCGAGGTCTTCCTCCCACAACCGCAGTCCTGCGGGGACTCACGGGGCTGGTTCTCATTGCCATGCTCGGCGTGTTCGCCGGTCTGGTGACACGCGAGTGGTCGAGGCCGTCCGAGTCTCCAGAGGAGTAGGCCATCGTGCAGCCGGAGCCGAGAGAGGGCGGGTGTCGATGGCGTGTTATCGACGTAGAAGGGAGGTGATGGAGTGGCGGCTACAGCGGTGACCGAGGATCTCTGGCAGGCTCACTGTGGTAGAGGAGATCGAGCAGCGAGAGAGGCCATAATCCTGAAGTACGCACCTCTGGTCAAGTACGTCGCGGGCAGGCTCTCGATCGCCTTGCCACCGGTCCTCGATATGGATGACGTGCTGAGTTCCGGCATGGTAGGGTTGATCCGGGCGGTCGAGCACTACGATCCCGGGCGCGGCGTGCCTTTCGAGAACTACGCGGTGACCTGCATCAGAGGTGCGATCCTCGACCAGCTCAGGTCACTCGATGTGTTCTCCCGCTCGGTACGGCAACGAGCCAGGGAGATAGAGAAGGCCATGACCAGCCTCCAGATGGCTCTGGGCCGGTTGCCCACAGACGATGAGGTTGCCGACAAACTGGGGCTGAGCGTGGACAGCTACCGCAAGCTGTTGACCGAGGTCGGACCTGCCACGATTTCGCTGGACGCCATGCTGGTGGGTGATGGGGATGGCGAGGCTGGCAGCCTGCTGTCGACGCTGGAGGACACCAACAGCCCCGATCCTGTCTCCCTCGCCGAGAGGCGGGGGCTGCTGGACTCCCTTGCCGAAGCGATCTCCAACTTGAGTGAGCGGGAGAGGCTTCTGTTGGCGCTCTACTACAAGGAGGAGTTGACGATGCGGGAGATCAGCCGGGTCATGGGGGTGTCGGAATCCCGGGTTTGCCAACTCCATACACGGGCAGTGCTGCGCCTCAGGGCGCAGATGCAGTCCTGGCGTCGAACCGAGGAGTGAACGGCGATGATACGAGGGGTACAAACCGCCATGTCGGCCATGAAGGCACACCTTGCCAGGCAGGAGGTGCTGGCCAGGAACCTGGGCAACCTGGGTACTCCCGGGTACAAACAGGAGTCTGCTGCTGTCGACGGTTTCTCTGCCGCCCTGGGTCGTGTCGAGAGGGGGCTGGCGCGAACCCGGCTGGAGCAGGCGATATCGACCGACGTCATCGGGTCGCTGGGCGTCCATACGGCCATCGACAGGGTGTCCGTGGACTTCCGCCAGGGGCGCCTGGAGGAGACGCGCCGTCCGCTGGACGTGGCACTGCAGGGGGATGGGTTCTTGCAGGTGGCGACTCCCGACGGAATCCTCTTCTCCAGAGGGGGGGCGCTGTACACGGATGCCGAGAGGCGCCTGGTGACCGCTGAGGGCTACCCCGTTCTCGATGCCGATGGGCAGGAGATCGTGCTGGGGGATGGCGAGGTGTCCATTTCTGCCGATGGGACCATTCTCACCGGCGACGTGCCCGCTGCGACCCTCTCGGTGGTGGAGTTCCTCCCCGGGACGAGGCTGGCGAAGGTCGGCCTGGAGTACTACGTCCTCGACGATCCCAACGGCGTTCCGCCGACGGCAGCCACAGGGACTGTGGTCAAGCAGGGGTATCTGGAGGCATCGAACGTTGACGCGGTCTCGGCGATGAGCGATCTGGTGTCGCTGGTGCGTGCCTATCAGGCCAGCCAGAGGATGCTGCAGGCGCAAGACGAACTGCTGGGCAAGGCAGTCAACGAGGTCGGCCGCGTGGTGTAGCGGCCAACTCTCAAGTTCTGATGATGCGTGCCGAATATTACTGATGTGGCCAGGCAGGCCAAGGCAGTCCTGCGGGGGTGAAACGGTATGGATATCTCCGGCAGCAATGCAACTAGTTCCGGTGTCATCCGCGACTCGCAAAAGCTATACGACCTAGTGCAGCGAAGGGTGCGTGGGGATTCCCACCGCCGGTCAGGATCGGATGAGGCGGTGATCTCGGATCGCGGCCAGTTGCTGCAAAGGCTGGGCGAGGCGGTCAGGGATTCTACGGACGTACGCGAGGAGAAGGTGGCCCGCCTGCGCGCCGCCATCGAACAGGGGAGATACCATCCGTCCTTCGAGGAGATAGCCAAGGCGATCCTGGCATCGAGGACGAGATGACCACCAAGCAGTTGACAGAGTCATCCACGGCTCCGTGCGCCGGCCGGTGCACCGAGCTAATAGAGGTCATGCGTGAGCAGGAGCAGATCTGCATCAGGCTGCTGGAACTCTCGGCCACCGAGCGGGCCTCGGTGCTGCAGGGACGGGTGGATCTATTGGAGAAGGCCACCCGAGACAAGGGCGGCCTAATGGAGCAGATGGAGCGACTAGAGCAGATGCGTCGCGGGATCGCCCTCAACCTGGCGGTGCGGTTAGGGCTTCCCACGGACGCGTCCCTCGTATCTCTCGCCTGTCGCCTCGGCGGCCAGGAGGGGGAGGAACTGCTGGAGATCCGCCGCAGGGTGGCGGAATCGGTGGCGAAGCTGAAGGAAAGCAACGAGAACAACCTCCTCCTGATGCGCAAGTCGCTGGAGACGGTTCGGGACTCTTTACGCCAGCTTCGGCATGCCATCGCGTCGGGTGACACCTACACACGAAGCGGGCGGCAGCATTTCGCCGTGGAAGGTACCCTGGCGGTGGATTGCCATGTCTGAGGATACGACACGATGACGTCGACCTTCTTCGGACTGAACATCGCGTTGAGCGCTTTGACGGCCCAACAGAGGGCGCTGGAGATCACCGCTCACAACGTGGCAAACGCGAATACCGAGGGCTACACGCGCCAGGAAGCCGATATGGTGGCGGGTCGCCCCTTTCCCACTCCGATCGCTGCCGTGGCAGGACAGGCCGGCCAGTTGGGCACCGGTGTGGATGTGGCGATGATTCGCCGCCTCCGGGACACCTTCCTGGACAGCCAGGTTCGCAGCCAGGTGGGCTCCTTGGGATACTGGGAAACCAGACAGGACTACATCGAGCAGATCGAGGTCGTATTCAACGAACCGTCGGACGAGGGGGTAAACAATCTGCTCACCAAGTTCTGGAAGGCATGGCAGGACCTGGCCAGCAACCCTGAGAGCTACGCCGCCAGGGTCTCTGTGGTTGAGAGCGCAACTGTCCTAGCGAGCGTGATCCAACGAGACTACGGACTGCTGCAGGGTCTCCGCTCGCAGGCCGACGAAGAGATCGAGGCGAATCTCAGGCAGGTGAACGACTGGTTGGCGGAGATCGCCAGCCTGAACAAGCAGATCGGCGCGGTGGAGGCGCAAGTCGCCAGCGACTTCGATCCCAACGTCAAGGTGGCGAAAGCCCAGGCGAACGATCTCCGGGACAGGCGCGACCTACTGTTGGACAAGCTGTCGCGGACTTTGAAGGTGGGCTACCGGGAGGAGAGCGACGGTACCGTCACCGTCTGGCTGGGCGACCCTGCAAGCCCTCAGATCCTGGTGCAGGCCGATACCCGCCGCTACCTGCTGCACCAGAGCATGGGTGCCCCGGTCTGGGACTTGGATGGCGACATCGCGACGATGGATGGTGCGGATGCCATCGTGCAGGACGGCGAGTTGAAGGGGTTGTTGGAACTGCGGGACGAGATGCTCGACGTCGGCCACACCGGCGGTATCGCCAACCGGCTGAACGCGCTGGCTGAGGCCATCATCGACCTGGTCAACGGCTTGCACGCTGGCGGTCACGGCCTCGACGGCACCACGGGACTGCCGTTCTTCGGTGACGGGGTCAACCCCAGCACCGGTGCCGCCGACATCCAGGTCAACCCAACCCTGCTGGCCAATGCAAACAAGGTCGGGGCGGCTTCGGCGGCCGGCCAGCCCGGCAACGGTGACCAGGCAGGTGCGATTGCGAGCGCCTTACAGAGCCAAATGGTTACCATCGATGGCCGTGCGACCACCATCGGCGATTGGTACCGCGCTATGATCGCGCAATTGGGCATCGATGGGCAGCAGGCGGTGGACATGAAAACGAATCAGGGGTTGCTGGTGGATCGCCTGACGAAGAACCGCGAGTCCTTCTCCGGGGTGTCCCTGGACGAAGAGGCCGCCAACGTCATCCGCTTCGAGCGGGCCTACCAGGCGGCCGCTCGGGTGATGAACGCCATGGACGAGCTGCTGGAGCAGCTCGTCACTGGGGTGGGCATCGTTGGGCGGTAGTCCTTCTTGGTGGGTGTTGGCATGAGAGTGACGAGCCGAATGATGGTGGAGAACCTCCGCCAGAACATCAACCTCAACTCGGAGAACCTGGCGAGGCTCCAGGACCAGCTCTCCTCGGGGATGAGGCTGAGACGGCCCTCGGACGATCCCCAGGCGGTAAGCCGCGCCCTCTCGTTGAGGACCACGTCAGCCCAGTATACGCAGTACCTCCGCAACATCTCCTCGGCTCGGGGCTGGTTGGAGGCCACCGACACCGCGCTCGACCAGATGAGCACCGCACTCAGACAGGCTAGGGATGTCGCGCTGCGGGGTTCAACCGATACCCTTGACGACGACGCTCTGCGGGCTCTGGGCGCGCAGGTGGACAGCTACCTGCAGGAGGCGCTCGAGGCGGCGAATGCCAGCCACGGAGGGAAGTACCTCTTCGCCGGGTTCCAGGTCGGCCCCGGCTCTCCCCCATTCGAGATCTCAGGGGTTACCATCGTCTACAACGGCGACTCTGGCTCGATCGAACGGGAGATCTCGGCAGGCATCAGGCTCGGGATCAACATCACCGGCGACTCGACCGTGGGCGGTGATACACCCATCATCGACGGCCTGCAGGCGATGCTGGACATCAGGGACCAACTACTGAGTGGCAACAAGGTGACCTCGGCCCAGTTGGGGCAACTGACGACGGCTCTGGAGGAGATGCCGTCCATCCGGGGGCTCGTGGGGGCCAGGATGCAGCGGATAGATGAGACCGAGAGTGCCATCAAGGGATTGCAGAGCAACGTGGCCGTGATG
The DNA here is from genome assembly GCA_050261575.1 of Sphingomonadaceae bacterium. GTDB lineage: Bacteria > Chloroflexota > UBA6077 > UBA6077 > UBA6077 > JBLNDL01. The sequence continues at coordinate 110,107 of JBLNDL010000078.1, read as the reverse complement.
CTCTCCAGGGAGCAGGATGCCGACGTTGCCGAGGTGATGACGAAGCTGATGATGCAGGAGAGCGTCTACCGGGCCGCGCTGAACATCGGCGCTCGGGTGATTCAGCCAAGCCTCCTCGACTTCCTCCGCTGAGCGGGCATCTCCATATAGAGTGCACGTTTCCTCCCAGAACAGGTGACATGAGCTTGAGATACCTGCTTGGCACTCCGCCAATCTGGTTCCGATAGTAGCGCGGGGTTCGTCTCCCGCCGCCCCATGTGAAAACCATCTTGTTGGTGTACCAGCGCTTGGTTCTGAAAGCTGACCGCCGAAAGTTGATTGCTCGTGCCGGAGGTTCCACATGCAGGTGACAGTCGTCCTGGGGGAGAGCGAGGAGCGAGTCGAGGTCCCGGAGGAGGACTTGCTGGAGTTTCCAAGGGGGATGGTGGGCTTCGAAGAGTTCACCCGATACGCCCTCTTCCATCTGGAGCTTCCCCTCTTCCTGCTCCAGTCCGTGGACGACCCTGAGGTTGGTTTCGTCCTCGTGGATCCTCTCTTGCTGAAGCCGGGGTACGAGGCGCAACTGGCTCGCGACGATAGGGATCTGTTGGAGCTCAAGCGCGGGGAGCGCCCTGAGTTGCTGTGCGTAGTGACCCTGTCGCCGGAAGGCGTTCCGGCGGGCGCTAACCTGAGGGCTCCGGTGGCACTCAACCCGGCCAGGCGGCTGGGCGCTCAATTGATCCCCCAGCGGAGCTGCTACTCGGTCCACCACCCCCTGTCCGTCACCGAAGATGGGCGCATCGTCCTGGCGGGTGGCGAGGCGCACGAGGCCGGCCAAGAGGGTCGTGTCGCGGGGCCTAGCGCCGCTCGCGAGGTGGTCAGATGCTGATCCTCACTCGGCGCAGCGGGGAGGCTATCAACATCGGCGGCGATATCGAGCTCACGGTCCTGGATGTGAGCGGCGATCACGTGCGCCTGGGTATCCAGGCGCCCCGCGACGTCCAAGTGCTGCGCAAGGAGTTGCGGGACGAGGTGGAGCGGGAGAACCGGCTGGCCGCGGGAACCCAGGCGAAGCTGCCGCTCCGGCTGGCCGGCAGCCTCCGTGTCCGCAGAGCCGGAGGCTGAGCTTCACGGTTTCGCGTCCGCAGTCTTGGTGCCCTCGCGGGAGCTAGGCAGGTATCTCTAGCTCTCGCCAGCTTCACTATCGGGTTGGCGGCGGAGCCCCAGGCGCTCCCGGCAGAATGCCAGAACTCGATCCAGGTCTGCGGTGTCCACCAGGTTGCCTGCCCCTTTGGCGCGGAGGCGCGCGAAGTAGTCGTACCCCCCGTGGAGGTCGTGCTGGAAGATGCAGGCGAGCCCTGCCACGTACATCGAGGCCAGGTTCTCCGGGTTCCGCGCGAGGCTCTCTCGAGCGTGGCGAAGAGCCGCAGGGTAATCCTGCCTACCCAGTGCCAGTTGCGCCAGCTTCTGGTGTAGCTTGTCGACCAGCCCGCTTCCGAGGCCCTCCCAGTCCATCCCCAGGACGGCGCGCAGGGCCTGCTCGGCCTTCTCGTTGTCGCCCAGCGACTTGTAGGTCGCGCCCAGTTGGTACCAGAGGTAGGGGTCGCCGGGGGATCGGGAAACGGCCGCCTCTAGCAACCCCAGGTTTCGGACTGCCCTGCGTTCACCGCCCTGAGCGATCGGCTGGGCGTAGCCGTGGTGAACGATGGTGATCTCGCTGGTCTCCACCACCAGGCCGCCCTGCCGCTCGATGGCGGGACGAATCTGCTCGTGTATGGCTTGCTCGTAGCGATACTGAGGACGGCGCCGAAAGAGCCTGGTGAGGTGAATGTCCTCGTGGCAGAGCAGGTCCCCGGCGGGGAGCAGACTCCTCACTCTCACCTGGTACCCTTCTACCTCCGGCCGGTCGATCAGCCCCCGGAGCAGCGTGCCAGCGCCGCGTTCCAGCTCCTCGTCGGCGTCCAGGACCAGTGCCCAATCCCCGGTGGCGTGGAGGAGCGACTCGTTTCGAGCAACCGCGAAGTCGCCTTGCCAGCGATGGGAGAAGACCCTGGCGCCGAAAGAGCGCGCGATCTCGAGGGTGGCATCGTTGGACCCGGTGTCCACCACCACCATCTCGTCCACCACCCCTCGTACGCTCTCCAGGCAACTGGCCAGCCAACGCTCCTCGTTCTTCACGATCATGCAGAGGGAGACGGTCGGGGATGGGGCCCGGGAAGCGGACATGCGGCTCTACCTCCTGGCGGCGCGGGATGCGGCGCGCTGCTGCCAGATCAGCCCCAGCCTCCACGCCTCCTGGGCCTCCGCCTCTCGGCCCAGCTTCTGGAGCGCCACCGCCAGGTAGCGGTAGTTGTCTGGGTCAGAGGGGGCCTCCTGGATGGCCGAGGCGAAAAGCTCCGCAGCCTCCATCTCCCGCCCCTGGCCCAACAGGGCCAGCCCTCGCAACTGCGACCCCACCTGCGGCGCCTCCTGCGCCACCGGATGGGTGCGAGTGGCGGCCAGCAGTCGTGCCGCCTGGAGCCGCTGCGCCGTCTGGGCGGCTTGCTCCGCGGGCAGTCCCCTTGCCTCGGCTGCCTGCATCGCCTTCTCTGCCTCGTCGGGACGACCCTGGCGCAGCCGCAGCTCCGCAACCAGAAGCCACCGATCCGCCGAGTCGGCCGTCGGTGGCAGCCGATCCAGCGTCGTTTCCGCTTCCCTCAGTCGTCCCTTTTCCAGGTAGATCCGTGCGAGTGCGAGGCCGATCCCCTCGTCGGCAGGGGAGCGCTGCCACGCCCGCTCTGCCCACTGGATAGCCTCGTTCGCCCTCCCCAACTGGCGGCAGCAGTCCGAGAGTCGGATCTCCACCTGGGACAGCGAAGGGGCCAGACCCCGCACCGTCCCCTGGAGCGCCTTGTGGGCCCGTTCCAGGTCGCGCAGGGCACCCTCCAGATGGCCGTCGGCCATCTGCAGTGAAGCCCGCTCCAAGAGGAAGTTGGGGTGGCCCGGGAACTCCGCGAGCGCGGACTCCAGCAGGGCGCCGTGGCGTTCCCTGTCCTCCTTGATCTCCCGGAAGCGGAGGAGCGAGGCATGGGCCCAGAAGCGCATGAAGTTGAAGCGTACGTCCGGCTGGGTTAGCTCCAGGTAGCGCTGCAGGTCGGCTACGGAGCCCGCGGCGTCGCCCACCATACCACGGGATTGGCCTCGGTAGAAGACGAGGGTGGGGTCGTCGGGGTGCCGTTCCAGTTGGGCATCGAGGATAGCCAGGTTCCGGGCGGCCTTTGTCCGCTTTGCATCCGGCGACTCGTAGCCGGTGTGCTCGATGGCGATGTCGGTGATGGCGAGCCGCAGCCCCAGCCGGACCAGGGCGGGGTAGACTGTCTCGTGGATGGATTGGCTGAAGGTGATGCCTATGCCGTTCCTGAAAAGCCGCACGTGCTCCGTGACGTCGCGCGAGCCGGCGGCCGTCCTGCTGGAGACGAGGCAGAGGAAGGCGTCAGCCTTTCCGCTTGCCGCCGCACACTTGAGCTGTGAGACTGCCTTTGGGGTGAGACGGTCATCGGCGTCCATCCAGAAGATCCACTCGCCGGTGGCGTGGCGGATCGACTCGTTACGCGCAGCGGCGAAGTCGTTGGTCCAGGCGAAGTCGAAGACGCGCGCGCCCATCTCGCGCGCAACACGCACAGTGTCGTCGGCGGAGCCGGTGTCGACGACGATGATCTCCGATGCCAGGTCGCAAGCCGATTCGATGCAGGGGCGGAGGTTGGCCTCCTCGTTCTTGACTATCATACACAGGGAGATGGAGGGCCATCGGGGGATCTCCCTGGCCTCCAGCGTGACCTCGAAGGCCTCGAACTGCCTGTTCTGGGGATGCCGTGCATCCTGGCCCTCCCGGCGGTGGGGGGCAAGCTCCCGCCCTACGCCTTCGAGGGCGTCGCCCGGCCGGCTGGAGATGGGCTCCCGCACTGCGAGGCTCGTTGCGGCCGTGTGGAGCTTCCTCTCCCGCCGCCCGACATCACGGGCGCGGCCTGCTCGTTTCACTGAGACACCTCCGTTCCATTCGAGGGTTGCGTGGCGCGCATCCCGTCGATGGCCTCCCGGATGAGGCCGGCCTCCGGATGATCGGGCGCGACGGCGGCGAGTCGCTCCAGCCCCAGCTCCGCGCCCTCCAGGTCCCCCAACTCCAGGCTGAGGGTGGCCAAGGTCGCCAGGAGGTCCGGGTGGTCGCGGTTGGCGGCGAGGGCCTCCTTCAGGGTCTGAGTGGCTTCTTCGTATCTCCCTTGTGACCGGTAGAGCTCGATGAGGTTGAGCGGCGGCTCCACGTCCTCGGGATCGGACTGCTGGGCTCGTCGGAAGGCTGCCTCTGCCTCCTGGATCTCCTGCTTTCGGAAGAGTGCGATGCCCAGCAGGTTCTGGATCGCTCCGGATTGCGGCGCCAGATCGGCTGCGCGCCGGAGGACCGGAACGGCACCGGCGAAGTCCTCCCGGACCATGAGGGCGGATGCCAGGGCCATGTGGCCGGCTGCCCAGTCGGGGTACTGCTCGGTGACCCGCGTGAACTCCTCGATCGCTCGGTCGACCTGGCCGGCCTGAAGTGCGGCCTGCCCCTCGCTGAGCGTCCGGTCCATCTCCGCCTCGGTCTCGGCCAGATCATCGAAGCGGGCACCCTCGTCTTCCGTGAGCTTCTCGTGGTGGACGAAGCTGTCGAGGGCGAGCAGGATGCGGTGCCCCGCCTGCTTCAGCCGGCCGAAGAACTCCCAGATCGCCAGGGGGAGATCCAGATCCTCCCTCAGCGGGCCGATCTGCCGGCATAACCGCCGGTTGAAGAACAGACAGAAGGCTCCCAGGTAGGGAACCTCCTCACTCCGGCCGCGGTGCGCCAGGGCGCGCCGGGCGGCGAAGCGGCGGAGCTCCTTGCCGGTGCCCTCGTACTTGACGCCGACGCGCTGGGGCTTGGGGGCGCGGTTGGAGACCGGCCCGACTACGGCCGCGCCGGAATCCCTCTCTATGGCCCCGAGCAGCGGCTCCAGCCAGCCGGAGGTGAAGACGAGGTCGCCCGAGAGCAGCAGGACTGGATCGTCTCCCGGTGCCTGCAGGACCTCGTTGAGGAGCGCGGTCGCCGACTTCTCGGAGGGCTGCAAGCTCCATCCCGGTGGCAGGTCGAAATCGGTCCCCGCGAGGGCACGTCGATCGGAGGCGTTGGCGATGATGAGGTGAGCCGGATTGGAGACGGTGTCCGCCAGAGACCTCGATAGGCGAGAAACATCTACTCCCTGCTGAACGACCAGGCCAACGATCGGACGGGCAGCCGGTTGCTGGAAGCGAAGGATCGGCCTGTTGGAGAGTTCGCGCATCCTCTCCATCGCTCGCTCGGCCGCGTGCCGCCAGGAGAACCGATCGGTGATCCGCTGTCGAGCGCGCAGGCCGACGGATCGCGCCTCTTCCCGGTTCTCGAAGACGTGCCTCATCAGGCGCGCGGTGGCCGCCGCACTGGGCTCGTACAGGTAGGGTCTGCCTGCCGTCTCCCAGTGGTCGATCCGCGCCCTGGAGAGGTACCGCTTCTCGGCGGGAATGAGATACGCCACCGTGTCGTCGCAGAAGTCGAGGCAGGCGCCGGCCCCTGTGACTATTACCGGCAGACCGCAGGCCATCGCCTCGGCGATGGGCAGGCCGAAGCCCTCACCACGGTAGGGGTGGACCAAGCAGTCGCAGGCGGTGTACAGGCCGGGCATATCCGAGTCAGGGATGTCGTCCGTCAGGTAGAGGATTTCCGGGGCGTCCGGTCTGGCCTGTAGGGCACGGATGGTTTTCTCCGCGGTCTGGCCCCGGTAGAAGCTCTTGCCGCCCATGTCCTTGATGACCAGGCAGACGTCGTCTTGGGCGGAGAAGCTGTTCACGTAGGCATCCAAGAGGATGTCGGGTCCCTTGCGGTGGATGGTGCCGCCGACGAAGAGGAACTTGAACGTCTTCGAGGTAGCGAGCTTCGAGGGTCGCGCGGACGGGTTGAACCGAGCCACATCCACTCCCAAGGGGACCACATGGACCCGGTCGGCAGGCATGCCGCTCTCGATATAGCTGTTCCTGACGAAGCTGGTGTAGGCCCAAACCTCATCCACCTGGGCCCTCATCTTCTCGATCCACTCCTTGGGCAGGCTGCCGAACTCCCAGGGCTGGATCATCACCCAGTGGCCCTCCCTGGGAGGATCGAAGCTGGGGGGCCATTGGTGCCGCACGTGGATGTCGACCGGGCGGGAGAGCCGCGCGTTGTGCCGAGCGGCAAGCTTCGGGAACCGCTCGTCGGCCTCCGCGCCGAATTGATCCGGCTCGTAGGGCACGATGGCCAGGTCGTTGCCGGCATCGATCAGTTGGAGGCAAAGCTCGCGGTTGACATGGGCCAACGAGTGGTGGACGAACTGAGAGCCTTCCCATCGCACCGCGAATGGTGGCGCCTGGGTTCTGCCGACTGTTGTCCTGCCACCGTTCAGTTCGGAGTGGATTGCCCTCAAGCGATCGGCCGCGATCGCCGCGACCCTTCTCCAACCCCATTGCTCCTCGACGTCCGCGCGTGCCCTCCGACCGATGCGCGCCATCTCATCCGGGCGCTCGACGACTCGGCGCATCAGAGCTGCCAGGTGTTCTACCGACGGTTCTGCCCACCTTTGCCCTCGATAGAACTGGAACTCGGCCCGTTCGTCGATGGGTACCAGCCCCTCGACGTCGAGGAGGAGGCTGTTGTCGTCGTTCATGAACTCCAGGTTGCCACTCCAGCGAGTGGCGATGACCGGAAGGCCGCACGACATGGCCTGGAGGTGCGGACGTCCCCATCCTTCGCCGCGCGACGGGGCGACGTACGCCGTAGCCGCTGCGAAGAGACGAGGCATGTCTTCTTCGGGTACTTGCTCCCCTAGCACGATGATCGGAGCCACCTGATCTCGGCGCAACCCCAGCTCTGCGAGAAGGAAGCGGTCGATTCGGTCCTGGATTTCCTTGGTGATCCCCTCTCCTTCGGTCGTGTTTGCAGGGTAGGTCCGCAGCAGCAGGGTGACGTCGTCGGTCGGGCCGAAGGCCCTCGCCCACGCCCGCAGCAGCACGTCCCAACCCTTGCGGTAGATCCACTCGAAGATCGAGAGGAACACCGTGCCCCGAGCCCCATGAGTAGGCAGCGGCGCCAGCCCCGGCCTGAACCGTGCCGTGTCGATGCCGCTGGGCACCTTGACTAGCTTGGCCGTGACCCCGGCTCGCCGGAAGGTCTCGAGGTTGAAGCCGGTGGGCACCCAGATCTCGTCCATCTCGTTGCACCTGGCCACCCACTCTGGAGGCAGCCCGTCGGTCTCGAACATGGTCCGGCCGACCATGTACGCCGCGCCACGGACCCTCTGGAAGGCCGACCCGGGCGCGTGGATGACGGCGATGCCATCCCTCTGGACGGTGCGGGCCAGGGCCGCGTCCAGCGCGCGCCGGATCTCGGGGGCGAGCTGCGTCTTGAAGACGGGCGAGTGGCGGGCAATGGCCCTGAGAGCGGGCTCGATGCCCTCACCGGGCAGGGAAAGGACGAAGCCGCGCGCCTCGTCGGAGTAGCCGCTCGGATCGAACACCGGGGCGAACCACAGAACGGGCGGAGCGACGCTCGTGCCGTCGGGGATGGCGCCCGCAAGCGGGGCGTCGAGTGCATTCGCATCGCGCCCCCTCGTTCGCACGTCGTGCCGACAGGGGGGCGTTGTGGCGGCAGGTGCCGGAAACGCCGCCTCCCGCCGGCCCGCGAGAGCCTTCTCGTAAGCTGCCAAGGTCTGCCGTGCGGTGTGCTCCCAGGTGTACCGTTCCCTCACCAGCCCCCTCAGCGCTTCCCGTCGACCCGGGCCGTCAGCACCGCGACATGCAGCCAGAACCGCCTCCCGGATGGAGTCGACGCTCGCCGGATCGACGTACCTGGCGAGATCCCCGAAGTACTCTTGCTCGCAGGCCCGGTCGCTGAGAACCAGCGGCGTGCCTGCGGCCGCGGCTTCCAGCGCCGTCAACGGTGCACCCTCCACCCAACTGGGCAGGCAGAATGCGCCTGCCCCGGCGTACGCCGAGGCGAGCAGGTCGCTATCGTGGGGCAGGTGATCGATGAAGATGACGTTCTCGCCGTGGCGGCGGATCAGTTCCACGTACTCCTGCTCTGCCGGCTGGCCGATCAGCACGAGGGGGATTCCGGTTCCGCTAAGGGCCATTGCCAGCATGAGCTGGTTCTTTCGGACCTCCAGGCGCCCGACGCAGAGGACGTAATCCTTCACCCCGTAGCGGGCTTCGAAGGCATCGCCAGATGCCCCCGAGAAGCGGGCGTAGTCGGTGCCGTTGCGGACAAGGCTGTAAGCGCGTCTCGGTACACCAGCCTCCCACAGCCGTTCCATCTCGCGGTTGCCGAGTGCGATCAGGTGGTCGGCGAGGCCGGCCATACTCTCGAGGGCGCTGAAGTAGCCGGGTACGAACTCGCGGCGGCACTCTCTGGGCTTTCCTCCGACCAGCAGGGTCCCGTCTGCCATGGCTTTCAGGAACTCGTCGAGCCGCTTAGAGCCGCGAGCCTCCTTGAAAACCTGGGGGATTGCGTGGTAAGCCCACAGGGTCTCTGACAGGTCCAGATAGATCGGAGAGAAGACGACGGGCACACCGAATCGCTTCAGATGGCGGAGCTGGGCGAGCGCCGCCGCTGGCTCCCACACGTTGAACGAGTGGACCAGGTCGTAGCCTGCTGCGTCCGGGAGATCGTCTCCAGTGACGTCTACTTGGACGCCAAGCGCTCGTAGCGCCTCCGCGGTCTTCCTGAGGCGGATGGTGGGACCGCCACGCGCGCGGTTCTCGGGCGAGTGGCTAGCCAGTAGAACCCGCAGGCATCTCCCATTCCCGCCCGAAGTCCTAACGGCCGAGTGGACCTGCACGACTGTTTCGGGAGCGGAGGGCTCGGAGGCCGCCGCGGGTTTCTCCAGGGCGAGGATTCCTCTGAACAGCCGATCGTGCTCCTCCGCCCAGGCGTCCCACGTACGGTGCAGCACGGACTGGCGAAGGGCATCCCTCTTCGCCACCAACTCTCTGAGCACGCGGCGGAGGTCCGAGGCGTCACCCGTCCGGAATTCGATGTGGGGGTAGTCGGGGACGAACCCGACGGGAGGCGCGATCACCTCCTTGCCGCACGCCAAAGCTTCCAGCACGCACATGGGACCGCCCTCGTAGTAGGAGGGGACCAGGATGTAGTCGACCGAGTTGTAGAACGCTGGCATCTCGTCAGCGGCGTAGTGCTTGGCAGGACCCGGCCAACCCTCTCCTGTGAAATGCCACTCTATGCCGGGAACGTCCATCACCTGCCGCACCAGGTCTTCGCCCTTGCGGCCCGTGTGGTAGGTGCGACCGACGACGCCGATCCGCACCTTCGGCGCGTAGGCGTCCAGGTCTACCCCCGGTGTGATCACCGAGACGCTATCCAGCCCTGCCTTCTTCAGCCGGTCGGCATACACCTCCGACATGCAGACCCTGTGGTCGACCCTGCGGGCGACGTCGAAGAACCGGAGGGCTGCTGGCGGGGATAGCTCCTCTACGTGCGTGAATAGCGCAGCCTCCTTGCCCCTTTTTGCCCCCTGGCAGCAGGAGTAGTTGACGTAATAGTTCAAGTTGGCCTTCGGGTCCGGCTCCTTTCCGACCGTCACGTAGGGGAGGCGAGCCTCCAACTCGCGCGCACACCTTTCGAGGATCCAGCCCTCGTCCGCTATGACGATGTGAACCGACGGATCGCCAGGTCTTGGGGCTCGAGCCTGAGCCCGCGGAGAGACTGCGCTGCCGGTCTCGTGTGCGGCGACCGGTGGGGCTGCCGGGCAGTTGCTGCCCGAATGCCCGCCAAGAATCCTCAGAAGCTCTTCCCTCGGCAGCGGTTCCGGCTTGGGCATGGCACCCTTCCAGCACAAGAGGTTGGTGTGATTGCCCAGCTCCTCCGTGAACCAGTGGAAGATCTGCTGCATGGGGACTTGCTCGATCGTGTTGCGCACGTCGTTGATGTGCAGGATGTTGAACCCGAGCTTCTGGAGAAGGGCTACGAAGTCGGATGCCGACACGCCGGATCGCTTGAACCCGAGAGGCCAGAACTCGGTAACCAGCACAAGGTCAGGATTCCTCTCGATGAGGTTGGTCATCCCTGAGAGGGCACCGTACTCGGCCCCCTGGATGTCCATCTTTATGAGGTTGACCTTCCCCGTGTAGTGCTCGAAGTAGTCGTCTATGCGGACGACGTCGACCTCCACGTAGGAACGGCCGTCGCCGGAGTCGTAAAGCCTGTGGTCCCCCTTGTTGTCGTCCGACAGGAAGAGCTTCAACCGTCCTGCTTCGCTCGAACAAGCCTTCTGAATCAGTACTACGTTCCGGTAACCGTTGGCCTCGACGTTTCGCTTCAACGTCGCGAAATTGGTCGGATCCGGTTCGAAGGCGAAGACCTTACCCTCATCGCCAACGAGGCGCGCGAACTGAAGGGTGTAGTAGCCGATATTCGCTCCGATATCGATCACCACGTCCCCTCGCTTCACTATTGCCATGAAGAGGGCGGTCTCCAGAGGTTCGTAGACCCCGTTGGCGGCAAGCGCCAGCGAGTCTCGCGAATCTAGCTCCATGCGGTGGCCCAGAACGTTGGCTACCAGGGCCCCGCCAGGAAACCCGTTGGATTCCGGCAATCGAGTGTGCGCATAGGCGGTTTGGTGCCGCGAGGCCTCAGTTCGTTTCATGAGCATCGCGAAGGTGGAGACGTATCGCCCGCGATACGTGCATCTGGCGGGGTCTTCGATGATCCTCTTGAAGTCGTAGTCCTGTGCGCGATCGAAGGAGAGACCTTGCCTCTGAGCTGTCTCGAGGATCACCTCCTTGAATTCGGATTCCGTGTAGCAGCACGTGACTCCTGTCCCTGGGCGCCAACCATCATCCTTTTGGCGAGATGGATCGTAGACGTCGCTGGTAAGGTACAGGTAGCCGCCTCGCTTGACCACTCGGGCCATCTCGGCCACGGCCTTCTCGGTGTCTGCCAAGAAGGCGTCGCGCGGTCGGGGATTGAGTGGGTTTCCAGGGTTTTCTTGAAGGTGCTCGATGACTGAAATGCAGATCACGAGGTCGAAGGACTCTGGCTCGAAGGGCAGGTCGAGCATGTCTCCCTGCATGTGCCTGATACCAGCTCGTCGCCTCTTGGCTATGGCCTCGTCCTGGCGCTGCAATGGACTGGGTAGGTCGAAAGTGGTCACCTCAGCTCCCAGGCTGGCGAGATACATCGAGAACAGAGATCGACCGCAGCCCACGTCCAACACCGTCTTGTTGCGGAAGTCGTGGCCGAAGGCGTTGAGAAGCACCGAGTATTCCCAATGGCGAATGCTCTTGATTTCCTTCTGGTCTATGAGAGCCGCCAATCCTGGGTCGAAGGCGCGCAGAGACTGGACGGTGCCTGGATCCGCGTCGACGTCCCGCTGGTTGAAGAAGGTGTTTACGATCGCGTAGCCGGTGTGGGACCCGCTGGCTCCTGGCTGCTTCGTAGCTCTAGCCCAGTAGGTTGCGGGGAAGCCATTCTCAGCAACGTCATCGAGTGCCACCAGTTCGTTCACGGTGTAGCCGCGCTGCTCGAGAAGGAGACGCAAGCCGAACTCGGTGAAGCGCCAGAAGTCCTGTGGAGCGAGGTGGATGCCCTGCCGGAAGGGTACCCCCAGCAGCAGGGTGCCGCCTGGCTTGAGGATCCGTGTGATCTCCTGCAATGCGGCCTGGAAATCATCCACATGCTCGAGGACACCGCTGCAGAAGACGCAGTCGTACGAGGCGGTAGCGACTTCGGGCATGCTTCGGACGTCCAACACCAGATCGCAACCGAACTCGGCCGACACCTCCGATGTGGTGTAGGACGAGCAGCGGGTAAAGTAGTCCCTGTACTTCCTGCCCTGGCCGTCGGAATCGTCGCCGCTGCCCAGGGAAAGCACTTTTCCCGTGATCTCGGCGGCGTGCCTGCGTAGCCACCGGTTGGACTCGCACCTGGATCTGCTAACCATTATGTCTGAGCCCTCCTCCATCGCGGCGACCACAAGGTCGGTCCAGTGGCGAGTACCGTCTGCCACGGCAACCTCATGGCCACGCTGTCGCGAGTGCGTCGCGATGAACTGCAGCGCTGGGGCGGAATTCGCATTCCGCCTGCTGGCTGCACGTCGACTTCGGCAAGTGTGCGTGCCGTGGGGAATGCCCCTGCGGAGACCGACGACGGGTTGCGCCTCCGGGATCGTAGGTCGGGACCTCCGGGGTCCATATAGGGAAACGCCCTAATTCTGACGCGCATTTCTCCTATTCTTCCCTGACGAACCGACGGCCGATCCCTCACCCAGTCCGCGCTGCCCTCCAGGCGAGGGGCAGTTGGGGGTGAAGGGGAGGTGGCCGAAGGATCCATCCTGTGAGATCGCCCGGTCTGTCTGGAGTCTGCCGGAGGTCCCCTAAAGTTTTGCGCTCCCCCTGCCGAATACATGAGTGTGGCGACCGGAGGAAGCCTCGTGAGGGCAGCGCGGCCCAGCGGTGCGCCACACCGCGAAGGGACTCGCGGGAAGAGGAATCGCCCGCAGGGCGAAAGTGACAAGGAGGAAGCAGGATGGCACAGGGTGATTACACGAGGATCAACACCAACATCGGGGCCCTGAACGCACTGAACTCGTTGAAGGCGGTTCAGAACAGGCTCGGGGTGGCGCAGTTGCGCCTGGCCACGGGCAAGCAGATCAACTCGGCGGCGGATGACCCGGCTGGCTTGACCATTGCCACCAAGTTCCAGTTCCGGGCCAGCGGACTGGGGCAGGCTCTCAACAACATCGGTGACGCCAAGAACATGCTGGCGGTTGCCGAGGGTGGCCTGCAGAAGATCAACGACATCCTGATGATCATGCGCGACAAGGCCGTCCAGGCGGCGTCAGACACCTTGGGGACAGAGGAGCGGACTGCCATTCAGGCCCAGCTCGACCAGTTCACGGCTGAGATCGACAACATCGTCGGAAGCACCAAGTGGAACGACGCGGCGTTGCTCAACAGCTCGGTCGGCGACATAGTACTGCAGACCGGTGCCGACAACGACTCGAACGACCAGATCACGCTTACCGGTGCTTCATTCGGGTCGGCGAGTTCCGGCGACCTCGGCGTGGACGCCCTCACCGTCTCGAGTGCTGGTGGCGCCCAGGCTGCGATCGACTCCCTGAGCAGTGCCATCCAGAGTGTCTCTGCGAAACTGCAGTACATCGGCGCCGCGGTGTCCCGGTTGAACTTCCGCGAGGAGACGGTGACCATCGCCAAGGTGAACACGGAGGCGGCCTACAGCCGGATCATGGACGCGGACATGGCGAACGAGCAGTTGAACGCCACCAAGTACCAGATCCTGCAGCAGACTGCCACGGCGATGCTGGCCCAGGCGAACGCCGCGCCGCAGAGCGTCCTGTCCCTCTTCAGGTAGCAATCAGATGGCGTGAGCGGGTAGCCAGCAGGCTCCCGCGCCTGGCCCAGCCGACCGCCCTGCCCCTCCGGACGGAGGGGCAGGGCCTTTTCGCTGAAAGCCATTCCTAAAGTTCCCGCGCTACGTGCCGATATATGTAAGTGGTAGAACTCTGGGCCGGCCGACGGGGCCGGCAGATCGTCCTGGGAGGGACTGAATGGCAATGGCCTTCTCCAACAACCGTCCGCAGCTCAACTCCTACCGAGTGAACTCGGTGGTGGGACTCACCCGAGGCGAACTGCTGCTGAAGCTGTACGACCTGGGGATCTCCGCCCTGGCCGCTCAGGATGGGCAGCGGGCGTCCCGCGTGGTGGCGCAGATGATCGAGAGCCTCGATTTCCGCTACAGCGACATCGCCTTCGGTCTCTTCCGGCTGTACCGATACTGTATGGACGAAATCAAGCGCGGCAAGTACGATATGGCGACCCTCATCCTGAAAGAGCTGCGGGACACCTGGGCCCGAGCTATTAGCTCCACGCCGGGAGTGGCCTCGTAGCGGCGGGAGGAATGAACCATGGTTCTTGATCCCCTTAGCTCTCTGGTGAGCGGCGGCGCGAAGGGCTCCATCGACAAGCTGGTTTCCATGTACATGTCGGTGGAGCAGAAGCCGGTCGATGACCTCAAGCAGAGGAAGAGCGATCTGGCGGTCCTCTCCGGGGTGTTCAAGGATCTGCAGTCCAAGCTGCAGGCCCTCAAGGATCTGGCCGATGGACTCGCCTCCAGCACGGATTCCGTCTTCACCTCTCACTCGGTGACCTCCGACCAAGCGACGAAGGTCGCGGCAACTGCTTCTTCCTCGGCTGCAAACGGCATCTACTCCATCGAGGTCACACAACTGGCCTCGGGGCAGCGGGTGCAGTCAGGAGCGGTCGCCGTCGACTGGATGGCTTCCGGGGCGGGGAGCTTCTCAGTGAATGGGGTTACAGTCAGCTACTCCGCCGGAGACTCCCTGGCGACCATCCGGGACGCCATCAACGCGGCGAGCTATGCCTCCGGCAAGGAGGTGATGGCCACCATCGTCAACGTCGATGCCACACACAGCAGGCTCGTGCTGGAGAACAGAAACACGGGGAGCTCCGCCACGGTCAGCCTGGCGGACGTCTCCGGCTCCATGCTCAGCTCCACCGTGGCTGCATCTGGCCTCGAGTTGATCGCCGACCCGGCTGGAAGCAGTTTCGCCCAGCCCGTCCTGTCCAACGCCCAGGATGCCCTGTTCACCGTCAACGGTGTGGCGGTCAGCCGCTCCAAGAACACGGGACTCGACGACGTGGTGAGCGGACTAACCATCGACCTGAAGGCTGAGACCGACGGGGAGGCCGTCAAGCTGACCGTGGCCGGCGATACCGCCGCCATGCGATCGAAGATTCAGTCGTTCCTGGACGAGTTGAACGGGGTGGTGGACTACCTCAAGACCAAGTCCGCGGTAACCCAAGACAGCAGAGGCAACTACGTGCGGGGTCCTCTCAGTGGCTACACCCTCTACACCGGGCTAGTGTCGTACCTGGCCCTGGATCTCTCGGCCGCGGTGACGGGAGGGGAGTCCGGCGGCCCGAGCCAGCTCTGGGAGTTGGGTATCAGGATGGATCGAAGCGGCCACTTCGTGATCGAGGACTCGGCCAAGCTCGACGCGGCACTCGCCAGCAACCCGGCTGGGGTGCAGCACTTCTTCGGTAGCAGTTCGGGTGTGGCCAGCCGGGTTTCGAACCGGCTCGCCGCCTACGTGGACCCACCCGTCTACACGCAAGAGCCCTACCTGAAGCAGGAGTTGGACGCCATCGCCAACCAGCAGGACTCCATCGACGACCGGATCGCCACACTAAACGAGCGGCTCGCAGCGCGGGAGGCGATCCTGCGAAAGCAGTTCACTGAACTGCAGTCCATGATGGTGGCGGCCTACCAGCAGCAGCAGCAGTTGAACTCCATCTTCTCTTCAGGTTGGGGATTCTAGATCGATGCAGCGGGAGCGAGGAGGATACACATGGTCCCGCGGGATGATGGAATAGCACCCGTTCAGGCGATATCGACCGATCGCCGTTCCGCCGGCCTGTCGGACGCTGCCCTGCAGCCGGATGTCGACGGAAGGGCGGCCGCGCTGGCCAAGACCGGCGCCGTGGGAGCGAGCGAGCGCCCAGCCGACACCGCAGTCGAGATACTCAAGGCGCAGTTGCAGAGCCAGGACGCCCGGATCACCTTCGAAACGGACAAGGAATCGGGCAAGCTGTTGGTTCGGGTGAAGGATGCCTCTGGCAACGTGATCCGCCAGATCCCGCCCGACGAGATACTGCGGTTGGCGAAGGCGATCGACCAGTACCTGGGACTGCTAGTGGATCGACAGAGTTGAGAGCCCTAGACAGGCGGGCGCTGGCGGTTTGGCGCACCTGGACCGGATGTTCGTGCACTCGTGCTCCTGGGCATCGAAAGGCACCGTCGACCACCACGATGCCAGACGATCGGACGGCAGGAGGGTGCCGGGTGGGCATTGCCTCCTGTGGTGCGTGATTCTGGCGTCCTCACCCCCGGATCTGCGGCTGCCATCAAGCGGCAAGGGCGTCCCTCCCCTGATCTGCTGCTTCCTCCCGAATCCAGGAACCGATGCCTTGCAGTTGGAGGGTGCGTGCCTCACCCCGGACCCTACGAGAGGCGGCGTTCCCAAGCAGGTATCTCTAGATAGGGCACGCGTTTCCCGCCTGAGGAGTCGACATGAACTAGAGATACCTGCTTGGTGCGTATGACGCACTCCTAGGTGGGCATAGCCCGGCAAACCTGACCGATTCGTCTTGGTTCCGAAGCGGATGGTCCTGGGACCATTGTCCCTGGAGGGAAGGACCTTAGGCAGGGTGGCTGATGCGGCTGGCATCCGATACTTCACGATGGAACATCCGAGGGGGGCGTTCAGCGCACCCGGCGGAACGGGAAGGGGAGAATGCTGAGTTTCGATGCGGCGCCGGACGAGCTTCAACTGTTTCTGCAGGAGGCTGAAGAGCAACTTCAACTCCTGGATCAAGACATCGTCTTGCTTGAGAAGGAAGGCCCACGGCCCGAGCTACTCCAGGAGATCTTCCGTGCGGCTCATACGCTGAAGGGCTCCTCGGCATCCATCGGGCACCGGAAGATGGCGTCTCTGACCCACGCCATGGAGAACGTGCTGGACCAGTTGAGGCAGGGGCGCGCAGGGTGCACGACCGAACTGGTCGACGTGTTGCTGGAGAGCCTGGATGCCTTGCGTTTGTTCAAAGAAGAGGTGGTCACCCTCCAGGACTGTGGGTTCGATCCGGCCGACCTGGTGGAATCGCTCAACGTCATCGTGTCCGTGGCGGCAGAATCCCCCGAAGGCGGTACCGGTGTCGCGTCCAGCCCATCGGACTCAAACGGCAGCCGGGGAAAGGGTGGGGACGCGGTTGCAGTCTCCGTGAAGATCGACGAGGAGTGTCTCCTCGCGTCTGCCCGCTGCCTTCAATGCTACCTGGAGGCGGGGCGATTCGGCACAGTGTTGGAGTGCAGCCCGAGCCTCGAGGCCATCGAGAACCAGCAGGGAGGACACCGCCTGGAGATGGTGGTCGCGGCCGACGCGGACCTGGAGGGAATGGTCGCGGCCCTGAAGGCGATACCAGACATCGCCGACGTGACCACGAGCGCGGCCAAGCCGGCCGACTCGAGCGCTTCCTCGGAGGGGGGCGTGACCCGCGGCACCGGTGGGCCGGCGACTTCCTCGGGTGTGAGTCGGGAGCCGGGCAGCGTGTCCAAGTCCAGCGGTAGTCGCTCCGGGGGTCTGGGGAAGACCGTGCGCATAGACGTGACTCGACTGGATGATCTTCTGAATCTGGTGGGAGAGCTGGTGATCGATCGCACCAGGTTGATCCAGATCGGCTTGGAGTTGCAGGCAAAGTACGATGATCTGTCCATTGGCGATCTGAGTGAGACGTCGCAGCACATCGGCAGGATAGTCGACGAGCTACAGGAGAGCATCATGAAGGCTCGGATGCTCCCGGTGGAGGCTCTCTTCAACCGGTTGCCTCGTGTCGTCAGGGATCTCGCCCAGCGGTCGGGCAAGAAGGTCGACTTCGTCGTCGAGGGGCGTGAGACGGAGCTGGATCGCTCGGTCATAGAGGAGTTGCACGATCCGCTGGTGCACCTGCTTCGAAACTGTGTGGACCATGGGGTGGAAACACCCGAACAACGAGTCGCCGCCGGCAAGCCGGAGGTTGGCAGGATCGCACTCTCGGCCATGCACCGGGAGAACCGGATCCTGCTGAAGGTCGAGGACGACGGCGCCGGCATCGACCCGGACAAGGTAAAGGCAAAGGCTATAGAGAAGGGCCTGCTCACCCCGGAGGCGGCCAAGCGTCTATCGGAGTCGGAGGCGATCGACCTCATCTTCTCGCCGGGCTTCAGCACCGCTGCGACCGTGACCGACGTGTCTGGGCGGGGCGTAGGCATGGACATCGTAAGGACGAACATCGAGAAGCTGAACGGCGCCGTCCACGTGCAGAGTAAGGTGGGCGAGGGGACACGCTTTACCCTGGAGCTGCCTCTGACCCTGGCGATCATCGACGCCTTGATGGTTGGACTGGGTGACGAGGTTCTGGCGATCCCCCTGGTTTCGGTGGTGGAGACGCTGAGGGTGCGGCGAAACGACATTCATTGGATCAACAAGCGGCAGGCGATCCAGCTTCGCGGGAGTGTCCTCCCGCTGATCGGGCTGGATCACGCTCTGGGACTGCCCTCCTCCAACAACGACCCTGATCGGGTCTTCGTGGTGGCGGTGAGGGTTGGTGACAACCGGTACGGGCTGGTGGTGGACTCCCTCCTTGGCGAGCTTCAGGTGGTAATCAAGTCGCTGGGCAGGCAGGTGGGCAATATCGCCGGGGTCACGGGTGCCACCATCCTGGGGGATGGGCGGGTAGCTCTGATCATCGACGTGCCCAGTCTGGTCAAGAGCGTGCTGGATGAGCAGTCGAAGGGATGTGCAGCATGATCACTCTCTCAGAGGTGCTGCAGGATGGCCACCTCAGGGCGCTGCGGGACGTTGCGGCCCGCGGCATCACCAATGCCGCGGCTGGACTATCCGAAATGGTGGGCCGGAATATCCGCATCCAGGCGCCTGACGTATTCATGGTGAGGCTGGGCGCAGTATCTAGCCTCTTGAGGGGTCCGGAGGAGTTGGTGGTGGGCGTTTACCTCGCCATGTGCGGCGAGGTGACGGGCCACATACTGCTGTTGTTTTCCCCGCAGGAAGCCCAAGGGCTGGTGGACATGTTGATGGACCAGCCGCCGGGCACCACCGTGTCGCTGGGGGCGATGGAGCGGTCGGCTCTGGGAGAGGTGGGAAACCTCACCGGGACCTTCTTTCTGAATGCGCTGGCCGAGATGACTCGCCTCAACGTGCAGCCTTCGCCGCCTGCGGTGATGGTCGACATGGGGCAGGCGGTTCTGGACGTGCCATTGGCGGCTCTAGCACGATCGGCCGAGGAATCGCTGGTGATAAAGACGCTCTTCATGGACGACCAGCGGACGATCGAGGCTGCTTTCCTGGTCATGCCGGACATGCCATCGCTGGAAGCAATCCTGGAGGTGCTCGGGAAGCGATGGCGGATCAAGTGATGGTGCCAGTGGGCATAGGAGAGTTGCGTGCCGGCAGGGATCCCTCAGAGGTGTTGATAGCCTACGGACTCGGATCGTGCGTTGGGGTGTGCCTGTGGGACCCCACTGCCAGAGTCGGAGGGCTTGCCCACGTGATGCTGCCCAACAGTGCTGAAGCCATTAGCCAGCGGCCGCTCGGAAAGTTCGCCGATCACGCGGTTCCATTGCTCTTGGAGGAGATGGTGCTGCTGGGGGCCGACCCGGCCAGGCTGATCTGCAAGATAGCGGGCGGGGCGCAGATGCTGGTGGCTCCCGGGTTCAGCACCAACGGTTTCAATGTGGGCGAGCGGAACGTGGAGGCCGTCAAATCCGCACTGGAACTGCATCGTGTGCCGTTGCGAGGCGCGGCAACGGGGGGGAACCGGGGGCGTACCCTTTCGTTGCACCTGGCGACCGGCAAGGTCATGGTAAGGACTATCGGAGAGAGGGAGATCGAGCTGTAGGCCCGGCTGCCTGTCTGGGGTAAGCCGTGTGGGCTTTGGGAACGCCGCGAAGCGCTGCCGCGCGGTGGTAATCCTGGAGGGAGTGATAGGTTTATGCCGACTTTGTTGGTTGTCGACGATGCCGCCTTTATGCGGATGCGGTGCTCGAAGCTGCTTACCGAGAGTGGATACCAGGTGATCGAGGCCGAAAACGGGGCGCAAGCTGTGGAGCAATACCGAGCGCACCGCCCGGACGCCGTGTTGCTCGACATAACCATGCCGGAGATGGATGGTCTCACCGCCCTGAAGGAGATCCGCAAGCTGGATCCGAACGCCAAGGTGGCGATGGTGACGGCCATGGGCCAGCAGTCGATCGTCATGGAGGCGCTCAAGGCCGGGGCGCGAGACTTCGTTCTGAAGCCCTTCCAGAGTGACCGAGTTCTGGCAACAGTAAAGAAACTGGTGGGCTAGATGGATGCGTGTGATGCACTGCGCGCGGCGAGAACAGAGAAGCGAGTGAAGGTCCTGGTAGTGGACGACTCCGCGTTCATGCGGTACGTGATATCCAAGGAGTTGTCCGCGGATCCCGCGCTTCAGGTCGTCGGCATGGCGCGGGACGGCATCGACGCCATTCAGAAGATCGCGCAGTTGAAACCCGACGTGGTCACCATGGACCTGGAGATGCCCCGCATGGACGGACTCACCGCCATCGAGAGGATCATGCGGGAGGAGCCGGTTCCGGTGATACTGCTCAGCAGTCTGACCCAGGAGGGTGCCGCGGAGACCATTCGTGGCCTGGAGCTTGGCGCTGCCGATTTCGTGCCAAAGCCATCTGCGTTCGAGGCCGGCTCCGCTGAGCCGGTCTGGCGGCAACTGATCGCCAAAGTGAAAGAAGCGGGCGGGCTGGACGGTCGCCGTCTGAAGGCTGGGGCAGCTCGCGCTTTCAGAGGGCATAGCGAGGAGGCTGCCCAGGCCAAGCCTGCGGTGTCCCCAGGGCGCGGGAAGCCTTTCAAGGCCGATAGGGTGGTGGTAGTGGGAACCTCCACCGGGGGCCCACGGGCACTGTTCGAGGTCGTTCCCCGACTGCCGGCCAACCTGCCGGCTGCGCTGCTGTTGGTTCAGCACATGCCGTCGGGCTTCACCAAGTCTCTCGCCCATCGCCTGAACGATGTCTCTCTACTGCAAGTGCGAGAGGCGGTAGAGGGCGATGCGATCGAGAGGGGGGTCGCCTTGCTCGCGCCCGGCGACTATCACATGGCGGTGCGACGCGGCGGGAGGGTTTCGCTGGAGAAGAGCCCTCCGGTGCACGGTGTGAGGCCGTCCGTGGACGTCACCATGGAGTCTGCGGCGTCGGTGTACGGTGCGGCGACCGTGGGCGTGGTTCTCACCGGAATGGGCACCGACGGAACGAGCGGGGCTATCGCGATTCGCAGAGGCGGTGGCATCGTCATCGCGGAGGACGAGTCGACCTGTGTGGTGTACGGAATGCCTCGCAGCGTCCGTGAGGCAGGCGCTGTGGACCGAGTCGTAAGGCTGGAGGCGATGGCAGATGCCATCGTCGACGCCGTGTCCGCATCATCGACAGAGGTAGGTGCCTCGGCGAGATGAGCAGTTCAGTGGAGCAGAGCCCCAGCGGCGTGCCGCCGATAGATGACCTTTCCTACGCCTATTTCCAGCGGCGCGTCCAGACTTTGACGGGGATCGATCTGGGGGCCTACAAGAGCCAACAGATGAAACGAAGGTTGGGTACGCTGTTGGCTCGCAGCAAGACTGCCAGTCTCCTCGAGTACGCGAAGGAATTGGAGAAGCCTGACAGGCTTCAGCAGTTTCTGGATTTCTTCACCATCAACGTGTCGGAGTTCTTCCGGATTCCAGACAAGTTCGAGCTTCTGGCCTCTCAGGTGCTGCCGAAGTTGATCGCGACCACCCGCGAACTCAGGATTTGGAGCGCTGGGTGCTCGAATGGCGCCGAGCCCTACTCTCTGGCGATCCTCTTGGAGGAGTTAGCTCCTCTCGGCCGGTGGAGCATACTTGCCACCGACGTGGACCGGACCACGCTCGCCCGAGCCCAAAGGGGGGATAGGTACACGGCATCGGACCTGCGGAACGTCAGCGAGCGCCGCCTCACCAGGTTCTTCGAACGTGATGAGACCGGCTACAGGGTGAAGGATCGCCTGAAGGAGCGCATCAGGTTCCAGGTGCACGACCTGCTGAAGGATCCCTTCGAGTCCGGTTTCCACGTGATCCTGTGTCGGCACGTCGTGATCTACTTCACCGAAGAGGCCAAGAATACCCTCTATCTCAAGTTCGCCGATTCCCTGGTAGATGGCGGCGTCTTGTTCGTGGGCGGCACCGAGATCATCTCCCGCGCCAGGGAGTTCGGCTTTGAGACCATGGGGGTGTCCTTCTATCGCAAGATCGGCGGTCATGCCGTGGTGACCGGCCGAGCATCACATTGACGATCCCGTGCTTCACAGGTTGGTCCCGCTCCTACAGTGCACGGGACTCCGAATGGAGGAGGCTGACCAGGTGAATTCCAAGGTAATCGAGAGGTTCGTCAATTCGGGGCGGGCGGTTCTGAGCACCGAGTTGGGGGCTCAGATAGGGGTGGGCCAGCTATCGGCCCAGAAAGACAACTACGTGACCCAGGATGTCACTGCTCTGGTCGGGGTGACCGGCGAA
Source organism: Sphingomonadaceae bacterium (assembly GCA_050261575.1). Taxonomy (GTDB): domain Bacteria; phylum Chloroflexota; class UBA6077; order UBA6077; family UBA6077; genus JBLNDL01. The sequence continues at coordinate 87,904 of JBLNDL010000078.1, read as the reverse complement.
CTGCGAGGCATGGTGATCTTTGGCCTCTCAAAGGAAACAGCTCTCGCGCTGGTCTCCCACATGATGGGGCAGGAGTTCAGGGAGCTCGACGCCGTCGCCGAGAGCGGGATCGCGGAACTGGGGAACGTGGTGGTTGGCTCCGCCGTGACCTCCCTCGCCGAGTTCGGCTACAAGTGCGGGATCACCCCCCCCGCGGTGGTCCTGGGGAGCAACACCGTGATCTCTACCCCCAATCTGCACAGGCTGGTTTTCCCTCTTCTGACTCCTTCAGGCACGATCGAGATGCAGTTGGCGTTGCGCGAAAACGGTGTTCGCTGATCGCTGGAAGGAGCGGCATCCGACCGTAGGGCGGGGAAGGGCAGGGTGAGACCCTGCCTCCGCCCTGCAAATGAGTAACCGTGGCCCAAGTAGAGGAGGGCGACAGCCCACCGCCGCTTCCCAGGTAGGTGGCGAGCCAGCGCGCTGGGCACTCGCGCTGCCCAGCGCGAGTGCCCAGACCTACCTAGCGGGCTTCGAGGTCCACTCCCCCGAGACTTCACCCCACTCCTCCACGAATAGGGGAAAGGCCCCCAGCAATTAGGGGGAATCCCTATGTGGCAATCTTGGGTACTCCATTTAGCATCCTCTCGCGATAACACTCTGCTGTGAGGAACGACCATGAGCTTCGCATCGTCTCTAAGGATCAGCGCTTCGGGGCTCACCGCGCAGCGGCTGCGGATGGACGTCGTCTCCGGGAACATCGCGAACCTCCAGACTACCCGCACCACGGCAGGAGGCCCCTACAAGCGGCGGGAGGTGGTGTTCAGCGCGTCCCCGGCGCGAGGTGGGGTCGTCCCGGCGGTGAACAGGGGCGTCAATCCCACCGGAGTCCGGGTGGCAGGGGTCGTGGAGAACGGTGGGACTCGGTTGGTCAGTGATCCATCCCACCCCGATGCGGACGAGAACGGAATCGTCGCCTATCCCGACATCGACCTAGTGCAGGAGATGACGGACATGATGTCGGCAGTGCGGGCCTACGAGGCCAGCGTGGCGGCGTTGAACGCGGCCAAGAGCATGGCCGTGAGGGCACTGGATCTCGGCAAGGTGTAGGAATCGGCGGCCATCTCCGGATCTCGCGACGCCGCTGCTGCGGTGGCAGGCGTTCCCCCGTCCTGAGATGGCTGTCGAGGTGGCTTGGAGGGACTGATGGAGATCACATCTATCGGCTATTCGCCTCTTCCTCTCGATCTGGCCCGAAAGAGGCCGGCGAGCCAGGGTGTGGGCCAGTTCGGAGATGCTCTGGCCAACGCCATCAAAGAGGTGAACGCGCAGCAGGGAAGGGCCGACGACCTGGCCATTCAACTGGCGCTGGGCAAGGATGTGGAGTTGCACGACGCCGTCCTCGCCATGGAGGAGGCGCAGATGTCCTTCCAGTATGCGCTTCAGATCCGAAACAAGCTGATCGAGGCTTACCAGGAAGTCATGCGGATGCAGGTGTAGCTCCGGCCGGGGCAGCCACTCGGTGTTGTCCTCGACCGTGGCGGGGGACAGAGCAGGTATCTCTAGTTCACGTCAACTTCACTGGCGTGAAACGTGTACTCGATCCAGAGACATCTGCCTAGCCACTGCCCCACGCATCCACGTCGTCAAGTTGCTCAGAAGGGAAGGGTACGCGTGGGCGATCTGATAGCCCGACTCAAGGTAGAGGGCCCGCAGGTATGGCGCAAGCTGACGCTGCTGCAAAAGGGCAGTCTCGTGGCAGTGGCACTGGGTGCGCTCGCGGCCATATTCTTCCTGACGCAGTGGGCGCAGCGGACCGAGTACTCCGCCCTGTTCACGAAACTGAACGAGAGCGACGCTGGGGCGATAGTGGCCAAGCTGAAGGAGCAGAAGATCCCCTACGAGTTGGCGGACGGCGGAGCCACGGTGCGCGTCCCTGCAGATCGGGTGCACGAAGTGCGGCTAGACCTGGCGTCACAGGGGTTGCCGAAAGGGAGTTCGGTCGGTTACGAGCTGTTCGACAAGATGAGCTTCGGGCTTACCGACTTCGCCCAGAAGCTGAACTACCAGCGAGCCCTCGAGGGAGAGCTTGCCAGAACCATATCCACCCTATCAGGGGTCCAGGAAGCCCGTGTCCACATCGTCATCCCTCAGGACGAGCTGTTCGCTGCTAGGGAAAAGCCCGCGACTGCCTCGGTGATGCTACGGCTGAAGGCTGGGACTGAACTGGATGCGCGCCAGATCAGAGGCGTAGTGAACCTGGTCTCTCGGAGTGTCGAGGGGCTCGAGCCGGAGAACGTCACGGTGGTCGACGGGGACGGCGTGACGTTATCTGGGCAGGATGACAAGTCTCTCCTGTCCTCCGCGGGAAACAGTGCCCAGCGGGAGGCCCAGAAGAACTACGAGCGGGCTCTGCAGCAGGACATCCAGACGATGCTGGAGCAGGTGCTCGGTCCACGCAAAGCCGTGGTTCGGGTAAGCGCAACGCTGGACTGGGACCAAATCGAGTCCAGCAGCGAGACATACTCTCCGGCCGACAAGCCGTCCCCGGTACGAAGCACCAGAGAGTTCGTTGAGCGCTCGGCGGTACCGCTGGGCGACGGGAGCCTCACCGTTCCGTCGTACCCCATCGACGGCCGTACCCCTGCCGGTCCGGTGAGCCCGAGTGTCACCCCAGCGCCCACTCCGGGTGCGGAGGCTACCCCCCGGCCCACCCTCACGGCGGAGGAGGCTCTCGTGGTCACCGATCCCAAGTACGAGCGGCGTGAGGTCACCACGAACTACGAGATATCGAGGCAGGTCGAGCGAATAGTCAAGGCGCCGGGCAGCGTGAAGAGGCTGTCGGTTTCGGTGCTGCTCGACGGGCAGTTGGACGAGGCGGTCTCCTCGACTATCTCCAAGGTCGTGACTGCGGCGGTGGGACTGGACACCAACCGGGGCGACACCGTGGTTGTGGCCAGCTTGCCCTTCGACCAGACGTCGAAGATCGCGCGGGAGAAGGCAGACGAGGAGGCGGCGCAGCTCGAGCTGTACACCACCGTGGCGAAGGGGGCGCTGGTGGTGCTGTCCATCCTGGTGGTGCTGCTGCTGGTTCGGTCGGTGATCAAGGGGCTGATGCGCGCTCCGCGCCCTGCGGACCTGGAGGCATTGGGTGCGGGAGCGGCTGTGCCCCAGTTGCAGGGGCAGAGGGTAGCCGAGGCGGTGGCAGCCATCAACGCACCGGTGAAGGAAGACGACGTCCGGCCTGCACAGGTGCTGAAGGACGTGACCAAGCTGGCTCAGACCGAGCCGAAGCTCGTGGCACAGATCGTCAAGTCTTGGTTGGATGAGAAGGGATAGATGGCTGGTCCGACTGCGAGAAGACTGAGCGGACGGCAGAAAGCCGCGGCTCTACTGATCGCCCTGGGGACGGATCTGTCGGCCGAGGTGATGAAGCATCTCAAGGACGCCGACATCGATCGTGTGACCGTCGAGATCTTCAGCATGGAGCGGATCGCCCATGAGGTCCGCACAGAGGTGCTTAGCGAATGCCTCGAGCTGGCACACGCTCAGGGATACATCTCCAGCGGTGGGGTGGAGTACGCCAAGGAGGTCCTGACACACGCTCTGGGACCTCAGAAGGCGAACGAGATCGTGAACAGGCTGGCCTCCGGATGGCGCAACGAGCCGTTCGACTTCGTGCGGATGGCGGACCCGGCGCAACTGGTGAGCTATATCCAGGAGGAGCGTCCGCAGACCATCGCGCTCATCATCGCCCATCTTCACCCCGTGCTGGCGGCATCGATTCTGGCTCGGCTCGATCGGGACTTGCAGGCTGAAGTAGCGGTGAGGATCGCCACCATGGAGCGGACCACGCCGGAGGCCATCGACCAGGTCGAGTCGACGCTGAAGAAGAGGCTGTCATCGGTGCTGAACCAGGACTACTCGACCGTTGGCGGTGTGGAGTTCCTGGTCAAGGTGCTGACTCAAGTGAACCGGGCGACCGAGAAGACGATCATGCAGTCGCTGGAGGAGACCGACCCGGCGTTGGCCGAGGAAGTCCGGAAGCAGATGTTCGTGTTCGAGGACATCATCAAGCTGGACGATCGCTCCATTCAGCGGGTGCTGCGGGAAGTGGATACGAAGGATCTTGCCCTCGCACTCAGGGGGGCGAGCGAGGAAGTGAAGAACAAGATCTTCCGGAACATGTCCACACGCGCGGGCCAGATGCTGAAAGAGGACATGGAGGTCGGCGGCCCGGTCAGGCTGCGGACAGTGGAGGACGCGCAGCAGCGGATCGTGGCGGTGGTGCGGCGCCTGGACGACGCCGAGGAGATCGTGATCGCACGGGGCGGCTCGGAGGACGAAGTCGTTGCCTAGGATCATCAAGTCGGCCAACTTCCGGGACGATCCGGTGGTTATTCCCGGCCAGCGTGGCTCCAGGTTCGTTCAGCGCCGGTACTTGGATCCACAGGGGGACGAGGAGCAGCCCCCGGTTGCGGTCCAGGCGCAGGATGGAGCGGATCTGGCGCGCGCCGAGGCCCGGGCTGAAGAGATCCTGGCGGAGGCCGAGGCCAGAGCGGCCGCCGTCACCAGGGAGGCGATGGCCCGTGGCTACAGTGACGGCAAGGCCGAGGGGCTGAGGGCCGCCGAGGAGCAGTGCAAGGGGTATCTGGAGCGTCTGGCCGAGCTGGCGAAAAGGGCCGTCATCGACCGCGAGACTATGATCCGTTCGGCAGAGCAGGAACTCGCAACCCTTGCCCTGGAGATCGCCAGCAAGATCATCCGCCGGGAGGTCGCCACGGATCCCACGATCGTTCTCGCCATGATCGAATCCGCCATCGAGAAGGTCGGGTCGACCGAGTCGGTGCGTATCCTGGTCCATCCCGAGGACGTGGATCTGGTGCGAGAGAAGTGGTCGGAGCTGAGGGGCGCCGTGGCTTTTGGGACGAACTGGGAAGTGGTTGGCGACGATCAGGTGGACAGAGGGGGCTGCATCGTGGAGACCAAGAGCGGCTTGGTCGATAGCCGCATCGAGACACAGCTAGCTGAGATAGTGACGGCTTTCGAGGTCGGACAGTGAGCGCTGTGGATGCCCCGCAAATCCGCCTACTGGATCGCTACCGCAGGCTGCTGGAGCAGATCGATCCTGTGTCCTGCCGCGGAAAGGTAGTGCAGGTGGTGGGTCTCACCGTGGAGGTGGAGGGCCTTGCCTCCCGCATAGGGGAGATGTGCTTCATCTACCCCGAGAAGGGGCAACTGCCGGTTTCGGCGGAGGTGATCGGCTTCCGCGGCGGACGTCTGCTGCTAATGCCACTCGCCGATCTGGGGGGAGTCAGACCCGGCAGTGAAGTTGTGCCACGAGGTCGCGTGTTCACCGTCCAGGTGGGCAGAGAGTTGCTCGGTAGAGTGGTCGACGGCCTGGGGCGGCCGATCGATCATCGAGGCCCCATCGACTCCATCATCTCGTACCCGCTCACCAACAGCGCGCCAGACGTCTTGGCGCGGTCACGCATCGTGGAATCCCTCCCCACCGGGGTGAAGGCCATCGACGGCCTGCTCACCTGCGGCAGGGGGCAGCGAGTGGGGATCTTCGCAGGCAGTGGGGTGGGCAAGAGCACCCTGCTGGGCATGATCGCCCGAAGCTCCAAGGCAGACGTGAACGTCATCGCCCTGATAGGTGAGCGTGGTCGGGAGGTGCAGGACTTCATCGAGCGCGACCTGGGCCCCGAGGGGCTGAGGCGGTCGGTCGTGGTGGTCTCAACTTCGGACCAGTCCGCCCTCATGCGCGTGAAGGGTGCCTGGGTAGCGACGGTGATCGCAGAGTACTTCCGTGACCAGGGGCTGCAGGTCGCCCTCTTGATGGACTCCGTGACACGGTTCGCCATGGCCCAGCGCGAGATCGGGCTAGCCGCAGGGGAGCCGCCGACGGTGCGGGGCTACACCCCTTCCGTGTTCGCGTTGTTGCCGAAGCTGATGGAGCGCACCGGGACCTCCGACCGGGGCGCCATTACGGCATTCTACACGGTGCTGGTCGAATCCGACGACCTGACGGAGCCGATCACCGATGCCGTGCGGAGCATTCTGGACGGCCACATCGTCCTCTCTCGCGAGTTGGTGGCGGCGAACAGGTATCCGGCCATCGACGTGATGAACAGTACCAGTCGCTTGATGGTGTCGGTGACCTCGCCGGACCACCAGCGGTGGGCTGGGCTGCTCCGCGAGGCGCTCGCCACCTACCAGGATGCCAGGGACCTGATCAACATCGGGGCCTACGTTCGGGGCAGCAACCCGAAGATCGACGCTGCCATCGATGCCCTGCCTCAGATCGAGGCGTTCTTGAGGCAGAGGGCCGACGAGCAGTCGCCCATGGAGGCTACGCTGAGCCAACTGGAGGCCATCGCCAAGGGGTTGCTGGCATCTGGGGCGTACACCCTGTCGTAGATCGGCCGAGCGGCGGAGGGCACGGGCTGGGTTAGAGTGGACAGATGAAGGGATTCCACTTCCGTCTGGAGCCGGTGCTTACCCTGCGGCGGCACAAGCTGGAATCGCTGCAAGTCCGGCTCGCCGAGTCTCAAAGGACTCTGGACGACGCGGTCGCTCGGCTGGAGGCGCTGAGGCAGGAATTGAGGATGCAGACCGAGAGGCTCTCGAGGCAGCAGGGCAGGGGGCCGCTGGATGTGGCGCAGCTCGACCGAGACAGCGCCTACTTGTCGGGCCTGGAGCGGCGCATCCGCTCCCAGACGCAGGTGGTTGAAGAGCGGCGCCGGCGGGTGGAGGAGGACATGGAGGCGGTTTTGCAGGCGTCTCGAGAGAAGAAGGCGATGGAGAAGCTTAGGGAAGCTCTACTCATGGCCTACGCTCGGGAGGAGTCCCGGAAGGAGCTGAAGACCGCCGAGGAGGTGGCCACCGTCCGCCACGTGCGGAGACAGCAGAGCAGGGAGTATGTCTGAGATGAGCAGTCGACTGCCGGTTCCGGTTGGGACAGTTGGAAGGTTCCGCGCAGCGCTCGCCTCCCTGCGGCTCGGTCAGACTCCGAAGCCTGCCGCATCCATACCTGCGATGCGACCGAGCGGAGCCGTCCCGAGGCGGGAGCCGCTCGCCGTGCGACAGATGGGGGCAGAGGCGCAGGCACGCGCCGCCAACTTCGAGGAGATGATCCGACGCGCCGCCCAACGAGAGGGTGTGGACGCGCACTTGGTGAAGGCGGTGGTCGAGGCCGAGTCTGGGTTCGACCCGCTGGCTGTATCGAGTGCCGGTGCCAAGGGGTTGATGCAGCTCATGGACGAAACGGCGAGATCCCTCGGGGTGAGGGACTCGTTCGACCCGGCTGCCAACCTGGCCGGTGGGGCCAAGTACCTTAGGGCCATGCTGGACAAGTTTGGATCGGTGCCGCTCGCGCTGGCAGCATACAACGCCGGGCCTGGGGCCGTGGAGAAGTACAACGGCGTGCCGCCCTACAAGGAGACGAGGAACTACGTGGAGAGGGTGCTGGCCCTGCAGCAGCGAAACCTGAAGGCCGCAGGACGCAACGAGGTAGAGGGAGGTGCCGATGGCTCAGGGACCACTGCTTGACCTGACCGGGCGGTTGCTGCAAGAGAGCCTCTCGGGGTTGACCAAGCGGCAGCAGTTGATCTCCAACAACCTGGCCAACATGGATACTCCCGGGTACCGCGCGCTGGAGATCCCGTTCGAGCAGGTGCTCGACCGGGAGATGCGGAAGGAAGGCCAACTGGCGATGGCAGCGACGAGCCCTGCCCATTTTAGGAGCCCCGACACCATGGAGCAGGCGTTGAGCATGCAGCAGACGGCGGTGTTTCGCACCGACCGGAACGGCGTCGACGTGGACGCTGAGATGGCCAGACTCGCGGAGACGACCATCGAGTTCACCGCCCTCACGCAACTGATGGCGGGGCGGCTGGCTTTGCTGCGAACCGCCATCACCGAGGGTAGGAGGTAGTGGAAGGGAGGTGCGTCGTTGAAGGTGCTGACTGCGACCCCCTCTGAGGCGGCATCGCCAGCCGCTCTTCCCGTTCCGGCGACTCACTCCGAGTCGGAAGCGGGGTGCGGTTTCGGGGTCTTTCTCGAGGCGGCCTCAAGCAGGTGGCAGGCGACGGATCCCGCCGTGGATGGCACGCAGGAGTCCGATTCTGCTTCTGTGCCGACCACCGACCGGCACGATGCCGAGTGGGATTTGGCCGAAGGGTTGGTGGAGACCCTCGGCGCGCTGATACGGTCTCCACACCCGAACTCCGATCCTCAGACTCACGTGCCGACGGCTGAAGGGCGAGGGGGTGGCGTCGCCGCCGTGGCCGCGGTCGGCGCGGCTCAGGTTGAGGGTGGAGTCGCCGTCCCGAGCGCAGCCTTGACGGATGTGGCGCTGGCGAGCGCGGCCGCTCCTCGACGAGTCCCGGCCCATGCCTCGATCGAGGAGGCTCCTTCCACCGCCCTCGTCGGCCGATCTGAGGACGGGAATGCCGTGACGGCCGTGGCGGCCCAGCCGGGTGCTGAGGCTGCGGTCACGGACATGGAAGGCGCAAAGGCGAGTGATGGCGCCGGCACGAGCGCCGTCTTCGCCAGCGGGGTGGGGGAGCCCCGTCGCCGGATGGGTCCCTCGACGGGGCCGGCCGTGGCCGACGAGACGCCCACGGCGGGCGCGGCCCAGGAGGGCACCGCGTCTGGCGAGATGGGCGCTCTCGCGGAGGGAGCGACCCGGCAACGGCTGGATGCGCGGGTGCCGGAGCAGGATGGGTTGAGTCGTTCCCCCTCGATGGTGCCGGAGCAGGATGGGTTGGGTCGTTCCCCCTCGATGGTGTCGGAGCAGGATGGGTTGGGTCGTTCCCCCTCGACGGTGCCGAGGGGTGCTGCCAGCGATGATTCCGGAATCCCACCCGCCGCGCAGGAGGGGTCGGTGGGGGCACAGGCGGTCCACGGGTCCAGCAGGACCCGCTCGGCTCACGGCACCTGGACATCCATGGACACACCGAAGGCGGGCCCGGAGACAGGTGCGGTTCGCGCGGCGGCCGATGCAACCTCAGCGCGGGTCACATCCCTAGGGAAAGCAAGCCCGTCGTCGGGGTTTCATCCCGAGAAGGCGCACGAGGTCGCAGATGCGACCGTGCACGCCGACGGACCCAGCGCCTCGCGCGAGCGGCCAGAGAATCGGAGCGCTCAGACGGTTGCCGTCGGCACCGAGGGGCCGAGCGGGCGTGGCTCCGTTCGGACGGACGGCGTGAACGGCGCCGGAGGCGAGGCGACGGCGGGCAGAGACTTGATCGATCAGTTGGTGTCTCACGCTGCGAGACTGAGTGTGCCGAGGAACGCCAGCCTGCGTATCCAACTAAGGCCGGCCTCGCTGGGCCACCTGGACCTGCGGCTGGCTCTCCACGATGGGGCGCTCACCCTCCAGATCCTGGCCGAATCGGAGTCGACGCGCGACATGATCCAGGCGGCGCTGCCTCAGCTCCGGCAGGCTCTGGAAGGGAGATCGATCGGGGTCGCGCAGGTGTCGCTCGGCAGTGTGCCCGATGGATCCGGCAGTTGGCAGAGTCTGTCGGCGCCGTTCTCCGGTCCGGGGCAGTGGCAGGGGGAGAAGCGATACCCTTCGGCGCCTACGGCACAGGCAAGGCTGGAGGAGCGGACAGACGTCGATCTGGCGGCGGCCGGGGTCGATAACTCCCGACCTGGCAGCCATTTGGTGGATTACCGTATCTAGGAGGTGGGAATGCAGGTAGGGGCTACTGCAAGTTCGGCGACTACCCAGACCGGCAGCGGCGAGGCGAAGCAGATCGGCCAGTTGGGGAAGGACGACTTCCTGAAGCTGTTGCTGGCCCAGCTCCAGAACCAGGATCCGCTGAATCCCATGCAGGACACCCAGTTCATCGCCCAAATGGCGCAGTTCAGCACCCTGGAGCGAATGCAGGAGCTGGACAGGCGAATGGAGCTGATGCTAAGGGTAGAGCAGTTGGGCCAGGCCAACAACCTGATCGGCAAGGAGATAGAGGCTGCCACAGGCCACTCCGATGCGGCTCTCAAGGGCACCGTGGACGCGGTGAAGGTGGCGGACGGTGAAGCGATCCTGCTGGTCGATGGCAAAGAAGTCCGCCTGAGCGAGGTGCTGTCGGTCGTGGAGGGCGAAGAGTCGCAGCTTGCGCGGGCCAGCAGCCTGATCGGCAAGCTGATCGAGGCCAAACTGGAGGCTTCTGGCGAGACCGTCGAAGGGATCGTCGACTCGGTGAAGATGTCCGACAGTGGTGCAGTCCTGTTGGTCGGCGGAAAGTCGGTCAAGCTGGGCGAAGTGGTCTCCGTCGCCGATGGCGAGCGAGAACCCTGATAGGTCGCGATCAACACCCGAGCCCGACGGGGTGGTGTGTTCACTTGACGAGGATAACCGCTCGAAGTAAGGAGAGTGTGCAGTGCTACGATCGATGTCTTCGGCCATCTCGGGCCTTCGAAACCACCAGACCTACATGGATGTGGTAGGGCACAACATAGCCAACGTCAACACCGTTGGCTTCAAGGCTAGCCGCATCAACTTCAAGGAAGCCTTGGCCCAGACCTACCGGGTCGGTTCCGAGCCGGTACCGAATGGCATGGGCGGAACGAACCCCGCCCAGGTTGGCCTCGGCGTCACTCTGGGTGGGATCGACACGATCATGACCCAGGGGCCCATGACCCCCACGGGAAAGACGACCGACCTGGCGATCCAGGGGGAGGGCTTCTTCATGTTGGGCACGCCTGACGCAGGCGGCAATGTCGTGCCTGCCTACTTCACGCGGGACGGTGCCTTCTCTCGGGATGAGGCGGGGTACCTGGTGGATCCCGTGAGCGGACAGTACCTCTTGGGTGGGGACCCCGCAGCCCCGGACCGGATCCTGATCGATCCCGCCTGGGGTTGGGCCAACTTCGCCATCTCGAGCGACGGGACCATCACCGGCGTCCTGGCAGATGGCACCACCGATACCGTCAACCGTCCGCAGATTCTGCTGGCCAAGTTCAACAACCCGGAGGGCTTGTTGCGGGCAGGAGGCAGCCTCTTCCAGGAGGGCTTGAATAGCGGCGATCCCATCATAGGTGCCCCAGGTGACAACACCATCGGAATGGGGACGCTGATGTCCGGGACGCTGGAAGGGTCCAACGTGGAGTTGGCGGAGCAGTTCACCCGCATGATCATGGCAGAGCGGGGCTTCCAGGCGAACTCCAGGATCATCACAGCCTCCGACGAGATGCTCCAGGACCTGGTCAACATGAAGCGGTAGTCTGCAGGGGATGACGAGGGGACATCTAACGGGCCAAGGAGGCATCTCTGGAAAGGGCATGCACTTCCCGCCTGCAAAGCTGACGTAAGCCAGAGATACCTGCTTGGAGGCCGCTCGACGAGGCGCCCGGCAGCCGGTTCGGAAGGATGCCGGGCGCCCCAGCTTTCTAGTGGGATCGGGCAGAATCGTGGAACCCAACGAGGAGCGCAAGGACTACTACGCCGTACTGGGCGTGCCCCCGTCTGCCAGCCAGGAGGCCATCGGCAGGGCCTACAGGCGGTCGATCAAGGCCGTTCATCCCGACGCGCATCGTGGTGCATCGGATCCGGCGGTGGGCCGGCGTGTCGCGGAGTTGGTCGAAGCCTGGAAGGTGCTGGGGAACCCCTCGAGGAGGGCGGACTACGATAGGAGGCGGCTCGTCGAGGCGGTGCGCCCTGCTGCTTCTGAGCCCGCTAGCCGACCGCAAGCCCTCCCACCCCGGCTGGAGATCGAACCACGCATCCTCGATCTAGGGGTGGTGAGGCGAGGAGAGAACGCGACGAGTTCAGTATGCCTCCACAACCTGGGCGGCAGGGCAACATCGGTGGAGCTGTCCCACAACCTGCCGAACTGGATCTCGGTCTCCAAGGACTGGAAGGGGGGAGAACTCGGCTTCCCGCTCCACGTTGCCGTTCGCATAGACACCAGCAAGCTTGCGGCGCGGCACCGCCACCGAGCCGAGTTGAAGCTGCGTCTGGCGAACCCGACGGAGGGGCTGCGGAGCGACGAGGTGACGCTGGTGGTGACGCTGGCGGTGGCACCAGAGCACCCCCCGCGACTGCGGGTCAAACCGGGTGATTGGGTGGTGCGTCCGTGCGAGTGCGCCGGGGCGCCGCGCTCCCTGGTGCTGCACCTGCTGGTGTCGAACGAGGGTGGAGGGGCGGAGGCCGGATTCCTCCAGGGAGAGCCCTGGATGCGGGTTGCCTCTCGTCGATTCGGCCCGCTGTCCCGCGCATCCGGCACCTCTCACATCGCCGTGGAGGTGGACTGCCAGGAATGGGAAGCGGCCGGCACCCCGGATGGTTTCCTCTGGGTGGGCACAGACGCGGGGGAGCTTCGGCAGGTGTCGCTCGTGGGGATGCCCCGGAGAGAGCCGACCCAGGTGGACGCCGCGAGAACTCGATGGCTGCTTCCGCTGGGACTGACCATCTGCACGTCGCTGGCCGCGGTCGCGGTGCTGTCGGGGCTACCCGCCGTAGCGCTGGCCCTGGCCCTCGTGACGGCCGTCGGCCTGCCGGTAGCGGCTGGGAGGATGCGACGGAAGTGGAGCCTTGCCGTGGGCCCGAGGCGCGAGGCAGATGGTTGGGAGCTGGGGCCGCGCGGCGACGTGCTCAGGCTCTGGCTCGTCGTTTCCTCGTGGGCCGTGCTCGGAGGGGTGCTGGGGGCGTCCGCTGGCACGTGGCGGACCTGGGGCGTTGCCGGCCCTTCACTCGTGCTGGCCGGCGCGGTGTCCGGGTGCGCTTCGTGCCTCAGCGTTTCCGCCCGCGACGGACTGGTGCTAGCCCCAGTTCGCTTCGCGTCGCGGCACAGGGTGGTCGCACTGGCGACCCTGAGCCTCGCTGCCATTACCGCATGGGTGGTGCTGGTGGCCCTGGGTTTCCAAGGCGTTCTGGGCGGCGTAATTGAGGCAGGTGCCTCCTGGGGTGCCCTCACCGGCTGGATCGTCGGGAACGTGGTTGTCTGCGGGCGAAACCCCGATTTCCCCAGCGAGTGGAGACGGGCAGCTTCGGGCATCCTCTGGGGCATCGTGCCCACGTTGCTGGCCGGAATGGGGTTCGGGCTAGCGTTGGATGGCACCGTCGGTTGGTGGGCAGAAGCCCGCAGTGGGAGCGTGGGCTATCTTGCTCCGGCAGTGGGTGGTGGCTCCGCGGCCCTGCTCGGGCTGCCGGGGGCCGGCCTGGCGTCCGCCCTGGTTGGGATCGCCGGCTGCCTCGGGCTTCTCGCGGGGTTCGTACTGGGAGCGGCCAGCCTGGTCCCAATAGTGAAGGCAGAGGATGTGGCGGCCGGTGGCTGGCTGCGGCGCACAGCCGGAGCCGGTAAGGCTGTTTCGTGGGTCGTCGATCTGCTGGCCAGGCATGCGCGGGTAGAGGAGACCGGTGGCAGGGACGCAGGGCGGCAGAAGATCGCCTCGTTTGGCCTCTACCTGATGGCGGCTCACTGGTCCACCCTGCTGGTGGTGGCCGGCACCGCCTTCCTGCTGTTCTACGTGGGGATCCACCTGCTGCTCGCCCTCTCGGCCGCAGTGGGGATACTGTTGTATTGAGCGGACCCTTTTCAGGTAGGCTGCGGCTCCCCGACGTCAGAGACGTGCCTTCGCCCGATGCCATGCGGCGAGACCGGCGCCGATGACCAGGAGGCTCAGGGCCAGAGTCGCCGCCGGCGGCAGATGGGGCGATGAGCCGTCTCCGGTGTTGGGTAGCGCCCCCGGCATCTTAACCGAGGCCGGCTTCGGTTGGAGTGGTGATACAGCCACCCTGGTGGGCCGGGCTTCCACTTGAACCTCCGCCATCACCGATCGCGTTGCCGGATCGATCACAGCCACCCTATCGATCGCCGCGAGGGCGACGTAAGCCTTCGTGCCGTCTTTGCTGAGCCCGAGACTCGAGGCGGTGCTCGGGATCGCCACCGATCCCCTGGCAGTCCCCGATGCCGCGTCCACGATCAGGACCTCGTTCTTGTCCTGCCTGGGCAGGTAGAGGACATCCCCGACTGGAGAGAACCCGATGGCGGCCGAGGCCGGCCCTGCATGGATGGTCCGCGTCAGTTGGCCGGTCGCCGTGTCCAGCACAAGAAGATCCGGGCTGCTCTTGCTTGCGACGAACATCTCCTTCCCCGTCGGGGAGACGGCTGGATAGAGATCTCCCTCGGCGGCACTATGAGTACGGACGACCGATCTGGTGCTCAGATCGATCACGGAGACCAGCCCTGAGGCTCGGTCGGTGACGACGGCCACGGTGCCGTCCTGTGACACCGCTAGCTGCTCTGGCCTCCCCCCAACTGGAACCGAGTACAGCTCCCGGCGAGAGTTGGTGTCGACGACTCGGAGCACGCCCTCCTGGGGATCCGTGGCCAGCAGCCAGGCACCACCGGAGGTCACGGCGACGTGGGCCACCTGGCTGCCCAGCTTGAGGGAAGCAGTTATATCCTCGACACTAGTGTCCAGGATGGAGACCACGTTGGAGTCCAGATGGCTGACGTAGACGAAGTGAGCGTCGGGGCTGAAAGCGATCGACAAGGGGGAACGGTTCAGTGGAACTACTTCCACGACTGTATTGGTGGTGCTGTCGATCACGGAAATCGAGCTGCCAACCTCGCTGGCGACGTAGACGGTGCCGATGCCGTTGGCGGCGGCGGGGGTAATTGGCAGCGAGGCGGTGGCCACGAGAACGGCCACGACAATTGACCGGAGCCAGTGTGTGCAGGGTTTCATCGTCGTCCCTTCCCCACCGCACGAAGGATCGTCTCCAACTCGGTGGGCCTCCAAGGCTTGGGGAGGACACCGTCGAACTGGGTCCAGCCCGGTTCGGAGTCGTCCACGGTGGTGGCAAAGCCGGTAATCAGAATGACTTTGAGACCAGCCGAACGTTTCCGCAGCTCCGCGGCGACGGTGACGCCGCTCATATCCGGCAGCTTGAGGTCGACGAATGCCACGTCGCAGCCTCGCTGGCGGAAGAGGCTCAACCCCTCCCTCGCGGTCGTGGCTACCATCGGGTCGAAACCATCCAGCGACAGGCGCTCGGCGAGAAGATCGGCGAGTTCCCGATGGTCATCGATGATGAGGGCGGATCGCCTGTCGGGGGCGCTGGTCTTCGGCAAATGGGCCTCCGCAGTCATTCTCGATGTCGCCCGCAGCGCCGGGCGGCGGGAAGCCCGCGCGCTCCAAGTGCGGACGGGTTATGGCCGCTTCGGCACGAAGGCACACCGTATTCACGACCGGATGGTCGATACGAACTTGGAGAGGATGCGGCCAACGAACGCGGCCGGCAGGTGGTTTGCCTGACTCAGCAGAGCCTGAGGCGACATCAGTCGAACAGGGTCCATTCTAGTCCATGACGTTCCAGCAGTCAACGCCAAGTTGTTGTGGATCCGTCGGTGGGTGGGGCTAGCCGGCGTCTACTTCAGATCGCGCGGTCCGAAGGAGTGAGGCAGCAGATCGCCCAGGTGAGCCCGGAACTCCGCACCGCCTTCCGAGAAGGATAGGATCTCGGCCTCCGGGCCGAACTCGCTCAGTACCTGGCGACAGGCCCCGCATGGGGGCGTGGGGTCGGCAGTCGGCGTGTATATGGCCACGGCGGCCACCTTTCGATGTCCGGCGGCGACCGCGTGGAAGATGGCGTTACGTTCCGCGCAGATGGTGAGGGAGTAGGAGGCGCACTCCACGTTGCAGCCCCCGAAGACCTCGCCGTCCTCCGTCAGCACGGCGGCACCGACCCTGAACCGGCTGTACGGGGCATAGGCGCGCTCGGCGGCGGCCTGCGCTGCCTCCCTCAGCCTTCCGATCGTGGCGGCGTCCAACTCCATCGATCTACCCCTGGTGACTCGTCACGGCGAGACTAGGTCGCGAAGCGAGGAACGTGCCGGCTGGACCGCGCCGCGGCATCGGCCACGAGACCGGGCGCTGGCCGAGACCCCCGGCGCGCTCAGCTTTGCTCCTGCGCCACGGCTGGCTGCACCTGCACCTTGACCTTCTTTATCCGCTTGCCTACCGTGGCCAGCACCGTGATGGAGAGTCCATCGACATCGAGCCGGTCGCCGACCAGGGGTATCTTCCCGAGCCGGTCGTAGACCAGCCCTCCGATCGTGTCGTACTCCCCGTCGGCGAGGGTGACTGACAAGGTCTCGCTGACGTCGTGGATGCTCACGCGGGCATCGAAGATCGCCTCGCCCTCCCCCAGCGGCTCGATCGCACTCTCCTCGACGTCGAACTCGTCCTGGATGTCGCCGACGATCTCCTCCAGCAGGTCCTCGATTGTGACGATTCCGGCGGTGCCGCCATACTCGTCCACCACTATGGCCATGTGCACCTTGTCCCGCTGCATCTCGTGGAGTAGCTCGTCGATCTTCTTAGACTCGGGTATGAAGTAGGACGGGCGGCCGAGTGTTCGCGATGCGTCCTCGAGCGAGCCGCCGTCCATGTGGCGAAGCAGATCCTTGGCGTAGACGATGCCGACGATATTGTCGATGGTCTCCTCGTAGATGGGTATCCGTGAGTGCCCCTTGGCCTTGATCGCCTCCAGCACCTCTCGAAGCGGCTCACTCGCCTCCACGGCGGTCACGTCGACCCTGGGCACCATGATCTCCCTGACCGTTCTCTCACCCATCTCGAAGATGCCGTGGATCATCTCGCGCTCTTCCTCTTCGAGCGCGCCTTCCTCTTCAGCGGCATCGACGAACATGCGCAGCTCGTCGTCGGTTGCGGAGGCGGCGCCGGTCGCCACGGATCGATCCATCGGCACCACCAGCCTGATCACGGACCTGAATAGCGCAGTCAATGGGACGAGCAGCAACCGAAGCGCCCGCAAGGGCAGGCGCAGCAGGAACAGGGTGTCGTCCGGGTGTAGCGACCCCGCCGCCCGGGACACCACCTGGACCAGGAGAACAGCCAGGAAGCCCAGTGCCTCGAAGACGATCCCGGCCGGGGTGAGGTGGCCCAAGGCGTTGCCCACCTCCAGTACCACCACAGCGGCGGCGACCGCCAGGGCGAGCCCGTTGGCGGAAGCCAGGGTGAGCTCGAGCGAGGAGCTCTCTTCGAGCATCTCCATCAGCCGGCGGGCACGAGGCACCCCCTCGCCCGCGAGATAGCGAACCCGTGCCCTGTTCAGCTTCAGCAGGGCACCGTACCCGGCCGAGCTACCGGCGAGCAGGAGCAACACCGCTAGCAGCGCAGCCAGCTTCGTCCATACGTCCACGATTGGCAAATCCCCTATTAGCGACCCACGCCTTCCTAGGTGAAGAGACTACTGAGCGAGATGTCCTTGTGAATCCGGAGGATGGATTCGGCGATCAGGGAGCCGACGCTCAGGACTTCGATCTTGCTCGAGCCCGACCCCGGGTCAACCGGAATGGTGTTGGTGACCACAACCTTCTTGAGAGGGGAGCGCTCGATCGCCTCCAGGGCGTTGTTGGCGAAGACTGCGTGGGTCGCGCAGGCGTAGACCTCCGCCGCCCCCCGTTCCAGAAGGGCCTCCGTGGCCAGCAGCAGGGTGTCGCCCGTGGAGATCATGTCGTCGACGATGATGGCTGTCTTCCCCTGGACGTCGCCAACCATCTCCAGCTTGTGGCTGTTCTCGTAGCCCTTGCGCTGGCGGTAGACGATGGCAAGAGACGCGCCCAGTCTCTCCCGAAGTTCGTTGGCTCTCGCCACTCCGCCAGTATCGGGAGATACCACCACCGCATTGGAGAGGTCAGCCAGATCGAAATAGTTGGCTAGGATCGGGCCGGCTCTCAGGTGATCCACCGGGATGTCGAAGAAGCCCTCGATGGCAGCAGAGTGGAGATCGACCGCGAGGATACGATCGGCTCCCGCTCTCGTGATAATGTTGGCCAGCAGCTTGGCTGAGATGGGCTCCCGACTCTGGCTCTTCTTCTCCTGCTTCGCGTAGGCCATGTATGGGATCACCGCCGTGACTCTGGAGGCCGAGGAACGGCGCACCGTGTCGATCATCAGCAACAGTTCCACGATGTGGTGATCGGTGGGTTGGCACAGCGACTGGACGATGAAGACGTCCGATCCGCGGACGTTCTCCTCCAACCGGATCCGAGTCTCGCCGTCGTCGAAGGCACCGACCGTTGCCCGCCCGGCGGGCACGCCGAGGCACTCGACGATCTCACCAGCCAACCTGGGGTTGGAACTGCCGGAAAAGATCTGAAGTCTAGCCTCCACTTTCTTCCTCTCCCTGCCGGTTCGTCTCTGTACCCTGAGAGTCCAGCCCTCGCCTCTCCTCACGTACCCGCGCCGGAACCCCGAACGCCGTGGCCCCAGGAGGAACGTCTCGGGTCACCACCGACCCGGCGCCCGTCACGGCGCCATCGCCGATCTCCACCGGAGCCCTCAACATGGTGTCGCTACCTACGAACGCACCCTTGCCGATTCGGGTGCGGTGTTTTCGTCGACCATCGAAGTTGCAGGTGATGGTGCCCGCCCCGATGTTGGCACCGGCACCCACATCGGCGTCGCCCAGATAGCTGAAGTGGTGCATCTGGACTCCCTCGCCGATGGTGCTGTTCTTGACCTCGGCGTAGTTGCCCAGCCTCACGTCGGAGCCGATGCGCGCGCCAGCCCGCAGGTGAGCGAACGGCCCGATACTGACTCGGTCCGCCACCCACGACTCCTCCACGACCGAGGAGAGGAGCACGCAGTCGTTGCCGATGGTCGAGTCCACCACCACCGAGTTCGGCCCGATCTCACACCGCTCCCCGATCGAGGTGCGGCCGCGCAGGTGGGTCCCCGGATGGATCACCGTGTCCGCGCCTACTGATACACGCCTGCCGATGTAGGTGGAGGCGGGATCCACGATCGTCACACCACTCAGCATCAGTCTTCGGCAGATCCGCTCCCTCAGAATCCGGTCTGCCTCCGCGAGTTGCACGCGATCGTTGACTCCCATGACCTCCGAAGGATCCTCGGCTACCACCGCGCGGACTTCGCGACCCTCGGCCACCGCCATCGCGACCAGATCGGTGAGGTAGTACTCCCCCTTGGCGCTCATCTGGAGCTTTCCGAGGTTCTCCCTCGCCCACCGGCCATCGAAGCAGTACAGGCCGCTGTTGATCTCCGTGAGCCTTCGCTCCTCCTCGGTCGCGTCGACCTCCTCGACGATGGCTCGAACCCCACCGGCCCCGTCCCGCACCACCCGGCCGTAGCCGGTGGGGTTTGGCAGGTGCGCAGTCAACAACACTATGGCGGCACCATCCAGGGTCGAGAGCATGCGAGACATGGTGGAGGAAGTGAGCAGGGGAGTGTCCCCATACAGGACTAGGAGGTGTCGCGGCGCTGGTTCCAGAATGGCCATCGCCTGCTGAAGGGCGTGACCAGTGCCCAACTGAGGCTCCTGCACCACGTACCGTACGGAGGCACCGACCGTCGACTTCACCTGATCGGCCAGGTGGCCCACCACCAGCACCGGACGCACGATGCCAGCCTCGGCGGCGGCGTCCAGTATGTGGGAGATGATGGGATCTCCGGCAACGCGATGGAGGATCTTGTGGAGGCCGGAACGCATCCTGGTGCCCATCCCGGCAGCAAGGATGACCGCTACAGGATCCGTTTCTCGGCTAGGTTGTTCTGGTATGTCGTCCATAAAAGAAGGCGTGAATCTACCGCCCGGCACTGGCCGAAGCTCTACTTTGAAATGTTACTAGTCTTCGGTTCCAGTGTCAAGGTGCGCCAGGTGGCTGCCTCGCGTCGCGATAGCGGCTTGGTGGGCTGTAGCTGTCCGCCTTATCTGCCTAAGCGAGGCGATTGCCGCCTGCAAAAGGGCGCTACGAAGGCGCTTGCGTCTCCATTTCGGCCAGAAGCTCGTTTACCAACCAGGTATCTGCAGTCCGTACCGGCTTTTCGAGCGGGAGACGTGAACTTTGTGTAGAGATGCCTGCTCAGTGCCTAGTTGCACCTCCTGACGGCGCGGACGGACGACTGGCCTCTGTGGATCGGTTCGGGGCGCGTCCGCGGGCAGGTTCCGATGGATGCGATCATGGAGGAAATCTTCAAGAACAAACTCGTGGCATCAATCCTGCGCTGCGCGGTTTCCAGATCGACCTGGTGTCCTATCGATGGAGCTAGATGACAGATGCTCGAGCCAGCTTGCTCAAAAGGCGACCTGCCCTCCGCCACGGTCCTCGTGGTCGACGACGACGCCCCCACCGTTCGCTTGATCCAGTACCTCCTGGAGAGCGAAGGGCTGGCCGTTGCCTCCGCTGCGGACGGCGAGTCCGCGCTTCGAGAGTACGCACGCCGGGTCCCCGACCTGATCCTTCTCAACGTCATCATGCCCGACACCGACGGCATCTGGCTGCACGATCGGCTGCGCGTGATGGGGTATCGGGGCCCGGTCGTGATCGTCACTGCTCGACCCGACATCCCCGAGTTGTTGGCGGAGCTTCGCATCAAGGTTGCGGGATGCCTCGTGAAGCCGCTCCACGCGGACGAGCTGCTCTCCACGGTGCGCGGCGCACTCTCGGGAGCCGGGCGGGCCGTTGCCGCGAAGCTAGGGGCGCGGAACCTGAAAGAGGAGCCGGCCTGAACCCAGAGCCGAGAGCAGTCCTCTCGACTCTGCGCAGGCCGGCCCCCATTGCCTTCGGGCGCGCGGCTGTGAGTGGATTCGGCTCTACCGGCCCTTGTAGTATTGGCTCCCGATCCCCTTGCGGAACGCGTCCAGCGTGGCAGGATACTTGGGATCCAGCAGGTCGCCCCACCCCGGCTCGTTGAACCAGACGAAGGCGCCGAACTTCGGGAATCTCGTGGGCAACTCGTATCCCAGCAGGTTGGTCACGTACTGGGCACGTTGGCCGTCGACTCCGATACTGATGCTGGTCTCGGCCACGATCATCGGCTTGCCCAGCGTCCCGAGTGCGTCGTAGTCGGGCTTGAAGGTGGAGTAGAAGTCTCCCCTACCTCCCCTCATGGGATAGCCGTCCAGACCGATGATGTCGACGTACTCGCTACCGGGGTAACTGAGCTTCGCGGTGCCGGCCCCGGATCCGCTCACGTGAGGGCTCCAGACGAACTTGACGTTCCCGGCACCCTCCTGGCGGAAGAGGTTGACGATCCGCTGGAAGGCGGATTTGTACTTGTTCTTCTTGTTGGTGTCCCAGTCTCCCCCAGAGTTCCACCAGTACCAACTGCCGTTGTCCTCCCACATCGGCCGCAACCACACCTCCCGACCGTAGGACTTCAAGGCCTTCGCCCACTCCACGATGTAACCGTCGTGCTTGCCGGCGTTTACGTTGTCCAGGCTCGAGTCAGTGGGTGAGGGAGCCCAGGACAGCATCAGAATGGCACCTGCGGGCATCGAGGCCGACCAGCTCCCGAAGTTCGCCGCGCTCTGGCTGATCGGCGCGACCGACCAGTACCAGTGCCGGATCGCCCTGGGCTTGTCGACCGCCTGCTCGAATGCGGATTCGTTCCCTGCCACGTTCACGGCGCTCCCAACCCAAGCGCCCCAGAGGGTGCTCCCGGAAGGAGCGGGGCTCGCCGTTGGCGCGACGGTGGGCACCGCCGTCGCGGTCGGTGACGGGGTTGCGATGGGGGTCGGCCCGGTGGCACCGCCCACCGCGGGGGCGAGGGCAACGGCCACGCCCTCGTTGACCGGCGAGTACAGCGTGCCGTCGGAGTCTAGGCTGAGCTGGATGCCGGGGTAGGAGTTGTCTCCGTAGCCGGTGGAGTAACTCCACAGCACCTGCCTCGTGGACGAGTTGACGGCCAGGATCTCCCGGTCCTTCGTTAGGAAGTAGAGCGTCCCCCGGGCGTCCACCAGGATGTTGCTCTTGATCCCTCCGCCCCATCCGGTGGTGTTGGCGTACTGCTGCTTCCATTTCAGACTGCCGTTGGGATTAAGCGCGTAGACGAAGCCGTCCTCTGCACCGATGTAGGCTGTGCCGTCCGTTCCGATGGCGGGGGTGCGATCGAAAGCGCTCTTGCCCAGCGTGTACTGCCACTTGACCTTTCCGTCCATTCCCACGGCGATCACGTTCTGGACGTAGACGAAGTACAGTGTGCCGTCGTCGGAGACCGCGGGCCCCACCATGTAGGGTCCCTTGTTGCCCACGTTCACGGACCAACGCACCTGCCCGCTGGCGGTCATCGAGTAGACGGTGCTGATCCAGGCGAAGTAGAGGTTGCCGGCCGAGTCGTACACCACCGGGATGCGACGCCCCGTGGCGTACACCTTGTTGCCGAGCTGCTGCTTCCACTTCAGCGACCCGTCGCTTCGGTTGAGGGCGGAGACGAAGCCGTTCTCCGAGATGAAGTGGAGGGTCGTGCCGTCTGGACTGATGGACACCGGGGTGTGGAGGTGATCCGATAGGAACTTCCACAGCACCTTGCCATCCTTGCTGAGCGCGTAGAGGTAGTCGTTCTCCGAGGTCACGTAGAGTGTGCCGTCCGCGGCGACCGTGGGCGGGAACTCGATCCAGGTCTCGTGGCCCGTGTTCTCGGGAACCCAGAGCCACTTCATCTGGCCGGTGGCGGAGTCCAGGGCGTACACGCCTGTCATGCCTGCAGCGATGTAGGTGGTGCCGTTCTGGCCAATCCCGGTGCCCCTGTAGTCCGTGCCCCAATGGTCGTTGCTTCGGTTGAAGGTCCACTTGACCCTAGGTTGCTGCTGAGGCCCAACATAGGGACTGCGGTTGTTCCGGAGGGCATTCTGTCCGTAGGACGGCCAGGGCGTGTTGGCCAGCGCCCCGTTTCCGGCCGGAGGCTGGGTTGGCCCAACGGTCGGAGTGGCGGGCACCTGCGTGGGCGCGACCGTGGGCTGCGTCGGCACCGGGGGCGCGGTGGCCGGCGGAGCAGTCGGGGTCGGTGTTGCCGGCGGATTCGTTGCGGCTGGGGTCGCAGGCGGAGCCGTGGGGCTGGCCGTGACGGTAGGCGTTGGGGCGGCTCCGTCCGCCTTCAGCGAGAGGTCGTCGAGGTAGGCCGTGCCGTTCAGCCTCGGGAAACGAACCATCAGCCTCACGAATGCCGTGCGCGCGGGCATCACCGCCGATCCGCTCACCTGTGTCCAGCCACTCGTGGCCTTGGAGAAGGTGGCCAGGCGGACGGCGGGCAGGTCGCCGTTGTACTGGTGCCGGGGTACCAGCTCCAGCACCATGGACATGTCGCCGCTCAGTTGTGGAATGTTCACCCAACCCGAGAAGGTCACCTTCTGCCCGGGGGAGGCGGCAACCTGCTGGTAGCTGTAGGGGCCAGCGACGTTGCCCTGGAACCTCAGGGCGCTGGAGCCGCTGTGCTTCTCGGTTCCGTCCACCTTGGCTGCTCCGGCGAACCAGGCGGGCACGAACCAGTTGCCGAGACCGCTCTCGAAGCCGCCGTTCACCAGCAGTTCGGTGCTGCCACCGGATGTAGCGGTCGATTGGATGGGGGTGGCGGTGGCCGGGGGTGAGGTGGGGGGCGAAGTCGGCACCGGGGACGACGTGGGGGCGACTGTCTGTGTCGGCTGCGCCGCAGCGGTGGCCGCCGGACTGCCGCTGTACAGCACGAAGACGGGGCGCTCAGTGAGGGTCAGGCGCCCGTCGGTCTGGGATCTGGTTCCGACGGTCGATCCGGCTGTGGGGACCACGAGCGTGCCTGCCGGAGCCGTGTAGCTCGCCGTGTAGCCGTTATCCCGCAGCCCGTTGCGTGCCCACAACACGGCCGCTCGTTTGTCGCTGCCGGGGAGGGCGTACTCGTAGTGGTACACGTTGGGGCCG
The DNA here is from genome assembly GCA_050261575.1 of Sphingomonadaceae bacterium. Lineage (GTDB taxonomy): Bacteria > Chloroflexota > UBA6077 > UBA6077 > UBA6077 > JBLNDL01. The sequence continues at coordinate 64,244 of JBLNDL010000078.1, read as the reverse complement.
TTCGAGACGATCCTGTCGAGGACGTATTCGCCCAACACGCCCTTCAGGGTCGCCAGGTAGTACCAGCCGGTCTTCTTTCTCCCGTCCTTCTCGGCGTCGTTGACGACCAGTCCCGAACTGGAGTACACGTTGTGGAGATATGCCTCGTTGCTGGACACATCTCGATATATGAAGGCGAATGCCTTCTCCACCCCGCGGCCCTGCATGAGGAAGATGGATCGCAACAGGTAGTTGGCCGCGTTCGCCTCGGGGGCGTAGATCTTCGACTTCCGGCCGTCCGGCTGGGCGAAAGTGTCCCACCCGAACTCGGTGATCCAGATGGGCTTGCCGGGGGCATTGGCGTCCCGCCACTGTCGCACCCGATCGATCGCCTCGAACAGTCCTCCGGCCTCCGGATTCTTCCCTCCGGCTGCCGTGTCGCCCTCGGCGTACCAGTGGAAGTTCACCACGTCGAATTTCCCGCCGCTCGCCTGGTTCGCGGCGTCCAGATAGGTGGTGTCGGGTCCTGCCATGCCGGCCAGCACCACGGGCAGCTTCGAGTTCGCCGCCTTCACCGCGTCGTAGTCCCGAGCGGTCATCTCGCCGAAGATGTTCGCCGGAAACCTGATCGGCTGCCAGGTCTGATTGGGCTCGTTGAAGTTCTCCACCGCTGCGATGGTGTCGCTGTAGTGGCGGGCCAACTCGCCCAGGTACTCGGCGTGCTGCGCGGCGTCGGGGATCCCGTCGATCTGCCCGTTTGAGCTTGCCCACCCTGGGGCGAACTCCACGTCCGGCATCACCTTCACTCCTGCCGCCTTCAGACTGCCGTAGAAGGAGTCCAGTCTCTGCCAGCCGGTGCTCCAGGTGTAGGTATCCTTCGTGGGCTCGTACCAGTACCACTTGTGATAGTCCCTAACCCATCCGGCCACCTTCGCGATATCCGAGGGGTTGTTGTTCACGACGGCGTTCACGCCGATCATCTCCCTTATCGGCGGCGTCGTCTGAGAACTCGCGTCCGGGGCCTGCTGAACCATCGCCGAGAGGAACGCGACCACGATGGCCAGCATCGATATCCGCTTCTTCAACTCCATTCCCTCCGCACAGAATCTGGTGGCGCTCGACTGCGGCGTGCCGCGGCGCAGGGACATGGCGCTACCCATGTACGGCGGCGCCAGCAGGCGAACCGAGTGTTGTTGCCGATGTTCGCTATCGATTGAGATGGATGCGAGGTGATGCCGTGGGTCTCGACGGACCCGCCGTCGAGGAAGGGGAGGTAGAACCTCGCCCTCAGAAGCAGGAGATGTCGGATTTCGGCGGCAGGCTGGTAATCCCTCGCTTGCCACGCGGGTCAGGCTGTGATCGTCCGCAATCCGGTTCGACAGGCGTGGAAGCCGCTACCGCCTCCTTGCCGCCTGCCAGGGCAGCTTAGAGGATGAGTACGCGATTGCCAATAGCCAATTGTTCCTAAACAGCATAGCGCCCGTGCAAGGGGCGCTATGCTGCGCATGCAAGTTTTCTCTGCACTTGCGTGCTTCTTCAACTCGGTGGATCGAACGTTACTTGACCCGGGCCACCTGCCCGCCAGTGGCCTTGAGAAGATCCGAGGGGTTCAGCCGGAACACGGCGTTGGGGTTGCCGGCTGCGGCCCAGATCTCGTCGAGCCGCAGAAGATCCTCGTCGATGAAGGTCTGAATCCTCTCCAGGTGGCCGACCGGGGGGACCCCGCCTATCACGAAGCCGGTGTGTCTGCGGACGAAGTCCGGATCGGCCCTCTCTATGCCCTCGCCGAGAAGCTCGGACATCCTCTGCTCGTCGACCCGGTTGGCGCCGCTGGCGATCACCAGAATCGGCTTCTGTGACTGCTTCCCACGAAACAGCAGCGACTTGGCGATCTGCTCGACCCGACACCCTATCGCGGAGGCGGCCTCTGCGGCGGTCCGAGTGGTCCGTGGCAGCTCAACTACCTCCAGTGGCAGCCCGAGCTGGCGCAGCGCATCCTGAACCCTCTGGGCACTTGGACTCAACGTGTCCGACATCTTCTTCTCGATATCCTCCCCTCGCTCGTGGCCCACCGCCGGACTTCAGGCGGTCCTCGCGATCCCGCCGCTGGCACCTCTGCGGCCGGCGGTGTCGGGAGCAATGCCGATTCGCCGATCGCGAAACCGCCTCGACGGTCCGGCAGCTCGTGGGTGTCATCGTAGCGCGAGACCGGCAACCGGCACAACGTTGTAGTGCATGAAAGGGTGCGGGGGCTAGTGGAGAGGACTGGTCGAGCGGGTGGGCTGCGATCGAGGGGTTGAGAAGTGCCTGCGTGTGGGTGGGGCGGCCTCGCAGCCGTGTGCGAAGCGTTGGACACGAGGATCGAGTATTACCGGGCCTGGTATGGCATCGGCGTGGTTCAGGGTGCCGTGCTCCGTGGCGCTCACGACCGAGGCGACCTCCTGAGCCTCAGGTGGTGCTCTCGGCTTGTCCGGGCCGGCAGTCGACCGGCAGGGCAAAGCGGAAGCAGCTTCCCCGACCAGGCTCGCTCTCCACCCAGATCGTGCCGCCGTGCGCCTCCACGATGTGCTTCGACACAGCCAGTCCCAGGCCGCTTCCGCCCAACCTACCATTGCGTCGACGGTCCGCCTGGTAGAAGTGGTCGAATATCTTGGCCTGCTCCTCCTTGCTGATGCCGATGCCGTTGTCCGTCACTGACAGGACCACTTTTCCACCCCGGCGGTAGCCGGTTACCGTGACGGTCCCGGCAGGCTGCGTGAACTTGATCGCGTTGTTCAACAGGTTGTTGAGCACCTGATCCAGCCTCTTGGGATCGGCGGTGATGCAGCCGATGGAGCGATGGACGCGGTTGACCAGTTGGATGTGGGCTTCCGTCACCAACGGCTCGAATTGCCTCACCAGACGCGCCACCGCCGCGGCCAGGTCGATCCGCTCCAGATTCAGCCGCAACTCGCCGCGGGTGTACCTCGAAATGTCGAGCAGATCGTTTACCAGGCCAGCCAGTTGTGTGGCACCCACCTTCACCAGACTCAGGAACTCCCGCTGCAGATCCGAGAGTTCACCTGCGCGGCCACCCAGGAGGATGTCGGTGAACCCTATGATGGAGGAGAGCGGGGTCCTGAGGTCGTGGGACACGATCGAAAGGAACTGGAGGAGATCGTTCGCCCTGGCCGACTCCCGGGTGGAGTGCTGGATCAGCTTCGAGTTCTCGACGGCCAGCACCACCTGGTCCGCCAGCAACTCCAGGAGATCCATTTCTCGCTTCCCAAAGGAGCGGAGGCGCCTGGAGTCACGTCCCCCGATGGTCCCGATGACTGCCCCATTGGAAACCAGGGGAACGCTCAGGCTGGAGGCCAGTTCCAGGGGGGTGAGCGGCTTGGACAACGGGGTGACCACCCCGAGTAGGTCCCTGAAGTCACCGGCAGCGGACACCACCTGCGAGAAGGTGTGATCGGCGTCGTGGAGGTCGACACCGAACCCAGTTGCTGGTAGCAGTCCCATCGCCCTTCGCACTATCTGCCGCAGCGGCTCGCCGGCAGGCAGGCACAGGGGTTCAGGTGGGTCTTCGCCGCTGGGAGGCGTCGCATCGGCCGGGGCCCGGGCCGGAGTCTCAGTGTCGCCGACCGGGTGTCCATCCAGGATCTCCAGCATTCTTTAACTCGCCCTAGCCATACCGGCGTTGAACTTGTAGCCGCTGCCCCGCACCGATTCGATGTACTTCGGACGGCTCGGATCCTCCTCGATCTTCTTCCTGATTCTCCGGATGTAGACGTCGATGATCTGGCTTTCCACGGCGTTCACGCCGAATCCCCAGATGCTGTCCAGCAGCACGTCCCGCGAGACGACCCTCCCCGCGTTCACCATCAGGGTGCGCAGCAGTTTCATCTCCGTCGGAGTAAGACTGACCAGATTCCCGCCGTTCCGATTGTTTACAACCAGCTTGAGGTCGCCGACGTGAAGCTCCACGTTACCCGCCTTCAGGTGGGTCGTGTGGGGAGCCATCTGCGAGCGCTGGTATCGACGCATGAGAGCCTTCACTTTCGCGGCAAGCTCTGCGGGCTCGAAGGGTTTCACCAGGTAGTCGTCTGCGCCAAGCTGCAGCCCCGCCAAGCGATCGTTCAACTCCCCCTTCGCCGTCAGGAACAGGATCACGGCGTCGGAGTTGGCGCTTCGCAGCCTCCTGCACACCTCGAACCCGTCTATGTGAGGCATCATCACATCCAGAATGAAGAGGTCCGGGTGTCGCTTTTCGAGCAGCGCAAACGCAGCCTGTGCGCTGCTGGCTGTGGTAACCTCGTATCCCTCTTCCGACATGATGAACTTCACCATTTTGCAGATCAAAGGGTCGTCGTCTACGACCAGGACGTACATCTGTTTACCGCCTTTCCGCCACGTCGTCCCTGACCCGTCCGGCAAACGCAGAAGCTGCCCGTCGGCGGCGGATCCGTCCTTGTAGCCGGCCGGTCCTGCCGTGCCCGTGTCGCCCCGCAGCACGCAATCCTCCGCTATCGCGGCGCGCCTTCAGTAGCCCGCGCTGCGCCCCGTCGATGCATCTGGCGAAGAGAGGGTCAACGCTTCTCCATCTGACAGCAGTGTCAGTCTTCCCGCGCCGAGCCTCTCCTCTGGACACCCAGGATAATGATAGCCAGGTCTTGCTTGAGGACGGATGAGCCTGCTTGCCGTTCACTACAGCAACTACGTAATTGCATTGCGATCATAGCAATAGTGACTGAGAACCGCAAGCGCTTAGCAGAAAGATGAAAGGACTATAACCATTCAGGGGATCGGGGCGGCGAGGGGGATCCTCATCCCCGTCACCGAGTGGGCGGGGAAAAGGTAGCTGAAGGCTGAGCCGACGGCGATTTCGGACTCCTCCAGGCGAGTCTCGCCCGCAGTCGCCCCTGCAGAGCTGCCGGTGAGGAGCATCGTTCTGACCTTCCCATTCACCCTCACACCGTCGAGCTTTACCTCAGCGGCCTGGTCGTGGAGTAGGTGCTTGTTGATCACCAGGAGGTAGAGGGTCTTCCTATCAGGAGCCAGGGATGCGAGGGTCGAGAGCGACGGGTAGCTGAACGCTCCCGTGGTTCCACCGGGCGCGGTCACCAGCTTGCTCCGGGACGCCTCGCTCTTTACCACCTCGGAGCCTAGGTTCTGGGCGACCAGGTAGGTGGCCAGGTAGGTAGGGGTGACCCTATCCACATCGCCCTTCTCGAAGTAGGTGAAGCCGGATGAGCTTCCTTTTGGTGCCGAGATCGCGAAGTAGAAGGCCGAAGTCACCCCCTTTGTGGCCAGGACCCGCAACGTGTCCGCCACGAACAGCCCGTTCACCAACTGGTGCGTCTGGCCGTTGCTGCTGGACCTGTTGTTGTATTCGACGTCGACCACTTCCAGCTTCTGATCCCGACCGCCGTACCGATAGAGCAGCGCTCGCAGCAGGTCCAGCCTTTCTCCCAGGGTGTCGGGCCGGCCCAGCAGGTCTTTGTTCGTCTCTCCGTACCCCGGGTTTGATGGGTAGAAGTGCACCGAGACGCCATCCACCAGGCCCACGAGGGGCTTCAGCACGGCTGCCGAGCTTGCGTCTGGCCCGCCCCAATAGGCTAGATCCCAGTTGTTGATGGGGACGTAGACACGTATCGGGATTGGGCTCGCGGCTCTCATCTTCCGTGCGTACTCGGCGGCTCTGGCCGCGAAGTCGGCTGGATTCGAGGACGGTCGCCCATGCCACGCCGGATCGCCCCCGTTGATCGCCTCGGGGTTGGCGTAGTCGTATGCCCTATCGCCCAGGTGGCCCGTCTCCCATGGGGCGTACTGCTCGAAGCCGATGATCCAGTGGCGAACCTGGTAGGGCTCGGCTCGGCCACGCGCGATCCTCTTCCCGACGAAGGGGTTGGAGGGATCGGTGCCGTTGGTGTATGCCACCATGCCCGCCGCCTCGTCCGCGGTCCCGGATCCGAAATTGACCCCGACGTAGGGCTCGCCTTCCACCAGGTTTACATAATCCAGGAACTCGTCGATGCTGGTGTCCCAGCCCTCGGGGTCCAGTGCGTCCAACCAGTGGTAGCCGTCTTTTCCCCAACTGCCGTCCGTGGGGGTGTGACCGAACCTCACCGCGAACTTCCGCCCGTTGATGGGAGCAAGCCGCCCCACGGCCTCGACCGTTCGCCCCAGGTGGTCATCGAACCAGTCAGGATGCACGGGATCGCCCATCGACCAGTAGTTCTCGTTGACCACCGCTCCCAGAATGTCTCCAACCGGTGCTACCGGCAGGGTGGCCTCTACTCTGATGGTCGCGGAGGAGGAGATGCTTCCACCCGCCGAACCGAGGACCTCCCCCAACAAGAGGCTGGCGGCCAGCGTGCAGCCGGCCACCAGCGCACCCAGTACTAAAGCCCTGGACAAGACGCTAGCTCCGATTCGCCCGCGCCACCTCGCCATCGACCACGTGCCGAGATGTGGCAGGCGCACCTCGGCGCAGTAGCCGCTCCAGCCGTAGCTTCCACACCATGCCCATCGCCTCCACCACGATGCGTCTCGACATCTTCGATCCACCGCGTGCCCGATCGACGAATACGATGGGGATCTCCCCGATGCGGAACCCCATTTGCTGGCACCGATAGTTCACCTCGATCTGGAAGGAGTAGCCGTTGGATCGGATGGTGTCGAGGTCCAGGGAGTCCAGCACCTCTCGCTTGAAGCACTTGTACCCCCCCGTCGCGTCCGTAACAGTGAGGCCCAGTATGAGGCGAGCGTACAGGCTTCCCCCTCGGCTCAGCAGTCTCCGGCCGAGCGGCCAGTTCCGGACCCCGCCGCCTCGGATGTTCCGCGAGCCGATCACGACGTCGTATCCTTCCTCCACTTTCTGCAAGAACCGTGTCAGGTAGGCCGGGTCGTGGGAGAAATCCGCGTCCATTTCGAACAGGAAGTCGTAGCCTGCCGCGAGGCCATATCGGAAGCCCGATACGTAGGCCGTACCCAAGCCCATCCGACCTGGCCGGTGCAGCACCTTCACCCGCGGGGAGCGACTTGCCAGCTCGTCCGCGACTCGACCAGTGCCATCAGGGGAGTTGTCGTCCACCACGAGGACGTCGAACACCTCCCCCTGTTCCAGGATGCGCTCCACCAGTTCGGCCAGATTGTCCTTCTCGTTATAGGTGGGCACCACGACCAAGCATCTCACCGCTTCCGGCCTCCCTCGGAAGTCCTTGTCAGAACGCTGCGGCCAAACCTGCGTCTGGCCCGAGGCGCGCCCTCCGACGCGCCCGCAGCGGTGCGGCTGCACCCGGACTCAGGCCGGCACCAAGGGCCGCTCGGCACTGCTCCCCTGGCCGGAGAGGAACCGCCGGTACCACGCGTAGGTATCCCCGAGCCCGGTCGCCAGGTCGTACTGGGGGCACCAGCCGAGCCGCTCTCGCGCCTTCGCACTCCCCAGGTACTGCGCGTCGATCTCCCCGGCAGGCTTCCCCTTCCCGATGACCAGAGGCTCGACCCCGGTTCGACCCGACACGGCGATGATCTCTTTCACGAGGTCCAGCACGCTGACGGGTCTCTCGGTCCCAAAGTTGAACGCCTCCCCGGCTACGTCGTCGCTGTCCAGCCTCTCCGCTACGGCCAGGTAGGCCCTCACGGCGTCCATCACGTACATGTAGTCCCGCACTGGTGTCCCATCGCTCCGGATCACCGGGGCATCACCCCTGATCAGCGCACGCATTGTGTCTGGAACGATGCGGGTGAAGTTGAGATCCCCGCCCCCGTAGATGTTGGCACATCGGGTCACCGCCACCCTCAGTCCATACGTCCTGTGGTAGCTGCGGGCAAGCATGTCGGTCGCGGCTTTGGACACGTCGTACGGGTAGGTTGCCCGCAGCTCGAACCCCTCGTCGTAGGGCAGCCGGGGATGGTCTCCGTACGCCTTGTCGCTCGAGGCCACCACCACCCCGGTGACAGTCTTGGTTACCCTGCAGGCCTCCAGGAGGTTCCAACTACCTCGGATGTTGGACTCGAAGGTCGAGAGAGGCGAGCGGTTAGCCACCCCGACGATAGCCTGTGCCGCCAGATGGAAGCACACCTCCACACCGTACTCGTTCATCACCCTTTCGAGGACTGGGTACTCCGTGAGGCTTCCCATCACGGTGTCCACCCGGTCGGTCAATCCGTGGAGCGCCAGTCCCCCTCGGGCAGGCACGTCTCTCACCAGGGCCACCACCCGGGCCCCGTTGTCCACCAGGACGCGAGTGAGCCACGAACCCACGAAGCCGTTGGCCCCCGTCACCAGGACGGAGCGGTCCTTCCAGTAACGCTGATCCAATCCCGTCTCCTCTGCTAGTCGTTCGGCAATACCATCGTGGGGGGGCCTCGCCACCCCATGCCTGACTAGCGGGCGGACTCGCCGGTCACTCTGCGGAACCAGACTGCCCGGCAGGGAACGACCTCCTGCCCCGCTAGCCGATGTGCGTTACGGCGACGGTGTGACGAAGCTGCCGGTCGCTGACCAGTTGCTGGTGCCCGCCACGTTGCTCGCGTTGACCCGCCAGTAGTAGGTCTTCGCCGGTGCCAGGTTGCTGGCTGGGGTGTGGCTCGACGCGCCCGTCACGTTGGTGTCTACAACATTGGTGCCGAACCACGGGTTCGTCCCAACTTGAACACGGTAGCTGGTGGCGCCTGCCACGTCCTCCCAATCCAGGGTCGGGGTCAGGCTGCTCGCCGTCGCGCCTCCGACGGGGGCGACGAGGGTTGGCACGCCCGGTATCGACGGAGTCGTGAAGGTGAAGAGGGTGGACCACGGGCCGGTGCCGGCGCTTCCGATGGCCTGCACCCTCCACCAGTGCCGGGTTCCCTTCGACAGGCTGACCCACGATGGGGCTGAGTAGCTGGTTTCGCTGGTGGTGGTGTTGACAGCAAGCATCGTGAAGCCGACGTTCCGGGATACTTGGATCCGGTAGCTGGTGGCTCCTTCCACCGGCGTCCAACTGAACGCGGGCTTCAGGGTGTCGATAGTCTCCACGGTGCCACGGTCGGGGCCTCCTGGGGACAGGAGCGTCGGTCCTGCCGGATCTCCTCCTGGGGGAGGGGTGGTCCCGCTTGGGACGGTGAAGCTCCAGGTGGGGGACCAGTTGCTGGTGCCCGCCCCGTTGGTTGCCGCCACCTTCCAGTAGTAGGTGCCGGGTGTGAGGGCAGCGGTTGGTGTGTAGCTGGAGGTCCCACTTACCGTCGTGTCTATCACTTTGGTGCCGAACCAGGTGTTGGTTCCCACCATCAGCAGGTAGCCGGTTGCTCCGTCCACGTCCGACCAATCGAGGACCGGGCTAGCAGAGACATCCTTGGCGCCGTTGCTTGGTTCGACGAGCGTCGGAACGGCGGGCACGGTGGGAGCTTTGAAGGTGAAGACGGTGGACCAGTCGCCGGCGCCCACGTGGTTCACGCCCTGCACCCTCCACCAGTACTGGGCGCCCTTGGTAAGCGTTTGCCACTCAAAGGCGTACTCCGTGGAGTTGGTGGTCGCGTTAACAAGGAGCGAAGTGAACTGGGCGTTCTTCGAGATCTGGATCCGGTAGCTGGCCGCATCGCTAGATGGCTGCCAGGTAAACCTTGGCTTCAAGCTGTCGACGACCGTTGGATTGGCGGCGTCCAGCCCTCCTGGTGCCACCAGGATCGGTGCGGTCGGTGCGGGGGGCGGATCGGGAGTCCTGAACCCGGCCACGGCAGACCAATCGCCCGATCCGGCGTTGTTGAAGCCCTGGACTCGCCAGTAGTAGGAGGTGCTGTGGCTCAGGCGCACCCACGAGGGCAAGACGAACTCGGAGCCGCCCTGCACAGTGTTGTTGAACACGAAGCTCCCGAAATCCTGCGTTGTGGATATCTGCAGCCTGTAGCCGCTAGTCCATCGTCTGGCCTCCCAGTCATCCGTCCAGTCGAAAGTCGGGACCAACGACGAAACGGTCGACCCATCCTCTGGTAGAACCAGGCTGGGGGCCGGTGGGGCGGGCGGTGCCGGCGTGGTGAAGCTGCGCGTCACCGAGTTGGTCGTGCCGAGATTGTTCGTGGCCTGGACTCTCCAGTAATAGGTGGTGGAATAGTCCAGCGGGGTTGCGAGAGCAAGGCTTGTGGCTGAAGTGAAGTGGTCCAGCACGCCTGCCCCGAAACCTGAGTCTGTAGAGACCTGCAGGTGGTAGCCGTTGGCCTCAAGAGAGGCATCCCACGTGAAGGTGGGAGTTACCGTCGTGAGCGTCTCCTGGTCCGCAGGCGCCAAGAGATTGGGCGCGGTTGGAGGTTCGGCGGCGCTCAGTGGAGTGTGGAAGGTGCGGACGGGCGACCACGGGCCGGTTCCTCCGCCGTTGACCGCTCTCACTTGCCACGAGTAGTCGGCGTCTCGGACCAAGGCCACCGTCACGGCGAAGGATGTGCCAACCACCCTCACGGGCTCGACCCAGTCCCCGTAGGCGGTGCTCCTGGCGTACCTGACCTCGTAGTAGGCCGCCCGGTCCGCGGCATCCCACGTAAGGACGGGCCTCAAGGTCGCGAGCAGTTCCCCCTGGGCGGGGGACAGTGGACTGACGGCCTCGGGTGCCTCGGGCACGGTGAAGCTCCATGTCTCCGACCATGGGGCGTCACCAACGCCGTTGCGGGCTGCCACACGCCAGAAGTAGGAGGTGTTGGCTGCCAGAGGCGAGACAAGTGTGAACTCCGAGGCCGTCGTCGTCTCGTCGACGACGAGGGGCTCCAGGAAGGTCGAGTCCGTCGAGATCTGGAATCTATAGCTCTCCGCGCCGAGGGAGTCAGCCCAGTCGAACCTCTGCAGGGGGCTATCGGCGACCCCACTGTTCTCCGGCGCCAGCAGCGTGACAGCGGCGGGAGGCCCAGCAGGTGTCCGGAAGCCGTAGATCGCGGAGTAGGGACCGTCACCTCCGTCGCCGGTTGCCCTCACCCTCCAGTAGTACTGCTTGTCGTACTCCAGGTCCACGTCCAGGATGAAAGTCGACTGGGTAAGGTTGTCCCGTGAGGCCTCGGTCCACTGGAAGGTGGAAGACTTGGACCACTCCACCCGATACTTGGTTGCGTTCGGCACGTCGTCCCAGTCGAGCGTTGGCCGGGCGCTTCCAACGAGCGCCCCGTCTGTCGGCTGTAGCAGGGTCGGCGCCGCTGGCGGGGGGGGCGGCGGAGGAGTTGCGAACGTCCAGTAGCTGGACCAGTTACTCTGTCCCGCGGCATTGGCTGCCCGGGCCCTCCAGTAGTAGGTGGTGCCGTACTTCAGCGAGTTGGTCACCGACAGTAGTGGTGACGAGCTTCGGACCACGACAGTCGAGGTCCCTGACGGGAACCAAGAGGCGGTGGAGACCTGAGCCTCGTAGCCGGTGGCTCCCGCCACTGGGGAAACGCTGAGGGTGGGGGTCAGTGTGTCGAGAGCGGTCCCGTTGGCGGGATCGGCCAGCGACGGGACGCCCGGCAGGGTCGGAGTCAGGAAGCTCCGGCTGTCCGACCATTCGCCGTTGACGCCTCCGTTGATCCCCTGTACCCGCCAATAGTAGGTGGTTCCCTTCTTGAGCGGCGCCCAGCTCGCCGGGGTGTACGAAGACCCGGGAACAACTTGATTGGCGGCCAGGGTGCCGGAGAAGAGGGGGTTCTCCGACAACTGCACTCTGTAGCTAATGGAGTAGTTGCCGGAATTGGGATCGTCCTCCCAATCCAGCGTCGGCAGCAGTGTGTCCACCGTGGCGCCGTCTTCGGGCGCCACCAGGGCTGGCTTCGCTGGCGCCGGCGCCGGTGGGGTCTGGAACGAGTTCAAGCTGGACCAGGGACCCGCGCCGCTCGTCTCGTTGGCGGCTCGGACCTGCCAGTAGTAGATGGTGTTCGGTGTCAGATCCGCAACGGCGTCGTACTCCGACGCCTGCACGGTGGCGCTCTCCACTAGAGTGCTTCGCCAGGAGTCGGCGTACAGCTCGAAGGTGTAGCTGGTCGCGCCGGGCGAATCGCTCCAGTCGAAGTGGGGCTTGAGCACCGCTATCTGGCTGTTGCGGGCCGGCGTAAGCAGCGTCGGCGCCACAGGAGGAGGCGGCGGTGTGACGAACGCGAAGCTGTTCGACCAGGGGCTCGTGCCCGTCCTGTTGGCCGCGAAGGCGCGCCAGTAGTACACCGTGGAGGGCGACAGGTCGGTGTCGAGGGTGTAGCTGGAGCTACTCAGCCCCGGCTCGACCGACAGGTCCACCACCTTGGATGTGAACTGTGCGTCACGCGCCAACTGGAACCCGTAGTAGGTGGCGCCCCCTTGGTCGCTCCAGTCGAAGATGGGCCGGAAGCCCGCGATCGAGGGAGGGCTGTCCAGGGAGGGCGACCCTGGAGTGATCAGACTAGGTGAGAAGGGAATGGGCGGCGGCGGACCCCGGAAGCTCCACGCCGCGGACCAGTTGCTCGCTCCCTTTCCATCGACGAATCTCACCCGCCAGTAGTAGAGGGCGTCGTAATCCAGGTCGACGGCGAGGGTTAGCGAGCTTCCCGACGCCGCATCGATCGTCTCCTGCGCGACGAGTGGCGGGGTGAAGGTGGGGTTGGTGGATAGCTCCACCTGGTAGCTCTGAGCCCCGGCCTCGGAGCCCCAGGAGAGGGTGGGCCTCAATACTCCGTCCGGAAGGGTGCTGCCGTCGGCCGGCTCGACGAGGCTCGGGCCGGGCGGGGGCGGAGTCCTGAAGCTCCGGATCGGGCTGCTGGCGGTCATGTATCCGATCGAGATGGCCGTCACCTGCCAGTAGTAGGTGGTGTTGTATTCCAGTGGCCAGATGCTGACGTAGTCCGCCTCGGGATAGCTGTAGTTGGAATCGGTGACGGTGGGGCCTGCCACCTGCCCGGTGATCCCGTAAGGAGTCGCACCGGTGCCTACCTGGATCTTGTAGTTCTTGGTGTGGGTGGTGTCGCTCCAATCGAACGCCGGCACAAGCCCAGCGACGGTGGCACCGTCGGCCGGGGCCAGCAGCTCAGGTGTCGGGGGTGTGGCTCGAGCTGGAGTGTGGAACGTCCAGTGAGCTGATGAGGTGCTGCCGTTGACGTTCTTTGCCTCGACCCACCACTCGTAGGTAGAGGACTCCGCCGTGGAGTCGCCACCCCAGAAGGTGTCAAGCACGAAGCTGGTGGTCGTGAGGTCACCGGAGGTCCTCTCGGTGCTCCCAGTCCTGACGTAGTGGACCCTGTAGCTGGTGGCGCCCTCCGCTGGGGTCCAGGTGAGCGTCGGCCTCCAGTTGTCGAGCAGAACACCGTCTGCGGGTGCGGTCAGAGTTGCGGGCGACGGCGGTCCGGCGAAGAAACGTCGGGCATCCGACCAACCGCTCGCCCCGTCGTCGCTGGATACGCTGATCCGCCAGTGGTAGGTGTGGCCGGGGGCGAGGCCCGGCGGTGGAACCGTGAACGTATTGGATCCCCAACCCGAGCCGTCGATCGTCTGGTCCAGGACTATCGTTCCGAAGGCCGCATCGGAGGCGATCTGCACCCTGTATCGCCGAGTGGGATCGGAGAGGCTGCCTCGCGTCTTGTACTGGACCCAGTCCAGCTTCGGCGTCACGCTGACCGCTGCCCCGTCGGCAGGGGCGGACAGAGTGGGCTTCGTCCAGAGGTGGCGGGTCTCCGAGTAGTCGCTGGTGCCGGACTGTCCCGACGCCTTGACCCGCCAGTACCAGGTGGAGTTGCCCGTGAGCGCGGGCGTGAAACTCAGGCTTGCGCTCCAAGGGCTGGATTGGCGACTGTTGAAGCTCGGATTGTCCGCCACTTCGGCCACGTAGGTTTGTGCCTCCGTCGAAGGGTGCCAACTGAGCGTAGGCGATAGCGTGTCCACCGTGACGTTGGTGTCGGGCGAACTGAGTTGCGGCGGGGCTGGCGCGGCGAGCGCCGTGCTCGCGACGAACTGCGCCGCCATCACCGCCCAGACCGCGGCCAACGCCACGATTCGGCCTTGGTTCCTCGCGTTCATCATCCAGTCACCCTCCTGCCTGTAACGATCGGGCCAGCGACGGGGGCCCCACGATACTCTCGGTGAACGGCTGCCTCGCCGAATCGCTGTCAAACCGCCGGGGCCACCTCTGCGGGCGCCTGTGATGTGCCCAATTGAACCGACGGCCAGGCGTCGGCAACCGCGTTAATGAGCAGCGGCCCATGGGGCGAGTCTAGGCTCGGCCTGTGAATTCTCTCTGAACGGGTGCAAGGAGGGGTGTTACAGGTTGGTCATCGTGCCGGAGGGCAGACAGGTGGAAGCCCTCCGGCTCCGACCGTTCACGGGACGCTCTTCAGGTAGACAGTCAGCCGTTCCGGCGGGTCCTTCCCCCCGAGGAAATTGGTGAAGTAGAGCCTTCCGGCATGGAGATCCTTCGGGACGAGGAAGGCCACGATCCCCCGGAAGCTCTGGCCGGGTGAAAGGAAGAACCTGTCCGGTAGCGCGTTGCTGATGGGCACCGGAAGCCCTCGGTACTCCTTGCCTTCGGGATCGCCAACCACGAAGAAGTCGACGTGGATCTCGTACTGCGGCACCCCCGGCTGGAAGACGCGGCGCAGGGTCAGATCCACGAGGAGGATCTTCGTGCTCGCGTCCGCCGTGATGCGGGACCCGTACGGCCCGCCGTAGCTCTCCTGACCCAGCAGCACGGCGTTGGCGGTGAGTTCCAGATCCCCTTCCTGGGATCTCTCGTTCACCTCCTGCCAATTCAGCAGCCGCGAACTCGACCCAGACTGCGGTGTGGGTCTCGGCACCACATGGGTGGGCGTCGGTGCTTTCTCCCTGGGCAGGGTTGAGGCGTCGATCGCTCCCACTGGCGGGCGCCCCACAGGCCCGAAATCCACCGCCTCCGCCCAGCCATCGCCGACGTAGCCGTTTCTTTGCCCGCCGGGGTGGAACAGATGGAGTCTGCTCCCCACTTGGGGCTCCATCACGAGGAAGTAGCTCCACTGGGGCACGATGGCCTGCACCTTCCCGCCGGAACTCTCTGACCAGAGGGTGGTTGCCCGGTGGTTGGCCACCCACCACTCCTTCTGTGCAGAGGGCTGATTGGCGACGAAGGTGACCGGTTCGGCAACGGACGGCGTTGGGGTTCTTGCGGCTGCCTCAGGAGGCGGAGATGGAGTCGCCGCTCTCGCCTGGCTCAGTTCGTCTCTGAGGGCCTCCACTGTTGCCCTGAGGGCCACCTCTCGGGACGGAGCTCCGGAGTCGCACCCCGCGGATAAGCTTGCCGCGAGGAGGAGGACACCGAGGGCAGACGAGATCGCCCCCCGTCTCCGAATCGCCACCGTCAATCCTTCCAGAGCTTCCACTTCGCCTGCCTCGTATTCCACAGGTTGTCCAGGGTCACGGCATCCTTGTAGGTGTCCATGCAGGCCCAGAATCCGGTGTGGCGGTAGGCGTGGATCTGCCCTTCCTCCGCCAAGCGCTGCAGCGGCTCCCGCTCCAGGATGGAGTCCTCCTCGAGGTAGTCGAACACGGCTCTCTCGAAGACGAAGAAGCCGCCGTTCACCCACTCCCTCATTCTGGGCTTCTCCACGAACTGCGTCACCGCCCCATCGTCGTCGACGCGCAGGATCCCGAACTGCGACAGCGGGGACACCGCGGTAACCGTGGCCATCTTGCCGTGACTCCGATGGCTGCTCACAAGCGCTTGCAGGTCGATGTCGGCGACCCCATCGCCGTAGGTGGCCATGAAGGTGGCACCTTCGATGTAGGGTTGTGCCTTCTTGATCCTGCCGCCGGTGTTGGTCTCCAGTCCGGTATCCACGAAGGTGATCCGCCACTCCTCTGAGTCCCGGTGCAGGTACTCGATCTGCGGCTCGGCCCCCGGCGCCGTGACCAGGGTGAAGTTGTGGCGTCTCCAGCGGTCGCCGTCCACGAAGTACTCCTTGATCTTCTCGCCCTTGTATCCCAGCAGGAGCACGAAGTCGTTGAAGCCGTGGTGGGAGTACAGCTTCATGATGTGCCACAGGATCGGCCTCCCGCCGATCTCAATTAGCGGTTTGGGGATCGACTCGGTCTTCTCCTGCAGCCTCGTGCCCTTGCCGCCGCACAGAATCGCCACCTTCATCTCTGACTCCGCGAAAACGAGAAATCGTCCAGCCGAAACGCCCCTCGCAGCGAGGTGACCCGAATCTGGACTCGCGCTCTGGCCGTGCCTCCTGGCGCCCTCACCTTGCCAGATATCCTCGTCCAGTCCCCTTCGCCCTCCTTCCAGGTCGCAACAGGCTTGGCTCCGACTAGTCCGCCGTGCCGATTGAGGAAGTGGATATCCAGGTTTGCCTTGCCGTGCCTCAGCGCGGCATCGATGCGAAGGGCCACCGAGATGTCGTATTCCACCCCTGCCTCCGCTGGCACTTCCTGGTAGACCGTGTAGGACTCGCCACGCTCGGAGGCGTGCAGCATAGAGTGAAGTCCGGAGGCCGCCGCCTCGCCGTTTCGGCTCACCACGGTCAATACCCACGTGGGCACCACCCAGGCCGGGTCGAGTCCACCTTCGGGCCCCGCGGACTCGAAGCCCGGGTCCACTAGGAGGTTGGCTGTGGTCGGCGAGACTGGGGCAGGCGGCCCGACGGAAGACGGGCCGCCTGCCGAGCCGTGCGCGATCGACGGCAGCCTCGCCGAATCTGGAGGCGGGATCGGGGAGACACTCAGATCGCCGTAGTGATTCGAAGCGTAGTAGTGGGTGGAAACGGAGTCCCGGAATGCCGCCCTGGAGAGCGGCCCCTTCTCCTCCAGGATGCTGTAATGGATCCCGTCTGTGTCCTTCTCTTCGAACCACACAAGCGCCTTCACCTTAGGGAAGCGGTTGGGAAGCTGGTTGCTCAGAATGTCGCTGATCCAGCTAGCCTTTTGCTCGTCGTTCCAGGACTCCAGGCTCGTCTCGGCTATCATGATGGGTTTGGAGACCTGACTCGACAGCAAGTCGTAGTCTGGCCCGAAGGTGTCGGCGAAGTCACCCCGCCCTCCCCGGTAGGGATAGCCATCGAGCGCAACCCAGTCCACGTAGCTGTCTCCGGGGTAGGTGGGCATGATCTCCGATGCCCCGCTGCCGCATACGTGGGGGCTCCACACGAAGGTCACGTTGTTGGCACCCCTGGTCCGGAACAGGTCCACGATGTGCCGCCAGGCCGCCACGAACTCCGATATCTGCGGCTCGCGGTAGGCTTGCCAGCCGAACCAGGGGCTGTTTTGCTCCCACATCATCCGAAGGAAGACCGGATGTCCCCACTCCCGCAACTGGTCTGCCCACAGGGTGAGGTAGTCGTCGCGCTCCCCCCGGGCTACCTGGCCCAGACTCCGCGTGCCGTAACCGAAGCCGGGCTGCCACGACAGCATGGGGATCGATCCTGCCTTCCGGACAGCGTCCGCCCACTCCACGTCGAACCGCTGCCCTCTGTAGGGAGGGTTGTCGCTGTAGCGGTGCACGATGGCGAGCCGCTTCCCGATCGCTTCCTCGAAGCGGTCGACCTCCCCGGGCACGTTGACCCTCTCCCCCACCCAGGCTCCGAGATAGACGGCGGGCGCCTGTCCGGCCGGCGCCACGGCTTTTCCACATCCCCCCGTCGAGCCCAACGCGGCCGCTATTCCCACCAGGAGCACGGAGAGCAAGACCGCAGTCGCCATCCCCACTCTCGGGGTGTTTCCCTCTTCCAAACCCTTGCTCCTCGTCGATACCCGGGCAAGACTACGAGGGAGGGGTTAATCCTCGGTGAAAGATGTCAGAAACAGGCGCTTTCATTTCTGTCATGCCCGCTGGCACTGCCGCCGAGCAGGTATCTCTAGTTCATGTCAACTTGTCTGGCGTAAGACGTGTACCCCATCCTGCGATACCTACTTAGTGGTTCCAGTGGGCCCTGTACACCACCATCTCACGCCCGCCCAGCATCGAGTCTCGTGTGGCTACGAGCGGGTCTGTGACACTGGCGGAATAGACCGGCTCGAAGATATCCCTGCGGGCCGCCATCTCCGGATACCACTCCGGCCAGATGACCAGGTAGTCTGGCTTCCTCTGCTGCAGGTACCGGAATGCCCCCTCCCGGCTGTCCTCGACGAGGTAGGGCAGGATGCCGGGTTCCGCGATGCCCACGGTGTCCAGCACTCGACGTTTCGAGATGAAGGCGATGGCACCGATGTCGTTCATGGCCACGTAGGCGTCTGGCGGCGTGTGGTCTCTCAGCCATTCCCCGAGCCGAACGTTGATCAGTTCGATGCTCCGGACGTCGCCCGCATACTGGGTAGCCCACCGGCGGGCGTCGATCAGCGCGTCTCCGAGGCATGCGGCCGCCACAAGGCCGAACAGGGCCGTAGCCGTGACCGTCCGCTCGATGCGGGGAACTCGCAGCAGCTCTCGCTCGCCCACCGTGTGCTCCACCAGGAAAGCGATCCCGAAGCTCCCGTACAGCACGGCGAACGGGATCAGCGGCATCAGGTAGCGTTCGTGGTGACGCAGGTTAGGGGCGATCACGGAGTTGAAGGCCAGCAGCCCCACGAACCACCCCAACCCCAGCAGGCTCAGTTCGCGTACGCCCTTCTCCACGACCGCGAGACGGATCCAGTAGACCATTCCCAGGGGTATCAGCAACCCCAGCAGGAAGTCGTCGGCCTGAAGGCTCTTCACCGCCGATCGAAGGTACCAGAGGTCGGGTATTAGTCTGGGCCCGGTGTAGGGGCTGTCCCCCTGGGGAAGGCTCTGGGCGAGGAAGGTGTTCCCCGCCAGCCCTCCTCCCGTTCCGATGGTGTAGGCGAGCCTCAGCAACAGCGCCCCCCCCAGCACTGCCATGGGGATGGCCGCCCGGCTACGGGCCAGTGTCCGTGCAAACTCGGACAGAGATGCCCTGCGCCGTGCCAGCAGCGGCGGCGCCGCGGACGCGATAACCATGCACAGGAGGAGGAAGCCCTCGGGTCTCACCAAACCGGACAGCCCCAGGAGTGCGGCTCCGGCGACCGACTTCCACGACCGGCTCTCCGGACTCCCCGTCCAGAGCAGCAGCCCCCACACGGTGAGGGCCGTGAAGAGGGTGGTCTCCATTCCGGAGAGCGACGCCCAAACCCACCTACCGGTCACGGCTGCCAAGAGACCCGCCGCCAGCGCGATCTTGGGTTCCGGTTTGATGCGCCGCGCCAGGAAGTAGACGGCGGCGTTGGTCGCCAGGTAGAAGAGGACCCCTAGCGCGGCGGCCGAGACCACGAAGTCTCCAGTCACCAGGTACGCCAGCGCCACCAGGAGGGTCCAGGCGGGGCTCGTGGACGCCGAGGTGGGCTCGCCGGGGTTGAAGGAGAAGCCGTTGCCCGTGGCAAGGTTCTCGGCAACCCGGAAGTGTATCCAGGCATCGTCGAGCGGCATGCCCAGGCGGCCCACCACGGCGTTCTCGCGGTACAGGAAGAAGGCGACCACCACCGCTGAGGTTGCCAGGATGGTCCCAAGAGCCACCACGTCACCGAAGATGGCCCGGCGTGCGGTCGAAAGCGCCTGCTTTCTGGTCGCAGTAGCAGCCAATTCTCGAGTACCCCCAATGCTTTTGTATGACCCGTTCCCCTACTTCGTGCGGAAGTGCAGCACAGTGATCCCCTCGAAACGCTGCTCACCCTCCAGCCGGTACCGCTCGGCCGCGTGGCTCCGCACGAGCCCCGCAGGATCGGCGAACGCCGTGTGGCTGTCCACCAGCCAGAAGGACTCTCGATTCCCCACGAGTTCGTCCATACGGGCCAGGTCAGCCTCCTGTACCCTGGGCTCCAGCGGCCCCACGGTGAACACGTCCACCGGCAGCCCCCGCTTCTCCAGATGATGGGACTGCGGGTCGGCGTAGTAGTCGAACGGGATCTGTGTGTCCGCCGCCACGAACAGCACGAGATCCCCGGGCTCTGCCTGGCTCGTCACGTGGCGCGCGGCGAGGTCCCACTCCTCCTTGGGGATGGTCGTGTACAAGCGATACAGAGAGACCATGTTCAGCAGGACGAGCAGCGCCAGCAGCACGCTGCCCGCCCGCCAGCGCGTCAGGGACGCCAACCCCCCTGCCACCAGCACCAGATAGGGGGCAACCACGAATATGAGTGCCCGCGAGAGGAAGATCGGTTTGATCTGGCTCACGAGGAACATCGCGCCCACCGGCACCACCACCAGCGTAGCGAGGAAGAGATACTCCCGTGCTGCGATCCTGCGTTTCGCCACGAGTGCCAGCAGCAAGGCTCCCGCGATCAAGATCTCTTGCCCCCTATTCAGCCACCAGTGAGGCAGGTAGGCGCTGGTGAACTCGTAGAGCAACGTCTGGATGGATGACCAGGTGGGGACCTCGATCCAGAACTGCTGGTAGGTCTGGCTCTGCCGGAGGAAGTTCGGCAGCCACGGCAGCCACAGCAGTGCTATCGCCATCTGGCTGAGCAGCCACGGCCGCGCGCGGGAGGGCACGCTCAGCCGCCTCAAGCCTCCCACCGTCCGATCCGGCGGGGCCTGAAGCCTCGACACGGCGTGGCCAGCGCTCTCACTCTCATCCTCACCGATCCGTTCTGATCCCTCGCTTCCCTTCGGAGCAGACGTGGCAGCCACGTGCTGCCTCGCGGTAAACGGGATCGGCTCCCCCCCTCCGGCGATCGGCCGAGGGTGTCTCATCTGGAGGCCCAGGAACAAGAGTGCCGCCACCCCCTCCCCCAGCAGCAGAAACGCCGACGCGGGCTGCGTGTAGGTGGCCATGCTGGTGGCCGCGATGTAGCCGACCCACGCGGCGGCACACCCGCCCTTCAGACCCCGAAGCAGCAGGTAGGCGGAGGTGGTTCCGAGGAAGGCCAGCAGCGCGTACATCCGCGCCTCCTGCCCGTACCACACCTGGAACGGCGACAGCGCCACGAGAAGGGCAGCCGGAAGTGCGATCCTCTGCCCGCCCACTTCGCGCCCGAGCAGGTAGGTGGCGCCCACCGCGAAGATGCTCAGCAGCGCGGACAGCAGCCGGACGGAGAAGGCGTCGTCGCCCAGCCCCATCCAGAAGTGCAGCAGCAAGTAGTAGAGGGGCGGAGGGGTGTCGTGTCGGACGACGATCTCCAGGATGCGATCTGGCGGCTGTCGGGCAACGTAGATGCTGAACGCCTCGTCCAGCCAGATGCTCTTCCCGCCCAGGTCGTGCAGGCGCGCCGCAGCGGCCACCACGAGCACCGCCATCAGCAGCGCCACTTCCGAGGCGGCCTTCCAGGGGAGGATAGCGCCACTCACAGCGACCCTTGGCGCTCCAGTGGGCATGGCCTTCTCGTCGCGGTCAGACATACCTTTCGAACACCCTCTCCAAGGCGGGTCTCACGGCCTTGGTGCTGTACAACCTCTCGATACGTTGGCGTGCCGCCACACCCATCTTTCGAGCAAGGTCCTCGTCGCCCAGCACGCGGTCCAGCGCCCGGGCGAGACTCCCCACATCTCCGGGCTGTACCACGATGCCACAATCGCCCACCTGCTCGGCAATGTCGGAGATGGCGGTGGTGATCACCGGGACACCCATCGCCATCGCCTCCGGCAGCTTCGTCGGCATCTGGCCCAGGGAGATGGGACTGGCTCGCTGGGGAAGCATCACGGCGTCCGCCATCGCCAGGAAGGCCGGACACTTCTCGAACGGCTGCGGCCCCAGGAAAACCACCCGCTCCATCTCCCGCAGCCTCTCCACGTAGGGAGTCCAGCCCCCGACGACTACCAGCCGTACCTCCGGATGGCGCGACATGCCCACCGCCCGCACGATCTCGTCCAGCCCCTTGTGGGGCAGCGGCCTTCCCATGAACAACACCACTCGATTGCCGTCCAGACCCCATTCGCTACGCAGTCGCTCCCGGTCGTAGCGGGTCGGATCGAAAAGCTCGGTGTCCACCGCCTGCGGGATCACGCTCCCGCCGAACAGCCGCTGGAAGTAGGAGGACACTGAGGTTACGTAATCAGCCTTCCGGACCAGGTGATCCATCGCCAGGGTCAGGGGGTAGGCGTTGGGGTGCCGCCACTCCTTGAAGGATAGCAGCAGGTTCTTCGCCAAGTGGTGGCTGTATGGATAGCAGTGGTAGATCTCGCGGTCGTCCAAGTCGACCACCACCGGCAGCCTTCGTTGGCGCCGAGCCAGCAGCGCGATCCCCAGGCTGGTCGCCCTTGGCTTCAAGGCGTAGACCACGTCTCCGGTGAGCGCATCTATCAGCCTCCTTGCCGATCGAGCGAACTCCGGAAATGGCCTTACTGGGACCGGCACGTATGGTCCCGGCCAGTTGGAGCTTGCGTATGCGTCCTGGTCGCCAGGGAAGACCGGTGCCACCACCTCCACCTCGAATCTGTGTGCCAGCATACGTGCCAGCAGCCGCGGCCTGGCAAGGGAGTGGATGGTGCAGTCGGCCGACAGCAAGGTGATCCTAGGCATGCTCATCGCCGTGCCCTTCCGCCAGGACCGAGGACCGCGAACTGTGGATGCGGGCGTCACGGGTGGGCGAGAGACATGCGGGCTTCTGTCCAGGCCCCTCGACCACGGAGGATGCGCCGCGGAACCGCTTTCCGGCATAGAAGCGGCCGGCGACCCACAGTCCGGCAACGAGCCCCTTGGCCTGGTAGATGCTTACCAACTCCAGTTCCAGGTTTCGCTTCGCCAGTCCTATTAGAGCGAGTTGCGGAACGTCCTGCCACAGCCGAGACGCCATCATCCGCAGGGCAAAGCGGTCCCGGTGGAGGATCGCGTGCTTGAGCAGAAAGGCTGCTGCGCCTCGGGCGTAGTCCGCCCGGCGGCTTCGAGCCTGGGAACGAGTTCTCCACTGGTCGTGGTAGATCACGGCCTCCGGCTCGTACACCACCTTGCCCCCGGACTTCAGCACCCGATACAGGAGGTCCAGGTCCTCCGCCGCGTACAGCTCGGTCCCCGGTCCCATCTCCTCGTCGAAACCTCCGATGCGGAAGTACGCTTGGCGATGGAAGGAGATGTTGCTGCTGTGTCCCAGGCCCCAGGGCCGGGTCTTGCCCCGCCACTCTCGGCGCTCCATCTCGCCGTTGACCGCCACCGCCACCTTGCCACGCACGTCGCCGTAGGGGAGCACACGGCCGGTGACGCACGTGGCCTCGGGGTCCCGGCGGAAGGCCTCCACCACGTGGCCAATACAGTCTTCGTGGAGAATGCAGTCGTCGTCGGTGATCAGCAGAAGCTCTCCCGTTGCCTCTCTGGCCCCCAGGTTTCGTGCGGCGGAGGTGCCTCGCTTCTCCGTTACCAAATAGCGCACCGCCGGCCACTCGGCCTGCCAGCCCTCCACCAACTCTCGCGTCTCGGCTCCGCGACTGTCGTCGGCGACCAGCACCTCGTGAGGCTGAACGCGGCTCATACGGAGGGAGCGGATGGTCCGGTCCAGGTAGGACGGGCGGTCCATGGTTGCGACGATGGCCGAGAGTCTCACCCTACGCCCTCCCCAACGCCAGCAGCGTCGTCTCCCACATCCAGGCCAGGTTCCATGCCAGGTGACGGCTCTCGGAAAGGGACTCGCACTCCCTGCGGGCCACCGAAAGCAGCGAGGCTCGCGCCCCGTGCCGGAGAACCCGGCCCGCCGCCAGCAGCAGCCCCTTGGCCGCGGCCGCCCGGGAGAAGGCGTCGGTCTCGCTCAGCGCCATGCGGGCGTTTGCTCGCCCCAGGTTCACGGCTCGCTTCAGGAAGAAGCTCTTCGAAAGCCGTGATGCCGGTACGATGTGGCCGACGACCGCCGACGGGGCATAGAGGATGGCTCCTCCGGCTCGCTCCACCCTCCGGCACAGTTCGAACTCGTCCATCAGGTAGGTCGGTGCACCGCCTCCACCCAAGCCGGTGGCGAAGCCGCCCAGCTTCAGCAGCAGATCTCGTCGAAAGGAGATGTTCGCCCCAAAGGGGTAGTTGGGGTATTGGCACCGCCTCCTATCTGGCCCGTAGTCGACGATGCTGAGGAACCCCAGCAGTTGGTCTCCCAGCCAGGGAGGCCTCCGGCTCTCCCAGATGGGGTAGATCCTGCCGCCAACGGCGGCGGCGCCCGTCTCCCGATAGGCCCGAACCAGCTCCAAAAGCCAGGATGGGTCAGCGACCACGTCGTCATCCACGAAGGCGACTATCTCCCCCTCGGCGGCAGCGATCGCCGCGTTCCGGGCGAAGCCCAGCCCCGGCCGGGCTTCACGGGTGTAGCGCACCGGAATGGGCGAGTGCATCGCTGCGGCGTCGACGACCCTCCGGACGAAGCCCGTGTCCACTCGGCTGTTGTCCACGACCAGAATCTGGTGCTTCGCGGCGATGGTCGGTACCTGCACGAGCAGGCTCCGCACGGTCCCCTCGAGTGTCCTCCGCTCTCCGGCGGTGCATATCGCTACCGTGACAGCTAGCAAGCCGATCCTCGCCTCCAGTAGTGCCTTCCGGGCACGGGCTATCCCAGGCGCGCGCAATTGTGGCGTAATCCGGTTAATGCGGTATTGATGGTAGGGGTCAGTGGCGATGACAGCTTGTTAAGGCGGAGGTCGGCGGGCGCTTACGAAGGAGGCAGAGGCAACGCCGTGACCCGCTACGCGGCGCGCGGGCGTGGCGAACGGATGAGGTTGGCCCGATCGGTTTCACGGGTAGAAGATCCCGTTGGCGATGGAGCCCTTGAGCCTTCCCAGCTTGATGCCGCCGTGGAACAGCAGGCTGAGGAAGGCGTCCTCCAGCGCATCTCGATCTACTGTTCCCACCTTTACCCCCACCCATCGGCGCACCGTCAACCCCGCCAGTCCGATGATCCGCCGGTAGTCCGCAAACAGGCGCCGCGCAGGGTCGCGCGGCACAAGCTCGGGGTGCTTCTTCCTCAGCAGCGCGTGCCCCATTCCCCAGCCGGTGGCCTGCCGGAGCAGCCCACGGGGGCTGCCACGGTGGTGGTGCCACACCACCGCCTCTCGTCGGTAGAGCAGCCGGAAGCTCGTACGCAGTTGCATCCGCCACAGCATGTCCGCGTCCTCCGCGGTCACGAAGACCTCGTCGAACTTTCCCACCAGATCGAAGACCTCTCTGCGGAATGCCGCGTTGGCCGTCTGGGCATACGGCAGGACAGGGTGGCCGAGCACCGTCTCCTGACCCAGGATCCGCCGCCGCGCGTAGTAACGCTCCGTGGGGGTCCACTGCTCGCCAGGGAGGATCGCCCCTGCCACGCATCCGACCGTGGGCTCCGCGAAGCCGGCCGCGATCTCCGCAAGCCACCGTGGATGCGCGACGCAGTCGTGGTCGGTGAATGCTATGATCTCCCCCCGGGCTGCTGCCACGATGGCGTTCCTCGCGGCGGCCGGCCCCTTCCGGTGGAGGGCCCATACCAGTCTCACGGGGCCTCGAGCGGCGTATTGCTCCACCAGAGCCGGAGTCACATCGGTGGAGCCGTTGTCGGCCACCACGATCTCGTACTGATCCCTGGGATACTCCTGCGTCAGCAGCGAGTCCAGCAGCCGTGGCAGCACCCGTGCCGAATTGAAGACCGCTACACCCACAGTGATCAAGCCAGACCTCCCACTTTGCCCGCCCTCGATGGGGCCACGGCGTTCCGCACCACCGCGGACCACCCTGCCCTTTCCTCTTTGCTTGCCGCGAGGAAGAAGACAGTCCAGTAAACGGCGACGTGGGAGGCACCCAACAGGGCGATCTGCAGGTACCCCCCTGTCCCCACCAACCACATCAGCGCCAGGACGGCGGCGGTCGACGGCGCGGCGGCGATCAGCAGGGGCCTCACCACCGAGGATAGATAGACGCGAACCGGCACCCCGGCCTCCCTGCAGATGTAGGGCAGCAGCCACAGCCCGTTAGTCACCATCACCGACAGCAGGGGAGCCATGGCCACCCCCACGAGCCCGAGCACGTGTGCCAGCCCGATGCTCAGACTCAGGTTCAGCACCGTGTCCGCGAGCGCCACGTAGGAGTTCACCCTCACCTTCCCCTTCGCCCACAGGAGCTTGTCCCCGGCGGCCACGAGGAAGCTTAGGAAGATGGGTGGCACGAAGAGGTAGAGCAGCGTCCCAGCCCACTCGTAGCCGGGTCCCATCCAGAGGCCGATGAAGGGCTTGCCGAGCAGCATCAATCCCATCGCCATCGGCATCGAGACGGCTCCCACGGCCTTCGAAGCCTCGAAGAAGAGCTGGCGCGTCCTATCCGAGTCCTGCACCGCGCTCAACTCCGAGTAGGCCGGCAGAAGCACCGCCAGGATAGGGTCCACGAAACGCCGGAGGTACTGGGCCAGCGAGTTGGCGATGGCGTATGGCGTCACCTGCGCCACGCTCAGTATCGCGCTGATGATCACTGGGGCGGTCCTGTACACGACCTGCACCGAGACGTTGATGACGAATACCCAGACGCTGAACCCGGCTATCTCTCGCAGGGTTGAGGGGCGGGCAAGGAAGGGCCGAACCCGCAGGCCCCGGTCGAGCCGCATCGCCAGAGCCAGCCGCCCTCCCCCCACCATGAGGTTCGTCAGCAGCCCTACCGCCGAGAGCCCCACCAGCCCGAACCCCATCTTCACCACCAGCACCGAGAGCAGCGCGTTCGCCACCGTCGAGGTCGCTCCCACCAGGTTTACCAGGTCGTATCGCTGGTAGCCCCTCAGCACGCCGCCGAAGACGCCGAGGGGGAAGGAGATCGTCAGGGCGATGCCGGTAACGTAGATCATCGCCCTCACCTCCGGCACGACCTCGGGCGGCAGGTGGAAGAACAGGTCGACGGTCAGGGCTAGGGCGACGCTGCCGGCCAGCGACAGCAACCCCACGACCGACAGCAGGGCGATAGAGCTGACCACCACGGAGTTCAGCCTCTCTTGCTCGCCCGTTGCCCTGTACCGCGAGACGAAGCTGGTGACCGACGCCCCCAGGCCGAAGTCCAGGAGCCAGAAGTAGCTGCCGAGGGAGCCGACGAGCACCCAGGCCCCGTACTGTGAGTCGCCCAGGGAGTGGACGAGGAACGGGGTGAGCAGGAAGCCCACGACGAGTCCAGCGAGGTTCCCCCCGTAGTTGGCTATGCTGTTGCGGACGATCTTGCTGGATAGGTGCACCTTGCACTTGCTCCTGAAGCGGTCGGCCCCCTCGCTATGTGAGAGGGAGGCATGCCCTCTCTCTGCGGCGCGAGCGTTCGCGGGGTCGCGCCTCTCCCACAGGGAGAGGGAGTATGCCGTCAGCCCGTCACTCTCCCGGCCGGCGGCTCTCGGCCCTACACGGCGTTTCCGGCGACCGGCTTGCTCGCAACGATGAGAAAGGAGTTGCCCGATGGGCCGGGACCGCGGGCTACGTCCAGGTAGGCCAGGGTCAGCGCCAGGGGGTAGGTGATCGCGGCGAGCAACTCCCGGACGGCCGGTATCCCGGGCAGGAGGGTGTTCAGCTCGAAGGCCAGCTCCCCCGCGGCCCCGAACGTGCACCGAACCTCCTCCACCTGGAAGCCTGCCCGCTCTACCTTGTCTACGATCTCCTCCCGCAGGTACTCGTCCCGAACGTGGTCTGTGACGTGGTGCCCGTTGTGCGTCGGCAAGAAGCGCCGCTGGAGTTGGTGTCTCATGGGAACGTGCAGCACCAGTGTGCCCCCTGGCCTCAGCGCTTTGTGGATGCTCCTGAGGGCCGCTTCGTCATCCGAGATGTGCTCCAGGACGTCCACGCACACAGCCCCGGCGAATCGCTCCTGGTACGGTAGACACGTCACGTCTGCCTGTTCGAAGCGCAGTCGCTCTCCCATCTGGTCGCCGGCCGCCATCTGGCAGGCCGCCACGCTCGTCGGGCTCACGTCGACCCCGGTTATCGTGCAACCCTCCAACTCCCTGGCCAGTGCGATGGTGCATGCCCCCTCGCCGCAGCCCGCATCGAGCAGCTCGGCCCCGGCCAGATTGAGACGCTTCACCACGCCGAGGACGTGGGCGCCCCTCACCCGGCGGTGGAGGTTGAGGTCGCCAATCAACTGGTAGGCCAGTCGCTTCGGCAGTCCGGCGTGGCGATTCGCCAGCTCCCTGCCGAGCCGCAGGAACGACGAAGCCGGCAGCGCCCGAGCCCCGGAGTGGTTTGTGTTCGGGCTGGGGGCGAGGGCGATAGCCACCGACCCCGATGACCGGTGTGGTGGTGGCGGCGCCGCTGCCCTCCCCCCGCCTTTGGTCTCCAGCGCGGCCCGCAGCAGCCTGCCGATATCCGAGACTCGCGCCTCCCAGCTCTCCTCCCGGGCCCGTAGAGTCCTCGCCCGTCGCCTGTCCTCGCTGTCCTCCTTCACCGCCCGCTCGATGGCGCTCGCGAACGAGGGTGCGTCCCCC
Source organism: Sphingomonadaceae bacterium (assembly GCA_050261575.1). Classification (GTDB taxonomy): domain Bacteria; phylum Chloroflexota; class UBA6077; order UBA6077; family UBA6077; genus JBLNDL01. The sequence goes on along the minus strand of JBLNDL010000078.1, from coordinate 36,058 downwards.
GCCACGTACACCGTGTCTCCCATCCCCATCAGAGATGGGATGGGGGTTGCCACCACCGGCTTGCCCGAGGCCAGGTACTCGTGGAGCTTGAGTGGGTAGATACCCCTGGTCAGCCGGTTGATCTTGTACGGGATCAGCGTCACCTGCAGGTGGGCGAGGTACCCGGGCAACCGATGCCGCTCTTTCAACCCGAGGAAGTGGACGTTCGGTATTCCGCGTAACGTCTCCACCTCGCGGTTTCCCTCCTGGACCGGGCCAATCAACGCGAAACTCCAGTTCGGCAGCATCTCCGCCACCTGCCTCAGCAGATCGACGTCGAAACGGTACTCGATCTGTCCCACGAACCCTGCTCTGGGAGGCGGGAGGCGTAGCAGGTCATGGGGCGGTGCTCCCTGCCAGCCCTCGGCCTGCTCGAACAGTTCGACGTCGGCACCATTGGGGACGAAGTGGCTCGCCGGGTTGTATCGGGATTTGCTCTCTCGCAGCACGTCCGAGGAGGCGAGCACCAGGTCGGACCTGGCAGCTACCCGCGCCTCGATCTCAGTGATGAAGGGCGAGTAGCCGGGGAAGCCCGAGATCTCATCGGTGCAGTGGTAGACCGAGAGAGACTCCCCGAGCCTTCCTACCACGGCGTCGCCGAAGTAGACGTTAAAGGAAACCCAGAGGATGGGTTTGCGGAAGCCTAGCCGATCCATGGTGCGCAGAAGGGCCAGCCTGAACACTCTTTGGTTCAGGTCGAGGAGGCCATCGAACACCCTTCGGTTACGTATGCGGTTGAATGGGATGCTGGGTGGAGGGCTCCAGGTGAGCAGGCCCTCACCTCGACGCGAGATTCCCCCGTTGCGCACCCAGTTGTGCAGCTTGCGTCTCAGCCGGAGGTCGCTGCGGATCCCAAGGTAGTCGCTGGCAAAGGTCAGCGGTGGGTCGACGAACAAGACCCGATTGGTGCGGGCCAGGCGGCTCATGAGCTGCTGGCGGCTGGTCCAGAACGGCCAGTCCCAGTCCATTACCGAAACGCACACGAGGTCGTGGCCGCTGAGCGGCGAGAGCCTGTCTGTCATCGTCCGTCCAGCCCGGGACGCGTGGGCGTCTCTCCGGCTGCAGAGGGGCGGGAGGCGACCTCGCGGCCAGCGACGGATGTCCTGCCATTCTCGTTACCGTGCCCGGGAGAAGGTGCCGTCCCCGGGGCCTGCCGGCGTGAGGGCCCGGCAGGCGAGGAGGCGCCGATGCGCGCCGCAGACTGGCGGCAGAGCTTTCTTGCGGCTCGGGCCATCCTCATCGCGGCCTGCAGGGCCACGGCCAGCTCCAACAGGGGGGGCACCTTCAGTCCGTTGTGCCCGGTGCGGAGGTAATCCCAGTGCTTCCGCAGGAAGCGCGCGTTGTTGCGGAGCACCCACAGCTCGTAGTCCAGCCGGCTCCGTCCCCTCGACCCCCCTTTGGCCTTGCCCACCCCTCCAGGCGTGTGGAAGCCGAGCGTGTGGGGGCAGTGCACAAGCTTGAAGCCTGCCTTGAGGGCGCCGAGTTGAAAATCGCTCTCCTCCCTCCATCCGTTGCCCTCGAACCCCACGTCGAAGGAGACGCGACGAAACACCTCTCGTCGGATCAACGCGCAGGCATCCAGCAGCGGTGCCTCGACGTCCACCAGGGTGTCCACGTGGGGGTTGCCGACCCCCGCCCAGCGTTCGATGAGCGGGTCCGAGTAGCCGCGGACGCGGCGGAGCGCCTGCTCGTAGCTCTCGTCCGCCAGAACGTTGATCCGCCTGCCCGCGATCAGGTCGGCGCCCGTCGCTTCCATGTGCTCCAACAGGGTGGACACTTGGCCGGGCGTCAGCTCGTAGTCGTCCTCACCGAAGAAGACGTACTCGCCCGTGGCGGCCTCAGCGCCCGCGTTCCGCGCCCCGGCCTGGCGTCGGTTCACCTCCAGGCGAAGGGGCGTGAGCAGCGGGTCTCTCGTGGCCCACTCTTTCAGCAGGTCGGGGGTCCGGTCGGTGCTGCCGTTATCCACGACTATCACCTCCTTGATCTGGGTCTGCCTCAGATAGGACAAGAGCACCCGCTCCAGTTGCCCCGCCCGGTTGTAGGTGGGGATCACCACGCTGACCGGCCCCCTGCCGAGGGGGCTCTCGCTACCGAGAGGTCCTGCCACGATTCCTCCCATCATGCGGTTACCACGGTGCCGCGCTGCGCTTGACGACTGCCACCCTCTCCCCCGTCGGGTTCATCGCTGCAGGTGGTCTATCCCGATACCCCTGTCGTGCGCCGTCGGCACCCATCGCTGCTTGGAGGGCCGAAGCCCCCCCGTGATCGCAGCCCCCACCATCATCAACGCAAACAGCGGCGCGAATGCCAGAGCCAGATATGCACCGGGTCGGGCACCATCCAGTACCATCCCCAACAGCACGTACAGCCCAAAGCTGGCGATGGCCGCTACCCAGAAGCCCCAGGGGAGCAGCGCCGGGGCGCCGGGGAACAGCAGCTCCGCAAGCGCCATCAGCCCCATCGCGACGAGCAGCAGCGACCTCGGGGGCTTCGTCACCCCGAAGGCTGCGACCATCTGTTGGAGGCGCCTGGATCGTACCCCGGAGAGCAACAGGGGAAGCCCGTAGTACCGTCCGGCGAGCGCGAGCCCGGCCACCCATCGTTTCCGCTGGCTGCCCAACTGCCCTGCCTTGCGTGTCTTCTCGTCGTACACCTTCGCCTGGCCGGCGTAGCCGACCGCTATCCCGTCCAGCATCAGCCTGGCCTGCCACTCTACGTCCTCGAGGAGACCGGGCAGCCCACCGGCGATCAGTCTGTCGAACACCTCTCGCTCGAAGGCCATCCCCGACCCGGCGATGTTGGCCGACATCCCCAGCAGCATCCTCCCCGCCTGGTCCAGTTGGTTCCAAAGCACCTCTGAGATCGCATCCAACTGGCTGGTCCAGCTATCGGAGGGGTTCTTCGCGCACCTGGCCGACTGCACGACGCGAAAGCCCTGGTCGAAGGTTCGGTTCATCTCGCACAGGAAGTCCGGGGCCACCAGGTTGTCGGCGTCCAGCACGAGTATGCACTCGCAGTCGGCGACCTCCTCCGAGACATGCTCCCAAAGCCACGCCAGCGCCGCGCCCTTGGTCGCCAGGTCCCCGGTGTTCCGCTCGTGGCAGACCGCAAGTCCCGAACTGCGCACGACCGTCGCAGTGGAGTCGGTGCAGTTGTTCGCCACCACGAACACCTTGCGCTTTTCTTCCGGGTAATGCTGGAGGGCAAGGCTCCACAGCAGGGAGCCGATGACCGCCTCCTCGTCGTGTGCGGAGATAAGGATCGCGAAGGAGCGCTCCCGGCTGGCCTCACGCGTCGCGGCACCTCCCCACGCAGGGGGGAGCGGAATCCTGCGTCGTGTCTCGCCAGCCGTGAGGTGCTCGCTCGCCGTGCGACACAGAGTCCCCGCCAGTGCGGCGATGGCCGGGGTCCACAGGTAGAGCAGGTACATCAGGGCGTATCCCTGCAGCGCCGCTAGCAGCAGTCCCAGAAGAACGGTAGTCACCAGCGCACCCTCCGGAGGCGAGAGGTGGCCACCGGCTCCCCAACCACATTACCCTGCCTGGACTGGGCGTCGATCAGTGGTAAGTTGGCTAGTAGACCCAGGGAGAACCAGAAGAAGAGCTTCATATCAAGATGGGAGAAGTAGTTGTTGGATAGGCTGGACACCGCCATCGCAGCATAGGAGGCGATGAAGGCGGCGGCCATCCACTTCACCAGTGGGTCGCGGGAGCGGGCGAAGATCCGCAGTCCCACGAGAAACACCGTCAGCAGCAGACCCAGGAACAGCAGCAACCCCACCCACCCCGTCTCCAGTGCGATCCGGAAGTAGTAGTTGTCGGTGGGGACACCCGCGATCGACTCTGCCAGCTTCGGGTCGATTCCGCTCCACTCCAGCAGCACCCACCCCTGCCTTCCGCTGGTGGCCGGGCCGAAGCCGAAAGGGCTCTCCACGATTACCGGCATGTAGTCGGCTATGTAGTTCTGCCGTACCTCGAAAGACTCGTCCTGGTCGGGAGTGAACATCGTGATCACACGGTTGGCCAACAGGCTGCCCTGGTTCGTCTGGTACCAGATCACCACCCCCGCTGCCGCCACGACCAGCGCCAGCAGCAGCGCGCGGTTCCGGGTCACGAGCGCCAGGGTCAGCACCCCCACCAACACTGCCACGTACGCCCCTCGGGTGAGGGTCTGCAGGTTGGCCACAGCGAAAACCGGCACCATCGCCATCACCCCGTACCTGACCAGCTTCCTCCGTGTGTGGAACCCCACGGCCAGGGCGATCACGATGGACACCGCCATGTGCATCCCCAGCGCATCGGCGCTTCCCAGGGTGGAGAAGATGCGGATGCGGTTGTACAGCACGTGGGTGGGGCTGATGGAGAGCCAGGCAGTCTCCCAGTTGTTCAGCCCCACGTAGTACTGGAACAGGCCGTACAGGGCCAGCACGAAGGCCGTCCCCAGCCACAGGTAGAGGAACAGGCTGAGCTGGCGCCGATCTCGGAAGAGGTACACCGCGGCGATGAACGGCACGGCGAAGTTGATGGGGTCGCGCAGGGCGTAGATGATGTTGATGGTGGTGGGGAGGTTGGGGTGAAAGGCGATAACCACCTGGTAGGCCACGTAGAGTAGCACCGGGGCAGTGAGGGGTGAGGACAGCCGGTGCAGGTCCCTTCGGGCGATGACGAGGGCGGCCAGTGCCACGGCCAGCACCCCTTCCAGGAACTCGACTACCAGCCCCACCTCCATGTGCCAGGCCAGTCGTTTGACCTCGATGATCGTCATCGAGACGATGAACAGCAGGACCACCCCGAACCGGGGCTTGGCGATCAGGACCAGTGCGAGTGGGACGATCGTCAGCATCGCCACCAGCACCAGGGTGATCCCGAACCTCGGCGCCGCCAGGAGCCTCGAAAGGTACACCCCACCCGCCAGCAGCAGCAGTGTGGAGACGAGGTTGGTCACGGTGAGGGCAGCCGCGATCCTCTGCGCCGTCGACATGCTAGTTCGCCCGGCTTCCGGCTGGATCGTGTCCCGCTGCCCCATTGGATCTGCCGTTCGCCGATCCGTGCCCGCCGCCGTTGCGGAGGTGGGCCAGCTCCACGACGTGGCGAGGGAGCGCATGCAGCTTCGCGGGGTCGACGTATTCGGGGTTGATCTTGTTGACTATCACCCCTTCCACCACTGCGCCCGCGCTGGTCAGAAGGGCGATGCTGCGCATCTCGTTCTCCGAGCTTGGCCGCGTGGCATCTACCACTAGCAACGCGCGACCGACCCGGCTCGCTAGCGCGGCGCCGTCGGTGTACAGCCCCAGGGCCGGAGAGTCCACCAGGACGAAATCGAACTCCGCGGCCAGACACGCCATCAGCTCGGAGAAGCGGTCGCTGTCCAGAAGCTCCGCGTGCTCCTCGCTTGCTGCTCCAGACAGGATCACCGACAACCCTGTGTAGCCCGTGGGCCTCACACACTCGCCGACCGCAACCTCCCCCAGCAGGAGTTGCGCTAGGCCAGGCTCGTTCGGATCGAGGCCGAAGTGCCGGTGTAGCTGGGGCTTTCGGACGTCCCCGTCCAGCAGCAGTACCGCCTGGCCGGCCTTTGCCAGAGCTATGCCGAGCTGGGCAACCATCGTGGTCTTCCCGTCCCGAGGCCGGCTGCTGGTGATGAGAACCGTGGAGGCCGCCTCGCCGTGCAGCAACCGCCGACTGCGGTGGGAGGCCATCAGGTTGAGCCGCGCCTTCCGGAATGCCTCTGCTGGCCCCAGGGGCAGCTTCTCTGCCGACATGATGCTCGACTCCGCGCGTTGTATCCGAGAACGAAGGAGACGGCTAAGGAGCGGCAGATCCAGGTTGGCTAGCACGTTGACGAAGCCGGATACTCCTCGGCGGAAGTGAGGGATCACCCCGATCACCGCCAGGCCCAGTTCGGTGGTGACCTCGTGGGGCGACTTGATGGACATATCCAGGTACTCGATCCCCATCGCGATGAAGACGCCGAGGATCAGACTCACCAGCAGGGCGATGAGGGTGTAACGAGCTACCTGCCTCCCCTCTGGCTCCGTAGGCGTCACTGCAGGCTCCGCGATCGACACCGAGGATGGCCTCAGGTCTGGGAAGCGGTTCAGCAGCCGGGCGGCGTCGAGCTTATCGAGGGCAGCCTGGTATGCCGCCTGCGCGGCGATGAACTGGTTCTCCGCCGCCCTCGAGTTGGGCTGATTCAGCGAGTTGCGGAAGTCCTCCTTCGCCTTAGTGTAGTTCGCCTCAGCCTGCTTCACCTGCTCCTCGTAGAAGGCGATGGAGGAGGCGTTCTGGGTGTCCAGCAGGTTCTGGTTGTACCGGATGAAGGTGGAGGCGATGTCGTTGGCCAACCGTTTCGAAAACTCAGGGTCGGTGGATTTCACCTCGATCTTCAGCAGGTTGGAGTTGCCCACCCTCGTTGCCCCGACCGCTTTCCGAAACTCGTCCGGCGTCACCCCCAGCATGTTCTGGTCGATCACCTCTTGCAGGATGCTGCGGGAGAGAATGGTCTCCTGTATGGTGGAGAAGAGGATGCCCGCCGTGTACCAGTCGAGGCGGCCCACGTCGGCTACGCTGGGGGAGGTGACCGCCACCCTCACGGTGGCCGTCGCTTTGTAGGAGGGCGGCCGCGTCATGACCGTGACGATGGTGCTGCTCACCGTCACCACTACCAGGAAGAGCACCATCCACAGCCTCTTCCGGATCATCCGGTAGAGATTCCAGAATTCCATGCTACCTACCTTCTACCACCACCACGAGGTGGTGCCGAGTGTGATCCGATGCTCAGCGGGCCCCACGTCTCGCCACCAGGGCCGGTATCGTCACGAGCAGTATCTTCATGTCGCTCCAGAAGGAATGGGTCAGGGCGTAGTAGTTGTCCAGAACGATCCGCTCCTCGGCCGAGAGGTCCGAGCGGCCGCTGATCTGCCACAGCCCGGTGATGCCTGCGGGCGCGCTGAACCGTATCCTCTGCCACTCGTCGCTCAGCCGCTCCGCCTCATAGAGAGGGAGGGGACGGTTCCCCACCAGCCCCATGTCTCCTTTGACCACGTTGATTAGCTGCGGCAGCTCGTCCAGGCTCGTCACCCTCAGGAAGCGGCCCACCCGCGTGATGCGGGGATCGTCCTTGATCTTCACGAAAGGCGCGCCGCCGTACTCGTTGCGCCCGAGCACATCCTTCAGCCGAAGATCGGCATCCTGGCGCATCGTCCGGAACTTCAGCAGCTCGAACACCTTCCCCTGGTACTGGTTGCTGGCAGTTCGCCGGCCCTGCCCCACCCTCAACTGTGAGTAGAAGACCGGTCCCGGGGAGTCCAGCTTGATCAGCAGGGCGATCAGCAGCATCAGGGGCGAGGCGAGGACCAGGGCCATCGCTGCGATGACTCGATCGAAGAGCGACCTGACGGCGAGTTCGAGGTCCAAGGACTCCAGGGTCTCCAGCACCTGGGGGTCGTCGACGTAGGTGGGCTCGGGCCGGGTGGCCCTGGCCAGCAAGTTGCCCCGAACCACGGCGTCCTCCAGCCGCGTGGCCAGCCCCACCTTGCTCCCGGGCAATACCACGGTGCGGACGGCGCTGGCGCCACGACGAAGACGCACCCCATCCCCCAGGACCGTGTCCGGACCGATCACCGTGTCCCTCTCGACTCGGCACCCGCTCCCCACCATGGCGGGTGCCACGACTGTGGCGTCCTTGTCGATGCGGGCGCCGGGCGCCTGCCACACACCCGGTGCCACCTCCTCGCCCAGCGGCCTCTGGCCTCCCACCTTTCCCTGCAGCAGGTCGATGTTGGCCGCCCTGTACTGCTCGATCGAGTTGATGCTGCGCCAGTATCCGCGCTGTGTGCTGGCGAACACTGGAAGCTCCATCTCCACCAGCAGGGGCAGGAGGTCCTTCGCCAGATCGAAGGCGCGATCCCTGCGCACGTGCTTCAGCACCTCGGCCTCGAGGACGTAGATGCCGCAGTTCGCGGGACGCTTACCCTCCCTCCGCACGAGCTGCTCGCTCCCGATCATTACCACCGCGCCGCCACGGTTGGTGGCCACCTCCCCGTAGGGGCACGGGGGGTCCGCGTGCGTGGTGAGCACCGTTGCCAGGGCGCCGCTCTCGCGGTGCAGCCCGACGGCGGCTCGAAGATCCAGCTCCGCCAGCACGTCCCCCATCACGACCACGAAGGTCTCCTCATCCCGCGGGACCATCTGCCTGACCAGGTTCGCGCTGCCGAACGGGGGGCTCTCCAGGGCGGTGGTCACCGCCATCTTGCCCGAGTACTCCTTGACCACGCGCTCAACCAGGTGCGGCCTCCGGTAGCAGCTAACCACCGCTCCGTCCATCCCCTGCAGCTCCAGGTAGTCCAGGGTGCGGGACAGCAGGGGCCGCCCCGCGATCGGCAGCGCGGGAGTGGGGATATCGAGCGCAAGCGGGCCGAGACTGTCGTTGTGGCTTCCCGCCAGCACTATCGCCCTCAATCAGCCCTCCCGTTGGCATCGGTATTCGCGTCGCCGGCGCTCACGGCCGGGAGTGCGGCACTCGATAGCCAGAACGTGCGCCATCCGTCCTCCGTGACCAACGCCATGCCTACTCCGCTATCAGCAGGAACTCCCTGTCGTCCACGATCTGTAAGAGGTGGTGGAGGTTCATCCTCGAGACGATCTCCCGCACGAAGGGACGCATGCGCGTGAGCCGCAGCTCCAGGCCGTGGTCCCGAGTCAGCCGCCATGCCCACACCAGCGCTGCCAGACCGACGCCGTCGACGCGATCGACGGCCGCCAGATCCACGTCTACGCACCGCGATATCAGCGGAAGCACCTCCTCGAATCCTCTCTTGAGGAAAGGTGCGGACTGGCTGTCCAGCCGTCCGTGGAGATGCAGAACGGTTCGCCCGGACTCGCGGTCGATCTCTATCTGCAGTCCTCGCCTGGCCATCTGCTCCATCCAAAAGCGAATGCGCAGGTAGGCGAGCCGACCCGCAGCGCGATCGCCGGCAGGCTGTCCCCAGGCGGGGTAGGTAGGAGTAGGATAGGTACTGTCCTCGCTCGCTGTCTGTGCCAACTCTGTCCACCACTTTCTAGAGGGCTAATCCGTGCCCGCACGCGCACGCCGTGCTGTGCCCGATCGTGTCGCTCCTGGCGGGGATCGTCACTTGTTCACCCATCGCCGGGCGCCGTTGCCGGCTTTGCGACGTCAGACTCGAAACTCGCGCGCCCGGTTCGCTTCCACGTCACTTTCTGCCGTCCGGTGACGTAGCGATAGAAGCCCACGAGCGCTGCCACGTTCAGCATGTAGAAGTAGAAGGGCACGTGGAACACCCTGGAGGATCGTCCGCTGAAGCTTTCCTGTGCCCAACCCGCGATGGCCAGCCCGATCAGGCCCAACTGGCCGGCCAGCAGAAGGTGGTACGGGAAGTGGCCCGCCAGGAACAGGTTGGTTACCAACAGCACCGGCAGGAGGAAGGGCACCACGGCCCACCTCAGGACCCGGTGCGACACGTACTGGAACACTAGGAGTCTATGTGGCGAGAGGAGCAGCTTCCGCAGCCGCACCACGGACTGAAAGCCTCCTGCGGAGATCCTTGCCCGTCGCTCGAACTCGTCCGCAATCGTCGCGGGCGCCTCCTCGACGGAGATGGCCTCGGGCTCGTACACCACGCGGTGCCCGGCGGCGGCAATACGCATGGAGACGATGAAATCCTCGATGAAGGAGTCGGGCTCCGCGGGGACGAAGAGGGACCTGCGCACCGCGAAGATCTCGCCAGCGGCGCCTACCACGCCGTTCACTATGCTGTCCATCCGCTTGAGGTAGGACTCGTAGCGCCAGTAGAGCCCCGCTTCCCGGCCGATCGGACCGCTGTCGTGGCCGCGAATCCGCTTTTCTCCCGCGACACACCCAACCTCTGGGTCGGCGAAGTTTCGCACCAGTTTCTCGATGGTGTCGGGCGTGTACATGCTGTTGGCATCGGAGAAGACGAGGATGTCGCCCTTGCTGTTCTCGACCGCCCGCTCGACCGCCGCCGCCTTGCCCATCCGCGTCGGTTGGTGGAGCGACATCACGCCCTGGTCCCAGTACTCCTGGACGATCGCCGCCGTCGCGTCGGTGGACCCGTCGCTCACCACGATGATCTCGAGTAGATCACTTGGGTAGGTCTGGCAGAGGCTGTTGACGATCTTCTCCCGTATCACCTGCTCTTCGTTGTACGCGGCGATGATCAGTGACACCTTGGCCCGAAGCGGCTCCTTCCGGTGAGGCTTGGGTCGCACCGCTGCTAGTGCCGTCACGACCAACCCATAGCCAGCGTAGGTGTAGACCACCACCACCGCAGCGAGCCAGAAGGCCAACTCCAGGAAAGTCATGGCTTCGACTCCTTGGCCCCTAGCCCCTGGATGTGAACGGGAGCTGGCGGGAGCCCTCGCTCGACCAGATGCCACCTGAGCAGCCGCCAGTAGGAACCCAGTTGCTGGCGGGCGCACGGCCTGTGCTGTATCGCCGCCCTCGCGCCCCAATACACCGTCCAGACGGCCAGCGCCACGACCGCCTTGGCCAGGTAGGCTGCCGCGGATAGCGGGCCGTAGTGCTTCCGGAGGAAGATCCACCGGCCGCGGTAATCGTGGAGGGAGGCCGCAATTCCGGCCTGTTTGGCGCTCTGTCCCCCGTGATGAACGACGCCGCTGGAGGGGACGTAGACCACCCGCCAGCCCGCTCGCTTGATCCTGTACTGCAGGTCGATCTCCTCCCCGTAGACGAAGAAGGTTGGGTCGAACCCACCCACGCTGGTCAGGACGCTTCTCCTCACCATGAGGCAAGCGCCGGTCATCCAGTCCACCTCGCGGGGATGGGATCCGCGATTGATCGAGGACAGCTCCCTGGCTCCTGCGATTCTGTCCACCAGCCTGTTGTGCTTGATGGTGTGCCAGAAGCTGTAGAAGCGGTGGCACGATAGCTGTACGCTGCCGTCGGGGTTCAGGAGGGTGGTCCCTACAACACCCACCTCCGGCCGGCCATCCAGGTAGCGTGTCATCTCCTCGATGGCGCCGGGGTTTACCTGGGTATCGGGGTTCAGGAAGAGGACGTATCGACCCTCGGTGGCGGAGAAAGCCAGGTTGTTACCGGCGGCAAACCCCAGGTTGGTGCTGGAGGCGATCAGCTCAACCCAGGGGAACCGGGAGCGCACCATCTCCGCGGTGCCATCCGAGGATGCGTTGTCCACCACGATCACCTGCGTGCGGGCGAGGTCGATGGTGCGCTGCAGTGAGAGCAGGCAGTCACTCAGCAACTCTCGGGTGTTCCAGTTCACGATGGCCACCGTGAGATCGGGGCTCTCAGGGACCTGATCCACTGCTCGTGCTCTCCTTCTGCCGGGATTGCCCGAGGCCGGACCTCGGCCGGCGAGGCGTCCCATGCTGTCGGCATCCATTCTGACAACAGGGTGAGTGTAGATGTAGTAGGTGAAAGCGCGATTAAAAGGATCTGCGGGGTCTACTGAAAGATGCGTCAGGATTGAAGCGCCGACCTCTGGCCGTCCGAGTCTTGGTGGACCGGGTGCTGCTTGGGCAGCGCGAAGTGGAATGTGCTTCCCTGGCCCTCGGCGCTCTCGACGAAGAGGCGGCCGTGGTGCCTCTCGATCACGTGCCTGCAGATCGCGAGACCCAGTCCCATCCCACCGTGGAGCCTCGCGGGGCCTTCGCTCACCTGATAGAAGGGCTCGAAGATCTTCTCCTGCTGGTCCTTGGGGATGCCCACACCGTTGTCCCGAACGGAGTAGACGATCTCGTCGTCCTCCTCGTGAGCGGAGACGACGATCTCACCGCCCGGGGGAGTGAACTTGATCGCGTTGGTGATCAGGTTGGTCACGACCTGGTCCAGCCGGAGCTGATCGCCCTCGATCAGTGGGAGACTCTTCTGCACCTGGTTGACGAGGGACAGGCTCTTGTCTTGGACGAGCGGCAGCAGCCGAGCACACACCGATCTGGTCAAGTCCGCGAGAGAAACGAGTTCGACGTCCAGCGCCGCTCGCCGAACCTGGATACGCGAGAACTCGACCAGGTCGTTGATCAATGCGTGGAGGTACTCGGCCTGCCCTTTGGCCGTCGTCAGGAAGTCCTTCTGGGTCTCGTTTAGCGGGCCCGGCCTCTCGGACAGGATGATGTCCAGGAACCCCTTGATCGAACTGAGCGGAGTGCGCAGCTCGTGCGATACGACCGACAGGAAATTCGACTTGGCGTACTCCAGCCGCATCTGCTCCGTGACGTCTCGCAGGATGACCACCGCTTGCGTGGTCGCGCAGTTGTCCCCCGGAACAACCGATGCCACCGCCTGGTACGACCGGCGCTCGGACTCGCCGTCGTTGGGCAGGGGCAACTGGATCTCTGCCTTCCCGATGTGCTCTTCGCTTTCCAGCGCCTGGACGACCACGTCTCTCAGCGCCATGCCGTTGTCGCTGACGGACAAGGGCACCGGCGGTTGGGTGCCCTCGGGGAGCCTCAAGATGCCCGCTGCCTCGGGGTTCATCGTGACCACGTTGAGGGCTGGGTCGATGACGAGCAGGCCATCCCGCATGCCCTCGATGACCGCCTCCAGTTCCCTGGTCTGCCGCTTCAATTCCACCGTCTTCGCGCGCAGCCTGGCATTCAGTTTCGAGAGGTCTTGCTCGCGAAGCTCGAGCAGGCGCGCCGTGTATATGGTCACTGCGGGGATGCCCAGAAGGATGAACAGTCGTGGCCTCAGGGAGTAGTCGGCGAACACCCGAAACCCCTCGGTGAAGGCGAGGAGCCCCAGGTAGAACAGGATCGCTATCGGCAGGATCAGAAGTGACTCGTGGAAGACGGGATAGTAGAGCCCGGCCTTGAAGATGAGTATGACGTACATCAGGAAGGCCACCTGGCTGGCCGTCCCGCCGAGCCCGAAGATCAAGTAGGCGACGAAGACGAAGTCGAAGGTGTAGGAGACCAGGACGAGCAGCTTGGCCGTGCGGAAGGAGAGGCCCACCCGGGCGAAGAGCACCGTGAACACCAGGTTCTGGACCGCGTAGGCCAGCAGCGTGACTGCCCCTTCGAGGGGGATCCCGTTCCAACTCCAGTAGGACAGCAGTGCGGAGCCGGAGATGAAGACTCCCCACTTGATGGGGTTGCTTACCGTCTTCTCGGTCCAGTAGAGGGAGTTGAGCCGCCGCGAGCTATCCTCGACAGGCGTCGTCATCCGGGTCGCCTATCCTGCTGTACATAAGCAGAGTTGAGTCACAGGTCCCGCCGAAGCACTAAGCAAGGATCCCAAGCCCGCTCAGCCTCGCTCGCGGGGAGCGTGTGCTCCGTCCAGAGATGCCTGCTTAGTTCGCCTGGAAAACGTAGCCAGCACCTCGGACCGTTCGAATGTACCGTGGCTCGTTGGGGTTGGGCTCCACCTTCTGGCGTAGCCGCCTAATGTAGACGTCTACGGTGTTGTTGTTGCCATCGTAGTCGTAGTCCCACACCTGGTTGATCAGGACGTCCCTGGTCAACACCCTTCCGGCGTTTCTCATCAGGCAGTGCAGCAGCTTGGTCTCCGTGGGGGTGAGGTCCGACTGCCGCTTCTCGGCGACCTTGACCTTCAGTCGCGCGGGGTCCAGCTCCACATCGCCCAGCCTGAGGCTCGGCTGGGAGTCCGGGATCGTCGATACCGGTTTGCTCCGTCGCAGCACGGCGGCGATGCGAGCCAACAGCTCTGCCGGATCGAAAGGCTTCACCACGTAGTCGTCGGCCCCCATTCGCAGCCCCTCTGCCTTATCCGCAGGCTCACCCCGGGCAGAGAGGAAGATGATGGGGACGTTCTCACCCTCACGCCGTATCCGGTCGCACAGGTCGAACCCGTCGACGTTGGGCATCATGACGTCGAGGATGACCAGGTGTGCTGGGGTGGGCGCCGATCGCAGGTGGTCGATGGCCGTGGCGGCATTGGAGGCCACCATCACCTCGTAGCCCTCATCCTCCAGCAGGAAGCGCAGCATCTTGAGACTCTGCAAGTTGTCGTCCACCACCAATATGTGGGCTTTGGATCGAGCGATGCTCATGTCTCGTATCCGTCCTCTGTAGGGCCAGCGGGACCGTCGGGCACGGTGCACCACTGTACCCCGGTTTAGGGCTTCGACGTGGCCCTCACACTCCGGTTACCGGGAGCCGAACCCCGCATGCCACCGTTTGTTCCCCTGCCTACCCCGTGGTAGGCGAAACCGAGTTGCTCCATCTCTTCGGGGTCGAACATGTTGCGCCCGTCCATCAGCACGGGGAGGGGATCCACCATCGACGCGCGGATGCGCTCCATGTCCAGTCTCCGGAACTCCTCCCATTCGGTCGCCACCACCAAAGCGTCGCACCCTTCGGCCACCTCGTAGGGATCCGCGCAACACCGCACGTCGGCCGGCAGCAGCTTCACGGCGTTGCGCATGGCCTCGGGGTCGTACACCTTGATTCGGGCACCTCGGGCGTGCAGCATGCTGACCACCGTGAGCGCCGGGGCCTCTCGAACGTCGTCGGTGTTCGGCTTGAAGGCGAGCCCCAACACCCCGACGGACTTCCCGTCGAGTGCCTGGAGCTCGGCCTCCAGCTTCTTAAGCACCAGTTTGCTCTGGTCGTGGTTGATCGCCATCACCGTGTTCAGCAGTTGCGGATGGAAGCCGTTCCCCTCCGCCAACTGAGCCAGAGCCCTCACATCCTTGGGGAAGCACGAGCCCCCGTAGCCGAGTCCCGCGTCGAGGAAAGCCCGCCCGATGCGGCCGTCCAGCCCCATGCCGTCGGCCACCTGACGGATGTCGGCGCCCACCATTTCGCATATGTGAGCCATCTCGTTGATGAAGGAGATCTTCGTGGCTAGGAAGGCGTTGGAGGCGTACTTGATCATCTCGGAGGTGCGGGGGTCGGTGACGATGATCGGGGAGTTCAGCGGGGCGTACAGCTCGGCCACCGCGAGCGCGGCGGACCGGTTTGTGCTGCCCACGACGACCCTGGTCGGCGAGAAGAAGTCCGACACCGCCGTCCCCTCACGGAGAAACTCTGGGTTGGAGACCACCGCGAAGTCCGCCGGCTCGCTTTGACTCTCTTCGATGTATTGCGCCAGCCATTCTGCAGTGCCCACAGGCACGGTGCTCTTGTTCACGACGATCGTGAACTCCCGCATCACCTCGGCGATGCGTCTGGCCACCAACTGCACCTGTCGGAGGTCCGCGGCGCCGTCCTGGTCGGGCGGCGTTCCCACCGTGATGAAGACGAAATCGGAGTTGTGCACCCCAACCTCGTAGCTGGTGGTGAACCGCAGGCGGCCGGCCGCGTGATTCTTGATCACCAGGTCGCCCAGCCCCGGCTCGTAGATTGGCAGTGTCCCCCGGTTGAGGCCCTGGATCTTAGCCTCGTCGATGTCCACGCAGGTGACCGAGTGCCCCAGCTCCGCGAGGCAGGTTCCGGTGACCAGGCCGACATATCCGGTTCCGATTACGCAGACACTACTCATGGATCGTTCTTCGACCTCCGCATTCTGGCGGCACGACCGCAGTCGCACCATAGTACGTTCTTAGGGATGATATGCTCGTTAAAACTTGGCCTAGTGGTCGCTTACAGTAATGTCAGCGGCGCGGTCGCCTCCCTTCGGAGACTGCTGTCGCCAGGTCCACGCGGTGTTGGCGGCGAAGTTCCACAGTGCAGTCACCGAGATGGCGGCGAGATTGGCCAGCAGGTAGTGGATCCCGCCCAGGGTCGTGAGCAGGTAAAGGATGGTGGTGCTACCCACGATCCCTCCTCCACACACCAGGTTGTACTTGGCCAAGGCCGACAGCCGAAACACCCCGTGGCTTCGGTGGCGAAAAGTCCAACTGTTGTTCATCAGGAAGTTGGTGACGATGGACACCTCCACCGCCACCACGCTCGACACCATGTAGTAGAGGCCGCCAACTTCCGTCAGGAACCACAGGGTTCCCATGTTGACGAACACCCCGCTCAAGCCAACCAAGAGGAACCGAGCGAAGGTTGCCAGGTACATCTGGGCGAGGTGGTGCGTGGCCTCCCTTCCCGGCAGTCGGCATGCGAGCCCGGGGGCCTGAAGCCACGACTGGTGCGGTCTCTCCGCGCTTCCAGATCGAGTTGGTCCCAAGCTGTCCCCCTAGGCCGAGGTGTAGATGACCAGCACCACGGCTGCGCCCCAGAGCAGGATCGCCCCCAACAGCGGACGGTCTCGCAGCAGCGCCTCCTCGGGGCTTCCCCCCTCGCCCCGTCCGTAGATCAGGTAGAGGTACCTGAAGGTGGCGTATACCACGAAAGGTATGGTCAGCATCATGTAGGGCGCCTTGTGTGAGGTCTCCGAGAAGAAGGAGTAGAGCGAGTAGGCTATGACGGTGGAGGCCGTGACGGCAGACATCAACTGATCGAGGAGCGCGGGGCTGTACTCGTCCAGGATCTTCCGATGGCTGGCGGCCGAGCGATCCAGCAGCACCAACTCGTGTCTGCGCTTGCCGAAGCCTAGGAAGAGGGCCAGCAGACTGGTGCAGACGTACAGCCAGGGGGAGATCGGAACCCCCACGACGAGGCTTCCAGCCACCGCCCTCAAGACGAACCCAGCGGCAATCACCAGGACGTCCAGGATCACCACTTCCTTCAGCTTGAGGTTGTAGGCGAGCATCATCGCCAGGTAGGCGACGGCGAAAGCGCCGAAGGGCGGACTCAGCAGCCACGCACCCGGCAGAGCGAAGAGAAGCAACAGCATCGTTGCTCCCCACGCCTGGGAGACCGAGAGCCGTCCAGAGGCTATTGGCCGGAGCCGCTTCTTCGGGTGAAGCCGATCCGCGTCGATGTCCTTGATGTCGTTGATGAGATAGACCGCTCCCGACAGAGCGCAGAACAGCACAGCCGCTGCGACGACCCGGGCAACCAGGTCGGGATGGAGCATCTTGCCCGCGAAGACCAACCCAGCGAAGAGAACCGCGTTCTTGGTCCACTGCTTGGGTCGCATCGCCGCGAGGACATTGAACACCACGTTGACCGCCCCCACTCGGGAGACCACGGCGTTTTCCAAGCCCTCACCTCCTCGCGCCGCCTCCGGTGGGCCGTACGGGCGGCCTCGTGCGCAACGGTTCTGGGTTCCGCATCCCGATCGCGGTTGGGGGGGCAGTCGGGCACCAGCACCGACTGAGAGGCAACCGACCGCAACGATCGACCCCGACCAGCCGCGAGCAGTATGGCGGTGGGCAGTGAACGGGGGATGAAACGAGTACAGAACCTCAGTTACAGATCAGTAGCAATTGGCAATCAGCGATCGTCTAGCCGACACCTCACCGCGGCCGGGTACGGGCGCCGTGGAGAGGTGTCGGCTCGCTGCTCATTGGTAGATCACCACCGACGGGGTGGGCTCCAGGGCCATGACTTCCGCGGGAGTGAACATCCCGGGATCCTGGTCGTAGAACAGCTTGATCCCAGCGAACTCGAGTGGCCGCTGCATCACCATGTCCCAGGTGTCCTTCTTCAGCCATTGGGCGCCGAAGCCGTCCATATCCAGCACCACATCCACCACGGGACTGCGCCTGATGGCACCCTTGTCAGGCAGCATGTTCTGGGTGAACTGGTGCACGATCAGCACCTTGGGGGGCAGTCCGTTCGCCTGTATCAGGTTCTCCAGCATCTGGATGGCGTAGTTCACCTCCGCGGCGGTCATGTGGCCGATCTGCACCCCTGGTAGCTGCCCGCGCCACATGTCGAACTCCGGATCGAGGGCGAGGTAGACGTCCGGCTGCTCCAGGTACGGCCGAAGGTACTCCAGCTCGTCCTCGACCGTGCTGTGACCCACCTGAACGTCCAGGATGAGGCGGAAGCCGTTGGCCCTGGCTTGCTCCAGCATGGAGTCGATCACCTCGGTGGTCTCGCGTCGACGGTACAGGCCGTCCGCGCCGGGGCTGCCCAGGGCTACGACGGCGATGAGTTCGTAGGCCGGCACGATCGTCTTGTTAGTGTGGGGGGAGTAGGCGTTCGCCTGACGCCTGAGCCGCGAGGCGAGCTCCTCGCCGGTGAACTGCCCCAGCACACCCATGAGGCCGGTGCGGGGGTTCCCGTACCAGGCTACGATCAGGCTGTCTGAGAGAACGGAGCGCCCGGCGGCGCGATCCTCACTCCAGTAGACCTCCCTGGCGTGCGCGGATGGCATGAGGGCCGCGAGAATGGATACGAGGGATATGACCATCAACAGTCGAAAGCTGACCTTCCTCACGATTCTCTCCCCCCGAGCCTCCCGCGGCGGGCCGTCTTGCGAGGAGGCTTCGGTCGTGATCGAAATCGAGCGCCGGCGTGTTGCGCACGATGGGGGGAGATATGCAGGAGGGATGCCAGCTCTATTACTGTGGCGACCCTACGCCCGCGCCCAACCGGCCTGCCGCAGCCTCGCATCCACCAGCTCCGCCAGGTGGAGGACCCGCAGGGGACGCCCGCTCGCGTCCGCCGATCCCCGCAGGTGGAGGATGCAGCCCGGGTTGTCGGTGATCACCATGGGAGCGCCGGTGGCGTCGATGTTGGCCAGCTTCCGCTCCACGATGTGCCTGGATATCCTGGGATGGTCGGCGGAGAAGGAGCCACCGAACCCGCAGCAGGAGTCTGCTTCTTCCATCTCCCGCAACTCCAGACCTAGCACCTCTGAGATCAGCCTGTAGGGCTCTTCCCATATCTGCAGCACGTTGTGAGATTGGCAGAAGTGGTGATAGGTGACAGGGGGGAATGGCCCTGTGTCCAGCGCTCCCTGGGGGAGTTGCGCCACACGATGCAGGAAGGTGGTCAGGTCGACCACCTTCTTTCCGGCCTCGAGGGCGCGCTCCAGCCACTCGGGGTCATCGGCGAAGAGGTGGGGGTAGTCGTGCACCATCATGGCGACGCAGCTCGCGGCGCCCGTCACAACGTAGTCGGCGTCCACCCCCTCCAGCATCCTTACCGTCTGCTTCGCCATCGCCAGTGCCCGCTTCCTGTCCCCCGCGTCGAAGGCCGGAAGCCCGCAGCAATGCTGCTCGCCCGGTACGACCACCCCTGCGCCACACGCCTCGATCACCCGGACGGTTGCCTCCGCCATCTCAGGGAGGAATCGGTCCGTAACGCACTGGATGAAATAGGCCACCCGTAGACCCCGCGCTGCGCTGCCAGCTAGAGGACCCTCCCTGGCCGGTTGGGGCACTCGCCCAGACAGCAGGTCCCGCGCGGGTTTGGCGGCGAGCGCCGGTGGAGTACGCCAGGCTACGGAGTCGGGCAAGGGCAGCCTTTTCATCAAACCCCCAGAGGAGAGAGGCGCCTGAAGCCTGGAGGCGACCCTGGTTGCGGTGTCGAACAGCGCCGGGCGGCTCCACAGTCCAAGGGCGGCCTGCTTGTACCAGGGCAGCCCTCTGGAGTCCGCCACCTTCCGCCTAACGTCCAGGATCTGCCTCGGAAGCGGGATTTCCACCGGGCACACCGTCGCGCAGGCGTTGCAGGAGACACAGAGGCTCTGGGGGCCAGCACCGTTCTCCAAGCCGTGGTGAAAGGGGGTAACGACGAGGCCGATGGCGCCTGCGTACACGTGCCCGAAGGCATGGCCGCCCATCACCCTGTAGGGCGGGCAGACGTTGGCGCATGCCCCGCATCGGATGCAGCGCAACGCATCCACGAAGTCGGGGTCTGCCCGCATCTCCGATCGACCGTTGTCCAGGAGGATAATGTGTAGCTCCCGCCCCGGGCGATCCGGGCCGGTGAGAAAGGTGGTGTAGCTAGTGAGTGCTTGGCCCGTGCCACTCCGGGCCAGCAGCCGAAGCTCGGCCATGGCGTCGGAGAAGGTCGGCAGCAGCTTTTCGTAGCCTGCTATCACCACGTGGACGGGCGGCAGCGACGATACCAGCCGTCCATTGCCCTCGTTGGTCACCAGCATCACCGTACCCGACTCGGCTATCAAGGCGTTCGCTCCGCTGATGCCCATTTGGCCGGCGAGGAAAGCACCGCGCAACCGCTGCCGAGCCACCGACGTCAGCTCGGATATGTCCTCGCCGGACACTTCGCGGCCCGACTCGCGGGACAGCAGCCGCGCAACCTCGTAGCGGTTCTTGTGGGCTATGGGCGAGATCATGTGGGATGGGTGCTCGTGGGCCAGTTGTGCCACGTACTCCCCCAGGTCGGTCTCGACCACCCTCAGCCCGTGTCTCTCCAGGGCAGCGTTGAGGTGGATCTCCTCGCTGACCATGGACTTGCTCTTCAGGATCAGGTCGACGCCGTGCCTTCGGGCCAAATCCAGGATGTAGCGGTGCACGTCCTCGGGCTCTTCGGCTCGATGTACCACCGCGCCGGCACGCTCGGCGGCCTCCTTGAATTGCCTGAAGTAGGCAGGGAGGTCCGCGATGACCCTGTCCTTGACCGCGGCCATCTCGTGGCGCATCGCCTCGAACTGCCGACCCGTTCTTGCCTCGTGGGTGGCGAAGGACGTGTCCCGCTGCCGCCTCCAGGTTCGCTGGTATCGAGCCAGGTTCTCCCTCAGTTGAGCGCTCGCCAGCGCCCGCTCGTATCGAGTCTCAAACGGCTCACGTGTCTCGAGGGAGGAGGCGGCCTCGACGTGACGCCGTCGCTGCAGCCTCGCGACGGAGGCCACGAGAAGAGCAAGGCTCAGGGCTATTAGGACCAGGAGGCGGCGCGATGGCGATTGTGCCATCTGTCTCACCATAGGACTTGCTGCGGTACGGCGCACTTAGCGGTAGCGTTGGATCAGCACGATGTGCAGGTCGCGAGGGCCGTGGACCCCGACGCTGAGCGTCTTTTCGATGTCGGCTGTCCGGCTGGGGCCGGTGATGATGGACACGTTCCGGGCAGGCGGCATACCTTCCCCTGCCGTCAGCCGCCTCAGGAAATCACCCGCCTCGTCCAGAGAGGAGACCAGCGACCGCTGCTCGACCAGCACTATGTGAACGAGGGGCAGCATCGTTGCCAGCCTGGGCAGCAGGTCGTTTCCTGCCACGACGACCGAACCGGTCTCGGCTACCGCCAGCACCGCCGTGCTGACGCCCGCGTCGGCCTGTGCCGCCGCCTCGGGTGCCGGGTCCTCGACGAGCTTCGCACCCGCGCGGACCAGCGCCTCAGCTATCGGCTCTCGAAGGCCGTTCAAGTCTGGGGAGAGCAACGCCGTGCGAGCGCGAGCCGCCAGAAAGAGTTCTACGACCTGCCTCGTGGCCTCATCCGGCGTCATCGGGCCCGACACGCGGGCCCCCACCTCGGTCGCCCGTTCGACGAAGTGCTGCAGGGTCTCCACTGGCTCCTCCTGGGAATGGCTCTGGTTTCTAAGGGAGGACTCGAACCTACGCCACACGACTGCGGCTCTCCCGTGCAATGCTGGATATCAGAAAGACAATGTTCGCCGGCCGCTCCGCGAGCCGCCGCATCAGGTAGGGGAACCACTCTCTGCCGAACGGCACGTAGACCCTCAACCGATATCCCTCGGCCACTAGCCGCTCCTGCAGGTCCCGCCGCACGCCGTAGAGCATTTGGAACTCGTAGCGGTCCCGATCGATCCCGTTGGCGCGCGCGAACCGGACGACCCGCCTGATCATCTTCTCGTCGTGTGTGGCGATGGCCTGAAGGCGACGGCTGCACAGGAGGATCTTGGAAAGGACCATGAAGTTCCGATCCACGTCGCTCTTGTTCGCGAAGGCGACGTCGGGGGGTTCCAGGTAGGCCCCCTTGCACAGCCTCACCGTCCCGCCGCGAGCCACCAGGTCCTGGACGTCGGCCTTGCTCCTGTACAGGTATGCCTGTACCGCGACCCCGACGTTCGAGTGGCGAGCCCGAAGGTCCCGGTAGATCGCCAGTGTCCTATCCGTGTAGTCTGAGTTCTCCATGTCGAGCCAGACGAAGTTGGCCCGTTCCTCTGCCGACTCCACCACCCGTTCGACGTTTCGCCGGCACGAAGCGGGATCCAGGTCCAGTCCCATTTGGGTCAGCTTGAGAGAAACGTGCGCCTCCACCCCCGCGGCGGAGAGTTGCTCCAGAAGCTCCAGGTAGACCTTTGCGGCTGCTTCTGCCTGGACAGTAGTCGCCACGTTCTCCCCGAGAAAGTCGATCTCGGCGCCTGCTCCTCGACGGTTGATCTCCCGCGTGACGTCGATGGCATCGTGCATCCGCTCGCCTGCCACGAAGCGCAGCGCCATCCGCCTGGAGACACCGGACCGTGTGGTCAAGCGTCGGAGAGCCTTGCTGCGTGAGATGTAGAGCAGTGCCGGCCGCCAGAGGGAATCCATTCCCAGTAGGTCCTTCCCGCTCCTTCCCAACGCGGACCTCGTTGCCGGGAAGGAGTGCCGACGAGGTGGTCGCGCGATCGATGTAAGCAGAAACCGCGCCAGGGGCTGAGCAGGTGTCCTAGATGCGGTGCACGTTTCCCGCCAGGGAAGTGGACACAAACTAGAGATACCTGCTTAGAACGGCACGGGTCGGGGGAGCGCCTCCTCGGCAGTGAGGGTCCGTGCCACGAGAGGGTGATATCCGGCGGAACGCAGCCGGTCGGCCACCGCCGACGCCGCCGCGGAGTCGGGCAGGAGAGCGAAGAGCGCCGGGCCGGCGCCGGAGAGGCGGACGGCAGGGACGCCTGCATCCATCATCGCCCCACGAAACTCCGGCAGGCTGGGGAAGACCTCGTCCGCGACCGCCTCGAAGCTGTTCCCGAGAAGATCCTCGCCGACTTCGCGCCGCTCGGCTATCGCTCCAGCGAGGCGTTTGGTGCGAGTGCCGTCGGACCAGTTGGCGGGCGTTAGCCGGCGGTAGAGCTCAGCGGTCTTCGCGGCGAGGGAGTGAGGAGGTACGAGCAGCACGAGCCAGCGGGGCGGCAGATCCGGAAGGAGAGAGGTCTTCTCGCCCCTGCCGCTTGCCAGCGCCGTGCCACCCAAGAGGAAGAACGGCACGTCGGAGCCGAGATCGGCCGCCATCTCACGGAGCCGGCTGGCCGGCAGGTCCAACCCCCACAGACGAGCCAGCCCAATCAGGGCCGCGGCGGCGTCGGCGCTCGCGCCCCCCAGACCTCCGGCGACGGGGATGCCTTTCCGCAGAGTGATCCTCGCCCCCGGTGCGTCCTCGTGGGCCGCTCGCAGCATTCTTGCCGCCCGAAGCACCAGGTTGTCCCCCACATCGCAGAAGTGCGGCTGGCAGGCCAGGGTGAGGTCGGCGGCGGGCGCCATCTCCAACTCGTCGGCCAGGCTGATGGACTGCATCACAGTCAGCACCTCGTGGAACCCATCCTGCCGCTTTCCCAGCACCTCCAGTGACAGGTTCACCTTGGCGTAGGCGGAGATTCGGACTCCGTTCATCGTGTTTGCTCGCTCTGCCAACGGGATCTCGCGTCCTGGTAGACGCGGTACAGTCGGATCCACTCCTCGACGGAGAGGGTCTGGGGTCTGCGCGTGGGGTCGATGCCTGCCGCCTCGAGCACCTCGAACACGCCGCCCGGTGGGAACCACATCGCCTGTGAAAGGGAGTTGTGAAGCTGCTTGCGACGGCGGCTGAACGCTCCCGATACCATCGCCAGCAGGGCTTCAGGGTCGTCCACCCCTTCGGGCAACCGCTCGTACACCTCCAGCTTGATCACTGTGGAGTCCACCTTGGGGGCGGGAAAGAAGGACGCGGCGGAGACGTGGCGGACCACGGTGACCTTGGCGTAAAGCTGCACCATCACTGAGAGAAAGCTGGTGTCGCCCGGCTTCGCCGCGATGCGCTCCGCCACCTCCTTCTGTACCATCACCACCATCAGAGTGGGCTTCGCGCGGGTGGTCAACAGGTGTCGGAGAGCCGGGGATGTGATGTGGTAGGGCAGGTTGGCCACCACCTTGTAGGGTCCCCTGAACACCGTAGCGGGGTCGAACGCCAGGATGTCCCCCTGCACGACCACGAGCTTGTCCGGATCAGATACCAGTCTCGGCAACAGCTCTGCCAGTGCACGGTCCAACTCCACGGCCACGACTCTGCCAGCGACCTTCACCAGCTCCCGGGTAAGTACGCCCAGTCCTGGGCCGACCTCCAGCACCTCGTCGGTGGGCCGCAATTCGGCCGCCTCGATGATGTCCCTCACGACGTACTTGTCGGTGAGGAAGCTCTGCGAGAATGCCTTCCGGGCCGATAGCCCAAGCCGCTGCAGCAGAGCCTTGGGGGTAAGCTGCTCCACCTCCTCCGGAGAGGGCAGGTTTTCCGGCACCCTCCAGACGCTCTCGCTCCCACCTGACGTCGCCCGGACCGCCATGCCGCTCTACTCCTCCGCTTCTCAGCCTTTCCGCAATCGTACCACAGGGACGCGGCCGTGATGCACCTTGCTGCAGCGTGACCACATGCTGCTCGGCCCGAAGGGGGCCGAGCGTGCTCCGGAGAGCAAAAGGGGCGGTGGCAGAGAGTAGCTGCCACCGCCCACGATGCATCTGACGAGGTAAGTGGTCGTGCACCCGTTGTCGACCCAGGCCCCCCGACGGTGCCAGACTAGCCTGCTCCGGCCAGGTTGCCCTGCGGCACCCGAAGATGATCAGTTACCGCTGCTTCCTTCCGGACCTGACGGGGTTTCTGAGCCTTCGCCGCGCAGGACCAAGCCATCAACACCACTGAGCCCAGCCCTGGTCGAAAAGCACTAGGCCTCGAACGGGAATTCGACCCCGCTGTAGCGGGTTGCGGGTACAGGGCACCGCTAGCTCCCCGTCTAGCACGACCAAGTAGATTCTAACCTGGTCATAACCCAGTGTCAAGTTGTGTCGGAAAGGGGGAAAGGGTGGGTGGGGGGCCGCGGCTGCCCAAGGAAGGGACCAAAGGGCGTCAGTTCAGGGCCTTTGGTCCGTTCTGTCGCAACCCCCTGGCGTCGTAGTATCACCGTGCCGTATTAGGCTGATTCTGTGGGAGACTGGGATGAAGAGAATCGGGTCGGGCCTTTTGGTGGTGGCTGTCCTGCTCCTGATAGCGGCCAGCTATCCCGCCCCTGTGGCCGTTGGCCACGCGGCCAAGGTCGGCGCGGAGGGCCAGAGGCCCACCGACGTCGCGGGCGCCGGGGCGAG
This sequence comes from Sphingomonadaceae bacterium, assembly GCA_050261575.1. Lineage (GTDB taxonomy): Bacteria > Chloroflexota > UBA6077 > UBA6077 > UBA6077 > JBLNDL01. The sequence continues at coordinate 11,019 of JBLNDL010000078.1, read as the reverse complement.
GGAGGCGTCGCGGATACAGCCTTGGGGATCGGTAGAAGGCACTGAACAGAAGGAGAAGGAAGCCAACGAGATCCTCGTGAGGCTCAAACCGAAGCCCGGGCCGAAGCCCCACGAGCCTGCCGTCGAGCTTCCGAGGCAGATCCGAATACCCGCCATCGGTGTGGACGCGGGGTTCGAATACGTTGGACTCGCGGCCGACGGTGCCATGGACGTGCCCAAGGACGGCAACAACGTTGCCTGGTATCGATTGGGCCCGAAGCCGGGGGAGCCAGGGAACGCCGTGGTCGCGGGCCACGTGGATTGGGGAGGGAAGACCGCCGTCTTCTGGGAGCTGGGGAGCCTCAAGGCGGGAGACCTCGTGGAGATCACGGCGACAGACGGCAGGAAGTACGAGTACGTCGTGCAGTGGCTGCGGTGGTACGACGCGGACGATGCACCGGTCGAGGAGGTATTCGGCCAATCGGATGGCTACGAGCTTACCCTCATCACGTGCGGGGGGGATTTCGATCGTCGAACCCGACAGTATCTCAAGCGGCTCGTGGTGCGGGCGACGCTGCGGTAGCCGCTTCGATTCCGAAGGGTAAAGTATTCCAGGGGACTGCCGATAATCACAGTGGAGAACCGGTGCGGTTTCGACGGCCGACGAAAGGAGACTGTGGAATGGCTGACAACCAGGTGCTTGATGCAGAGGAACAGCTCGTGATCTTCGAGTTGGCCAACGAGGTCTACGGGGTGGACATCGGCCGGGTTCAGGAGATCATTCGCATGACGACCATCACGCGGATTCCCCGAGCCCCGGAGTTCGTCGAGGGCGTGATAAACCTCAGGGGCAAGGTGATTCCCGTGGTCGACCTGAAGAAGCGATTCGGTCTCGAGCAGGGCGACCGCACGAAGGCGAGCCGTATCATGGTGGTGGACGTCGGGGATCACACGATCGGAATGGTGGTGGATGCGGTATCCGAGGTGCTGCGCGTGTCCACTTCCGCCGTGGAGCCTCCTTCGCCGGTAGTGACCACCATCGAGTCGGACTATATTCGGGCCATTGCCAAACTGGAGGGGCGGCTGATTATCCTGCTGGACCTCGACAAAGTGCTCACCTGGGATGAGAAGCGAAAGCTGCGTGAGGTAGCCGCCTAGCAGCCTTCGTCTGAGGTTGCAGCCGGCGTCGGGCCCCCTGCCCGCCGAAGGGGGCACCGGCCGGATGGGCATCGGATCGGGTTGAAACCTCTTCGTCTCTTACGTCCTCTACTTGCCCACCGTGAAGGTTTGGGTCTATCATGATTCCATGAAGGAATCGCCCTACTCCGAACCCAATCGATTGGTGGATTCCCCGACCCTGCTGCTGTTCGACGTCGACGGGACGCTGGTCCGGACCGAGGGTCCGTCGCGCCACAGCCGCGCCTTCCGCGAGGCTTTTCGCGAGGTTTACGGTGTCGAGTGTCGGTTCACCGCCGGGATGCACGGCATGACCGACCTGCAGATCTACATGGAGTTGGCCCGCGGCCTTGCCCCCGTTGACGGTCGCGGCCGGGAGTTGGCCCTGCGGGCGTGCCGTCGGATGGTGGAGATCTACCTGAACCCAGCGGACACCGACGGCCAATACGTGGCGCTGCCGGGTGCCCGAGCAGCCCTGGAGCTGCTGGCCGGAAGGGGCACCGTGCTCGGCCTGCTCACCGGAAACGCGCCAGAGATCGCCCGCCACAAGCTGGGCTCCGTGGGGCTGGCGGAGTTCTTCGCCTTCGGGGCCTTCGGAACGGAGGCGGAAAATCGCTCCGGGCTGCCCCCCATCGCCATCGGCCGAGCGGAAGCGGCCACTGGCAGGCGGTTCGAGACGAGCCGAGTGTTCATCGTGGGGGATACTCCGAGGGACGTGGCATGCGCCCTGGACAATGGATGCCGCGCCGTGGGCGTTCCCACCGGCTCGTTCACGGCCGAAGAGTTGGTGGCGGCTGGGGCGGAGGTGGTTCTCCCGAGCCTGGAGGAGACCGGACAGTTGATGCAGATCCTCGGGCTGTAGTGGCGATCGGGGAACGCGCTTGCGGTTCAGAGCGGGCTGGGGCGGGTCTCAGACCCGCCCCGATGGTGCGGTCTGCTCTAAGTGTCCGGGGACCACTTGATCCGCTTGTAGACCCACTTCTTGTCTTCCTCGGTCAGGCTGCGCTTGACGTCGGTGCCGATCCTGGCCTCGGCGAGCCAGTCGAACAGGACCTGGCTTCTACGTTGGGCAAGCGCCTGTTCGTCGAGCGGGCGGTCCTGAGCCTTCTCCAGCACCTCGATGAGGTGCCACCCGAAGGGGGTGCTGACCGGGGCGCTAACCTGCCCGACGGGCAGCTCGAACACGGCGTTGTCGAACTCCGCCACCATCTGCCCCCTGGGGAACCAGCCTAGATCACCACCCTGCTCCTTCGTGGCGGAGTCGGTGGATTCCGCCTTGGCCATCTCCTCGAAACTGGCCCCTGCCTTGATCCTTTCGGCGATCTCCTTCGCCTTCTCCTCGGTGTCTACCAGGATGTGGCGAGCCCTGACCTGCTCCGCAGAGGTGGGAGCCTCGGCCCCCATGGCGTCCTGGAGCTTCCGGAACAGGACCTGTGTCTCGACGAGCGCCCGGAATTCGCTCTCGGTGAGCCCATAGGCAGCCAGGTAGCTGTCCACACGAGCCTTCACGTCTGCCGTGGGGGCAGGCGTCGGACTGCTCTCCGGCGTCGCGCCCGCTGTGGGCGGGGCAGGACTGTCAGCGGACGCCGTGGTTGGCGCCAGGGTCGCGCCGCCGTCGGGGGTAGCCGCGGCGGCCGGGTCGGTCGAGCCGCCTGCATCTGCTGTGGGCTCGGGCGCGGGAGGATCCCCAAAGCTGTTGTTGATCTCGTCGTCGATCTCCTCAGGGGAGACGGTTATCCCGCGGCGGGCCGCCTCCTGGCGAATCAATTGCTCGTCGATGAGCTGGTCCAGGGTCTGGTTTGGCAGCAGCAGGAGGGTTAGCTGAAGCTGCTGGATCTCCTGGCGAAAGAGGTCCGCCAGCGCCTCGTTGCCGGGGGTTTGAAGCTGGATCTGCATGGAGGCGATCTGCTGCTCCGTGGCCTTCCGGCGGAAGTCCAGCATTCTGGCGTAGTGGTCGATGGAAATGGACTGGCCTGCCACCGTGGCCACCGTCTGGGAGGCTCGGGCCACGTACTCCCGGTACCAGCCGAAGCCCAGAATGGCGATCGCCAGCAGAATCACCACTCCCATGCCGGCGACGATCATACGGTTGGCGCGCACCTCGCGCTCGTGGCGTGATAGCTCCTCCCTGGACATGCGCCGGCCAGGGTTTCTCTGGGGCGCGGCGCTCCGCGGGCTGGAACCGCTGGCGGGTTGTTGGGTCGATCTCGAGACTGGCTCCTTGTTCGGCATGCCGTCCTCTAGCTGGCTATTAGATGTTGGTGCGACAACCGATAGGGGCGGGTCCGAGACCCGCCCCTACACCTCGCGACGAACCGTCACGCCGCCGCTAACCGCGAATGGAGATCCCGCTCTCGCGGATGTGCTCAGCGGTGTAGGGCAGCAACGCGACGTGTCTTGCCCGCTTGAGGGCGATGGTGAGCCGGCGCTGGTGCTTGGCGCAGGTGCCGGTCTTCCGCCTAGGCTCGATCTTGCCTCGGTCGGAGAGGTATCGCCGGAGTCGGGCGACATCCTTGTAATCGACGTTATCGATCTTATCCACGCAGAAGGCACACACCTTCCGGCGTGGGGTGTAGCGAGGCTTTCCGCCCTCTGGGCGCCGCCCCGCCGGCCTTTGCGGTCTAGCTGGTGCAGCCAACGTGGTCTCCCTCTCACTCTTGATGCGCAAACGCGCCGGAGGGTTGGGTTAGAACGGGATCTGGTCGGCGTCGACCGGGCCCTGCTCCTCGGCCGCCATGTCACCCGTTTCCGAGCGGGACCTGGCGTCGAGGATGCGCATGTCGCTGGCCACAATCTCGATGTCGGTGCGCTTCTGCCCGTCCTGGCCTTCCCAGGTCCTGGTCCGAAGACGCCCCTCCACGAATACCCTGCTGCCCTTCTTGAGATACTGGCTGCAGGTCTCGGCGAGTTTCCCCCAGGCACTGACCCTGAACCACTCGGTCTCCTCTTTCCGTTCCCCATCTGCCGCCGTGTAGACGTGATTGCAGGCGACGGAGAAGGATGTGACCGGCTTGCCGCTGGGTGTGTAGCGCATCTCGGGGTCGCGCCCAAGATTGCCGATGATCGTCGCTTTGCACAGACCCGCCATCCCCGAACCTCCCTCTTACTCTACACGTAGCAACAAATAGCGGATGATCTGATCGTTCAGCATGAGACTTCGTTCGAGTTCGTCGGCGGCCTTGGGATCCAGCTTGAGGCGGGTGATGTTGTACAGTCCGTCCCGAAAGTCCTTGATGGGGTAGGCAAGCCGGCGGCGCCCCCAGGGTTCGCTACTGGTGACCTCGCCGCCCCGCGCCGCGATCAGCGTGTTGACCCGCTCGACGGCCTCCTGAAGGGGTTGCTCCTCCAGATCCGGCCTGAAGACGGTCATGAGCTCGTAGTCCCGCAACCTCGCACCTCCTTTCTTTGGGATTGCCCCTGCCCCGATGTCCGACCGGTGCGGATGGTCGGCGGGCCAGGAGCAGAAAGGTGACGGCATCGCCGCCACGGCCGCCGCCCGAGTGGTATCCACAGGCCGGCGACACTGCTTATTCCTTTGACCGGAAGCAGTATACCACAGGCGAGAACTCGCCACCAAATTGACGCGGTCCAGTGCCGATGATACTATCAAGACGAGAGAACACGCTCTACGGGAGGGCCGGATGTCCGAGCTTGAGGCCATTGCGCGGGAGATAGCTGCTTGTCATCGATGTGACCTTGCCAAGACTCGGAATCTGACCGTGCCCGGAGAAGGCAATCCGGATGCCGACATAATGTTCGTGGGCGAGGCTCCCGGCTGGTACGAGAACCAGCAAGGGCGTCCCTTCGTTGGACCTGCGGGGCAGTTCCTCGAGCAACTGCTGGAGTCGGTGTCCCTGAAACGCTCCGAAGTCTTCATCGCCAACGTGATCAAGTGCAGGCCCCCGCAGAACCGCGACCCGCTGCCGGAGGAGATGGAGGCCTGCGCCTGCTATCTGGATCGCCAGATCGCCGCGATCAAGCCGAAGCTTCTGGTTACCCTGGGCCGCTTCTCAATGGCCAAGTTCTTTCCCCCTGGGAAGGGCATAAGGGAGTTGCACGGCACCACATGCGTGAAGAACGGCATGCTCTGCTTTGCCATGTACCATCCCGCGGCGGCGTTGCACCAGCCGGCACTCCGACGTACCATCGAGCAGGACATGCTCAAGATCCCCAACCTCGTCGCAGTGGCATCCAGCATGGGCCAGGGCGAGGAGCCTCCGCAGGAGAAGCCCTCTCAGTTGAGCCTGTTCTGAAGACGGTTGCACTGCAGCCGATGCCTCAGCGTGGCGTTGGTGCTGGACGGGAGTCTGTGGATGGAGTCGAACTCCCTGGCATGGAGTGCGCACTCCACCGGGGGCATTCGCCTGGCCGCCGATGCCCGGCTGGTCGCAGGCGAGCCGCGATGCTTTCGCCGGTGGCTGGCCGCTGACGCCAGCAACCATCGGCCTGAGTTGATTTGGTGAGGAACAGTTGGCCCAAAGAAGGCTTAAGGTTATACCCCTTGGTGGGGTGGGCGAGATCGGCAAGAATCTATGGGTGGTCGAGTTCGGCGATGACATCATCGTCCTCGACTGCGGGCTGATGTTTCCCGAGGACGAGATGCTCGGGATCGACCTGGTTATCCCGGACATCAGCTATCTCCTGGAGAACCGCGACAAGGTCCGCGCGATCATCATCTCCCACGGACACGAGGACCACACGGGGGCCCTCCCCTACATCCTTCCCCAGCTTAACGTGCCCGTCTACGCCACGAAGCTGGCTCAGGGTCTCATTTCGGTGAAGCTGAAGGAGCACCGGCTGCTTGGTTCAGTGGAGCAGTTGGTGGTGGAGTCTGGCGACTCCGTGCAGTTGGGTGATTTCACTGTGGAGTTCATCCGGGTCGCCCACAGCATTCCGGACGCCCTGCTGGTGGCGGTGCACTCGCCGGTTGGTACCGTGGTGTACACGGGCGACTTCAAGTTCGACCAGAGCCCGATGGACGGGAAGGTAACCGATTTCGGCCGGCTGGCGGAGTTGGGGGCAAGGGGGGTGATGGTGCTGGTCTCCGACTGCACACGCGTGGAGCAGCCCGGTTTCACCCCCTCCGAGAGGCTGGTCATGGAGACCTTCGATCGGGTCTTCCAGAGGGCAGAGGGAAGGGTGCTGATCACCACCTTCGCCTCCAATATCTCCAGGGTGCAGCAGGCCATCCACGCTGCTCACCGCTACGGCCGAAAGACGGCGGTGGTGGGGCGCAGCATGGAGAACAACATCGCTATCGCGCAGGAGTTGGATTACATCACCATCCCGGACGGCGCCCTGCTGCGGGTGGAAGATGTCAACAAGCTTCCGCCCGACAAGATCCTCTACGTCACTACTGGATCCCAGGGAGAGCCGACCTCGGTGCTCAGCCGGATAGCGAACCAGGAGCACCGCCACATCCAGCTCAAGCAAGGCGATACCGTCATCATCTCGGCGACTCCGGTTCCTGGGAACGAGGAGGCGGTCGCCCGCACCATCAACAACCTCTTCCGTCAGGGTGTCGACGTGATCTACGGCTCGGACTCCACCGTTCATGTGTCGGGTCACGCCAGCAGGGAGGAGTTGAGGTTGATGATCAATCTGCTCAGACCGCAGTTCGTGGTGCCCGCTCACGGGGAGTACCGCCACATGGTGCTGTACAAGCGGTTGGCGGAGGAGTGCGGGATCCCGCCCAGCAACGTGCTGATGGCCGACCTCGGGACGGTGATGGAGTTTCGCCAGCAGGGGAACTACGGCAAGATCACCGGAAAGGTGCAGGCGGGGGACGTGCTGGTGGATGGCGTGACCGTCGGCGAGGTGGGCGAGGTCGTGCTCCGCGATCGACAGTTGCTCGCCAAGGATGGGGTCCTGATCGTGGTGGTGACGGTGGACCGGCAGTCGGGGCGGATAGTGGCGGGACCAGACCTGGTGTCGCGCGGCTTCGTCTACGCTCGCAACTCGGAGGAACTGCTGGAGGCAGCCAAGGAGCGGGCCCTGAAGGCGCTGGAGGTCGACGGGGCCGGAATGGCTGAGCTGGGCTTCATGCAGTCCAAGATCAAGGAAGCGGTCGGGAAGTTCCTGTACGAGCAGACTCGCCGCAGGCCGATGATCCTGCCGGTCGTCCAGGAGATCTGAGCAGGTATCTCTGGATAGAGTACACGTTTCCAGCCAGAGAAGCCGACATGAATTGGAGATGCCTGCTTAGCGCCGGCCGAGGGGCGGCGCCGCTACCCGCCGCCCGGGCGGTGTCTTAGATCTGGCGGCGGGGCAGAGCGCCTCGCCCCACGCCACGGAGTCTTTCTTTGCCTTCCAAGTCCGCGAAGAAGAGAGATCCTGCCCTTAGCCCCGAGCTGCAGCGCAAGCTGGTCGGTGTGGCGCTGTTCCTGGGCGGGGTGGTCATGCTGCTCAGCCTGCTCTTCCCCGAGGGTCCCGTGACCGGTGGGATCAACTGGTTCCTACTCCGGGGCGCCGGGTGGGGGGCGATGGCCATACCGGTGTCGGTGATGTGGGCCGGTGGGACGATTGTCAGGGCGCAATTGGACCCCGATTTCCGGCTCAGACGCTGGCAGGTGGCGGGCGACGTCCTACTGCTCCTCTCCTTCCTCGGCATGCTTCACCTCATCCCCGTCGGCGAGGCCGACTCCCACGCGCGAGCGGACGCCGGACAGGGCGGGGGATGGCTGGGCCTCCTGGTGGTTGCCCCTCTAGCTGGGAACCTGGGCACCTTTGGGAGCGCCGTCTTGCTGGCGGTGGGGCTCGTGGCCGGGGGATTCCTCGGATTCTGGGTACATCCCAGACGTGTCGTCGAACTCGTGAGCACGGGTCTCGGGCTCCTGGCGGAGTGGTGGGCTGCCCGCAGGGAAGACGAAGAGATGGACTCCCACTTCGAGGAGCCTGCACTGGCGCCCAAGGCCGAGCCCAAGAAGCCGAAGCCGGCTGATGCGACCCGAGCCGAGGGAGGTGGCGAAGCTGCATCGAGGCCCCAGCAGTCCAGGCGCGGCCAATGGAGCCTGCCCCCCATCGACATTTTCGAGAGGATCCCCGATGCGGAGATCTCTCAGATCGACGTCCGGCAGCGCATACGCATCATCGAGGAGACACTGCGAAGCTTCGGCGTTGAGGCTCGTGTGGTGGAGGTGAACCAGGGTCCGGCGGTAACCCAGTTCGGGGTGGAGCCCGGGGTGGGGGTGAAGGTGTCCAGGATCATGGCCCTGGGGAACGACCTGGCGTTGCGGCTGGCTGCGGCCCCTCTGAGGATGGAAGCGCCTGTCCCGGGGAAACAGGTGGTGGGAATCGAGGTGCCCAACGGCTCGGTGGCGGTGGTTGCCATTCGCGATCTGCTGGAGAGCAACGCCTACCTGAAGAGCAAGGGGCGGCTGCGGCTCGCTCTGGGGCGTGACGTCTCAGGCAGCCCCGTGGTGGCCGACCTGGCGAAGATGCCCCACCTGTTGATAGCCGGATCCACCGGCTCGGGCAAGAGCGTCTGTCTCAATAGCTTCATCTCCGCCCTGCTGTATCAGTGCTCCCCAGACGACCTTCGGATGCTGATGATCGACCCGAAGATGGTCGAGTTGATGCCGTTCAACGGGGTCCCCCACCTTCTCACCCCCGTCGTCACCGAAATGGAGAAGGTGGTGCCATCGCTGAAATGGGTCGTGCGGGAGATGGAGCGGCGTTACCGTCTATTCGCGGCTCGGGGCGCTCGCAACATCGACTCGTTCAACCGCATGGTCTCGGGAAAGGGATCCGACCTCCCGTTGCCATTCATCGTGGTGATCATCGACGAGTTGGCGGACCTGATGATGGTTGCGCCGGACGAGGTGGAGAAGATCATCTGCCGCCTGGCCCAACTGGCGCGGGCAACCGGGATACATCTGGTGGTCGCGACCCAGCGTCCTTCCGTCGACGTCGTGACCGGCCTGATCAAGGCGAACTTCCCCACCCGAATCTCCTTCGCCGTCACCAGTCAGGTGGACTCCCGCACGATCCTCGACCAGGCCGGCGCCGAGAAGCTTCTGGGAAAAGGAGACATGCTCTACATGCCGCCCGATGCGGCCAAGCCGGTTCGGCTCCAGGGCACCTACGTCTCCGACGGCGAGATTCGGGACCTGGTGGACTACTGGAAGAAGTCGAGACCGCCCGAGTTCGTCGCGGAGGTGGCGGAGGCCGTCGCCTTCGAGCCCGTGGAAGAGGAGGAGACAGACGATCTCTTCGAACAGGCAGTGGAGGTGGTCTCCCAGCACAGCCAGGTGTCTGTTTCCCTGCTGCAGCGGAAGCTGCGGATCGGCTACAACCGCGCGGCCAGGCTGATGGAGGAGTTGGAGGAGCAGGGCATCGTCGGCGTGTCGGAGGGAGGGCGCTCGCGTGAGGTGCTGATCCGCACAGAGGAGGCGAGCGACGAGGGGGAGACGGTCCCGGGCAGGGATGAGGACTGAGTGCGGTCCTCGCAGTCACGGAGTCGGGGTTGGGACAGCCCCGATGGACCAGGGGCGCCGGCGTCCATCGAGGCGAAGTCATCGACTGCCTGCTTCGGACAACCAAGGATCCACTGCCAAGAGAGCGTCGCGAATGGCGCTCAGTCCTGATCTGGCTTGAGAGGCGGTTTCAGCAGGTACCAGCGGCCGTCGCGCCGCTCCACCGGTAGCTCCTCGGTGGCCCGCCAGGCGGGGACCTTCCTCCACTCTTGGATCTCCAGGGTGACCGCCACGCGGACACCACCGCTGGGCCTGCCCGCGAGACGATCCAGCAGCGAATCGCCGCGGACCGCGCTTTCCAGGATCGCGTAGTGGTTCCCCAGTTGGTTCTCGACGAATGACCTGGACTCTCCCCGTACCTCGGCAGCCACCTGATCCAGAGCCCCGGACAGGTCCTTCCGCCCGATCGCGGTGGCGTAGGCGACCACTGGGGTTTCCGGCCCCATCGCTCTGTCCTGGCGGTCCAACCAGAAACCAGCCACGACCACGATGGCGGCCACCGTCCCTAACGTGAGCACCAGGTAGAGCTGGGATGGATTCGGTGTGCGCGTGCTCATCTCTCCAGACCGGGTTCACACGACGAAGCCCTGCCCGTCGAGGGGCAGGGCTTTGGATATCACGTACTGAAGGGGCTATGCGGTGGACCTCGCTGGCTGCTGCTCGTGGGTCGCGGCGGGCTTGCTGCTGGCCGGCGCCAAGATCATGGACATCGACTTCCCCTCCATTAGGGGAGATCGCTCCAGACTGGCGACGCCCTTCAACTTGTCGACCATGGCGTCGAGCAACTCGCGGCCAAGCTGGGGATGGGCCAGTTCCCGCCCCCTGAAGACGATGGTCACCTTTACCTTGTCGCCTTCCTCCAGGAACTTCTGGACGAGCTTGGTCTTGAAGTCGAGATCCCCCTCCGCGATCTTCGGGCGGAGACGCATCTCCTTAAGGAGCACGATCTTCTGGTTCTTCTTGGCCTCGCGCTCCTTCTTCGTCTGCTCGTACTTGTACTTGCCGTAGTCCATCAAGCGGCAGACAGGCGGAACTGCCGTGGGCGCAACCTCGACTAGGTCCAGGCCGCGCTCAGCCGCGATTCGCAGGGCTTCCTGAGTGGGCATCACGCCCAACTGCTCACCCTCACCACCGATGAGCCGAACCTCGCGAACGCGGATCTTCTCGTTGACTCGCAGATCCTTGGTTATCCTTCCACCTCTTCACTCAATAGTATTAAGCCGACAGCCAGGCGCTAATCGCCTTTGGTCGTCGGCCTGTGGGGACCATTACCCCTATATGAAAAGTATAGGCATTCCCAGGCGCTTTGTCAACGGTTGGCGAAGGTTAGCAGCGTAAGGAGGGGGCCCGGCGATCGCATCCGGACCGTCGGAACGGTCCGGATGCGATC
>JBLNDL010000077.1:0-55396 GCA_050261575.1 Sphingomonadaceae bacterium | reverse complement strand
AGTCCATCACCGCGGTGCCCTCGTGCACCTCGCCGATCTTGTAGGTCCGGCCGGTGTAGTAGAGGATCCGCTCGGTGGTCGTGGTCTTTCCGGCGTCGATGTGCGCGATGATCCCGATGTTTCGGGTCTTTTCTAGCGGTACAGCCCGCGGCATGGTGGAAACCTAGACTCTCTACCACCTGTAATGGGCGAAGGCCTTGTTGGCCTCGGCCATCCGGTGTACGTCATCCTTCTTCTTTATGGTCGCGCCCGTTCCGTGGGCGCAGTCCAGAAGCTCTGCGGCCAGCTTCTCGGCGAAGGAGCGGCCGGAACGAGCCCTGGCGGAAGCGAGGATCCAGCGCATGGCGAGTGCGAAGCGTCGATCTCCCTTGATCTCCACCGGCACCTGGTAGGTGGCACCACCGACTCGGCGGGGTTTGACCTCCAGCACCGGCGCAGCATTCCGCATCGCCTGCTCGAAGGTGTCGGCCGGATTCCTGTGCGTCTGCTTCTCGATCCGGTCCATGGCGTCGTAGACGATCGCCTCCGCCGTGCTCTTCTTGCCCCTCTCCATGACCCGGTTTATGAACTTGGAGAGAGTCCGGCTGCCGTACCGGGCATCCGGAACGACCGGACGCCGGACCACCCGTGCTCGCCTCGGCATGTTTTCCTCCAAAGATATTACAAGTAGCCCAACAACCCACATGAATACCGGGCCAGCGATTGCTCGTTAGAACCTGGCCCGGTATCTCTCAACCAGCCTGTTCCCGACTACTTGGCCGCAGCCTTGGGCGCCTTGGCCCCGTACTTCGACCGCCCCTTCTTGCGATCCTTCACGCCCGCCGCGTCGAGAGCGCCGCGGACGATGTGGTAGCGCACGCCAGGGAGATCCTTCACGCGCCCACCTCGGATCAGCACTACGGAGTGCTCCTGCAGGTTGTGGCCCTCGCCAGGAATGTAAGCGGTGACCTCCATCTGGTTCGACAGCCGCACCCTGGCGATCTTCCGCAACGCGGAGTTCGGCTTCTTCGGGGTCATCGTCTTGACCTGCGTGCAGACGCCCCGCTTCTGCGGTGCCCCACCGCTCCGGGTGGTCTTCCGCTCCAGCGCGTTATAGATGAACCGTAGCGCAGGTGCCTTGGTCTTCTTGGTGAGCTTCCGGCGGCCCTTTCGGACCAACTGACTAATCGTGGGCAAGATCCAGCTCCTCCCCGGCCTGCTTCACTGTTACTGCTACCTCGTCGTCAGGGCCGCACTCCGCCCTGGACACAGCAATTGACGAGTTTACCAAAGGGCCTCTACCCTGTCAAGGAGAAGGCAGGGCCTCCTCCTCCTCGCCAGCCTCTCGTTCCTTCTGCCACTCGACCCAGCCAGCCACCGGCTGCTGCGCGGCCAGCCGTCGCGCCTCTATCCCCGTGCCAGCCGGGATCAGCTTCCCGATGATCACGTTCTCCTTCAGCCCCATCAGCCGGTCCGTCTTGCCGCTGATGGCCGCCTCGGTCAGAACCTTCGTCGTCTCCTGGAACGAGGCCGCCGCAAGGAAGCTGTCGGTGTTCAGCGATGCCTTGGTCACCCCCATCAGCACCGGCTGCGCAGTCGCGGGCTCGCCGCCCTCGGCCAGCACCTGCCGGTTCTTCTCCTCGTAGGTGAACCGGTCGATCAACTCGCCCGGGAGCAGGTCGGTATCGCCAGGGGAGTCGACCCTCAGCTTCCGCAGCATCTGCCGAACGATGATCTCGATGTGCTTGTAGTTGATGCTCACGCCCTGGGACCGGTACACCTCCTGCACCTCGTCGACGAGGTAGCGCTGCACCTCGTCCTTCCCCTGGATCCTCAGGATGTCCTGGGGATTCCTGGAGCCCTCCGTCAGTTGGTCGCCGGCGCTGACCGGCTGGCCGTTGTCCACCTTGATGCGAGCGGACGGAGCGACCTCGTACTCCCGCTCCTCCACCTCCTCGTACCGGATGGTCACCGTGTTGCCAACCGATTCGACGACGCCGGTCACCCGTGCGGTCACCGGCTCCGCATCCTCACGGGAGGCCAGCACGTCACCGGTCGCCACGCTGTCGCCGGGATCGACCGTGACCTCGTACCCATCCGGGATCGGGTAGTCGTCCTGGTAGGTCTCGCGAGAGGTGACTCGGATGACCCGCTTGTCATCTCGCCGCTCGATCTGAACGATCCCGTCGATCTCGCTGAGCACTGCCTCCCCCTTGGGCACTCGGGCCTCGAACAGCTCCTCGACCCTGGGCAGACCGCTCGTGATGTCCAGGCCCGCCACACCGCCGGTGTGGAACGTACGCATCGTCAACTGCGTACCGGGCTCGCCGATGGACTGGGCGGCGACGATCCCCACGGCGTCACCAGGCTTGCACAGCTCGCCCGTTCCGAGGTGCCGGCCGTAGCACATGCGGCACACCCCGAAGCGGGACTCGCAGGTGAGAGGCGAGCGCACGTACACCCTCGGGATGCCGACCTCGATGATGCGGGCAAGCGCCACTTCGTCGATCATCTCGTTCCGATCGACGATCACCTCGCCTGTGGTGGGATCCACCACATTCTCAGCGGCCATCCGCCCCAACACCTTGTCACGGGCCAGATCGGCATCCTCGGCGGAGATCCCGTCGATCCAGGTCCCGGACTCCGTCCCGCAGTCCTCCTCGTGGACGATGACGTTCTGCGCCACGTCGATCAGCCGCCGCGTCAGGTAACCGGAGTCAGCGGTCCTGATAGCGGTGTCGGCCAGACCCTTTCTGGCACCGTGCGTGGACAGGAAGTACTCCAGCACGCTCAGCCCACCGCGGAAGCTGGAGCGAATGGGCAGTTCGATGATCCGACCCGAGGGGTCGGCCATCAGGCCTCGCATACCGGCCATCTGGGAGATCTGCTGCACGTTACCTTTGGCACCCGAGGTGGCCATCAGGTTCACCGACCCGTATGGGTCGAGCGCGTCCCGCACGGCCGCGGTCACATCCTCCTTGGCCTTCGTCCAGATCTCGATCACCTCGTTGTAGCGTTCCTCGTCGGTGATCAAGCCCCGGCGGTACTGCCGCTCCACCTGCGCGACCCTGGAATCGGCATCGGAGAGGATAGCCTCCTTCCGCTCCGGAATGCTGATGTCTTCGATGGCGATGGTGATACCGGACTTGGTGGCGTACTCGAAACCGATCCGCTTGATCTTGTCCACCACCTCGGCCGTCTTCTCGTTCCGGAAGCGCCGGAACACCTCGGCCACCACCCGCTTCAGCGCACCCTTGTCCATCACCTCGTTCCGGAAGCCCAGCTCCGGGGGCAACACCTCGTTGAACAGGATCCGCCCCACCGAGGTAGTGACGAACCCCTGTCCATCCGCGCCGGCGTCGCCCATCTTCACCTTGATGGCCGCGTGGAGGTCGATCAGCCCCAGATCGTAGGCGAGACACGCCTCCTCCTTGTCGGCGAACAGCTTGCCTTCGCCCTTGGAACCCGGCTTGATCATGGTCATGTAGTAACAGCCCAGCACCATGTCCAGGGTAGGCGACACGACCGGCTCACCGTTGGAGGGCAGCAGCAGGTTGTACACCGAAAGCAGCATCTTGCGGGCTTCGTCCTTCGCGGGACCGGACAGCGGCACGTGGACCGCCATCTGGTCGCCGTCGAAGTCGGCGTTGAACGCCGCGCACACGAGCGGATGGATCTGGATGGCGCTCCCCTCGATGAGCACCGGCTGGAAAGCTTGGATGCCGAGCCGGTGGAGTGTCGGAGCGCGGTTCAGCAGTACCGGGTGGTCGCTGATCACCTCCTCCAGGACGTCCCACACCTCCGCCTTCACCCTCTCGACGATGCGCTTGGCGCTCTTGATGTTGTGTGCGTAGTTGCGCTCCACCAGCTTCCGCATGACGAAGGGCTTGAACAGCTCCAACGCCATCTTCTTGGGAAGGCCGCACTGGTGCAGGTGCAGCTCGGGGCCTACCACGATCACGGAGCGGCCCGAGTAGTCGACGCGCTTGCCCAGCAGGTTCTGCCGGAAGCGCCCCTGCTTGCCCTTCAGCATGTCGCTCAGAGACTTCAGCTTGTGGTTGCTGGAGCCAGACACGGCCCGGCCTCGCCTGCCGTTGTCGATCAGGGAGTCGACCGCCTCCTGCAGCATCCGCTTCTCGTTCCGAATGATGATCTCGGGCGCCCCGAGGTCGAGAAGCCTCTTCAACCGGTTGTTGCGGTTGATCACCCGGCGGTAGAGGTCGTTCAGATCACTGGTGGCGAATCGACCGCCGTCCAGTTGCACCATCGGGCGCAGGTCCGGAGGCAGCACCGGCAGGACGCTCAGGATCATCCACTCCGGACGGTTGCCGGACTTCCGGAACGCCTCGACCACCCGCAGTCGCTTCGTGGCCTTCTTCCGCCGCTGTCCGGAGGACGATCGCGTCTCTCCCCTCAACTGCATCGCCAACTGGTCCAGATCGATCCGCTCCACCAGCTCCCTGATGGCCTCGGCGCCCATGTCGGCCCGGAAGATCCTGCCGCACTGCTCCACCAACTCCCGGTACTCGATCTCGCTGAGGGTCTGCATCGGCTTGATCTGCTCGATCTTCTTGACGCGAGCCTCGCCCGCCATCCGGATGGACTCTGCCTCGGCGGCCCCTCGAGATCTGACCTCAGCGATCTGGCTGTCGACGTTGTAACGAAGGGTGTCGACCTCGGCATCGGCGCGAGCCGTGATCTTGTCCTGCTCCTGCTGGATGTCCGCCTCAATCCGGTCGATCTGCTCCTGGGCCAACCGGCGCAGCTCGTCCCTGTGGTCGCGACGGACGGCAGCCCCCTGCTCCACCAGCGTCGCGCCCGCAGGGGCAAAGACGATGCTCTCTGGAGCGGACTGGCCGAGAAGCTGCTCGAGCTGCTGATCCACTGCCTGCGCGGCCTGGCTGACCTCGTCGATGGAGGCCACCTTGCGAGCCTCCAGATCCCGAAGCCGGGCCTCCTTCTCGGCTCGGATCTGCTCGATCCTGCTCTCGACCTCCTCCTGCAACTCCGAAACGCGCTCCTCTGTCGTCCGATCGATCCGGCCGATGCGCGACTCCACCTCGTGCTCGACCTGCTGGATCGCCTTGCGACGCGCGGTCTCGTCGACCTCGATGATTATGTACTTCGCGAAGTAGAGCACCTGCTCCAGCACTCGCGGGGTCATGTCCAGCAGCAAACC
The DNA here is from genome assembly GCA_050261575.1 of Sphingomonadaceae bacterium. Taxonomy (GTDB): domain Bacteria; phylum Chloroflexota; class UBA6077; order UBA6077; family UBA6077; genus JBLNDL01. The sequence goes on along the minus strand of JBLNDL010000077.1, from coordinate 50,238 downwards.
GATCCGGCTGGGAGTCCCCTTGACGAACCATATGTGGCTGACCGGAGAGGCGAGCTCGATGTGGCCCATCCTTTCGCGCCGCACCTTGGCTCGGGTCACCTCCACGCCACACTTGTCGCAGACGATACCCTTGTATCGAACCCTCTTATACTTGCCGCAGGCGCACTCCCAGTCCTTCGTCGGCCCGAAGATCCGCTCGCAAAAGAGACCGTCCCGCTCCGGCTTCAGCGTCCGGTAGTTGATGGTCTCTGGCTTGGTTACTTCACCCTTCGACCAGCTTCGAATCGTCTCCGGGGACGCCAGCATAATGCGCACTGCGTTAAAATCGTTGACATCAAGCATGAAGGCCCATCCTCCTCAACGGACGAAAAGCGAATGGCGTCGCCAACCTTTGCTCACCATTCGCCGTTCGCCTCATTCGCCTCTAGCACACCACCAGACTGATTCTGACTTGGAGGAACCAGCCGGGGCGGGAGCTTCGTCGCGCCGCCACCGGAACGCTGGCGGGGGTTGAGGTCAACCCCGCCTCGTACAGTCAGTGTAGCGGTCTCTAGCTTCCTACCGCTCGAGTCGCGAGATGTCCACGTCCATGACGTGGGTCGAATCCACCGTCGCGTCCTCCAACAGAGGGATATTCTCGTCTTCCTCGTTCAGGATCTCGACAGCCAGTCCGAGGCTCTGGAGTTCCTTGACCAGCACCTTGAACGACTCTGGCACGCCCGCCTCGAAGATGTTGTCGCCCTTCACGATCGCCTCGTAGGTCTTGACTCGACCTACCACGTCGTCGGACTTGACGGTCAAGATCTCCTGCAGGATGTGGGCGGCACCGTATGCCTCCAACGCCCAGACCTCCATCTCACCGAACCTCTGGCCGCCGAACTGGGCCTTGCCGCCCAGCGGCTGCTGAGTGATCAGCGAGTAAGGGCCGGTCGACCGAGCGTGGATCTTGTCCTCCACGAGGTGCACCAACTTCAGCATGTAGATCTGTCCCACAGTAACCGGCTGCTCGAACGGCTCGCCGGTCCGCCCATCGTACAGGGTTATCTTGCCGGAGGTCGGCAGTCCCGCCCTGTCCAACAGCGCCCGGATGTCGTCCTCCGTGGCACCATCGAATACCGGCGTGGCTACCTTGATGCCGAGGACCGAAGCGGCCCAGCCCAGGTGGGTCTCGAGGATCTGCCCCACGTTCATTCGAGACGGCACGCCGATGGGGTTCAGAATGATCTCGATCGGTGTGCCGTCGGGCAGGTAGGGCATGTCCTCGATAGGGAGTATCTTGGCGATCACACCCTTGTTGCCGTGGCGCCCTGCGATCTTGTCACCCTCGGCGATCTTCCGCTTCTGGGCAATGCTCACCCGCACGAGCTTGTTGACCCCGGCTGGCAGCTCGTCGTGGCTGCCGCGCTCGAAGACGCGAACGTCCACCACCTTTCCACGCTCTCCGTGGGGAACCCGCAGCGAGGTATCCTTAACCTCCCTGGCCTTCTCGCCGAAGATCGCCCGCAACAGCCTCTCCTCGGCGGTAAGCTCGGTCTCACCCTTCGGAGTGATCTTACCCACGAGGATGTCGCCGGGCCCCACCTCGGCACCCACCCGGATGATCCCGTTCTCGTCGAGGTCGCGGAGGCTGTCCTCGCCGACGTTCGGGATATCCCTGGTGATCTCCTCCGGGCCCAGCTTGGTGTCCCGCGCCTCGATCTCGTGCTTCTCGATGTGGATCGAGGTGAACTTGTCCTCCCGGACGATGCTCTCGCTCAGGATGATGGCATCCTCGAAGTTGTAGCCCTCCCAGGACATGAAGGCCACCAGCACGTTCTGTCCGAGTGCCAGCTCCCCATTGTTGGTGGATGAGCTGTCGGCCAGAGGCTGGCCCTTCTTGACCCGCTGGCCACGAATCACGATGGGCCGCTGGCTCAGGCAGGTTCCCTGGTTGGAGCGAAGGAACTTGGTCAACTGGTATGTGTGGTGGTTGCCGTCGCCATCCGCGACGACTATCTGCTTTCCGTCCACCGACACCACCACGCCGTCGGTGCGAGACAGGATCACCTGGCCCGAGTCCTGAGCGGATTGCCCCTCCATGCCGGTCCCCACCAGAGGCGCCTCGGGCCTGAGCAACGGCACCGCCTGGCGCTGCATGTTGGAGCCCATCAGGGCGCGGTTCGCGTCGTCGTGCTCCAGGAAGGGGATCAGGGCCGTGGCCACGCTCACCGTTTGCTTCGGGGAGACATCCACGAAGTCGATCCGCTCGGGGGCCTCCAGCAGGAACTTATCCCCGTGGCGAACCGAGATCCGCTCGGCGACGAAGGTGCCGTCCGGGTTCAACTCGACGTTGGCCTGCGCGACGGTGTAAAGGTCCTCCTCGTCGGCAGTCAGGCGAACGATCTCGCCAGAGACGAACGGACGCACCTCGATCTCGGTCAACGGCAGCTTCGCCAGGGTCTGGGCGAGGGACTCGTCGATCAGGGTGCCCGCCTCGCTGACGACGGCGCCGGTCACCGGATCGGTGATCTTCTGCCGCAGGTACCGCCCCACCGTGACGGTCGGGTCGTTGGGCACCCGCCGGTGCACCTTTCGGTAAGGTGTGTCGATGAAACCGTACTGGTTGATCTGGGCATAGGTCGCCAGACTACCGATCAGGCCGATGTTGGGGCCTTCCGGCGTCTCGATAGGGCAGATACGACCGTAGTGGCTGTGATGGACGTCGCGGACCTCGAAACCTGCGCGGTCTCGACTCAGTCCACCGGGGCCGAGGGCCGACAGACGGCGCTTGTGGGTCAACTCAGCCAGAGGGTTGGTCTGGTCCATGAACTGGGAAAGCTGGCTACCGCCGAAGAACTCCCGCATGGCCGCGACCACCGGCCTGATGTTGATGAGGCCCGCAGGCGTCGCCTGCTCCGCCTCCTGGATCGTCATCCGCTCCTTGACCACCCGCTCCATCCGCAGGAGGCCCACCCGGAACTGGTTCTGGATCAACTCGCCCACGGCGCGAACCCGACGGTTTCCGAGGTGGTCGATGTCGTCGGGGCGGCCCTGCCCGTTGTTGATGGAGATCATCTTCTTGACGATCTCGGTCAGATCGCCGGGGGTCAGCACCCTCTCGGTGATCGGGATGTCCACACCGAGCCGCCTGTTCAGCTTGTATCGGCCGACACGACCCAGGTCGTATCGCCGGAAGTTGAAGAACAGGGAGTTCAGCAAGTTCTTGGCGTTCTCCGGGTTCGGCGGATCGCCGGGACGAAGGCGTCGGTAGAACTCGAGCAGCGCGTCCTCGGTGGAGTGGGCCACGTCCTTTTCGATCGTGGATCGGATATACTGATGCTCCGGATCGGTGTCCACGTCCTGGAACAGCTCCATCAGCTCCTCGTCGGTGCCGATGCCGATGGCGCGCAGCAGGGTGGTCACCGGGATCTTCCTCTTGCGGTCCACCTTCACAGAGAGGATATCGCGGTTGCTGGTTTCGAACTCCAACCAAGCACCCCGATTAGGAATCAGCTTACCCATACAGAGAGGACGTCCGCTGGACGGGTCCTCCTCCACGGTGAAGTAGACGCCAGGGGAGCGGACGAGCTGGCTCACAACCACTCGTTCGGCCCCATTAATAATGAAGGTGCCATTCTCAGTCATGAGCGGGAAGTCGCCCATGAAGATGTCCTGCTCCTTGATCTCACCGGTCTGCTTGATGTGGAGCCTGGCCCGAACCCGAAGCGGAGCAGCGTAGGTCATGTCGCGCTCGCGGCACTCCTGTTCGCTGGCCTTCGGCTCATCGAACCGGTAGCTCTCGAAGGTGAGTTCGAGATTCCGGCCGGTGAAATCCTGGATGGGGGAGATTTCGGCAAAAAGCTCCTTCAGCCCCTCCTCTTGGAACCACTTGAACGAGTCACGCTGCACCTGGATCAAGTTTGGGATCTGCATGACATCGGCGATGCGCGCAAACGAGAGCCTACCGCCCCCGTCCACAGTGGCCAATGGGGTAGAAGGACGAGCAACTGTCATGAACTGCAACCCTCCGCACTAGTCGTGGCAGGCGTGAACTGGGCATACTTTGGCCGTAAAGGCTATTCTACCAATCCGCAACAGCAGCGTCAATCCTTTGGTCAGATTAAGAACATAAGAGTCTGCCCCCTCGCGAGGGGCATCGGGGCAAGCCTGCGAGCCGTCGCGAACCCATCCGTCCTCACATATTGTCAACCACCCTCTGTCGCAATAATCGGGCCACGGAGGGATTGCGAGCCCAGGAACGCGCCGGAGTGAACACTCACGAAAGGGGGATGTGTCGCGGGCGTAGCGAACGAGTACACGCACTTTACATCGGAGAGGGTGTCGGGTATAATCCTCCTTGCGCTTGGGCCGCTAGCTCAATTGGCAGAGCAAGTGACTCTTAATCACTGGGTTGCAGGTTCGAGTCCTGCGCGGCTCACCAGGGCGGGGGAGTGTCGGAACTGGTAGACGAGCATGACTTAGGATCATGTGGAGTGATCCGTGCGGGTTCGAGTCCCGCCTTCCCCACTGAAGTGGAGTGAGAAGCGGAGCTAGGATCAGGCTGCCGGCTTCTTGCGGTTGATGTCGAATGCGGAAGTGGCTCAGTGGTAGAGCATCTCCTTGCCAAGGAGAGGGTCGCGAGTTCGAATCTCGTCTTCCGCTCCACAGTCTCTCGGTCGAGGCAAGGTGTTCCTTGCCTCTTTCCTTTGGTGCACAGTCACCAGGGTTGGGCTCTTTACGTGCTAAAGAGCCCAATTGTGTAATACCCACCCCCGTTCGTGGGAGCAGCGCAAGAAGGAGATGACAGCTTCGTGAAGGTAACCGCCTCTGAGATTGAGGGCAGCCAGGTTGTCCTCGATATGGAGATCGAACCCGAACGCGTCGAGAAGGCCATGGAGAAAGCCTTTCGCCGCGTTGCCTCCAGAGTCAACGTCCCCGGCTTCCGCCGCGGCAAGGCGCCGCGCGTCCTGGTCGAGCGGTTGGTCGGCCGGGAAGCGCTCATGAACGAGGCTCTGGAGATCCTTGTCCCCGAAGTGTATGAGGAGGCGGTCCGGGAAACCGGTATCGATCCCGTCGCTCAGCCCCATCTGGACATCGTCAGCGCCGAGCCCCTCTCGATCAAGGCCACTGTTCCAATCCGCCCTAAAGTCGTCCTGGGCGACTATCACGCCATTCGACAGACGATGGAAGTGCCAGAGATCACAGACGAGCAGGTGGAAAGCACCCTGGAGAGCCTGCGTCAGTCCCGTGCGACCTGGGCACTCGTAGAGCGAGAGGCCGCAGCCGGTGACCTGGTCACGATCGACCTGCGCGCGCGGGTCGAAGACAAGGTGCTGGTCGACAGGAAGGGCATCCAGTTGGTGCTCGATCCCGAGCGACCGATCCTTGCCCCCGGCGTCGTAGAGGCGATCGTGGGAATGAAGGCGGGAGACCGGAAGGCTATAGACGTGACCCTGCCGGCGGACTTCTCCGACAAGGAATTGGCCGGCAAGGAGGCCGTCGTCGAGGTCGGCCTGGGCGAGGTTCAGGAGAAGCACCTGCCCGCCCTGGACGATGAGTTCGCCAAGTCCCTCGGCGAGTACTCAACACTGGACGAGGTCCGAGCAGCCATCCGCAAGCAGCTTGAGGAGCAGGTCAAGGCCCAGGCAAGGCAGAACCTGGAGGACTCCGTGATGGCCGCGGTCATCGACCAGGCCCAAGCCGAGCCCCCTGAAGTCTGGGTTGAGGAGCAGGCCGAGACCCTCCGCAGGAACACCCAGCAGAGCCTCGCCCGAGATGGCCTCAACGTCGATCAGTACCTGCAGTTCACCAATCGCACCGATGAGAGCTACCGCGAGGAACTGCAGACTGCTGCCAAGCGCCAGATCAAGCGCACTCTGGTGCTCGACGCCGTCGCCGAAGCCGAGGGGATAACAGTGAGCGACGAGGAGCTCGACGCTGCTCTGGAGCAGGCTATCGCGCCTCGCGGGGGGAAGGTTGCCCCCGCCGAGAGGGACCGGCTTCGGTCGAGCCTCCATTTGATGATGCGGGACCGCAAGACGGTGGACCGATTGGTCGAGATTGCCCTTGGCAAGGCCGAGCAGGCCGAGAGCGTCGAGCAGGAGACCGCAGCCGAGGCCAAGAGCGAGGCCGAGGTGGCTGAGGGTTCCGAGTAGTCTGCCCGCGGCCGGTCAGCGACTAGCAAAGGAAGAAACATGATCCCGGATTACCTGAGAAACCCCGATTACCTCAAGAAGCACGAGGACCAGATCAGGAGTCAGTTGGTGCCGATGGTCATCGAGACCACCGGCAGGGGCGAGAGGGCCTTCGACATCTACTCCCTCCTGCTGAAGGAGCGGATCGTCTTCCTCGGAACCCCCATCGACGATACCATCGCCAACCTGATCATCGCCCAGCTTCTTTATCTGGATCGCGAGGACCCGGACAAAGACATCAACATGTACATCCACTCCCCCGGTGGGATCATCACCGCCGGGCTCGCGGTCTACGACACCATGCAACTGATCAAGCCGGACGTGGCCACCATCTGCGTCGGCTTCGCCGCAAGCATGGGCACGGTATTGCTCGTCGGCGGCGCCAAGGGCAAGCGATACGCCCTACCCAACTCGACGGTGATGATCCACCAGGCCTCTGGAGGATTCGAGGGAGCCGCTGCCGACATCGAGATCCGAGCCAAGGAGATCCTGCGGCTCCAGAACCGGATCCGCGAGATCATGGCTTTCCACACCGGTCAGCCTCTGGATCGCATCATCCGCGACACCGACCGCGACTTCTTCATGGACGCCAACCAGGCCCAGGAGTACGGCATCGTGGATGCCGTGCTGTCCAAGCGCTAACACTAACAGTCTTTGGCTGCGATAGGTTACAATAATGGACGAGGGGGCATCCGGCTCACCGCCCGCCCCCCTCGCAGCCCAAGGTCGCCGTTCATCGCGGGCAGCGTGGCCCGCCACCGCGATACTGCAGCTTCCCGCAAACCCGCAAAGAGGAGGACCCTTCAGACATGGCCAATCAGCGACCGACCCGCGGTCAGTACCACTGTTCTTTCTGCGGAAAGAGTCAGGACCAGGTGCGCCGTTTGATCGCGGGGCCAGGCGCCGTCTACATCTGCGATGAGTGCGTAGATCTGTGCCGTGAAATCATCGATGAAGAGTCTCAGCCGGCCACCCGGGCCAAGGTTCCCCTGTCCAAGATCCCGACTCCCAAGAGAATCCTCGAGCAGCTCAATTCCTACGTCATCGGACAGGAACGGGCCAAGAAGGTCCTCTCCGTTGCGGTGTACAACCACTACAAACGCATCAACGCGGGCATGCAGATCGATGACGTCGAGCTGCAGAAGAGCAACATCCTTCTGGTCGGGCCGACCGGCTGCGGCAAGACCCTTCTGGCTCAGACCCTGGCCAAGATCCTGGACGTTCCCTTCTGCATAGCCGATGCAACCGCCCTTACCGAGGCTGGCTACGTTGGCGAGGACGTCGAGAACATCCTGTTGCGCCTGATCCAGGCGGCAGACTTCGACATCCCCAGGGCAGAGCGGGGAATCGTCTACATCGACGAGATCGACAAGATCGCCCGCAAGAGCGACAACCCATCCCTCACCCGAGACGTCTCCGGAGAGGGTGTCCAGCAGGCCCTACTCAAGATCATCGAAGGCACCGTTGCTAACGTGCCCCCTCAGGGCGGCAGGAAGCACCCCCACCAGGACTTCATCCAGATCAATACCGCCAACATCCTGTTCGTCTGCGGCGGGGCTTTCGAGGGGTTGGAGGAGATCGTGGCCAAGCGGGTGGGCAATAAGAGGACCATCGGCTTCACCGCAGAGAAGCGCAGCGCGGAGGAGAAGGCCAACCTGCTCCACCAGTTGATCGCCGACGATCTGCTCCATTACGGCCTGATCCCAGAGTTCATCGGCCGGCTGCCGATCACCGTGTCGATCGATCCGCTCAGCAAGCCGGATCTGGTTCGCATCCTGACCGAGCCGAAGAACGCCATCACCAAGCAGTACTCCAAGTTCCTCGCCCTGGACAAGGTGGAGTTGGTCTTCACTCCAGACGCACTCGAGGCCGCGGCCGAGCAGGCGCTGCGTCTCAAGACTGGCGCCCGTGGCCTCCGGACGATCATCGAGGAGGTGCTGCTCGACGTCATGTACGAGGTCCCTTCTCGCACCGACGTCAAGAAGTGCATCATCAACGCCGAGACCATCAGCAATCGAAAGGGCCCTCTCCTGCTGACGAGGGCGGAACGCCCCGTCGAAGTCGACGACCTGAAGGATCAGACGGCGTAAGGAGACGAGAGACATGGCCTACTTCTGGCACGCAGAGGACAGGAGGACGGTCGACGCTTTGCCGGGCATACGGCGCACGCTGGTGACCGCGGGAGAACGAGTCATGGCCGTGCGGTTCGAACTGGCCAAGGGTAGCGTCCTTCCGGCCCACAGCCATCCACACGAGCAGATCGGCTTCGTGGCCTCGGGCCAGTTGCGCTTCGACATAGCGGGGGAGGCGATGCTCTTGAAGGCTGGCGATGGCTATGCCGTCCCCCCCAACGCTGTCCACTCCGTCGAGGTGATCGAGGACGCGGTTGCCATCGACGTGTTCACTCCCGTGCGGGCGGAGTATCTGGAGTAGCACCCCATCGAACGCGTACAAGGGGCGGGTCCCGCTGACCCGCCCCTTATCCTTCCTCACTGATCCGGCGCACCGTGAAGCGATACAGTTGGACCGGTACGCCCGGCGCTATCCCGGCCTTCCGGCGGGCGATTTCCACCTGAAGTTCCGCCGTCTCCACACCCTCAAGATCGGGCAACAGCAACCCCCTCCTGGCTCCCGATTGCACGATCACCCCATACCGCTTCGGATCTAGCCCCGCGATGTCCTCTATCGGCTCGGGCGGTGAGAGGATATCCACCGAGTAGTGGAGGTAGGGCAGCTCTTCCCGCCCGACCGGAGGGAAGCGGGGATCCAGGCTCGCGGCCGCAATGGCGTTGCGCGCAATCTCCGCCGCCACAGTCGGTTCGGTCGCCAGGAACGTGCCCATGCAGCCGCGCAACTCTCTCCCGATCTTCAGAGTGACGAACACGCCCGCACTCTGCCCCAGCACACCGGCGGGCTCGGCCGGCGGCTCGATCATCCTGCCCTCCAGCACGTAGTTCTCCACTGCCCGGCGGGCCAGGCCGAGCACCTCGGCTTCCCAAGGAGCCCTCGCCCGGGCAGGCGACTCCCCGTGCGCGACCGCCTCCCCGTGCGAAGCATACGTCGTCTCCAGCCGTACCACGAGGTAGCCCACCCCGAACGGCGCCTCGTAGGAGAGCACCTGCACCTGCGCCTCCGGCATCGCGCCGAGTGCTATCACCACGGAGCGGTAGCCGCACTCCCCAGCCTCGAAGATGAGATCCTCATCCATCGTGAACACCCCATCGCGATCCTGCCGGCGAAGGGCGGACACGAGGGTGTCGTCGAACTCCTTAGCTCTGGGGCTGAAGCCGGCCGGGGCACCCGGGATGAGGCGGTGGGAGAGATCACCGCTGGCGATAACTGCGACCCGCCTGCCGACGCTCCGCGCGACGTCTGCGACCGTGCGGCCGAACAGGCGGTGTGCATCCACCGACAGCCCCGAGAAGGCGAGCACCAACAGGGCAGCGCGAACCCCTGCCTCCTGCAAGAAGTAGAGGGGAACCCCCGCGCCGTGATCGAGTCGGTAGCTACCGTCGGGGCGGCCGATCCGCACTACCGGCAGGCGCCTGAGCTTGCATTCATCCTCCAGCGCGGACGCGAGGATCGGGTCTCCGGGATACGAGAGCCTGACCGAGGGAGCACCGAAAGCCTCGAAGCCGCCGACGTACCTGCCCGCAACGCACACGCTCATGGTGCGAGCGTTGATGGGAGCATGAGGGGACACCAGCACGAGGGTGTCTGGGGCCAGTCTGCGGATCTCCCGCGCGACCTGCCGCATGGCCTCGCGGGTCTGGCGCACCTGTTCGGATCTGGGCCCACCCACGGCAGGCACGAGGATGGGGGGATGAGGAGCCACGCATCCATACACGATTCCGCCGCTCACGGCATCACCCCCCGATGGCCGGCCGCTAGCGAACCAGCCGAGCAAACAATACCCCAACCTCGTAAAGGAGGTAGATCGGCACCGCCACCATGGTTTGGTTGAAGGGATCGGGAGTCGGCGTGATCACCGCCGACAGAACGAAGGCCCCCACGAGGGCGTACTTCCGATAGCCGCTCAGCTTCTTCTGATCCACGATGCCGATCTTCGCGAGGAAGACGATCAGCATGGGCAGCTCGAAGGCCACGCCCATCCAGAGCAACAGGGTCACCACGAACGAGACGTACTCGCCGATGCTAATGAAGGCGCTGGCAATGTCGCCGCCGAAGGTCAGGAGGTATCGCAGGGCGAATGGCAAGAGCACCAGGTACCCAAACGCAACGCCCATCGCGAAGAGGAGGCTCATTGCGGGGACCACAAAGAAGAGGTACTTCTTCTCGTGCGCCTTGAGCCCAGGCACGATGAAACGGATGGCCTGATAGGCGATCACAGGCATTGCCAAGACCGCGCCGCCGATCAATGCCACCTTGAAGTAAGTGACAAACATCTCGGTCGGCTTCAGGAAGACGGGCTTGATGCCCCCAGAGGGGATCAGTAGGATCTCCAACAGCTTTCCGGTGAAGGCGAACGACGCTGCGGTCGCAACCAGGAGGGCCAAGACGGACTTGATAAGCCTCTCTCGCAGCTCCTCCAGGTGCTCGATGATGGTGAGCTTCTTCCCCTCGAACTCTTCCTCGTGGGCTGTTTGCATTGCCTGGTTTCTCGCCTCGCTTCTCCTAGCCCTGCTACCCCTCTCAGATAGACTTCCCCCCATAGCCTCCGACGAGGATCCCGAAAAGCCGCACTACCCGGCCGAATCCCCGCGGAGACCTATGGGATTGAAGCTCGAAAGCGCCCCCTTTAGTCGAGGTGCTCCTGCAGATAATCCATGGCATCCTGAACAGTCTGGATCTTCTCGGCGTCCTCGTCGGAGATCTTGATGTTGAACTCTTCCTCCAACGTCATGATCAACTCGACCAGGTCCAGGGAATCCGCGTTCAGGTCCTCTATGAACGAGGCCTCCGGAACCACGTCATCCTCGTCGACGCTGAGCTGCTCCGCCACGATCTTTTTCAAGCGAGCCTGTGCCTGGGCATCTAGAGCCACCTTCTTCACCTCCTTTCACTACTGGGTCGTGTCCTCGGGTGGGTTGTCGCCCTCACTCTTGGCGATCTCTTGTGAGACTATCCTTCCAACAACGCCGTTGACGAACCGGCCAGAACTCTCGGACCCGAACTTCTTAGCCAGTTCCACCGCCTCGTTGACGGCCACTTTGAAGGGCACCTTCTCGGGCTGAAAAAGCGCCTCGTAGAGGGCTATTCGTATAATGTTGCGGTCGATCCCGGCCATCTGCGTGAAGGGCCACGCCGGCGCGGCCTTCTGGATGAGGCCGTCGATGGCTTCGACGTGCCGGAGAACGCCATTGACCAGCCCCTCGGCGTACTTCGCCGCCTCAGGATCGAGCCCATCCTCGGCAAGCCGTCTGGCGAGCACCTCTTGAGGACCATGCCCGGTGGTGTCCACCTCAAACAGAACCTGCAACGCGAGCGTTCGAGCCGCCCTTCGTCCTCGGACCAACCGCTGAGAAGACGCCATCTGTCCAACCCCGTTGAGCCGCTACTCGAGGTCCTGCACGTACACGTTGATCTCAGCGACCGGCAGCCCCACCATCTTGTCGATGGCACGAGCCACATCCCGCTGGATCTGGTTGCCAACCCGAACCAGGTCGGCCCCCTGCTCCACGACAACGTGGATGTCGAGGTAGACCTGGTCGTCTTTCACCCTCAGCCTTACGCCTCGGGTGGGATCCTCCCGCCCAACCAGCTTGCTCACGCCACTGACCAAGCCGCCACTGGTCCGGAGGACCCCAGGCACCTCCATCGCAGTCAGCCCAGCTATGGTCGCGAGAACGCTCGGGGCGATCCTAACCGTGCAGAAATCGCTATCCGTCGACATGCCGTCGCCTCCCGGACTTGCTGCCCACCGTCGGCACCGGTCCGCCTCGCCCTCCGCGAGAAGGGCCAGCCGCCCCAACCCAACGGACTCGCGGCAACTCACGCGCCGCTGGCCACCGCGGACGGAGCGTCTCCAGCTAGAAGAGGCATCTCGGCGGCCAGCCACCGTTCCACGAAGTGCGTATCGAACCGGCCACACAGGAAATCCGGATCCGCCAACAGCCGGAGATGGAACGGAATGTTGGTGGTGACTCCGCCGATCTTGAACTCCTCCAGCGCCCGCCTCATCCTGGACACTGCTTCGTGGCGGTCGTTCCCCCACGCGATCACCTTCGCCAGAAGGGAATCGTAGTAGGGTGGCATCTGGTAGCCGGGGAACAGGTGAGTATCGACCCGAATCCCGGGGCCCCCTGGCAACGAGCAACTGGACACCAATCCCGACTGCGGCGCGAAGCCCTTCGCGGGATCCTCCGCGTTCACCCGGCACTCGATGGCGTGGCCCCGCGGTCGCACCGACGATTGGTCCAGACTCAGCGGCTCCCCGGCCGCGACGCGCAACTGCCATTTTACCAGGTCTATCCCCGTCGTCATCTCCGAAACCGGGTGCTCTACCTGGATTCGTGTGTTCATCTCGATGAAGTGGTAGCGACCCTTCTGGTCCACCAGGAACTCCACGGTCCCGACCCCTTCGTACCCTATGGCCGCCGCGGCAGCAGCCGCTCGCGCCCCCATCTCCTGCCGAACCTCGGGATCGATGGAAACGCACGGGGACTCCTCCAGGATCTTCTGGTGGCGCCGCTGGAGGGAGCAATCGCGCTCTCCCAGGTGAATCGCCTTCCCGTACCGGTCGACCAGCACCTGGACCTCGACGTGCCGCGCACCCTCCACCAGAGCTTCCAAATAGAGCCCGGCGCTGCCGAACGCGCTCTGGGCCTCCGACTGGGCAATCTGGAAGCTTCGGGCCAGCTCCGCCTCATCGTAGGCCGGTCGTAGACCCCGGCCCCCGCCGCCCGCGCAAGCCTTCACCATGACCGGAAAACCGATCTCGGCGGCTATCCCCAGCGCGGCATCCAGAGTGTACACCGGCTTGTCAACCCCGGGGAGCACCGGCAGACCGGCGGACCTCATCCGGTTCCGGGCGGCCGACTTGTCGTGGAACTGCTCGATGGCCCGCGCCGACGGGCCGACGAAGGCTATCTGGCACTGCTCGCACACCTCGGCCAGGTATGCGTTCTCGGAGAGAAAGCCGTAGCCGGGGTGTATCGCCTCGGCGCCGCTCACCAGGGCGGCGCTGACCACGTTGGAGATGTTGAGGTAGCTCTTGTCGGAGGGGGCGGGGCCGATGCAGATAGCCTCGTCGGCCATCTCCACCGCCAACGAGTGTCGGTCCGCCTCGGAGTAGGCGACCACGGTCGACACTCCCAGCTCCCGGCAGGCGCGAATGATCCGGACGGCGATCTCACCCCGGTTGGCGATAAGGATCTTCCGAAACACTAGCTCATCACCATCCCGCCGTCCACGGCCACCACCTGCCCAGTGACGTATCGGGCGGAATCCGAGGCGAGAAAGGCGACCACCTCGGCAACCTCTTCGGGAGTGCCGGGCCTACCCAGGGGGATCAGTTGCAGAAGGCCATTTCTGGCTGACTCTGGAACCCCGTTCCAGATCTCGGTCTCGATATAGCCCGGGGCGACTGCGTTGACAGTGATCCCCCGACTGGCGACCTCCCGCGCCACGGCACGGGTGAAGCCGAGCAGCCCCGCCTTCGAGGCAGAGTAGTTCGCCTGGCCCGCGTTGCCCATGAGGCCGGCCACGGAGCTGACGTTGACGATGCGGCCGTACCGACGCTTCATCATGGAGCGCAGCGCGGCCTTGGTGCAGGCGTAGGCCCCCTTGAGGTTGGTGTCCAACACTGCGTCCCAGTCCTGCTCAGCCATTCGCATCAGCAGGCCGTCTCGGGTGATCCCAGCGTTGTTCACCAGGATGTCGAGCCTGCCGAACTCGCCCACCACCCGCTCCACCATAGCCTCGGCCTCCGCTGCGACCGCCACGTTGGCTCGAACCGCCAAGGCCCTCCCACCCTGGGACGTCACCACATCCACGACCTCTCGGGCGGCGGCCTCGCTGGAAACGTAGTTCACCACAACGGCCACCCCCTCGCGGGACAAGCGCAGGGCCACGGCCCTGCCTATACCTCGCGAGCCACCGGTCACAAGGGCAACCTTGCTAGAGTCTTCCATGGGCAACTCCTTGGGGAGGTGAATGCGCTCACCCGCTACGGGAGAGGCGTGAAGGCGCCGAGAGCACGTTCACGGGACGAGGATGGCGCCATGCAGTTACAGTAGCTGGCCAAGCTTTTCGGATGCGGCGCGCAGGCTGTCCTCATCCTCCACGTTCAAGACGAGGGCCTCTTTCGCGATCCTTCTGATCAGGCCGCTCAGGACCTGGCCGGGCCCCAGCTCGACGAAGACGTCGCACCCCATGTCCACCATGGCCTTCACGGAATCCGACCATCGAACCGGTTGGGTCACCTGCACCACCAACTCGCGCCGGATCTCCTCCGGATCATCGGATGGCTCGGCTGTCACATTGAGAACGATAGGAACGCCGGGGGATACGATCGACGTTGCCGCCACGATGGGCCCGAAGCTGTCGGCGGCTGGCTGCATGTAGACAGAGTGGAAGGGGCCACTCACGTCCAACTCGACGATCCTACGAGCTCCTGCCGCCCGCGCCAGTTCGCCCGCGCGCGCCAAAGCCCGCCTGTTGCCCGAGATAACCACCTGGCCGGGGGCGTTCAGGTTCGCCACCTGCACAGTGGTGCCCACCTCAGCGGTGGCCCTGGCACACACGTCGACTAGCGCGGCCTCGTCCAGACCGAGAACCGCGGCCATGGAGCCATCGGCGACCGCCGACGCCTCGGCCATCAACCTGCCACGGGCAGCCACGAGCCGGAGGCCATCGCCCAACGACACCGCCCCCGCAAAGGCCAGCGCCGCCAGTTCCCCAACGCTGTGGCCGGCGCAGACGACGGGTTCGAACTGCACTCCTTCGCGGTCGAGCGACTCTCTCAGCGCCCCGGCGGCCGCCAGGCTTACGGCAACCACACCCGGTTGGGCCTGCGCCGTGTCGGTAAGCCGCTCGGCGGGCCCCTCGAAGCACACCTGGGTCAGAGGCATGCCAGTGGCACGGTCGGCCTCGGAGAAGACACTCTTCGCCGCCGAACTGCACTGCCAGAGGCTCGCCCCCATCCCAACTCGCTGGGCACCCTGCCCAGGGAAAACGAAAGCGACTTTCCGAGCCAGCTTCTAGCCCTCGCTCTTCCTTGGTTTGACCTGGAGAACCTGCTCGCCCTTGTAGGTGCCGCAGTTGGGGCACACGTGGTGGGGCAGCTTCAACTCGTGGCACTGAGGGCACGCCATCAGGCTGGGCATCTCGATGCCCAGATGGCTCCTTCGCTTGCCCTGAGCCGAATGAGAGATCTTCTTCTTAGGTAGAGCACCCAATTCAGTCTACTCCTGTTCTGGCTTGAATCCCGCCTCGCGCAACCGCTCCAACAGCAACGCCCCCAGGCTTCCCTTGGGGGGCGCCGCAGGCACCGGTTGGCAACCACACGCGCCCAGGTTGAGATTGGCTCCGCAACTGGGGCAGAGGCCCCTGCAACCCTCATCACAAAGGGGCTGAAGCGGGCTCTCCACTATCGCGTACTGTCTTATCGCCTCGCGCAGGTCCAACACATGATCAGAGGTCACCCTGAATGCATCGATGTCACTGGGCTCTGGCAGCCCGAGGCCGGTGTTGACGTCGACCACCGGGACGAACTCGTCGTCGATCTCGATGGTCTGCTCCCTCACGAAGGTCTCGAGGCAACGGGAACAGGTCGCCTCCACGCGCTGAGTCAGCTTCCCGGTGACCAGGATTCCGGCGGACGTCCGCATGAGTCGTAGCGATCCAACGGTCGGTGAGACGAAGTGCAGGTCGGCTGCCAGATCCGGATCCAGCTCGTTGACCTCCACTCGCCTGACGGTACCGGTGTCGGCCTTGAGCAATTGAGCTACGTTGAATGCAATCACAGCGAATCACATCCGTGTTTCGATCCGCCCTTGACCTGTGTCCCTCGGTGGGTGTCCCGATAGAGCGCCATCCAAGAACGTCGCGCATAATAAGAAGGCCGCCGTCGGCGAGCCCTGGATAATTATACGGTCGCCCGCTCTAAGCGTCAAGAAACCGCTGGCCCCGGCGGCGATCCAGTGGGACCAGCCGACGGCGTCCACTGGGGGATCCTACAGTTCGGTCTTCGCCGTCTGCTCCCTGCTATCGACCTTGCGGCCGTTCCTCCACTCCTCGCGATCCAAAGCCCGGATGCCGTTTCTGACTATGCCCAGCAACTCGGTCAATCGGCTTTCCAGTTCCGCCAACGACTCTGCGGCGTACCGGTCGGCGCCCTCGCGCCGCTCGCGAGCTTCCGCCTCGGCCTCCTCCAGGATCCGCCTGGCCTTTGCCTCCGCCACCCTCACTATCTCGTGCTGCTGGGCCATGCTGGAGGCCTGCTCCTGAGCGTGAGCCACGATCCGCGATGCGCGCTCCTCAGCCTCCTGGAGCAGCCGCTCTCGCTCCCCCTGCATCTTCTTGGCCTGCTTGACCTCCTCGGGGATAGCTACCCGCATCTGGTCGATTATGTCGAGACACTCGTGCTCGTCCACCACGGTCTTCCCGCTGAGGGGGATGCGGGAGCCGGTGGTGAGCACTGTCTCCAGTCGGTCCAGCAGATACATGATGTCCATCTTGGTCACCTCTAATCCCCGCCACCGCCGTCGACAGGACGAAGGACAGAGGGCTGAGGGAATCCAACTCAGCCCTCTGTCCTCGGGCCCCAGTCCTCGCTCAAGGCACCAGGCTGCTGGTCGGCAGCCCTCCAGCCCGGGCACGCGCCTCATACTTCCGCCGCAGCGCGGCCTCCACGTGCCGGGGGACCAGCCCTTCCAGCGACCCGCCGAGCTTGGCGATCTCCTTGACTATGCTCGAGCGCAGGAAGGCGTACGGGAGACTGGTCATCATGAACGTGGCCTCTATGTCTGGATTCAGCTTCCGGTTCATGTGGGCAATCTCGAACTCGAACTCGAAGTCGGAGATGGCCCTCAGCCCCCGCACCAGTGCGCAGGCATTCTTCGTCCTGGCGTACTCCACTGCGAGACCGGAGAAGCTCTCCACCTCCACGTTCGAGATGGATTCGCATGACTTTCGCGCGATCTCCAGTCGCTCCCTCGCGGAGAACAGGGCGTTCTTCTCGGGGTGCTCGTACACCGCCACTATCAGCTTGTCGAACAGCCTCGATGCCCGCCGCGCTATGTCTAGATGGCCATTGTGGAAGGGATCGAAGGTACCAGGATAAATGGCAACTCGCAAGTCTCACTCCTGTTGGCCAGCAGCATAGATGCTGATGCCGGTCCTCCCATGATACCGCGACTTGATCAGAGTCAGCGGCCCACACCTGGAAGGTACAGTACGCTGCCTGGAGTGCTCCAGCACCAGGTAGGTGGATGGCCCAACTAGCGCTGACTCGCATAGCAGAGTGAAGACCGTCTCGGCGGCGGGATCATCGTAGGGGGGATCCATCAGTATTAAATCATAGGGGTGCTTAAATGTCGAGATGGCCGCTTCCGCCCTCATCCCGTGGACTCGGGCGCGCGATGCCAGCCCGGTCCGCCTCAGGTTCTCGACGATCGCCTCCCTCGCCCGGGGATCGGCCTCCACGAAATCCGCCATCGCCGCGCCCCGGCTCAGAGCCTCGATCCCCAGTGCCCCGCTCCCGGCGTAGAGATCCAGCACGGTGCGCCACGGGAAGGCCAGCTCCCCTTCCTCCACCCTCGCCAGGTAGCCTGGCTCCACCAGTCCTCGTTTGTAGGCGATGGACTCCAGCATGGAGAAGATGGCACCCTTCACCTTGTCCGCGGTCGGCCGCACCTTCGGGCTCTCGATGCTCCTGAGGGGATGTCCCCTGGCGATACCCGCGATCACCCTCATCTACTCACGAACTCCCCGCCATCCTGAGATCCTCCACCTTCTGCGCCAGCGCCCGATGCTCCGGCCGAGACAGCTCGGGATCACGCCCCAGCAGCTCCGTGGCAGCCTCGCGCGCCCGCTCTATCAACCGGAGGTCCCGCAGGTCCGCCATGCGGAAGTCCGGGAAGCCGCTCTGCCTCAGCCCGAAGTACTCCCCCGGGCCCCGCAACCTCAAGTCCTCGTCGGCCAGCTTGAAGCCATCTGAGACCGCGGCCACCATCTGAAGCCGATCCAGCACCTCGGGGTCGCTGGCATCCGTCAGGAGAATGCAGTCGGATGGATACTGTCCTCTGCCCACCCGCCCTCGAAACTGATGCAGTTGCGCCAAGCCGAAGCGGTCCGCCCCCTCCACCAGCATCACAGTCGCGTTGGGCACGTCTATCCCAACCTCCACCACCGAGGTGGATACCAGCACGTCGTAATCGCCGTTGCGGAAATCCAGCATGATCCGGTCCTTCTCGGCCGGGCGCATCCGTCCGTGGAGAAGCGCCAGCCGGAGGCCAGACAGCTCGCCTCGCTGCAGCCGCTCGTACTCGCCAGTGGCAGCCCGAACCTCCAAATGGGGGCTGTCTTCCACCAGTGGGCAAATGATGAATGCCTGCCGCCCCTTCTCCACCTCTCTCCGGATGCGCTCGTAGGCGTGCTTCCGCTCCGGAGCCCTCAGCAGATGGGTCCTTACCGGCTGTCTCCCCGGCGGAAGCTCGTCGATCACCGAGAGATCCAGGTCCCCGTAGATCACCAGGGCCATCGTGCGGGGAATGGGGGTGGCGGTCATCACCAGCAGGTGGGGCGTGCCGCCTTTCTCCCGCAAGGCGCTCCTCTGGGCAACCCCGAAGCGGTGCTGCTCGTCGATCACTGCCAGCCCCAGACGGCGGAAGCCCAGCCCCTCCTGGATGATGGCCTGAGTCCCCACCAGCACGTCCACCTCACCGTCGGCCACCCCCCGATACACCCGCTCCCTCTCGGCCTTACGCGACGCACCAGTCAGCAGCTCCAGCCGCAGCGGACGTCCGAGGGCACGCAACAGGGCCTCCGCCCCTCTTCCGAAGGCCTCCGACAGCGTGCGCGCGTGCTGCTCGGCCAGGATCTCCGTGGGGGCCATCAACGCCACCTGGTACCCGCCGGCCACGGCAGCAAGCATGGCGACGGCGGCGACGATAGTCTTTCCCGATCCCACCTCCCCCTGGAGCAGCCGCGTCATGGGACGGGAGTGCCCCAGATCCGCCAGAATCTCCCCTACCACCCGCCGCTGGGCACCGGTCAGGGCGAACGGCTGGCTGCCCAGGAAACCCTCCAGGAGGTCGTCCCCCAGCCTCAAGCCCGGCGCGCCGGAGCCCGATTGCCACTCGGCCCGACTCTTCAGCGCGGCCACCTGCACCAGGAACAGCTCGTCGAACGCCAAGCGGCCCTTGGCCTCGTCCAGCTCCTCTTGGCTGTTGGGGAAGTGCACCCGCGCCACCGCTTCCGGCAGTGAGGCCAGCCCGTACTTTCGGATGAGCCACTCCGGCAGGTACTCCTCCAACCGGGGGGCGTAGGACGGCACGACCTCCGCCATCAACTCCCGGAGCCAATAGTCGGAGACTCCTTCCGTGAGGGGGTACACCGGCACCAGGCGCCGAGTGTGGAGGGGCGGCCGATCCGCGGGCTCCCAATCGGGGCTCTCGAAGGAGAGGTATCCCCCGTAACCGGACGTGGTGCCTGCAAGGGCAATGCGGCTGTTGGGGGCAAGTCGCATCCCTGCGTAACCGTATCGGAACCAGGTGGCGGCGATCCTTCCGCTGTCGTCTCTGACCTTCAGCGTCGTTCGCACCCGCTTGTGGGGCCCGGGCACCACCTGAACGTCCTCCACCACCCCCACGATGCTGGCGGTTTCGCCGTACATGAGCTCGGCGATCCGTTTGACGGGGCGGAAATCGCGGTAGTCCCTGGGGAAGTGCAGGAGGAGGTCCCTGATACGCTGGATGCCCAGCTTCGCCAGCAGCGAGGCCCGCTGTTTGCCGACGCCCTTCACGGCCAGGATGGGATCATCCAGCGCCAGGTTGGCAGTCCGAGGCGCGCGGGGGCGGGCAGACCCGAGGACGCGAGATGCGGGAGATGGGGAGGCGGTGGATGCCTCGCCTCTGCCTCTCGACTTGGGAGGCGCATCGACGGGCAACCCGGCACGCCGACGGGGCGACAGCCCTGCCGCCTCATCGGCAACCGACAGCGCCCGCGCGCTTTCGCTGGGTGCAGAGAGCGTGGAGACCCGATGGAGCACCTCGGCTATCAGATCCAGGGCGCCCCGCACCCGCTCTGCCCGTTCCTCGGGGCTCCGTTGCCCGTAAGCCTGCAGAAGCCCCGTCACGTGCCTCGCCTCGGGCCAGGTGGGATAGGAGGTCTCCAGCGAGGAGAGGGAGGCCGACCAGTTGGCGAGGAACTTCTCCAGTCCCCCGTACACCGTGCGGTCAGCGCATCCGATGCGCAACTCCTGGCTCAGGATCTTCTGGGCGGTCGACCACAGCTTCAGCAGCTCGTCTCGCCCCTTCCACATCGGACCCGATGCCCGAGAGTTAGCCATCGACAGCAACCATCCGCAATCAGCCCCAGGCCGGCGAGGTCCCCAGCCAGCCTCTCACTTCGCCAGCACAAACACGGCCCCCAGCACGCCGGGGCCCGTGTGCGTCCCGACGGTCGAGCCGGTTCTGCCGAACTTCACTTCCAGGTCCGGGTGAGACCGCTGCAGCATGTCCCGCAGCTTCTCTGCCCAGGTGGGATCGTCACCGTACAGCACGGCCAGTTCCTCCAGGGGACCCTGCGCATCGACTAACTCGGCCGTGCGTCTGACGGCCGCGCCCATCGTGCGCACACGCTCGGCAGGCTCGACCAGCCCATCGTCGAGGTAGACGATAGGCTTGATGGAGAGAAGGGAGCCGGCGATGGCCTGCGCGCGGCCGATCCGGCCACCCCGGCGCAGGTACTCCAGGGTATCCAGGATGCAGTATAACCGGAGTCGGGGGATGAGATCCTCAGCGAGGGCGACGCACTCAGCAAGAGAGGCCCCCCGCTCCGCCAGCCGGGCAACCCTCAGCGCCACCACGCCAGTGGCAAAGCTGATGGAGCGGCTGTCCAGAACGGCGATCGACTCCGGCGCCACAGCCAGCGCGGCCGTTCGGGCAGCGTTCACCGTCCCGCTCAGCCCCCCAGACAGGTGGATGGAGACGATGCCCTCGCACTCCTCCAACAGTCGGCGGTACACATCCTCGAACTCACCCACGGGAGGCTGGGAGCTTCTGGGTACGCCTTGCTCCTCCTTGAGCTTGCGATAGAAGTCGCCGATGGATAGATCGACCTTGTCCCGGAAGCTCTCTCCGTTCCAGCTGATCCTCAAGGGGACCATCGTTATCCCCAGTCGGTCGGCCTCTTCAGGATCCAGGTCGGCGGTGCTATCGGTAACAACCCTTACCCTGATCACGGCTCCTCCTGCCATCCCCGATCGGCGAGGCTACTCCGCCAGCAGGGCGTAGACGCCGTACAGGCCTGGGCCGTTGTGTGCCCCGACGACGGCGCCGGTCCTCCCTCTTCTGATGGGAAGCTCCGGATAGGCGCCCCGAAGCATCCGATAGAGCTGTTCAGCGGGCTCGGGGTCGTCCGCGTACAAGACCGCCGCTTCCTCCAGCGAACCCAGGCCGATGACCAACTCCGCCATCTTCTTGATCGCGGCGGCGCGGGTGCGGACCCTCTCGGCCGGGATGATCTCCCCATCCACCAACTGGATCAGGGGCTTGATGGATAGCAGAGTCCCGGCAAATGCCTGCGCGCGGGTCAGTCTCCCACCCCTACGCAGGTACTCCAGGGTATCCGCGGCAGCGAACAGCCTCAGCCTCGGCACCAGCGCCTCGGCGTAGGCCACACACTCGGGAAGTGACGCACCTCCCTGAGCCATCTGTGCGGTGCGCGTCGCCAGCACACCCAGGGAGTAGCACAGTATCCGCGAGTCGACCACCGCGATCCGTTCCGGCGCCACGTGCTGCGCCGCCACCTGCGCGGCGTTGCAGGTCCCGCTGATCTTGCTGGAGATGTGGATGGAGACGATAGAATCCGCCTCCGCAAGCAACTCCCGATACAGCTCCTCGAACTGCCCCACCGAAGGCTGAGAGGTTCTGGGCGCCCCCTTCTCCTCCCGGAGCTTCTGGTAGAACTCGTCGATGGTGAGATCCACCTTGTCTCGATAGGTCTTCTCGTTCCAGTGGACGTTGAGCGGTACTACTGAGATCCCCAGCCTCTCTACGTCGCCGTCGTCCATGTCGGCGGTGCTATCGGTGACGATCCGTACCTTTGCCACATCCCCTCCTGCCGACAAGCGGCGATGTCGTAGCCGATGGATACTCTCCCCACTGGACGCAGCGCGAGCGCGGCGCGCCGTGCTACTCGGGCGGAAGCACCGCGCAGACGCCAAACACCCCGGGCCCCGTGTGGGTGCCGAGGACCGGGCCTATCCTTCCTCGGCGCGCGGTAAGCCCGTGTTGCGCTGCCCGAAGCTGCCCCACGAGTTCCTCTGCCGGGGCGGGATCGTCTCCGTACAGGACGGCCAGTTCCTCCACCGCCCCCCACGCCCGCACCGCTTCGGCGGTCCTCTTGATCGCACCAGCTCGCGTGCGCACCCGATCGAGCGGAACCACCTCGCCTTCCTGGATCGAGAAGATCAGCTTGATGGAAAGGAGGTTTCCGGCGAACGCCTGAGCCCTTCCGATCCTGCCCCCGCGCCGCAGGAACTCCAGGGTGTCCACGGCGGCAACAAGCCTGATGCGGGGGATGAGCCCCTGCACGAGGGCCGCGCACTCGGCTAGCGACGCCCCCTCCTGGGCCAGACGAGCCGCCCGTTCCACCAGGAAACCCAAAGCGAACGCGGTGAACAGGGAGTCGATCACTACGATCCGGCCCGTCCCGACTTGCTGCGCCGCCAGTTGAGCGGAGTTGATGGTGCCGCTGAGCTTCGAAGAGATGTGGATGGAGAGGATCCCTTCGGCATCCGCCAGCAGACCGCGATAGGCGCTCTCGAACTGGCCCGCCGACGGCTGGGACGTCCGAGGCGTCCCTTTCTCCTCCCGCAGCCTCCGGTAGAACTCGTCCACGCTCAGCTCTACCTTGTCCTGATAGGTGTCACCGTTCCAGTGGACGTTGAGCGGGACCACCGTAATCCCCAACCGCTCGATTTCCCCCTCGTCCAGGTCGGCGGTGCTGTCTGTCACGATCCGGACCTTGGTCACTCTGCCTCCTGACTCCGGCCTACTGAACAGAGTAGTCCACAGACAGGATCCGTGAACTACTCCCAGAGAGATGGCTATTCGACGGATATGATGTACGGGTAGTGGGGCTGGCCACCATCCACCACCTCGACCGCGAGGGCAGGCCACACCTGCTGGATAGCCGTGGCGACGGACTCGGCCTCGTCGATGGAGACCCCTTCGCCGTAGTAGACCGTCACGACCTCGCGCTCGCCGGCCTCGGCCATCTCCAGCACCTTCAAGACCACGTCGGCTAGAGAGTCGCCAGCATGCACGAGCTTCCCGTTCAGCAGGCCAATCGCCTGCCCCTCCTCGATCTGCAGTCCGTTCACCCGGGTCGTCCGGACCGCCCGAGTCAGCTCGATGCTCTGAACCGCGGCGATGGCACCGGTCATGGCCGCCACGTTGGTCTCCAGGTCCGATACTGGGTTGAAGGCCACCATAGCGGCGATGCCCTCGCAGATGGTGCGCGTTGGGATCACCCGGATCTCAGCGTGAGAGAGGGCCTGAGCCTGCTGAGCCGTCATCACGACGTTGGGGTTGTTGGGCAGCAGAATCACCTTGCCGCAGCCAGAGGCACCGGCTCCGTGCACCAGTTCCTCGATGCTGGGGTTCATGCTCTGGCCGCCAGCCACCACCGAGGCCGCGCCCAGGTCTTTGAAAACCCTCGCCAGCCCCGAACCTGCCGCCACCGCGACCACCCCCACGGCCTCGGGCGACACGACGGGTCTCGAGGGCTCGCTTCCCGTCAGCCCACCGACGAAGGCGGTGTGCTGGATCTGCATGTTCTCCACCTTGATCTTGTCCATGGTCCCGAACCTGGACGCCAAGTTGAGAACATCCCCAGGGTGGTGGGTGTGTACGTGGATATGCACCAGATCCTCTTCGCCCACGACGAGAACCGAGTCGCCGATCGCCTCCAACTGCCGCCGCAACTCGTCTACCTGCAGACTCTCCCCGCGCAGCAGCAGTTCGGTGCAGTAGCCGAACTCGCCGGATGGGACTACCGAGAGGGCACCCTGCGCGGTCTTGTGGGCTTCTGCGGCGGGAGGGGGCATACGCTCGCCGGTGAGGAACATGAGGGCGCCCTCTAACAGCAGAATGTAGCCCTGCCCTCCGGCGTCCACCACCCCCGCCTCTCTGAGGGTGTGGAGGAGATTCGGGGTACCGGCCAGCGAGACATGTGCCGCTTCGACGGCGCGCCGCAGCACGTGCTCGACGCTCCGCTCCTCTTGGGAAGCGCTCAGCGCCGCGTCCGCCGCCTCCCTGGCGACGGTGAGGATGGTTCCCTCCACCGGCTTGCCTATGCCCCGGTAGGCGGTATTGGCCCCTTCCTTCAGGGCCGCCGCCAGGTCCGCGCCGTCCAACTGTCGCTTGCCGTCGATGTGCCGAGCCATACCCCGAAGGATCTGGGAAAGGATCACCCCCGAGTTGCCTCTCGCCCCCATCAGCGACCCATGGGCGGCAGCGTGTGCCACGGCACCGAGCTCTGCGTCGCCGGACTTGGACATTTCCTCGAGGGCTGACTGCATGGTCAGAAGCATGTTGGTGCCGGTGTCACCGTCCGGAACAGGAAACACGTTCAGGGAGTTGACCAGTTCAACGTTCTCTTCCAGGAGAGCGGTGCCGACCTCCAGCATCTGCCGCAGGACGCTGCCGCTGATCCGCAGCGTGCTAACAACTTTGTCCTGTTCTGCCACTTTTCATCCAGAGATCGAAGGTTGGGGAAGGCAAGAAGAAGGTCCTCGCCGCTAGGCTTGGTCGCTGATCCGCAGGCCCTGCACGTTCACGTTGACCCGGGCCACAGGCATGCCGATCGCTTTCTCCACCGCGAACTTGACGCTCTGCGCGATGTTGCGGCCGACCTCTGAAACGCGGGTGCCGTACTCGACGATCACGTACAGATCGATCGTGATCTGACCATCCCTCAGGTGCACCACGACGCCGCGCTCCAGGTGCTCCCTCCTGAGCATCTCCGCGAGACCATCCTTGAGCCTCGCCGAAGCCATCCCGACGACCCCGTACGATCGCAGTACGGCGTCCGCAGCGATAGATGCGATCGCCCTCTGGCTTATCTCGATCCTTCCTAGCTTCTCTGCGTCTGGCATCTGCATCCCCGCCGACATTGGATTGGCTCCGATTGCCAAGGGTCGGGCCCTGTGCTATTATAACGGCGGTTAGCCCGGCAGTCGAGTTGCCCAGGCAGGTTCTTGTTGAAGGGCCTGCCTGCATTGTGCCGGGGCTGCACTACGGGAACGACGAAGGGGGTGACACCTTGGCTCTGTGCCAGATCTGCGGCAAGGGAGTCGGCTACGGCCACAACGTCAGCCACTCCAAGCGCCGGACAAACCGTCGGTGGCTTCCGAACATCCAGAAGGCCACCATCACCATCGGCAACGCGGAGAAGAGCGTCCGGATCTGCACTCGCTGCCTGCGAACGCTGCAGAAGTCTGCCTAGATACCCCCTTCTCCACGACGGTTGAGACAAGACACCGGTGCCGATCGGCACCGGTTTGTCAACGTGAAATGGGGATGCCTGCTTAGAGGGCCGCCTCCGCCCCCCTCCTCAGCGCCGACAGGTTCGCCGCGACCGTACCCCGCCGGTCGAAGATGCTGGAGCCAGCCACCAGCACTCGCGCGCCGGCCGCCACCAATTCTCCAGCGTTCTCCGGGTCGACGCCGCCATCCACTTCCAGTTCGGCACCGATCCCTCTCGCGGCCATCTGCGCAGCCAGCCGCCGCACCTTCTCCACGGTGGACCGGATGAGGCGCTGACCGCCAAAACCCGGGTTCACAGTCATCACCAGCACCAGGTCCACCTGATCCAGCACCTCCTCCAACACGCCGATAGGTGTACCCGGGTTGATGGCCACTCCAGCCCGCAGGCCGAGCCTGCGAATCTTAGAGAGCACGTGGTCCAGGTGGGGGCACGCCTCCTGGTGCACCGTGAGGATGCTCGCACCCGCCTCCGCGAAGCTCTCGGCCAGTCGCTCGGGCGACTCGATCATCAGATGGACGTCCACGGGGAGCGACGTCGAAGCCCGGACGGCCGCCACGATGCCGGGTCCCATGGTGAGGTTCGGGACGAAGTGCCCATCCATCACGTCGACGTGAATGTAATCGGCGCCGGCCTCCTCGGCGGCGCGAACCTGCTCGCCCAGTCTAGAGAAGTCTGCGCTCAGGATCGACGGCGCTATCTTGATCCCCACGGGCACCTCCAAGACGAGTGATGGGTGATCAGTGACGAGTGATGAGTCGAGGTGACCCGCCGCTCACTACTCGTTCCTCGTTACTGCGTAGAGTAGCGTAGCTGGCCGCAGGCCGCCAGTATGTCCTGCCCCTTGGTTTCCCGCACGGTGCATGGGATGCGGGCGTCCTCGAGCACCTTTCGAAAGTCCGCGATCCTGCGTGGGCCCGAAGCCCGAAGCCTCGAGTCGGGGGAAGGATTGAGGGGAATGAGATTCACGTGGCTCAATTGGTGCTCCAGTAGCTTCGCCAACTGCCGGGCTTGGATCGGGAGATCGTTCACCCCCTCTATCAGGGCATACTCGTAAGTGACCCGGCGGCCGGTGAACGCCGCGTATCGGGCGGCAGCCTGCAGCAACTGAGCGACGGGATAGCGTCGGTTGATCGGCATCAGCCGATCGCGCAGATCGTCGGTGGGCGCGTGGAGCGAGATGGCCAGACCCAGTTGCAGTCCTTCCCCGGCCAGGCGGTCGATGCCCGGCACGATGCCCGCCGTCGAAACGGTGATCCGCCTGGCCCCGAGCCCTAACCCATCAGGCGAGATCAGCAGCCGGATCGCCGCGATCACCGCGTCGTAGTTGGCCAGGGGCTCACCCATCCCCATGAAGACGACGTTGCTCACGAAACGCCTCTCCGCGCCACTCGGGTGCGCCCGGCGCAACCCCCTCTCGAAATGGTACACCTGCTCCACGATCTCCCCAGGCGACAGATGGCGTCCGAAGCCCATCTGGCCGGTGGCGCAGAAGCCGCACGCCAAGGCGCAGCCCACCTGGCTGGAGACGCACACGGTGTAGCGGTCGATGTCGTGGCCAGGTGCCGGGGCCTCCATCAGCACGGCCTCCACCCGCCTACCGTCACCCAGCCGAAGGAGCCGCTTCTGGGTAGACCCGTCCGCGGAGACCAACTCCCTCTCCGACTCGACCGTGGCCACCGGGTACCGCTCCGCCGCTTCGATTCGCAAAGAGCGAGGAAGATCGGTCATCTCCCTTGGATCGGTCTCGAGCCGGCCGTGAACCCAATGGAAGAGCTGCCGGCCCCGAAACCGGGGCTGGCCCAACGAAGCCGCAAGCTCCTCCAAGGCGGCCCGATCCATATCGGTAAGGGATCGGTTTTCCTGTCTGTTGGTCGGAGTCATCTTCGCTCGTCAGAGTCCACCGGATAGACAAGGCTCCCCAGGACCTGGGTCACTGGGGAGCCGCCCTCGCTTCGATTGGAGTTGGAGTCGTGCTCAGACTCTACTCTTCCCTGCGCCCCATCAGCAACCAGACGTAGTAGAGCAGGCTACCGAGGGCCGCGGCCACCGCAGCCACGTAGGTGAGGGCCGCCGCGGACAGCACGTCCTTGGCACCCTGGTACTCCTCCACGCTGACGAGGCCGTTGCCCTTCAGCAGCGCCAGGGCCCTGTTGCTGGCGTTGTACTCCACCGGCAGGGTCGCCAGAGCGAAGACCACACCCAGGGAGAAGAACCCAATCCCCAACCAGGCGAGCCCAGTCCAGTTGATCACCAATCCGGCAAAGAAGAAGATGTACCCCAGGGTGGAGCCGAGGTTCACCGCGGGGACCAGGGCAGACCTTAGCCGCAGCGGCACGTACCCCACTGCATCCTGCACCGCGTGCCCAACCTCGTGGGCGACGATGCCCATCGCAGCCACCGAAGGACTGGAATACACCCCTTCGGATAGCCTCAGGACCTTCGAGGTGGGATCGTAGTGGTCGGACAGCTCCCCCCCTACCGGCTCCACGGTGATGTGCTCCAATCCCCTCGTCTGCAACAGGATGCGCGCTACCTGCGCACCCGTCAGATTCGCCATGTTGCGTATCTGAGAGTACTTTGCATACGCACCCTTTACCCTGCTTTGCGCCCACAGCACCAGCAGCATAGGCGGAAGGGCGAAGACGAAGTACATTGGATCGAAGTAAAACATCCTATCGGTCCTCCCGTTTCCACCGCTACTACGGCAGAAAGCTCCTCTTAACCACACTAGATACTAGCACAGGCCGCGCCCGTCCACAAGGCAAAACTGAGATGCTCTGCCCTCAGCCGACCCGGCTCCCAATGAAGTCCCGGTGGCCGAGCAGGAACTCCCGGATCCCCATGGGCCGGCTACCCTCCAGCGCCACCTCCAGCAACCGCAACGTGCCGCCACCGGTGACGACGCCGGCCCCTCTGCTGCCGTCCAGTGGAACCACCGTGCCAGGAGGCTCGCCAGCGGTCGCCCCTTCCTCCGGCCAGCAGGAAACCACCTTGAGCATCTTCCCCTTCCAGTAGGTGTACGTCCCAGGCCAGGGGGTATAGGCCCGATTGGCGCGCCAGATCTCCCTCGCCGGCCGCGACCACTCTATCAGCCCCGCCTCCTTCTTGATGATAGGCGCGTAGGTTGCCCGGCTTTCGTCCTGCGGAACCGGACGCAGCGTGCCATCCAAGTACGGAGGCAGAGTCGATACCAGCAACTCCGCCCCCAAGTGCGACAACCGTTCCTCCAGGGTCGCGGCGGTGTCCTGCTCCTCGATGCGCGTCTCACGCTGCGACAGGATCGGCCCCGTGTCCAGACCGGGCTCCATCAGGATGATGGTGACGCCGGTGATCTCGTCACCCGCCAGGATCGCGGCCTGGATCGGCGAGGCGCCCCGCCAGCGAGGCAGAAGGGAGGCGTGGACGTTGACACACCCCTTTCTGGGAACATCCAGCAACGCCTTCGGGAGTATCTGCGCGTACGCCGCTACGACGATCAGGTCCGGCTTCAGCTCGGCCATCGACTTCACCACCTCGGGCGCCCTCACCCTCTCCGGGGTCTGCACAGACAGACCCAGCCGCTCCGCCGCCATTAGCACGGGCGGGGCAGTCAGCCTCCGCCCCCGCCCCGCCGGCCTCGGTGGTTGTGTGAACACCGCCACCACCCCATACCCCTCCCTGACCAGAGCCTCCAAAGAAGGCACGGCGAAGCGGGCCGTCCCCATGAACACGATCCTCGTCGCCTGCGGGAATACCATCCTATCGCCTCCTCCCGAGGCCGGCGGCAATCCGCCGGCCCTCGAGCCTACATCCCGATTGCTTCCTCCAAATGATACCACCCACCGTGTGCTATACTGCAGTACATCTACTTCTATGATGGAGGTGGACCATGGCTTCCGAGGCTGTGGAGTACAGCCTTGGCGTCAAGGAGATGCTACCCGAGGACCGCCCTCGCGAGCGGCTGGCCACCCTCGGTGCCGCCTCCCTCTCCAACCACGAGTTGCTGGCCATCCTGATCGGCAGCGGCACTTCGAAGCTGAATGTGCTCCAGGTCGCACAGACGTTGCTCCGCCAATTCGGAGGACTGGCCGGCCTGGCCCGAGCCTCGACGGAGGACCTTTGCCTGGTGCCGGGTATCGGCCCGGTGCGCGCCGTCGAACTGAAGGCGTGCTTGGAACTGGGAAGACGGCTGCTCACCGCCCCCGACCTCGATCGCCCTGCCATCCGATGCCCCGCAGACGCAGCTCACTTGGTGATGGACATGGGACTGCTTGAGCAAGAACACCTCAAGGTCCTCCTGCTGAACACTAAGAACCACGTCCTGGGGCTCCACGAGGTCTACAAGGGCAGCCTGAACAGCTCTCTGATTCGGGTGGGCGAGCTGTTCAAAGAGGCCATCCGCCAGAACTGCGCGGCCATCATCGTCGTCCATAACCACCCATCGGGCGACCCCTCCCCCTCCCGAGACGACATCCAGGTGACACGTCAGGCGGTGGAAGCCGGCAAGCTGCTGGACGTGGAACTGCTGGACCACCTGATCATCGGGCGAGGCGATCGCTGGATCAGCCTGAAGGAAAAGGGCCTGGGCTTCAACTGACCCACCTACCTCGGCCACCAGGACGACACCTCCAGGACCGCCGGGACCTCTAGCCAGAGAGCAGCCTGAAGGTGCTCCGCGCTGTGGCCGCTACACGGACGCAGACGTCCCCCAAGGCACTCGCGGCCTGCCCCCTCCCGACTGGACACGCGGCGGGAGCCAGAGGATCGCCCCCGCGTGGCGCGTGACCCGTGGAATGCCGTATCCTAAAGCCACAGAGCAGTTGACAGTGGCGCGCAGCGCGGCTATACTCTCGCCACCATATAGTCGACTATTCCGATCGGAAATCGCGCGTTTCGTGGCAGGCCTTCAGCCCTATCCGCAGTGAGGAGAGCATCATGAGCAAGCAGTCTTGGCGATTCGACACCCTCGCGCTGCACGGGGGCCAGCAACCCGACCCCGCCACCGGGTCCCGGGCGGTCCCCATCTACCAGACCACCTCCTACGTGTTCCAGGACGCCGATCACGCCGCGAGCCTTTTCTCCCTCGAGAAGGCGGGCAACATCTACACTCGGATCATGAACCCGACCACCGACGTATTCGAGAAGCGAGTCGCGCTCCTCGAGGGCGGCATCGGCGCGCTGGCGGTCGCCTCCGGGCAGGCCGCCGAGACCCTGGCCCTGCTGAACATCCTGCGGGCCGGCGACGAACTCGTCGCCGCCAGCAGCCTTTACGGCGGCACCTACAACCTGTTCGCCGTCACCCTGCCCAAGATGGGGATCTCCACCCGCTTCGTGGACTCTTCCGATCCCGAGAACTTCCGCCGCGCCATCACCGACCGGACGAGGGCCCTCTACGCCGAGACCATCGGCAACCCGAAGCTGGACGTGCTGGACATCGAGGCAGTCGCGGCGATCGCCCACGAGGCCGGAGTCCCCTTGATCGTCGACAACACCTTCGCCAGTCCCTACCTCTGCCGTCCATTCGACTTCGGCGCGGACCTCGTGATCCACTCCGCCACCAAGTACATCGGCGGCCACGGTACCTCCATCGGCGGTATCATCGTCGACTCGGGGCGCTTCGACTGGGCAAACGGGAAGTTCCCCGAGCTGGTCGAGCCCGATCCCAGCTACCACGGGGTCTGCTACTGGAACAGCTTCGGCAACGCCGCCTACATAGTCAAGGCGAGGGTGCAGATGCTGAGGGACCTGGGGGCAGCCCTCAGCCCCTTCAACGCATTCCTCTTCCTCCAGGGGCTGGAGACGCTCTCCCTGCGGATGGAGAGGCACTCCGACAACGCCCTGAAGGTCGCACGGTTCCTGGAGGAACACCCGAAGGTAGCCTGGGTCGCGTACCCCGGCCTGCCCTCCCACCCCACCCACAGCCTCGCCGAGCGATACCTGCGCGACGGGAAGGCCGGCGGCATGATCGGCTTTGGCATAAAGGGAGGTCGAGAGGCTGGCAAGCGCTTCATCAACAGCGTCCAGTTGCTCTCCCTCCTGGCCAACGTGGGTGACGCCAAGTCGCTGGTGATCCACCCCGCCAGCACCACCCATCAGCAGTTGACGGCCGAGCAGCAGCTTGCGGCCGGCGTGACAGAGGACTTCATCCGGCTCTCCGTGGGGATCGAGGACGTGCACGACATCATCGAGGACCTGGATCAGGCGCTGGCCAAGGCGTGACCACGGAACGGTTTCGTGGGGGACGGCGGCTCGCCGTCCCCCTTGTCATGCCCTGCAACCACGGTAGAATCCCGCTAACCGTGCTGAGTCCTAACAGACTGCTCGAAACTCCCACTTTGGGAGTTGACAGTCCGGTGGGAGGTCGGGTATAGTCCACCTTGCCCCGAGGGATCCGGTAAGTGACCCGAACGGAGCGAAGGAGATCGGCGGAGCGGGGAATCCGAGACGCAAGAGCCGGAGCGAGGTTCGGGACTCCGAAGCGGGACGGCCAGCGGGCCGGGAGGGCGAAAGCCTGACAGGCCGTTGGAACGGAACCGGGCGGAGAGCCGGCCGTAGGTGACTGACGACCAGCGAGGGCGAGAGTCCGAGCGGGCGAAGGAAACCAGCGAGCGGTCACGGAAAGGTCACTCGGGGCACCTCTTTGCCCCGAGTGACCTTTCCGCCGCCAGCGGGCCGGTCCCGGGTTGCTCTTTGCTCCTTTCTCCTTTCTTGAACCCTCCTCCGCCAGCGTGGTATAGTATCGCGGCGCTCTTGATCAACTTGATGGGGTCGCGATGGCGGCACACGGCGCCCGGCCGTCCGCCCCGCAGCGCCCCGAAATCAGCCCTGAACCCCCCGTTGACTCGACGCTAGGAGGAGCCCGTGTTCAGCCCCCTCAACGCAATCCTTGGTTTGATGTCCAGGGACATCGGAATCGATCTGGGCACCGCCAACACCCTGGTCCTGGTGCGAGGCAAAGGGGTAGTCATCAACGAGCCATCCGTCGTCGCAATCAACAAGAAGACCAGGAAGGTGCTTGCCATCGGCTCGGAGGCCAAGCGGATGGTGGGTCGCACCCCCGCGAATATAGTTGCCATACGGCCACTCAAAGATGGCGTCATCTCCGATTTCGACGTCACCGAGCAGATGCTCCACTACTTCATCGGCAGGGTGCACGAGGAGTTCACGCTGATTCCCAGGCCGAGGGTTGTCGTCGGCATCCCAAGCGGGGTCACCGAGGTTGAGCGCAGGGCGGTTCACGACGCGGCCTGCAGCGCGGGCGCAAGAGAGGCGCTGCTGATCGAGGAGCCGATGGCTGCCGCTATCGGCTCCGGCCTTCCCATCACCGAGCCATCGGGGAGCATGATCGTCGACATCGGCGGCGGGACCACGGAGGTGGCCGTCATCTCCCTTGGAGGGATGGTGGCCCTTCGCTCCATTCGCATCGCTGGCGACGAGCTGGACCAGGACATCATGCTCTACGTCAGGCAGCGGCACAACCTGATGATTGGCGAGCGCATGGCCGAGGAGATCAAGATCACCACCGGCAGCGCCCACCCGGCTGCCGACGACCGCAGCATCGTGGTGCGGGGGCGGGACGTCCTCACCGGGCTACCCGGAGAGGTGGAGCTGACCAGCGCGGAGGTGCGCGAAGCCATCTCCGGGTCGATCAGCGCCATACTGGAAGCGGTCACCGAGACCATCGAGGAGACACCGCCCGAGTTGGTCGCGGACATGATGACCCGCGGCATCACCCTGGCGGGCGGTGGCGCCCTCCTGCCCGGCCTGGACAGGCTGATCGCCGAGAGGACCGGCATCGAGGTCCACATCTCCGAGGACCCCCTCCAGTCGGTGGTGCGAGGCACCGGCCGCGTCTTGGAGGACCTTGACATGCTTCGCAGGGTGCTGGTCGACAACCAGGATAACAGAGGCGCGCGGCGCCGATGACCCACCGACGGCAGAGAGGTATGGCCATTGGATCGCAAGCCTATTCCCTGGTGGGCTAGCGCTCTGGCCGCGGTGGCGGCTCTCTACTTGGTGTTCCAGCCGGCCAGCGCAAGCAGAGCACAGGATCTCGGCACTCAGCTTCTTGCTCCCCTGACCTACTACATTTCCGGCCTGGCAGACTCCTTCTACGAGTTCTGGAACACCCTCGGCAGCATCGGCACCCTTCGCTCCACCGTGGCGCAGCAGCGGGAGGAGATCGACCGCCTGAACTTCGAGCTGGTCCGCATGCGCGAGTTGGAGCAGGAAAACGAAGACTTGCGCCGTATGCTCGACTTCAAGCAGGCCCATCCCAAGCTACAGTTGCTGCCGGTCCGCCAGTTGGGCACCGACGCCACGGGCATCCTCAACACCATCATTATTGACAAGGGAAGTAACGACGGCATACGCGAGGATACAGCCATTATCACCTGGCGAGGGCTCGCCGGCCGCGTGATTCAGGTGGAGCCCACCACCGCCCACGTCCTGCTGGTAACCGACGTCAGCAGCTCCGTGGCCGCACGGGTGCAGGACCCAGTGTCGCGCGCCAGCGGCATCGTCGGCGGACGCAAAGAGGGAGGCCTGATCATGAGGCACATCCTCCAACAGGAACTAATCCAATCTGGGGACCTCGTGATCACATCCGGAGTCGGCGGCAGCCTCCCGGAGGGCTTGCCCATCGGCAAGGTTGTGCGGGTGCAGAAGCGAAACATCGAGATGTTCCAGGAGGCCATCCTGGAGCCGGCTGTGGACACATCCAAGCTGGAACGGATCTACGCCGTCATCGACTTTCCGAAGGATTGAGCAATGGGTGACGAGTAACGAGTATCGAGCAGGGTAGTCCCCCGTGGTCACTCATTACTCATCGCTCGTCACATCGTCTTGGAGGCACGGTGCACTCACGACGTCTGGGGCTGCTGACGCTGGCCCTCCTGCTGGCCGCCGTCTTTCAGGTTGCCCTGGGCGGCAGGGTGACCATCTTCACCGCTAGACCCGACCTGGTGCTGCTGCTGGTGGTGGTACACGCCGTCGTCCGGGGCAGCGAGGAGGGGCTGCTGGCCGGACTCCTCGGCGGGCTGCTGGTCGACGTCCTCTCTGCGGTCCCCTTCGGGACGGCAACCATTTCGATGGGGCTGATCGGGCTTGCCACTGGCCTGGGTGAGGATAACGTCTACCGCGCCAACCTCATCATCCCGCTGGTGGCCGTCTTCCTGGCGACCGTGGTTTACCACAGCATCATCATGCTGACGCTGCAGGCAGTTGGAATGAGCGTGGACTGGATCAGCACCCTCGCCCTCCAGACCGTGCCAGGCGCGGTCCTCAACGCCCTGCTGGCCCCGCTGGCCTTCGCCCTAGTTAGGAGCATCGGATCCCCACCAGGAGAAGAGGAGAAGATGCGATGGTAGCCTCTGGACCCGTCCGATGGAGCCCCCTCGCCCAGCCACAAGATCCCAAGAAGGAGCCAGGGCCCGACTGGAGGCTCGTGTTGATACGCGCCGGGATAGTCCTCGTCTTCAGCATCCTCCTGGCTCAACTGTGGCGGCTCCAGATAGTGGAAGGCCACACCTTCCTGGAGCTAGCGAACGTCAACCGCTACCGAACGACCCAGGTCGCGGCCCCTCGCGGGGTGGTCTACGATCGCAATCAGAAGATAGTGGCAGCCAACACCCCCAGCTTCCAGGTCTCCATCGTCCCCGCCGCCCTCCCGAAGGACGACCCGGACCGGGTCTACCGGGAGCTCGGCGCCCTCCTCAACCTCGCACCAGCCGAGATCGCCGACAAGGTGGCCAAGCGGAAGGGGAACGACTTCGCTGCCGTCATCATCAAGTCGGATGTGGAGCGTGACGTGGTGCTGCGCGTCGAGGAGAGGCATCTCCGCCTGCCGGGCGTCATCGTCCAGCCGGAGTCCAGCCGCCTCTACCCGTACGGCGCCCTCTTGTCCCACATTCTGGGCTACATGCTTCCCATCACTGAGGAGCAACTCGCGGCAAGACAGCAAGACAAGGAGGCCGCCTACCAACCTGACGACCGAATCGGCGCTGCGGGGATCGAGGCGACCTACGAGCGGGAGCTACGCGGGCGGCCTGGCAAGAAACTGTACGAGGTGGACGCCACCGAGCGCCCCGTAAACGACCTGAGCATCGATAGTCCCGATCCTGGCCGCAACCTGACCCTTAGCATCGACGTGGACCTCCAGAAGGACGTGGAGAGCATCCTGAAGGAGGGGATGGGGAAGTCCGAATCCGCAGTCGCCATCGTGATGGATCCCCGCAACGGACAGATCCTCGCGATGGTAAGCCTCCCAAGCTTCGACAACAACCTGTTCTCGGGGCGTGTCCGCCCGTCCGAGCTAGAGAAGGTGATGAACGATCCCCGCAAGCCGATGATCAACTACGCCATCAGCGGCATCTTCCCCCCCGGCTCCACCTTCAAGCTGGTGACGGCCGCGGCTTCCCTCCAGGAGGGTGTGGCCAACGCCAACACCAGGATACTGTGCGAGGGCGCCCTGACGATCCCCAACCCGTACAATCCGGCCCTGCCCACCCGCTTGCCCTGCTGGGGTGTGCATGGCTACCAGGACTTCGTCACCGGGTTGGCCAACTCCTGCGACGTCTACTACTGGACCCTGGGAGGGGGCTTCAAGGACTTCCAGGGGCTGGGAAACGAGCGGTTGGCCGACTACGCCCGGCTGTTGGGGTACGGCGCCCCCACGGGCATCGATCTCCCGGGGGAACTGGAGGGCCTGGTTCCCACCGCGCAGTGGAAGCAAGAAGTCTGGGGAGAGGAGTGGCTGAAGGGCGATACCTACAACATGTCGATCGGCCAGGGCTTCGTGCTGGCCACCCCCCTGCAAGTGGCCAACGCGACCAACGCCATTGCCAACGGAGGTCGGCTGCTCCAGCCCAGAGTCGTGGCATCCATCCGCGACGCCGAGGACAACCTCATCCGGAACGTGGAGCCGGTGGAGACTCGCCGCCTGCCCATCAGCGAGAGCAACCTCGCCACGATCCGCAGGGGCATGGAGAAGGTGCCGGAGAACGACGACGCCCGCAAGTTCAACATCCCCGCCCTGAAGATCGCCGGCAAGACGGGCACCGCCGAGTTCCCCGGCCCCAAAGACGCCAAGGGGATCATGCCCACCCACGGCTGGTTCACGGCCTACGCCCCTTACGACGATCCACAGGTGTCGGTGACAG
Organism: Sphingomonadaceae bacterium; assembly: GCA_050261575.1. Lineage (GTDB taxonomy): Bacteria > Chloroflexota > UBA6077 > UBA6077 > UBA6077 > JBLNDL01. The sequence continues at coordinate 13,247 of JBLNDL010000077.1, read as the reverse complement.
TCTTCGTCCAGCGGGGTGGCGGCCCTAGCGATGCCCTGCCCATCGCCATGAAGATCTTCAAGCGGTACTTCAACTACTCCGACCCCAATCCGACGCCGACCCCCACGGCCGGCTCGCGGCAAGCCCGATAGAGGTTTGATGGCAGCTCGATGCGATCGATACTGAAGCGGTGGCGCTACGCCGATTACCTCATGCTGATGGTCCTGTTGGTGATACTGACCTACGGCCTCGCCCTGGTCTACAGCTCCACCTTCCCCTCGACCGACAACAACGTCATCGCCTTCAGCAGCTACGTGACCCGCCAGATCGCGTACGCCGTCGTGGGGATCATCCTCCTGATCGTCGCCGCTTCGCTGGACTACCGGATTCTGTACGCCCTCGCCTACTTCGTCTACGCGGGCACGCTCCTGCTGCTGGGGATCGTGTTGTTCACGGCCCACGGCCAGGCGGAGTACGGCTCCCAGCGATGGATCGACCTGAAGATCTTTCCACTCCAGCCCTCGGAGTTGGCGAAACCTGCCCTCGTGCTCGCCTTGGCCCGCTACTTCGCCGATCACCAGCCCCAGGTCCGGGCGCTTCGACACTTTGCCGGTTCCCTCCTGCTGACGGCGCCGATGGTGGCGCTGGTCTACGCACAGCCGGATCTGGGCACCTCCACCACCTTCGTCACGATCTGGTTCCTGATGAGCCTCGTCGCCGGGGTCCGATACCTATACCTGGGGCTCACCATCACCGCCGCCGTCGCTTCCATACCTATCATCTGGTCGCTGCTGAAGGACTACATGCGAGACCGCATCCTCATCTTCCTTCATCCGGAGAGCGACCCATGGGGGCAAGGCTACAACATCATCCAGGCCCAGATCAGCATCGGCTCGGGCGGCATGTTCGGGCGCGGCTTCCTGGCAGGAACCCAGAGCCAGGGCCATTTCCTGCGGATTCAGTACTCCGACTTCATCTTCTCGGTGCTGGCGGAGGAGCTGGGCTTCGTCGGCGCCGTCGTGCTCTTCCTGCTGTTCGGCCTCCTGCTGATGCGGGTGCTGCGCGTGGCGAGTCTCTCCCGAGACGATTTCGGTCGAATGGTAGCTTCCGGCGTCGCCATCACACTCCTCTTCAGTATCACCGTCAACATCGCGGCGAACCTCCGCCTGCTGCCGGTAACCGGGATCACGCTCCCCTTCATCAGCTACGGCGGCAGCTCCCTCATCACCAACCTGATCTCCATCGGCATAGTTCAGAGCATAATCATGCGCCGCAAGCGGTTCCTGCCGGGCTGATTCCAGCGCGCCCCGCTGTTGTCAACACCCGGACCTCACCTTATGATCACCTGTGATCACCTCGGTACATGGTATGATCTCCTCAGCGGACGTAAGGGATGCTCTCCCCCCGGAGATGGTGCCTTCCAGGGCCACGAAGGGGCAAAGAAAGGGGTATTAGAGATGGGGTTCATAACTGCTGCGGGAACAGGTGTGGTCTTCTTGATCGCCTTGGCCTTCCTCCTCCTGGCTTCATCCATCAAGGTGGTTCAGGAGTACGAGCGAGGCGTGATCTTCCGACTCGGTCGCCTCGTGGGCGCCAAGGGGCCGGGGCTGTTCTTCATCATTCCCGGCATCGACAAGATGCAGAAGGTGGATCTCCGCGTCGTCACCATGGACGTCCCGGCTCAGGAGGTGATCACGCGGGATAACGTGACCGTGAAGGTGAACGCGGTCATCTACTTCCGGGTCGTCGATCCCAACCAGGCCGTCGTGAAGGTACTGGACTACATCCGAGCGACGTCCCAGATCGCCCAGACCACGCTGCGGGCTGTGCTGGGCCAGTCGGATCTGGACGAGCTACTTGCGCAGCGCGACAAGATCAACCGCCACCTCCAGCAGATCATCGACGAGCAGACGGAGCCTTGGGGTATCAAGGTGAGCACCGTGGAGGTGAAGGACGTGGAGCTGCCCCAGGCGATGCAGCGGGCAATGGCGAAGCAGGCCGAGGCCGAGCGGGAGAAGAGGGCCAAGATCATCCACGCTCAGGGCGAATACGACGCCGCCGCCCGCCTAGCCGACGCGGCCGACCAGCTCGCGCGGACACCGGCGGCGCTCCAACTGCGCTACATGCAGACACTGACGGAGATCGCGGTGGAGAAGAACTCCACCATCATCTTCCCGCTGCCCCTGGATCTCCTGGAGGGGCTATTGCCACGGATGTTGGAGAAGAACGGTCACGCACCCAAGGAGAACCTGCCGAAGGAGCCCATCGCGCCGGCCGAGTAGGCCCGCTCGCGTAGCCGGCGTTGACATCCTGGCTGGCGCCGATCGCAGCTCGGAAACGAGCATCTCCAGAGTGGTTGGCCCAGAAATCAAACGCCGTGGCCCACCGTAAGTCGGCCACGGCCCGGTTACCCATGCGTGGGCACGCCAGGAGGGATTCGAACCCCCGACACCCAGTTCCGAAGACTGGTGCTCTATCCCCTGAGCTACTGGCGCATACGATTGGAGAGGCTGGGGTGAGGAATGGGATTCGAACCCACGATCTCCAGGGCCACAACCTGGCGCCTTAAACCACTTGGCTACCCTCACCATGCACGAGTCGCCCCGCGTGCGAGAATTATACCAGAGCCGCCGAGCCCGCTGCAACGGCAGGTACGGAGCCGAATCCCGAAACACTGGAGGCCACTCCTCTGTCCAACTCAAAGCAGGTAGCTCCAGGTGGTGTAAGCGTTTCCAGTCAGAGAAGTCGACACGAGACAGAGACGCCTCTTTGGGAGTGGGCTCGTCTTGACTGGCCTCCGAAAGATGGTATGCTTCCGGCGCAGTGTGCCCGTATAGTTCCCCCGGAGGGATCCGAATGAACTGGCGTAAGTGGTTTGGCTTGGAGAAGGAACCCGAGAGGATCGAGGAACGGACGCCTCAGACCATCCAGGTCGGCGACGTCGTCTCCTACCGCGATCAGGACTACCTCGTCGAGCAGCGGATCGAGTACCGCGGCGACGGCGGCGATATCTGGTGGGACTTTCTCCTGGTGAACCCCAACGAGAAGTATTGGCTGGGCGTGGTCGAGGACGAAGGACTGGAGTTGACTCTCTACCGTGAGATCCCCTTCCACCCCTACATGCCGCCCGCGAACCCCATCACCTGGAAAGGTGAGCAGTACCACCGCGCAGAGTACGGCTTCGCCAATGCCATCGTCCGAAAGAAGTCCAAGCTGACCACCACCGAGCGGGTGGAGTACTGGGACTACGAGAGCGAGAGCGGCCAGCGCCTCTGCATCGAGCGCTGGGGCGACAACGTGGTGAAAGAGGACCAGTCGCAGATGACTGGGACGATCCGTTGCTACACAGGGGAAGAAATCAAACCCTACCAGATAACGATCTACCCCGGGAATCCCGAGGAGTAGACAGAGGCCACCCCCTCTCCACCCACCCCCATCGGGGGGTTCCCACTGTGCATTACGTCGAGCAGCGGGCGGGGGAGCTCAACTTCTATCTCTTCGAATCCGCGGCTCCGCGGGGACTGGTGCGTGTTCTTGCCGAGCACACGCTGTCTCTACCTGGGGGCCGGATCACGCTGGCCATCATCGGTGGCAGCCACTTCTTGGAAGTCGAGGCTGCCGGCACACTGCTGTGTGAGCTGCTTGTGTGTCCGCGGCCGGGGCTGGACACCCTGCCCTGCCGGATCGAAACGATCAGCGCAGGTCGCTGGTCTCATCGTCCGGAACGAGGCAACCTCTCCTACCGGTTCGACCTACGGCACCGCCGCTACTCGAGCGACGTATTCGATGCTGTGTGCGCCAGGCTGGGTACTCCGCAGCCGTGCAGGCTCCAGTACCGCTTCCCTGGAGGCGACGAGGCCGGAAGCGCCGTTACCTGCATCGACTGGCAACTAGAAGGACGGAAGGCAACCGTCACCACCTACCACACCTTCCCAGGTGAGTTGACCATCGTGCACACCCGCTCGATGATCGACTTGGCGGACGCGGGGGCTGCCCAATGAATATGAGTAGAGTCGTCACGCTCGCCATCATCGCACTCATCATCGCCATCTGGTTCTCGGCTATGGCCGATGCTTGCACGCCGCGGGGCTATGGCGGCTCCTTCGGCGCAAGCTGGGGCCCGCCCATCATCATCGGCGGCGGAGGGGGATGGAACCAGGGTGGCTGGGATAGAGGAACCGTGCCGAAGCCGTCCCCCGGCCGGAGCAGCGGCGGGAGCATCCTTGGTGGCGGAATCAAGGGAGGAAGCGGAGGAAAATAAGACCATGGAAGTTACGGCAGTAATCTCGTCTATTCTCTCCTCGATAGTCTGGGCCATCGTCGGTGTCCTACTCCTCATCTTTGCTGTCCGGGTCTTCGACTGGATCGATCCCGTCCCGTACCGTGAGGAGGTCAAGAAGGGCAACGTGGCCGCCGGAGTGGTGCTCGGCGCCCTGATAGTCGGCATGGCCATCATCGTCTTCGCCGCGATTCGGTAATCACGAGCCATCGGACATCCCCTATCGGCCTTCAACTCGGGTGCGAACGATGGCTGACCACTGACACCAAAGGCAACCATGCAGGACACATCCGCCGAGTCTCGGAGCGCAGGGGGCAGCCGCCCCCTGCCTCTGCTGTTTTCCGTATTCGTCATAGCCGCCTGCGCCATCGTGTACGAGCTGATGATCGCCAGCATCAGTTCCTACCTGCTGGGCGACTCCATATACCAGTTCTCCGTCACCATCGGCCTGTTCCTGACGTCCATGGGCTTGGGCTCCTACCTGTCCAAGAGGGTCCAGCGCGACCTGCTGCGCACCTTCGTCACCATCGAGCTGCTGATCGGGGCGATAGGGGGCGGCTCCACCCTGCTGCTCTATTTCACCTACGGCAGCGCTCGGTCGGTCTACCAGCCCGTCATGTACGGCGTCATCGCCGCCATCGGCATCCTGGGCGGGCTGGAAATCCCAATCCTGACAAGGATCCTCGCCGAGAGGTACGTCCTGCGGGTCAACATCGCGAACGTGCTCTCCTTCGACTACCTCGGCGGCCTCCTCGGCTCGCTGGCCTTTCCCTTGCTGCTGCTCCCCTACCTGGGACTGATCCGTACGGCCCTCGCGGTTGGCCTTCTCAACGTGGGCGTCGCGGCGTTGGTGCTGGCAAGCTCCTGGAAGCAGATGCCGGGCCGCAAGTCTGTTGCCTTGCTCACCGCTTCGGTCACTGTGCTGCTGGGCGCCGGACTGGTCCAGAGCGAGTCCCTCTGGGGACAGCTCGAACAGCAGCTCTACCGCGATCCCATCGTGTACTCGGCTCAGACCCCCTACCAGCACATCACCATCACCCTGTGGAGGGACGATCTACGGCTCTTCCTGGATGGAAACCTCCAGTTCAGCTCTCTGGACGAGCACCGATACCACGAGCCGCTGGTTCATCCGGCTATGTCCGCCGCCCGGGACCGCACCCAGGTGCTGGTGCTCGGCGGGGGCGATGGCTTGGCAGTGCGCGAGATTCTGAAGTACCCAGAGGTGAAGAGGGTTACCCTGGTGGACCTCGACGAACAGATCGTCGACCTGTTCAGGACACAGCCGGAGCTGACTCGACTGAACCAGGGAGCGCTGTCCGATCCGCGAGTCCGCGTCGTGAACGCTGACGCGTTCAAGTTCCTGGAGGAGGACACCGGCTTCTACGGGGTCATCCTGGCCGACTTGCCGGACCCCAGGAACGAGAGTCTCCAGAAGCTGTACACGGTAGAGTTCTATCGGCTGGCCGCTCGCAGGCTGGCCGTCGGCGGCGTCTTCGCGACGCAAGCCACCTCACCCTACTTCGCGCCCGAGGCTTACTGGTCGATAGAGGAGTCCATGCGCAGGGTTTGGGACCACGTTGCGCCTTACCATGCCTACGTGCCGGCCTTCGGCGAGTGGGGCTTCCTCGTGGCCTCCGGCGCACCACTGGACCCCGAGGATCTCGCGGTCTCGGTTCCCACCCGCTTCCTGGACACGCCGACTCTGCGGTCTCTCTTCATCTTCCCAGCCGATATGGCCAAGCTGACCGTCGAACCCAACACCCTAATCCAGCCCACCTTGCCCGGCTACTACCGCCAGGGCTGGCGCCAAGCCCGATGAATCTCGAGTCCCGGACCTGAGTGTCGATCCACAGGGCTCGGGACTCAGGGCCCGGGGCAGGGGAGTCTCAGGCTGCCCTCTCCTTTGGGACCTCCAACAGTTGACACGAGGGGCAGAGGTAGGTTTCGCGACCCGCGACCCAGATCCTTTCCACCGTGCCGCTGCAGCCGATGCAGGGCTTCCCCGCCCTGGCCACCACCTTCAGCCTCTCCTGATAGCCCCCCTTCCGCCCCAACAGATCCCGGTAGGATCTGGTGGTGGTCCCCCTGAGGGCGATGGCCTCGCGCAGGATGGTGCGGATGGCCAGATAGAGACGCTCTACCTCCTCAGGCGAGAGACTGTTGGCCGGGCGAAGAGGGTGGATGCGGGCAGCGAAGAGCGACTCGTCGGTGTAGATGTTGCCCAGCCCGGAGACACCGCTCTGATCCAGAAGCACCGCCTTGATCTGTCGACGTGTGCTCCGAAGCAGCCGCCGAAAGTACTCCAGCGTGAACTCGTCGGAGATCGCCTCGGGACCCAGCTTCTTCAGCGGCGGCCAACTCTGCAGCTCGTCCGCGTCCAGCAGGTGCACCCGCGCCAGGTAGCTACTGTCCACCAGCCGTAGCTGGCGGCCGTCGTCCAGATCCAGAATGAGTCGCACCGATTTCCGTATCGGCGCCTCTGGATCCACCAACAGAAGCTGCCCGGTGATTATCAGTTGCACCACCATGGTCTTCCGGGAAGAGAGTCGAAACAGAAGGTACTTCGCCCTCCGATCGACCGCCTCCACACGCTGCCCCGCAAGCTCCGCCTCGAACCGATCGCCGGAGGGGTGTCTCACGAGGCGAGGATCCAGCACCCTTGCCCTCTCGATGCGGCGGCCGACGACCATCTCGCGAAGGTCGTTCCTGATGGTCTCCACCTCGGGAAGCTCTGGCATCTCCTCACACCGGATGGTGGTCGTAGCGAGGGGGGAAGATCTCGCTGATGGAGCGATCCTCGTTCAGGCGGCGCACCGCCTCCGCCAGGAGTCCCGCTACCGAGACCACGTGCATCTTGGGAAGGCGCTTCTCGCGCGGAATCGGCACCGTGTCGGTAAGGGTCACCTCCGCGATGGAGGGCTCGGCCAGCCGCTCGACCGCCTCGCCCACCAGCAGCCCGTGGGTCACGGAGACCGAGACCTCCGGAGTGGCCCCGGCCGCCAGCAGGGCCCGAACCGCGCTCTGAATGGTGCTCCCGGTGGTGATCATGTCGTCGATGATGATGGGACGGCGACCCTGAACGTCGCCGACCACGGCATGGATCTCGGTCTCGGCCCCCCCAAGCCGCTGCTTGTGGAGAACCACCATGGGAAGGCCCAGCGCTCGGGCGTAACTCTCCGCCAGCTTCACCCTCCCGGTGTCCGGGGAGACCACCACCATGTCCGGCTCCCGGTGCCGCCGCAGGTGCTCGATCAACAGAGGCACGGCCGTGAGGTGATCCATACCGATGTCGAAGAAACCCTGTATCGCCGGGGAGTGGAGATCGATCGATACGACCCGATCGGTACCCGCCACCGTCAGGAGGTCAGCCACCAGGCGGGCGGTGATTGGCTCCCTCCCCCTGGATTTCTTCTCCTGCCTGGAGTAGCCGTAGTAGGAGATCATCGCGGTCACGCGCCCGGCGGAGGCCCGCCGGCAGGCGTCGATCATCACGAGCAACTCCATCAGATGCTCGTTGACGGGCGGGCCCGTGGGCTGCAGCAGGTACACGTCCCGGCCGCGAACGGTCTCCTCCAGCCGGAACTCAACCTCCCCGTCGGGAAACCGCCGCAGCAGCATCTTGCCCAGGGGTATCCCAAGCTCGTGGGCCACCGTCGTTGCCAGTCCTGGATTCGCCGAGCCAGAAAACAGCCGAATCTCCATCTTGCGCGACCGCTCAGCACCAGGCGTGCCACGAGAGGGCGCATCGCCGGAACGGCTCACGAGAGCGGGAATCCGCCGCGCGCCTGCACGATAGCAGCCGCCCCTCCTACGAGAGGAGGGCCCGCCTCTCCAGCCGACCGTATTCCAGGAGAGGTCCCCCGATCAGAGGTTCGGCATACTCCATGAATGCCGGCGTCACGAAGTTGCCCGCACTGTTGAGGTACTGCCCGGGGAGCGGCCTGGCCACGTTGGCCACCTGCTCCAGCGGGGCAGAGTCGGTACCGCAGACGTAGGGGGCACTGGATTCCCGCACGAGGATCACCATCTGGTCGCTCCGCCCCGCCAGGGCGTACTCCACCGCCCTCCGCCCGACCAGGTGTGCCTCCTCCAGGTCGGTGTCGGAGGCCAGGGCCATGGACATCCGCTGGATGGTGCCGGGCTTGTCGAATCTCGCTCGCAGCCCCAGATCCCTCGCCACCACCCGACAGAGATAGGCGGCTGGACTCTCGTAGTAGCCGTGCCCGAAGGGGTCCACGAAGTAGGGCTTCTCGCTGCCGACCACCTTCCCGCGGTCGTCGCGAATCGTCTCGGTCAGCACCGCCACCACGAACCCCACCTCCCTGTGGACTGCCTTCACGTCCTCGAGGAAGCGCCTCTCGTCGAAAGGCACCTCGGGGGTGTAGATCAGGTGGGGTGCGTCCTTCAGATCGCGCCTTCCGAGCGCACTGGCGGCCGCGACCCAACCGGCATCCCGCCCCATCACCTCGATCAGCTTGACCGGGTCGTACCGCTTCATGGCCTCTGTATCGAGGCCGGCATCTCGGGTGCTCTGTGCCACGAAGCGAGCGATCGAGCCATAGCCGGGGCAGTGATCGGTGATGGGAAGGTCGTTGTCGATGGTCTTCGGCACAGCCATGACGCGGAGATCGTATCCCAGCTCGGCGGCGGCCGTCGCGATCTTATGGGAGGTATCGGCAGAATCGTTCCCGCCGATGTACAGGAAGTAGCGGACGTCCCTCTCCCGGAGGATGCGGATGATCCGCTCCAGGTCGCCCTCTTGCAGCTTGTACCTGCAGGAGCCGAGGGCGGCCGAAGGGGTGCGTCTCACACGCTGGAGGGTCTCGTTGCTCTCCGCGGCCAGGTCCACCAGCTCTCCCCGCAGCAGACCCTCCACGCCGTGAAGCATGCCGAGCACCCCTCGGATCTCGGGATGCCGTCTGGCCTCTTCGATCACGCCCACCAGGCTGCTGTTGATGACCGCGGTGCACCCACCAGACTGCCCGACCAGTAGCTTTCCACACAGCGCCACAGACGACCTCATCCCCTCGTTTCCCACCTCCCGAGCAACTCGCGACATTGTAGCGGGTCGAGTCGGTCTGGGGAAAGGGTTGCGGAACGAGAAGCAAGCCTTCTAGGCGGCTGCCTTCTCCAGCACCGTCTCGATCCTCCTCAGGAGATCGCCTATCTCGAAAGGCTTCTCGATGAAGTCGGCTGCGCCCAGGCCCCTGGCGATACGTCCCATCTCGCGGACCCCCCGTATGGCAGCCGACATCATGATCACGGGCGGTCGGGGATCCATCGCCGAGATCGAGGCCAGCACCTCCATCCCGTGTTTCGGCTGCAGGAGGATATCCAGCAGGATCAGGTCCGGATTCTCCCGGGCCACCTCTTCAGGGACCCGCTCGCTGCTGGCCAGCAGCACAGGTTGATACCCCGCCTCGGATAGCACCGTGCCCAGCAACTCCAGAATGGCCGGATCGTCCTCGATGACCATGATTCTCTTCAATTCGCACCTCGTTTCCCCGCCCACGGCCCCCACGCCCCGGCCGACAACCCGCGCCAACCGCCCTCTGCCCAGATGCCTCCGGCCGAGGCACCCCGGTGCACTCCGGAAGCGACGCCCTCAGCGAGAGTGATCACACCAATCAGAGCAAGAAAGTTGCCTGACACTCCGCCCAAGGACAGCTTGACATCACTCTCCCCTACTGGTACGCTGGCATCGTTCGGAACACCAAAGCAGATATCTCTGGCTCATGCCAGAATCTCTCCCGGGAAACGTGGGCTCTACCTAGGGATACCTGCTTTGGAACAATACGGAACGGGGGCTCGGGGAGAGCCGGGCTGAGATGGCGGCCGAATTCCGCCGCCGACCGTCGAACCTGACCTGGGTAATGCCAGCGTAGGAAACGGACGACGACTTTCCGCGAGAGGCGCTGGCGCGTGGTCCAGCGCCTCTCTGTTATGTCGATCCACCGAGACGCTAGCCGCGCGCCCCGGCTAGGTTTCCGGCCCCCGTCCGGCGAAGGCCCAGACAGCCGCCAGAAAGGGGGTCGGGGTGCGCAGCCCGCACGAAGCACAACCGAAGATCGAGTTGCAGGGGGTGACCATCCACTTCCCCTCAGACCAGGGCCCCCTCCCCGTCCTGGATGCGATCGACCTCCAAGCCCGGAACGGCGAGTTCGTCACCCTCATCGGACCCAGCGGCTGCGGCAAGAGCACTCTGCTCAACGTCGTCGCCGGTCTGCAGGAGCCGGACTCCGGCTCCATTCGCTTCGACGGTCGCCCCGCACCCCGCCGGATGGGGCTGGTGGCCTACATGCCCCAGAAGGACCTCCTGATGCCCTGGAGAACCGTCCTGGACAACACCATCCTTGGACTGGAGATCCAGGGGGTGCCTCGCGCGGTCGCCCGCGAGAAGGCGCTCGCCCTCTTCGATCTCTTCGGACTGAGTTCATTCGAGAACGCCTTTCCCGCCACCCTCTCTGGCGGCATGCGGCAGAGGGCGGCCTTCCTGCGCACCGTCCTCACCGATCGGGAGATCATGCTGCTGGACGAGCCTTTCGGGGCACTGGATGCCCTGACCCGCTCCCACATGCAGGAATGGCTCCTCCAGCTCTGGGACAGATTGCGCAAGACCATCCTGTTCATCACGCACGACGTCGACGAGGCGGTCTTGCTCTCGGATCGAGTCTACGTCCTCACCGCGAGGCCCGCCCGCGTGAAGCTGGTTCTCGAGATCGACCTACCACGCCCCAGGGAGTACGGAGTGGTCACGTCGGGGCGATTCCTCGCGCTGAAGCGGCGGCTGATGGAGGCCATCAGGGAGGAGGCGCGAAGGGCCCTGGAAGAGGGTCTACGGCGGTGGCCTTCCGTCCGTGGAGGAACCGATGGCCGCGAGCTACCGGGCAGCGGAGCCTTCCAGTCGTTCGGCGACGGACTCAGCGCTGACCGGCCCCCATCGCCACGACCACCTCGCGGACCGCGAGGTGGAGGGGCAGAAGGGATGCTGTGAGATGAAGAACCGTGGAACCGCGGCCACGAGGTGGTTCGCCGAGTGGTTGCATCCATCGCTCCTGATCGCTCTCTTCCTGCTGACCTGGCAGTTGGCCACGGCGATGCTGGATGTGCCCAAGTGGCTGTTGCCTTCGCCGGCCGACATCGCCCAATCCCTGGTGTCGTCCTGGGACCTGCTGGCGCACCACAGTTGGGTCACACTGCAGGAGGTGTTGATCGGGTTCCTCCTCTCCTTCGTGGGGGGCGTCGCGTTGGCGGTGGCCATCGCCTACTCCCGCACGCTGGAGCGGGCCGTCTATCCGTTCGTGGTGGCGTCTCAGACCATCCCGGTGATCGCCATCGCCCCGATCCTACTGATCTGGTTCGGCTACGGCCTGCTGCCGAAGGTGATCGTCGTGGCGCTGATCTGCTTCTTCCCCATCACGGTGAATACCGTGGACGGGTTGCGATCGGTCGATCCGGACCTGGTCAGCCTGCTGCGCACCATGGGATCCACCCGATGGCAACTCTTCACCAAGGCTCAACTGCCTGCCTCCCTCCCATTCCTGATGTCTGGCGCGAAGGTAGCCATAGCCGTCAGCGTCATTGGTGCGGTGATCGGGGAATGGGTGGGCGCTAGCGCTGGCCTTGGCTACTTGATGGTGCGCTCGACCTCTCAGTTCCAGACGGCCCGGGTTTTCGCCGCCATAGTCGTCCTGTCGGTGATGGGCATAGCCCTCTTCGGTCTGCTGACCCTATCGGAGCGACGGCTCCTGCCCTGGTACCGGGAATCGAGGGCCGACGACTGAGTCCAGAGCGCCAAATCCTGATTGCTAATCGCTGATAGAAGAGGTGTCGAGATGAAGCACGCAACCGCCCCCTCCCTTCGGGCCACCATCGCCGCTCTCCTGGGTATGGCGGCCGTCGCGGCTGCCTGCCAGGGCCCACCGGCGGCCCCAGCCCAGCCCGCTGCCCCCACCCAAGCCCCAGACGCCAAGACAGCGGCTCCGCCCGCCCAGTCGGCCAAGGCCCCGGTTAGGCTCTCCCTGGCCCTGGACTGGTACCCCAACTCCAACCACGCCGGGCTGTACGTGGCCCAGGCGAATGGCTATTACCGCGACGAAGGGCTCGAGGTGGAGCTCTACGTGCCTTCCAACCCCGAGGATGTCCTGAAGCTGGTGGGATCCGGCAAGGACTCCCTCGGCATCAGCTACCAATCGGACGTGCTGCTGGCCGCGGCCGAGGGCATCCCCGTCAAGTCTGTGGCGGCGTTGGTCCAGCATCCCCTCAACTCAGTCACGACGCTCAAGTCGTCCAACCTCACCAGACCAAAGCAGTTGGAGGGCAAGAAGGTCGGGTACCCAGGCATCCCCGGCCAGGAGGCGCTCCTGAAGACCATGATGGAGAAGGACGGCGGTTCCTTCGACAAGGTGGAGCTGGTGAACGTGGGCTTCGAGCTGGTCCAGCCCCTCATCGGCAAGAAGGTGGACGCATCGCTGGGCACCTTCTGGACCCACGAGACGATCTTGGCGGAGATGGAGGGGTATCCAGTGGACGTCATGAGGGTCGAGGAATGGGGCGTCCCGGACTACTACGAGCTGGTGTTCGTGACCAACGACAAGACCGCCCGAGAGCAGCCGGATGCCGTCCGTGCCTTCCTCCGGGCGACGGCCAAGGGGTACGCGGATGCCGCGAAGGACCCCCAGAAGGCCCTGGATCAACTGGTGAAGAACAACCCGGAGACCAACCGCGAGGTGGAGGAGAAGGGTATCCAGCTTCTGAGGCCGCTGTGGACCGAAGGGGTGCCCTCATTTGGGTGGCAGACTCGGGAACGATGGCAGAGCTACGCGGACTGGATGAGGCAGATGAAGCTGCTCAGCGCCGAAGTGAAGGCAGAGTCAGTCTTCACCACGGAGTTCCTGCCGAGGTAACGTTCGTGGGGGCGTGCGGCCGGCCGCCCCCACCAGCTGGCCCTATGTTGCCGCCAGCACCATCCTGGCCGCCTGGATCGCCC
>JBLNDL010000076.1:0-24655 GCA_050261575.1 Sphingomonadaceae bacterium | reverse complement strand
TCTCCACGATGACGCAGGACTGGCGGTTGTACACCTGCCTCATGAGCTGGCCGAGCCTCTGTCGGGCCTCGGCGGCCGGAACTGTCTGAGTCACGATCTCTCTACCCACCACCTCCACCCCCTATTGATGAGCTTTGTACCATCTACATAAAGACTGATCAAGAGTCAATAACGAGTTGCGCCGTGGGGTAGAGCAGAGGATCGCGGGCTAGCCCGTCAGCTGTAGGGCAGGGGCTAGTGTCCCGCTGCCCGTAATGCCAACGGGTAGTGCAGACGTCAACGGCACGGGGCAAGATGCCGGAGCGAGGCGGGGAAGCGGGCAGATCGCCGGCGGGAGCCGGCTCCTATAGAAACGAGCGAGCCGGCAAAGCTGTCGGCTCGCTCGTTTCAGGGTTTCTGTCGCCCTCACCCCGACCCTCTCCCAGAGGGAGAGGGAGGTAGGCGCTGGCGTACGAGCCCCCACCCCAACCCTCTCCCAGAGGGAGAGGGAGAGGGAGAAGGGTTAGCCCAGCCGCGCCTTGGCCAGGCGGACCACGTCCTCAAGGGTGTCGCCCACGGGCACGCCGGCCTCCTCGAACGCCTTCACCTTCGCCTGGGGGGTGCCGGTGCCGCCGGAGATGATCGCTCCGGCGTGGCCCATCCGCTTGCCGGGAGGCGCCGACCGGCCGGAGATGAAGGCCACAACCGGCTTCGGGTAGTTGGTCTCCTTGATGTAGGCTGCCGCAGTCTCCTCGTCGGAGCCGCCGATCTCCCCGATCAGGATCACCACCTTCGTCTCGGCGTCCTCCCTGAACAGCTTCAGGGCGTCGATGAAGCGGGTCCCGATGATGGGGTCGCCCCCGATCCCGATGCAGGTGGATACACCCATCCCCATGTTAGTGATGTGGTCGCAGGTCTCGTAGGTCAGGGTCCCGCTGCGCGAGATAACCCCAATAGGTCCCTCGCGATACACCTCGGCGGGCATGATCCCCACCTTGGACTCGCCGGGGCTGATGAGGCCGGGGCAGTTGGGGCCGATCAGCCGGGTCCCCTTCGGCCTGATGTAGTTGACCACCTTGATCATGTCCTGGGTGGGGATGCCGTCGGTGATGCACACCACCAGGCCGATCCCGGCGTCCGCCGCCTCGGCGATGGCGTCGGCCGCAAACGGGGCAGGGACGAAGATGATGGAGGTGTTGGCCCCCGCCCTCTGGACCGCCTCGGCCACGCTGTCGAAGACGGGCACCCCGTTTTGCTCCGTCCCGCCCTTGCCGGGGGTCACCCCAGCCACCACCCTGGTCCCGTACTCCAGCATCTTATCGGCGTGAAAGGCGCCCTCGCGACCGGTGATGCCCTGCACCACCACCCGCGTGTCCTTGTTCACGAGTATCGACATCGGCTATCCTCCGCTGGCGGCTATTCGATGTTGTGGAGGTAGTTTGGGGATACCCCAAACCCCGCCAGAAGGGCTAGCGCCCCTCTGGACTCCCTCAGCTCCTCACCAACTCGATGATCTTCCTTGCGGCCTCCTGGGCCGTGGCGGCTGGGATCAGGTTGGTGCCCTTCAGCATCTCACGACCCTCGGCGGCCCGCGTGCCCGCCATCCGGATCACGATCGGCACCTTGATATCCATGCTCTTGGTGGCCTCGATGATCCCCTTCGCCACCTCGTCGCACCGCACGATGCCGCCGAAGATGTTGAAGAGGACACCCTTCACGTTGGGGTTCATCAGCACCAACTGCAGGTCCTGGCGCACCGTCTCGGCCTTGGCGCCTCCGCCCAGGTCGCAGAAGTTGGCGGCCTTACCGCCGTTGCGGCTCAAGATGTCCAGGGTGGTCATCACCAGCCCCGCGCCGTTGCCGATCACGCCGATGTCCCCATCCAGCCGCACGTAGGCCACACCCAGCCTCGCGGCCTCGGCCTCGATCGGGTCGGCCTCGGAGACCTCGCGGTACTTCAGCAGCTCCTTCTGCCGGAAGAGGGCGTTGTCGTCCACGTCGAACTTGCCGTCTGCGGCGATAACCTTCACCTCACCCGTCACGACGAGGGGGTTGATCTCCGCCAGGGAGGCATCCGAACTCCGGAAAACGTCGTACAGCTTCCGGATCACCCCCACTATGTCGCGGGACGCCCGCTTGTCCAGGTTGGCCCGCTCCACCAGATCCCTCAACTGGAAGTCCCACAGCCCCCAGGCGGGGTCCACGTGCAGCCGGGCGATCGCCCCGGGCTGCGTAGCGGCCACCTCCTCGATGTCCACCCCGCCCATCCGGCTCAGCATGATGATCGCCCTCTCCGCGTTCCGGTCCACCGTGATCCCCAGGTAGTACTCGGCGGCGATGTCCAGCGCCTCCTCCACCAGGGCGTAATTGACGGTGAACCCCTTCAGCGGCTTGCCCAGCATCCCCTCGGCGTACTGCCGAGCCTCCTCGGGGCTGCCGGCCAGCTTGATCCCGCCAGCCTTCCCGCGGCCACCCACGTGGACCTGGGCCTTGACGACGACCCGGCCCAACTGCCTGGCCACGTCGGCTGCCGCCTCTGGGCTCTGAACCACCTCGCCCCGGGGCACAGGGATCCCCCCCTGGGCAAAGACCTTCTTCGCCTGGAACTCGTACAGCTTCACCTCGACTCCCCCTTACAGAGTCTCAATCGTCACCGACCTCCATGTTACCAGAAACGCCCAAACCGCCAAGCGAAAAGCCGGCGTCGATAACGACGCCGGCGTCGGTTCCGCGGATTCGCTGGGTGCAAGCTCGCCCGTCACCCCAGGTGTATCTCGGCGCACGGCCGATCTGGCGGTTCCGAGCTGGTATCTCTGCTGTGTGTCAGCTTCTGCAGCGGGAGACGCGTACTCTATCTGAGCAGGTATCCCGAGCTAGAGCGCACGTTTCCCGCGAGAGAAGTCGACATGGACTAGAGATACCCGGTTAGAGATACCTGCCCGGCATCAGGAGGATGCCCGCAGCAGCTCCTCCCCGGCCTCGAAACCCACCTGCAACGCCTGCTGGTTGATCGCCTCCGTGCCCTTCGGCACCCGGCCGAGCACCGCCTTGGTCAGGGCTTCCCGAGAGACGAGGCCCGTGAGGGTCACCAGGGCCCCGATGGCCACTATGTTCGCCACGATCTCACGGCCCACCTTCTCTCGCGCCAACTTGGTGATCGGCAACTCGTACACCGTCCCGTCCACCTTCGGCGGCTCCGTCACGAAGGTGCTGTCGAACACCACCGTCCCGCCGGGCTTCAGATGCGGCGCGTACTTGTTCGCCGAGACCTGGTTGAAGGCGAAGAGGATGTCGGGGTGCTCCACCTCGGGGTAGTCGATCTCCTCGTCGCTGATTATCACGTCGGATCGGGAGGCTCCTCCGCGGGACTCGGGGCCGTACAGTTGGCTGCCTACCACCTTCCGCCCCTCGTAGATACCGGCCGCCTCCGCCAGGATCAGCCCCATCAGCACGAGACCCTGGCCGCCCGATCCCCCCATCGAGACTTCGAGGGTCCTAGACATGCTCACCTGCCTTCCAGGAGGCCTTCAGCCGCACCTGGCTGTACAGCTTCTCGTAAGCCGGCCGCTCGCTCTCGTAGAGAACGCCGGTCAGAAGCTTGCCCTCTGCCTCCTCGGTTTTCTGCTGCGCCGTCCTCGTCGGCACCGTGATCTCCTTCTGCTTCATCAGCATCTGCACAGGCCCACCCTGGCGGTTCATCCGCCCGAAGTAGATGGGGCACTGGCTCACCGCCTCCACGAAGGAGAAGCCGGTGTGCTGGAGGGCCTTGGTGAGCGTGTTGATCAACTCCGGCATCCTCACAGGCGCCACCCGGCCGACGAAGGTAGCCCCCGCCGCTTGGGCCACCCCGCACAGGTCGAACCCCGGCTCCGCGTCTCCGTAGGGTGCGGTCGTGGCCATCGCCTCCACTGGGGTAGTGGGGGAGTACTGGCCTCCCGTCATGCCGTAGATCTGGTTGTTGATCACGACGGCGGTCACGTCTATGTTGCGCCGTGCGGCGTGGATGAAGTGGTTCCCGCCTATCGCCGCGCAGTCCCCGTCTCCCATGATCACTATCACGTTAAGCTCAGGCTTCGCCAGCTTGATGCCGGTGGCGAACGCCAGCGCTCGACCGTGGGTGGTGTGAAGGGTGTCGAAGTTCAAGTAGCCGGTGGCCCGACTGGAGCAGCCGATGCCGGAGACCACCACCGTCCGGTCCTGGTCGAGCCCCACCTTGTCGACCGCCCGCACAAGACCGTTCACGATCTGGCCGATGCCGCACCCGGGACACCAAATGTGGGGCAGCCGGTTGTATCTCAAGTACTTCTTCACCAGCGCGTTAGGCATGCTGCATCACCCCCTCGATCCCGGCCAGCACCTGGCCGACGGTGAGGAGCGACCCGTCGTGGCGATTGGCCTGAGCTATCTTCACGCCGTTCTGAGTGACTCGCCGGATCTCGCCGGCCACATCGCCCAGGTTCATCTCCGCCACCACCATCCGAGGAGCCCTCTCCGCCACCGCCTCGATCACGTGATTGGGGAATGGCCAGATGGTGATGAGCCGGACCAGACCCACCTTGATCCCCCGGGATCGAGCAGCCTTCACTGCCGCGCGAGCCGATCGACCGGAACAACCGTAGGAGACCACCGCGATCTCCGCGTCGTCCATGTAGAGGTACTCTACCTGGGTGATCTCCTCCAGGTGATCCTCCACCTTCCTCACCAGCCGCTCCGAGGTCCACTGGAGCTTGGCGGGATTGGTGCTGGGGAAGCCCGTCTCGTCGTGGAAGAGACCGGTTATGTGGTATCGGTATCCCGTCCCGAAATCGGGGATCGCCGGCACCCCATCGGGCCGGTCGGTCTCGAACGGTCTCACCGAGCCGGGAGGGCCTGCAGGCTTCCGCCTGTTGACCACCTCGATCTCCTCGGGCAGAGGCAGGGTAACTACCTCACGCAGGTGGCCCACCACCGCGTCGGCAAGGATAATCACCGGCGTGCGATAGGCCTCCGAAAGACTGAATGCTTTGACCGTCACGTCAAAGCATTCCATGACCGAGGATGGGGCGAGGGCGATGATGGAATGGGGACCGTGAGTCCCGTAACGGGCCTGCATCACGTCCCCCTGTGCGGGGGCCGTCGCGTACCCGCTGCTGGGTCCCATACGCTGGACGTTGGCGATGACGCAAGGCGTCTCCGCCATCGCGGCGAACCCGATGCCCTCCTGCATCAGAGAGAAGCCGGGTCCGCTCGTGGCCGTCATGGACTTGACACCAGCGATGGAGGCGCCAATCACCGCGGAGATGCTGGCGATCTCGTCCTCCATCTGGATGAAAGTGCCTCCCACCTGGGGCAATCTGCGGGCGAGGGTCTCGGCGACTTCCGACGAGGGGCTGATCGGATAACCAGCGAAGAACCGCATGCCGGCCGCAATTGCCCCCTCGGCAATGGCCTCGTTACCCTGCAGCAGGATCGGCTTTCGTCTCTCGTCGGTCATCGGTTCTTGAACACCTCGATGGCAAAGTCAGGGCACATCAACTCGCACAGCCCGCAGCCGGTGCACTTCTCCGGAGAACTCAGGTGGGGGGTGCCAACATCGTCGGACGTGAGTGCCTTGGTAGGACAGAAGGCCACGCAGATGGAACACGACTTACACCACTGTAGGTTGATCTCCACCCAGTTTCCCTGTCGAGCGGTCGGGTTGGAAGGAGGATCTGTTTCGATCATCAGCGATCCTTTCTTGCCGTGCAATCCGGGAGCGGCCGCTTCCTTGCGCCGCCATGCTAGCATCCCCATATAGGGGGGTCAAGCAGAGCGACCCCCCTTGTTACGAAGCTGTAACACGGCCATCGGCACTCATCACTCATTACCCATCACTCGTTCAACCAGCGCACCACATCCTTGGCGAAGTAGGTAATGATGATGTCCGCCCCGGCTCGCTTGATCGCGGTGAGGATCTCCAGGGCCGTTCGCCTCTCCTCCAGCCAGCCCATCCTCGACGCCGCCTTCACCATCGAGTACTCGCCGCTCACATTGTAGGCGGCAACCGGCAGACGGAACTCATCCTTGACCCGGGCGAGGACGTCCAGGTAAGCCAAAGCGGGCTTCACCATCACGATGTCCGCTCCCTCCTGGACGTCCAGATCCACCTCCCGCAACGCCTCACGAACGTTGGTCGGGGCCATCTGGTAGGCGCGCCGATCGCCGAACTGCGGCGCGGAGTCCGCAGCCTCGCGGAAGGGGCCGTAGAAGGCGGAGGCGTACTTGGCGCTGTAGGCCATGATGGGCACGCTCTCGTATCCCGCGCCGTCCAGCGCCCGACGAATCGCGCCGACCCGACCATCCATCATGTCGGAGGGGGCGACCATGTCCGCACCGGCCTCGGCGTGGGAGAGGGCCGTGCGGGCCAGTAGCTCCAGGGTAGGGTCGTTCAGCACCCGGCCCCCCTCCACCACCCCGCAGTGGCCGTGGATGGTGTACTCGCAGAGGCAGACGTCGGTCACCACCAGCAGCCCGGGGGCGTGCTCCTTCACCTCCACGATGGCCCGCTGGATCACGCCGTCTCTGCGGTATGCCTCCGAGGCCAGCTCGTCCTTGCGGCCTGGCAGCCCGAAGAGCAGCACCGCGGGGATCCCCAGCGAGGCAATCTCCCGCACCTCGCCCGCCAGGAGGTCGAGGGACCACTGGTAAACCCCCGGCATAGAGGAGACCTCTTGCTTGATTCCCCTTCCCTCGGTTACGAACAGGGGATAGACCAGGGCCCGCGCGTCCAGCCTGGTCTCGGACACCAGGTCCCGCATCGGTTCGGAGCTCCGCAGGCGGCGCGGGCGATAGACTGGGGGTGCGAAGTCGCGGGGTAGGGCCCGACGTTCCAATTCATCCATGGCCGTCTCCTACCAATGGAATCGGGATGGCAATCGAGCACAGCCAGAGGCCGCCTCCGGTTGTGCTCGTCTCAGCAGTTCACCACAGCCTCCGGCTGGCACTACGTCGGCTTCGCCTTGATGGTAGGCTTGGCCACGTCCCCGCCGCCGGCTGGGGCTAGGGGACCGGTCCGGGGCCCTAGCCCGGAGGCCACTGCATCGGGCGGCCGCCGAGCAGGTGGAGGTGGAGGTGATCCACGGACTGGCCGGCATCCGGGCCGTTGTTGATCACCAGCCGGAACCCGCTCTTGGCGACGCCCTCTCGCTCGGCCAGCACGCCGGCCGCGTGAACCATGTGCCCCACCACCGGCGCCTGGTCCGCCCGCAACTCCATCACCGAGGGGATGTGCTCGTTGGGGACGATGACGATGTGCACCGGTGCCTGTGGATTGATGTCGCGGAAGGCGGTAATCCGATCGTCCTGGTAGACGATATCGGAGGGGATCTCACGCGCCACGATCCTGCAGAAGATACAGGCCATCTTGACTCCCTTCGAACTGATGAGTGATGAGTGAGCGGATCCCACGCGTCACCGTGAGCGCAGAGGGATGCCAATCACCCCCTCTGTCGCGGGGCGCTCGACCCTGGCGCCGCACACGGTCCCTCCAAGGTCCCCTGAACTGCGGGCGAAGATTCGAACGTAGTTGTCGGACAGGCCCGTCCACCACGATGCCTCCCCGCATCTGATCAGCCCCAACCGGCGAGCCTCCTCCTGGGGCACCCTCTCCTCCCACAGCACGCCCAAGACCGAGCCGACGAACTGAGAGCAGAACTCGGCCGCCATCTCCCGGGCCAGCCCGATCAGCCGATCGCTCCGCTGCTGCTTGACCCTGGGATCCACCTGATCGGGCATGGAGGCGGCTGGCGTCCCTTTCCTAGGGGAGTACTTGAAGACGTGCAACCCCGCGAAGCCGATGGTGCGGAGGAATCGCTCCGTCTCCTCGAACTCCTCGTCCGACTCACCCGGAAAGCCGACGATCACGTCGGTCGTGATGGCGACCCCTGGAAGCGCCCTTCGGGCGTCGTCGACGATCCGGGCGTACCTGTCCACATTGTAGCGCCTGCGCATCCGCTTGAGAACGGCTCCAGAACCGCTCTGCAGGGAAAGGTGGAGGTGGCGGCAGAGCCGCCCCGAGCTCCACAGGTCGTAGAATGCGGGGGTCCAGTCCTCCGGCTGGAGGGAGGACAGCCGCAGCCGCGGCACATCCGTCTCGGCCAGGATCCTTTCCAGCAGCCTCAGCAATCCCGCCCCTCGCGAGCTCTCGCGTGCCGTGTCGGAGCCGAAGTCGCGGCCATACGCGGTGATGTTGACCCCAGTCAGCACCACCTCCTGATGGCCCTCGCGCACCAACCTTCCGATCTCGTCCAACACCTCCTCGGCAGGACGGCTACGCTGGCGGCCGCGGGCCGTGGGGACGATGCAGTAGGAGCAGTGGTTGTCGCAGCCCTCTTGGATCTTGACGAACGCCCGCGTGCGTGTGGGCGCAAAGGGGGGCTCCTCGCGGGATACGAGCGCTGTAGCCGCACCCTCCAGAGTGCACGTAGCCTCGTGGGGAGAAGGTCCACTACCCACAGATGGACCAGCTTCCATCCCCCCCTCACCCCGAGAGAGGCGTGGTGAGGGCTCCTCGCCCAGCGCCAGACCGTACCCCCGCAGCACCTCCACCAGGCGGTCCTTCCCCCTGTTGCCGAGGACGGCGCCCACTCCCTCGATCGCCGCCACCGCCTCCGCCTCCACCTCCGCATAGCAGCCCGCGACGGCCACGAAGGACTCGGGGTTGGCCCTCAGCGCCTGCCGGATCAACTGGCGGGACTTCCTATCGCCGATGTGGGTCACGGTGCAGCTATTCACCAGGCATAGGTCCGCCTGCTGGCCGAAGGGCACCAGGACTACCCCCGCCTCGGCAAGCTGGCGTGCCATATGGTCGCTCTCGCTCTGGTTCAGTTTGCAGCCCAGTGTGGCGATAGACGCCGTGCGGATACGCCTCAAGTTAGTCCCATCTTCCTCGGAGATGTCCAGCGGTCCATTCGACACGACCCACGAGCAAGGGCCGCGTGCCCCACCGCCCGGCCCCAGTGTGGGGCGGACCGACGTGTCCGCCCGCAGGGGGCAGGTGCAGGGCAGGCGTTGCGGCGAGGCTGTGCCCGCTCGCCTCCCGTGCCCGCTCACGCGACGTGTCCCCTGCCGCCCGGACGGGCCGGCCGAGCCGCCAGCCCCCTACGTCGTGCGGGCGGCAGGGCGTGACGTTGCCCCGCGCCTTACTGCCACGAGGTATGGCCGCCCCGCCCAGTCGCTCGTCTGCGATGCTATACGACGGGTGGTACCCGTGTCTGTGAAGCCCCAGGGATCACCCGCACAGGCGCGCCGACCCCCGCTCCCAACTCCGATCGGGCCGAGCCGCCGGGCAGCGCGATCTCCAGGTAGCTTGAGCTCCCCACCAGCGCCACCAGCCCCCTCCCTCCGGCGTAGGTCCTGCTCGGCCACTCGATGCGGCGGCCGGCGATCTCCGTGGCGAAGGTCCCCGCAGGCAGATCCTCCGCCCGCAAGTTGGTGATTAGGTTGCCGAAGCGATCCACGTGGATGACCTCGCCCAGCAATTCGCCGCAGGGCAACCTGCTGGGTCGCGGGATCGCGAAAGCGAGGACCGACTCCATCGGAGGGCCGAAGCTCTCCAGCGGCTGCCCCAGTGAGAGGTATCCGGCCACCGGCGCGAAGATGTCCCGGCCGTGGAACGTAGAGCTGGGATTGGGAAGCCAGTAGCGGCTCTCGGCGATGCGGACCGCCCGCCAGCCCTCGGGAACAGGGACGGGTCTGAGACCCGCCATTGAGCCGGCGGAGCCGTCGGCCACGGCGAAGGACGTCCTTTCTCCCCGTCCCAGCGTCTCCGCGTCGCCCCATCCCTCTGCCAGCACGTAGCTCAGCAGCCCGTTGTCCGGCGCCACGAAGATCGCGCGCCCCGTGTCCAGGATCACGGCGGCCCGATCGGTCCCCACCTCCGGGTCCACCACCGCCAGGTGGATGCTGCCCGAGGGGAAATAGCGGTGCACCGTGTGGAGCACGAAGGCGCCCCCGTTCACGTCCTGAGGGGCCACGTCGTGGGTTATGTCCACTAGGACCGCCTCTCGGTTCAGCCCCAGGATGACCCCCTTCATGGCCCCCACGTAGCCATCGGCCGTGCCGAAGTCGGTCAGCAGCGAGATCATCCGATCGTTCGCGGTCTCCCTACCCCAGGCCACCCAGATCCCCCGTCGCGCACAGCACCAGCGTCGCCGCCACCAAAGCCGCCGTCTCGGCCCTGAGGATACGGGGCCCCAGGCTGACGACCCGCACCCCGGCACCCCTCGCCGTCTCCGCCTCCCGTTCGGAGAACCCCCCCTCCGGCCCTATCAGCAGGGCGACGCGGGGGCGCGCACGCACGGCAGGACGAGGAGACGCGGAGTCGCTGGCGCTCGGAGACGCGCGCTCGTTCCGAGCGTCCCCGTGCCCCAGTGGGCCCCTGCCTCCTGCGAGACCCGCCTCGGCCAGCACCCGGCCGATCCCCAGGGCTCGCTCCTCCTCCCAGGCCATGAGGGCGACCCCTCCCTCGGCGGCGGATCGGCAAGCCGCCCCGAACTGCTCCACGGGAGCCACACCGGGAAGGACACCCCGCTTGGATTGCTCGGCCGCCTCGCGCACGATCGTCTGCCACCGAGCGATCCGGCGCTCCAGATCGGCCGCCCCGGGCCTGGAGACGCATCGCTCGCTGAGGACCGGAACGAAGCGGCTGACGCCGATCTCCGTCCCCTTCTGGAGCACTAGCTCCATCTTCTCGCCCTTCAACAACGCCTGATACAGCACCAGCTCCGCACCGGGCTCGGTGTGGGCGAGGCGCCGGTTCACCACCTCGGCGACCACGCCCTCGCGGGAGACCGCCACCAGCCTCGCCTCGTGCACGCACCCCGAGCCGTCCAGCAGATCTACCGTGTCCCCCGGCCGCAGCCGCAACACGCTTCTGATCTGGTGGGCGATCGGGCTCGTCAGCTCGACCCGCTCCCCCTGCATGGCAGCCGGATCCACGAAGAAGCTATGCCGCGCCACGCCGGCACACCATCGCCCGCCAGTCGCCCTCGGTCACGACCTCCTCCACGTCCAGGCCGGTCGCCTCCAGCGCATCCCGCACCTCGAGTTCGCGATCGGCGATGATCCCAGAGGCGACCAGCCTCCCCTCGGGGGCCAGGGCGTCGTGGAGCCCTTGGGCCAGATGCACGATCACGCTGGCTATGATGTTGGCCAGGACCAGGTCGAAGCGGGAGTTCCCCCCATCGACCTCGTTCAGCCGTTCCAGGCTACCCTGGTACACGCTGATCAGCCCGCCCATGCCGTTCAGCGCCACGTTCTTGCGAGCGACATCCGCTGCCACAGGGTCCACCTCCAGCGCCACCACGGAGGCAGCTCCCAGCTTCGCGGCGGCAAGGGCAAGGATGCCGGAGCCGGTCCCGACGTCCAGCACCCGCATGCCCTCCGACACGAACCGCTCACACGCCCTCAGGCACATGCGAGTGGTGGGGTGCAGCCCGGTTCCGAAGGCCATGCCCGGGTCCAACTCCAGCACCACCTCGTGCGGCGCCGCCTGGTACTCCCGCCACGTCGGCTTGATCACCACCCGCTCCCCGATTCGCTGCACGTAGAAGAACTTCTTCCAGGCCTCGGCCCAGTCCTCCTCCGCCAACCGCCGCACCTGCAGGGGCTCCACCCGCCGGAGCTGCGAGAGGTGCCAGACGGCCTCCTCGGCCCTGGCCACCTTCTGCCCCACCTGCTCGTCCTCGGGGAGGTAGGTCTTCACAGTCACCAGCCGATTGGGATCGATCTCGACCCTCCCCGGCTCAGCAGTCTCGGAGAGCGGCTCCTCGATGGCCACGCCCCCGTGGCCCAACTGGCTAAGCAGCTCGGCCACCGACTCCACAGCCTCCGCCTCGGCCTGGACACTCAACTCGATCCAGATCATGAGTCCTCTCGAGAAAGATACAGCCACGGTACAGCACCGTGGCTTCTTTTGGGTCACTGGCACAGGGTAGGGCAAGGTCCCGTACGACGCCGCCCGCCAGTCCGGATCATTCGTCGCCGCTTTATCCGCACCCTTCAATCCGGGGTGCGCATCGGGAACGCTAGCCTCCTGGTAGGGGCCGTGCACGTGAAGCTGCGCCCGCTCGCCTCACGTGCACGCTCGCGTCACGCGTGCCATACTCGGACCTCAGTCCGCCGCCCTCAGTCCTGTCTACACGCCGAAGGCGTCCTTCACCTTGTCGAAGAACCCCTTGTTCTCCTGGGGCTTGACATCCTTGTCGAAGGTCTCGCCCAGTTCCTTCAGCAACTTCCGCTGCTTGTCGCTCAGCTTGGTCGGCACCGACACCAGGATGCGCACCACCTGGTCGCCTCGCCCGTGATCCCGCAGGAAGGGCACCCCTTTGCCCCGAAGCCTGAGCAGCCGACCGGACTGGGTGCCGGCAGGGATCTTCAGGGTGGTGGGTCCATCCACGGTGGGCACATCGACCTCGGCCCCCAGGGCCGCTTGCGCGAAGTTGATCGGCAGATCGATGACGATGTCGTTGGCCTCTCGGCGGAAGTAGCGGTGAGGCTTCACCGAAACGACCACGTAG
Source organism: Sphingomonadaceae bacterium (assembly GCA_050261575.1). Taxonomy (GTDB): domain Bacteria; phylum Chloroflexota; class UBA6077; order UBA6077; family UBA6077; genus JBLNDL01. The sequence continues at coordinate 12,140 of JBLNDL010000076.1, read as the reverse complement.
AGGTTGCCGCGCGGTCCGCCGTTCAGTCCGGGCTCGCCCTCGCCCGACAGCCGGATCTGGGAGCCGTCGTCCACGCCGGCCGGAATCGACACCTTGATGCGCCGGACCACCCGCTCCCGGCCCTGGCCCTGGCACTGGCTGCACGGGGAGGAAATCACGGTGCCCTCGCCCCGGCAGTTGCCGCAGACGGTGACGTTGACGAACTGGCCAAGGATGGATTGCTGGACTCGACGAATCTCGCCGGTGCCGTTGCACTTGGGACAGCGCAGCGGCTGGGTCCCCGGCTCGGCGCCGGAGCCGGAGCAGACGTGACAGACCTCCATGCGGGGGACTTCCAGCTCCTTTTCGGTCCCGAATACGGCCTCTTCGAACTCCAGTGTCATGTCGTAGCGAAGATCCGTTCCCCGCTGGGGAGCGCGGCGACGTGCAGCCGAAGAAGCCCCCCCACCGAAGAAAGTCTCGAAGATGTCGCCGAAGGGGAACCCGGAACCGAAGCCCTCGAAGCCGCCCATGCCGCCCATGAAGTTGCCGTCCACACCGGCGTGGCCAAACTGGTCGTAGCGCGCCCGCTTCTCCGGGTCGCTCAGAACCTCGTAGGCCTCCTTCACCTCCTTGAAGCGCTCGGCTGCCGCCGCCCCGTTCTCCGGATTCCGGTCCGGGTGGTACTGCATGGCCAGCTTGCGAAAGGCCCTCTTAAGCTCGTCCGCCGAGGCGTTGCGGCCAACGCCCAACACCTCGTAGTAGTCCCTCTTGATCGCCATCCGGCGGTCCACCTGCCTTACGTCTTCTGGCGGGGAAACACCCGTGCGGCCTCGATAGGCCGGTAACCCCGCATCGGGTAACTATAACCCATGATAGGGCGTGAATCAATCTGAAGCGAACGTAGGGGCGGGTCTCGGACCCGCCCCTACACCCTTAGCAGGCTACCTCTACACCTCTCGGAACTCGCCCTCGACGGTGCCCTCGTCCGGGCCCTTGCCGCCGGGCTGCTCGCCGCCGGGAGGCGTCTGGCCAGCCTGCTGCTGCCCGTACATGTACTGCCCGATCTTCTGCAGCGACTGGTTCAGCTCATCGGTCGCCCGCCGTATGTGGTCCACGTCCTGCCCCTGCAGAGCCGAACGCACCGCGGCGACCTTCCCCTCGACCTCGCCCTTGATGTCGGCGGGAACCTTGTCGCCGAGGTCGCGGACCATCTTCTCCGCCTGGTAGGCGGCGGTGTCGGCCGTGTTGCGGACCTCCACCTCCTCCTTGCGTCTCTGGTCCTCTGCCGCGTGGAGTTCGGCCTCCTTCACCATCCTGTCGATCTCCTCCTTGCTCAACCCGCTGGAGGCCTGGATGGTGATCCGCTGCTCCTTGCCGGTCGCCTTGTCCTTCGCGGAGACGTTCAGGATGCCGTTGGCGTCGATGTCGAAGGTCACCTCGATCTGAGGCAGCCCTCGAGGTGCCGGCGGAATGCCGTCCAGGATGAAGCGCCCGAGGCTCTTGTTCTCCGCAGCCATCGGCCGCTCGCCCTGGAGGACGTGGATCTCCACGCTGGTCTGGTTGTCGGCCGCGGTGGAGAAGATCTGGCTCTTGGAGGTGGGGATGGTGGTGTTCCTCTCGATCAGCCTGGTAGCCACCCCACCCAGGGTCTCGATGCCCAGCGACAGCGGCGTCACGTCCAGCAGGAGGACGTCGCGAACCTCGCCCTTCAACACGCCGGCCTGGATGGCCGCACCGACGGCCACCACCTCGTCCGGGTTCACGCCCTTGTGAGGCTCCTTCCCGAACAGCCGCTTCACCGCCTCCTGCACGGCCGGCATTCGGGTCTGGCCACCGACCAGGATCACCTCGTCCACCTGCTCGGCCGTGATGCCCGCGTCGGCCAGGGCCTGCTTCACCGGACCGATGCTCCGCTCGATCAGGTCACCGGTCAACTGCTCCAGCTTGGAGCGAGTGAGCGTCATCGTCAGGTGCTTAGGCCCGCTAGCGTCGGCGGTGATGAAGGGCAGGTTCACCTCAGTGGACATGGTGGAGGAGAGCTCTATCTTGGCCTTCTCCGCCGCTTCCTTCAGTCGCTGGAGAGCCATGCGATCGTGCCGCAGGTCGATGCCGTTCTCTCGCTTGAACTCGTCGGCCAGCCAATCGATCACCCTCTGGTCGAAGTCGTCGCCGCCCAGATGGGTGTCGCCGTTGGTGGACTTCACCTCGAACACACCCTCGCCCAACTGAAGGATCGAGATGTCGAAGGTTCCACCCCCGAGGTCGTAGACGGCGATGGTCTCCTCCTTCTTCTTGTCCAAGCCGTAGGCCAGGGAAGCCGCCGTGGGCTCGTTGATGATGCGAAGAACGTTGAGTCCGGCGATGGTGCCCGCGTCTTTGGTCGCCTGGCGCTGGCTATCGTTGAAGTAGGCGGGGACGGTGATCACCGCCTCGGTAACCTTCTCACCCAGGTATGCCTCGGCGTCGGCCTTCAGCTTCTGAAGGATCATGGCCGAGATCTCAGGCGGGGAATAGGCCCTGCCGCCCATGTTCACCTGAACGTCCCCGTTCCCTGCTTGGCTCAGCTTGTAGGGAACGAGCTTCGTGTCCTTCTCCACCGTCGGGTCGTTGAACTTGCGACCCATGAACCGCTTGATCGAGAAAATGGTGTTGTCGGAGTTGGTGATCGCCTGTCGCTTGGCAACCTGCCCAACCAGCCGCTCGCCACTCTTCGACATGGCTACTACCGAAGGAGTGAGCCGCCCACCCTCAGAATTGGGAATGACGACGGGCTCCCCACCTTCCATGACAGCCACTACCGAGTTCGTAGTACCAAGGTCAATCCCAATGACCCTCGGCATGCCCATCACTCCTTCTTGTCGTTTTCGTGAGTTGTACTCTTTCGTCTACCGACCTTGACCATCGTCGGCCGTAAGACTCGGTCGTGAAGCTTGTACCCCTTCTGAAGCTCCTCCACCACCACGTCGACGTCTCCCTCGCCTTCCTCTCTCAGGACGGCCTCGTGCACGTGGGGGTCGAACTCCTTGCCGAGGGCATCTATGGGGGTCACACCCTCCTGCTCCAGGACCTGGCAGAGCTTCCGGTCGATCAGCCTGATACCCTCGACCCAGCCCTGGCTCCTGGCATCCTCTGGCACCGCCTCGATCGCCCGGTCGAAGTCGTCGAGTACCGGCAGCAGCTTGAGGATCAGAGAGGAGTTGGCAGACTTCACCAGCTCGCTTCGCTCCTGCTCGACGCGGCGCTTGAAGTTGGCCAGGTCCGCCTCGGCCCGCTGCCAATTGCTCAGGCATTTCTCTGCCCGAGCCTTCTCCTCCTCGAGCTGACCTCTAAGGACGTCGAGCTCGCTGCCGGCCTCCGCCTTGGGAGCCTCTCCGGAGGCCTCGGGCTGCTGATCGCCACCACCCTGGACCTCGACATCCCCATTCTGGTTTCCCATGATACCTCCGTATTATCACCGCAACGATTGCTCGACGAGCCGATCCAGCAGACTCGCCATGAAGCGCACCAGCGATACGGCCCGCCAGTACCTCATCCTCGTGGGACCAACCACCCCGACAACCCCGGCGGCCTCGCCTGTGAGCCCGTAGCGGGTCAGCACCATGCTGCAGCCACGCATCTCCTCGGTCTCGTTCTCGCGGCCGATCACAACCCGAAGGCCCCCGCTGTCCAGCACGTCGGCGAAGAGGGGCGCCAGGGCGGACCCCCGATGGAGGACCTTCATCAACTGCATCAGCCGCTCGGCACGATCGAACTCGGGCTCGCCCGAAACGAAGCTGATCCCCTCGTAGTAGATGGTGTCGCTCCAGTTCGTCTCGCTCTGCTCGATCAGCTTGGCTACGACCGACCCGAACGCCTGCTCCAGGCCTACCAACGTGGGAACCCGCCGAGCCACCTGGGACGAGGTTTGATCGGCCAGGAGATCGCTGAGCTTGTTGGCGATCCTCGTCAGCTCATCCCGCGCAACGGGTTCGTCCATTCGAATCAGCCGCTGCTGAAGCCCGCCAGACCGCAATATCAGCACCACCAGCACAAGGTCGTCCTGGACTGAGACCAGCTCGACCCGCTTGACCCGATTCTTCAAGGAGTGAAGCTTGGTGGCCAGCGCGGCAGTGCGAGCCATCTGAGCCAGCACCGCTGCCGCGAGGGGCCCCCATTCTTCCACCTCGGCCTCCACTTGGTGGAACTGGTGCGCCACCATCTGCTCCTCCATCTCGGTCAGCCCTCTCTCGGTCATCAAGTGCTCGATGTAGTAGCGATATCCGAGATCGGACGGCACGCGACCTGCCGAGGTGTGTGGATGTGTGAGCAGCCCAAGCTCCTCCAACTCCATCATCTCGTTGCGCACGGTGGCAGAGCTGACCTTGAGGCCGGCCCGCCCAGCTATCCTGTCGGAGGGGATCGGAACGGCCGAGAGAACGTAGTCCTCCACGACCTGCTTCAGAATCGCCTGCTGTCGTGCCGTGAGTTCCACTTCACTGCTCCCTAACCCCGCATGTGCCGCCAGGCCGAGGCCCCCGCGTGCACCCCAAGCCGCATTAGCACTCTCATGGTTAGAGTGCTAAGAGGTTAGCACCAGCCTCCGCCCATGTCAATAGACCGGCCGGCAAATACGTGGAGGTGCGGTAGAGGGATGTGGGCAGGCGCACCGTCGCGACGCGGGGCGACCCGAAGTGGTGGATCGCTCTGAGCCACCGCCTGTGACGAGGGCAATCAGTGGAGAAGAGGAGTCTGGGGTGGGCGCCGTTTCCCACCCCAGACGTCGTGTACTGCCTCCGGACTCGGGGGCAGCCTGTGTCGCCACCCAGCGGCTACTCCGCGTCGGAGATGTCGGCCGCCAGCAGGATCTGCTTGGCCCTCTCTACGTTGAGGATACCGCAGAAGCAGGGCTGGGCCAGCTTGATGGCGGCATCCTCCAGACACTTCCGCCCGGCCTTGACCTCCTTGATCATCGCCTTGGCCAGGTTGGTGGCAACCAGCCCGTGGCCGCACATGCTGGTGATCTCCAGCACCCTTTCGCTGGGCAGGCAGCCGGTGTTGCCGTGGATGCCAAGGGACAGGTTGATGGTGTGGGGCTCGAAGCCGGCGGCTTTCGCCATCGGCACGACCTCGTCGATCAGGCCGCTCACGGTGATGGAAAGCCCCAGGTCGGCCTCTCCCAGCCGCTTGATCACCTCGGCCATCTTCTCGCGGCTATCGAAGCAGCAGCGCACCCGACCCTTGTCGTGAATGTTGTTCTTTATGTCGTCTTTGGTAGTGCCGGTGTAGATGGTGCCCGTGGCCTCGATGGAGGCGATGTTGTTGGGCCCCACGTCGAAGACGATGTCCACCACCTTCTGGAGGGCAGCCTTCTTCCCCTCGTGGTTGAAGCCGATGGCCGGCGTGACCAGAAGGACGTAGTCGCCACGCAGATCCTCGACGGTTCCCCGGCGGTGCAGCGAATGTGTCATCTCACCTACCCTCCCCTACAGTTGGCACAGCGGCCGGCCCGCGCCGATGTTGATCTTGGCGTTCGGCCGCGGCTCGAGCCCCAGCTCCTTCAGGATGGGCAGCACCGGAATGCTCCCGTCGGGGTCGAACCGGCAGATCAAGTCCACCACGCACACTGTCTTGAGATCGGCTGTGACACCCCGGACCGTCTCGAGAACCGACTTCAGATTCTCGATGCCGGTGTCGATCTCCACGATCGCCGAGAGCACCTTCTCGGTCTTCACGTCATCCCGGATCTTCCCGGTCGCGGTGTCCTCCATCAGCGCGGTGAGCGGGTTGCACGGTTCGAAGTGCACTCCAAGCCGTGCGAGGGCGGTGGACACCTTCTCAACGTCGTGGAAGTCGGTGCCGACGCCGGGTCTCCCCAACTCCACGGCCAGCCCGATGCGGCCCCGCTTGGTCCGGCCGGTCACATCGTTGGTCTTGCACTCCTCGGTCCCACGGCCCGGTACGCCCGTCTTCTCGTGGACGGCCTTGGGATCGCTGAACACCTTGCGCACCGAGCGCGGCCACTGGTAGACCGACTCGGGCTCGTAGATCGCGCCGCTGGGACAAGGCGCGGTGCGCAGACACGTGCCGCACTCTACACACTGCTCCTCATCGACCCTCACTATCCCGTCCTCGGGCAGCATTGCCCCCACGGGGCAGTAGGGCACGCACTCCCAGCATCCCGTGCAAAGGTTGTCGTCGATGCGCATGCTGACTCCTCTCCGAGTCTCGTATTCCCCGTGCAATCGGCCGGGGTTCGGACAGAACCGCCGTGTGGACCGGCCCAGCGCGGCTAAGCCTGAACCGGACGCCCGCAGACCAAACCACGCCCGGCAAGCGGGACCCCTTCCCTCTCAGAGGGATCTTTCTGGTACACGTTGGCGACAGGATACCAAAGAGCCAAAGTCTGGACAAGCCGGCAACGGCTGGTCCGAATCGTGTTGGGGCTACTTGCGCAAGCCTTCGTTGACGGGCCGGAGTGAGGGCGCCCCCGGCCGCACCGCCACAGGGGAGGAGACGGATGCACCAGGTAACCTTGATTCCAGGCGAGGGGATAGGGCCAGAGGTCACGGCCGCGGCAAGACGGGTGATCGACGCCAGCGGGGCCAGGATCCGCTGGGAGGTGGTCGCCGCCGGGGCCCACGTCATCGAGGAATACGGAACCCCGCTGCCCGACGTCGTGCTGGACTCCCTGGATCGTACCAAGATCGCCCTGAAGGGGCCGATCGCCACGCCCATCGGGAAGGGATTCAGCGTGCCAGTCTGCTGGACCCAAGGGGGCAAGAGGAGAGCCACAACCCGCACCTACCCGAGTGTGAACGTCGCCCTCCGCAAGGAGTTGGACCTCTACGCCAACGTGCGACCGTCCAGGGTGTACCCGGGCATCCACACGCGGTTCGACACAGTGGATCTGGTCGTGGTGCGCGAGAACACCGAGGACCTCTACATGGGCATCGAGCACCTGGTGACACCCGACATCGCGGAGGCGATCAAGATCATCACCAGAGGCGCTTCGGAGAGGATAGCCAGGTTCGCCTTCGACTACGCCGTCCGACAGGGACGCCACAAGGTGACCGCCGTCCACAAGGCCAACATCCTCAAGCTGACCGACGGCATGTTCCTGGAGGCCGCCCGCGAGGTCTCCCTAGACTACCCCACCATCGGCTTCGAGGATCGCATCGTCGACGCAATGTGCATGCAACTGGTGCAGTCTCCTGAGGTCTACGACGTGGTTGTGGCGCCCAACCTGTACGGCGACATCCTCTCGGACCTGTGCGCGGGACTGGTCGGGGGACTCGGCCTGGCGCCGGGGGCCAACGTAGGGCCGGAGGTCGTGGTCTTCGAGCCGGTTCACGGCACGGCGCCCACCATAGCCGGGCTCAATCAGGCGAACCCCACGGCGACCATCCTGAGCGGGGTGATGATGCTCCACCACCTGGGGGAGACCTCGGCCGCCGACAGGGTCGAGCGAGCCGTAGCCGCAGTCCTGCGTGAGGGGAGGCGAGTCACCGCCGACCTGGGCGGCTCGGCCGGAACGGCCGAGATGGCCGAGGCAATCGTGGAGGCGATGAAGGGGTGAGAGGGCTCAGGCGGGATGACTCCCCTGGATACTCCTGCCCCTAGCCAGCCACCAGGCGACGGCCACCAGCGGAATCGCCATCAACCCGATCAGCAGCAGGGGACGGTCCAGCAGACTCTCTCGAGTGGCCTCGACCTCGAATTCCACCGACCCCTCGCCCTCTGGGCCGAACGCCCGCACCTCGATCCTCCACCGCCCCTCGACGGGCAGATCGACGTTGGTGGCGTAGTACAGCTTGTTCGTCGCCTGCTCGTGGGTTGCCGAGTAGCTCGCACCCGCGCCCGCACCGCCCACCGGTTGTGCAGTCACCACGACGTGGCCGTCCAGAACCGCCTCGTCGGAGCCCGGCCTCTGTATCAGAACGCTGACGTCGACGATGCCCACGCGCGCGGGACTGGGGCTGGTGAAGACGGTCAGCAGGTAGGGGCCCGCGAGCCGGTTCGACACCTGGATCGTTCCACCGTTGGCCAGGGCGATGGCGGGGACCACCAGAGCCGCCATCAGCGCCACCAGAAGGATCACTTTAGCGCCGGTCATTCGACACTCCAACGCCCGATCCCGCGCGGGCAGCCTCGCTTCCGCCGGCATCGCCGCCGTCGGCCGCGGCCGCTCGCTCCTCCTGTCGCAGCAGGAGGGCTATCAGCACGAAGATCGGGAAGATGTAGGCCAGGCCACCAGGCACCCACATGATGAGACCGGCCAACTGCTGGTCCTGCAGGACCGAGATACCCCACAGTCGGGGGACCCGTTGATAGGTAGCGTAGAGGGGATGCTGGGCGAAGGTGAGAAGTGCGCCGATCAGGCTCCCCGCCAGCAACGGTGGCAGCAGGTAGGGCACAGCAGCAGCGTAGCTCAGCCGTCGCCGCCCGCCGGCGGGGTGCACTATGGGCCACCAGTACAGCAGCGCCGTCCCCAGGAAGATCGTGTGCTCCAGATCGTGGATGGCCGTCCGCCCCTGGGCGGCATCGTAGAAGCTGGGCAGGTGCCAGACCGCCAATGCGGCGATGTAGAGGGTGACGGCGATCAGCGGATGGGTCGACAGCACGAAGGCGCCGTGCAGGGGGCTGCCCGGGCCGAACAGGCTGCCCAGCACCACTCGCGCGTCCCGCGGCAGCGCCCACAGCATCGGCAGCACGGGAGCCCCCAACAGCAGGAGCGGCGCCGCCACCTCCACCAGCAGCAGATGCTGGATCATGTGCATGAAGAAGAACAGCCCGCTGAAGCTGCCGATGGGCGAGAGCAGGGCAAGCCAGACGAAGAAGAGCCCGCCCCCGAAGCACCAGGCCCGCCAGGTCGGTAGGGCCTCTTCGCCGAGCCCCGCTCTCCGTGAGCGACGCCAGCCGGCAGCGTAGAGCAGAGCCGAGAGACCCAGGCCGCTCAGCACCGTCGGATCCCACGACCAGGAACCAAGGAAAGCGATCAACTCCGGGCTCAGCAGCGTTCTCCCCTTCGGATCGAGTCTCCCGCGCCTTCATGACCACTTATACTGGGATGCTGCCACCCATGTCAATCGTTGTTTCCAGCACTCGGGCACCCCAAAGGCCCCCGAGTGAAACGGAAAGCCCGGTCTGCGGGAGACCGGATAGCTGGCTCGTGCGAGCTTGACGCGACGGTATAGCCAGGTCAAAGCTTGACCGCGCCGCGCTGGAGGGCGCGGTGGAGCAGCACGCCGGCCACGAAGGCGGCTCCCATGTTCCAGGTGGCGAAGCCAGCCGTGACCAGCATCACGTGGAAATCGTCCTTCCGAGAGCCCACGTCCCTGGCGGACATCGCCAACTCGACGCCAGCGAAGAAGAGAATCACCCCCACGACCGCCTCTGGGAACATCAGAAAGATCAGCTCCACCGAGTGGCCGAGGAAGAGGGCGAGGAACACCAGGATGGCGCCGAGGATCACCAGTGCACCACCGGTCCTCGCGCCGAAACGCACGTGGCCGGCCATCCCGCCCGCGCCGTGGCACATCGGGACCCCGCCCAGGAGGGGGGAGAGGAGGTTCATCAGCCCCATGGTCGTTCCGACCCGACGCTCGGTCACGGGTCGATCAGGGAAGAGGTCGTTGTTCTCCGCCACCACGGCGATGCACGCGTTCCCGAGGCTGAGCGGCACCTGGGGCAGCGCCAGGAGGAGTCCTCCCGCGAGCAGATCCTGCCACGAAAGCTCGAACAGCGCGAGGGAGGGCAGGCGGGGCTGCACGCCTGCCTGGATGAGGCGGCCGGGAAGGTCGGGGTGATGGAAGATGGCCACACCCACCCCGAGCAACAGCAGGAGGAACATGGCCGGCAGCCTGGTGTTGGACAGCAGCAGGTAGGTCAGCAGCAGAGCGGCCACTGCGACCGGCGGATCGCTCCCCATCATCCGGAATGCCTCCAGCAGGAAGGAGAAGCCCAGCCCCAGGACGATGCCCCTAATCACCGGCTTGGAGGCCAGCCTCGCCACCCGATCGACCGCGCCGGTCAGGCCCAGCACCAACCAGATGGCTGCGGTGACCAGCCCCGCCCCGTACACCATGGCGGGGCTGATCGCTCCGGCCTGGCCGATGGCGGCACCCCCGATCGCCTTCATCGGCTGCACCGGCATGGGGGTGCGGAAGTAGAGTCCCACGGCGACCTTGGCCAGACCGAATGCCAGCAGCATCCCCACCGGATCCATCTTGAGGACGGCGATGTAACCCACAACGAAGGGGATCAGGGTGCCGAGGTCCCCAAAGGCCCCAGCCCACTCCATGCGATCGTAGCGATTGCCCCGAGGGGCGGAGATCGTGGCTTTCTGCACCGATGACCGAAGATCCGATGCCGGTTCCATGGTCCACTCCCGAACGAGGATGTCCCTGAGGCCAGCGATCGAGGCAGCAGAACGAGAGGCAGGGAAGTCGCCGGCCACCAGAGCCGACGCCCTCCTTTCCAAGCACGAGGAGGCGGGATCGTTTCCTCCCCCACCCGAAACGGCCGCCTCGCCATGGGAGATCCTGTAGGCGCGGCAGCTCGGAGATGCGTTAGCCGGATTATACACCGGCGGCGTGTGCCCTGCCTACCTCCGCACCCACTTCATAGGCTGAGGCCAGCAGGATCTGGAAACCCGTTCAGCCTCTGGGGTAGGGCACCACCCAGACCCAGACGGCGATCGCGAAGGCCGCCCCGCCGGCGATGACGAAGAGGTGGAAGATCTCGTGGAATCCGAAGTAGCGGGGCAGAGGGTTCGGCTTCTTCAGTGCATAGATCACGGCTCCCACCGTGTAGAGAACCCCACCGGTGAACAGCAGCGCGATTGCCTCCCACGGCAGCAGCTCCCACAGCTTCGGGAGGGCCACCAGGGACACCCAGCCCATCCCAAGATAGAGCGCGGTAGACGCCCAGCGCGGCAACCGGAGGGTGAAGATGGCGCTGACGATGCCCGCGAGCGCCAGGGTCCAGATCAGCGCCAGCACCGCGACGCGAAGCCACCCGCTCAGCACGTTGACACAGAAAGGGGTGTAGGTTCCGGCGATGACCGCGAAGATGTTCGCGTGGTCGAGGGCGCGCAGGACCGTCCGACCTCGGCCCCGCCAAGAGCCGATGTGATAGACGGCGCTCACAGTGTACAGCTCGATCAGGCTGACTCCGAAGGTCAGCATGGAGAGGAACCGGGGAGAGTCGTGGCGAGTCTGAAGCAGCAAGCCGATGGTCAACGCCACTGCCCCGAAGGCGGCAAAGGCGTGAAACCAGCCTCGCAGGAGGGGCTTACCCTCGTGAACACTCGGCGGAGGAGCGCCCACCTTCCGTGCCTGACCCCGATCCTCCATGACCACGACCCGAAGCTCCCGATGCCCACATGTATCGTTCTGGCATCCCAAACCCGCTTGGATGCCGCCCCATTCTACATCCCCTTCGCTGGGAGGGACAGGAGTCCCGGGCTTCGGAGAACGGATCTTGCCCTTCAGATGGCAGATAGCGGAGGCAAACGGCCCGCGGGAGGCGCTTCGATCGGTGCGGCAGAGCATCATCCAGGTGAGGCCACTGCGGCCCGAAGACACGGTGCTGCTGGAGCGGCGGCTGGCTTCCCAGCCCACCGAGAAGCACCGGGTCCGGCTGGCAATGCAGCAGCAGGGGCAGGCGCTCTACCTGGTGGCCTGGCAGGGAGAGGAGCCAGTCGGGCACGTGCTGTTGAAGTGGGACGGCACCGTGGACGAGCCGATGGCTTCTCAACTGGCCGATTGTCCGGATATCGAGGACCTATGGGTCCGGCCAGATCTTCGATCGAGGGGAATCGGCTCGCTGCTACTGGGCACAGCCGAGGATCTGGCCCGGCAACGGGGCTTCTCTCAGGTAGGGCTCGGGGTAGGCATCGATAACCTCCGCGCCCTCGCCCTCTACCAGCGCCGGGGATACCAGGACTCCGGCCTCGGCGACTTCCTCCACGCCGTCTACTACCGGGACGATCAGGGGCGGCAACGTGTGAGGTGGGAAACCTGTACCTACCTTATCAAAAGGCTGAGGTGAGCAGGCATCTCCCCAATCCGTGGATTGACGCTCGGGGCATCACCTGATGGGTGAATGGGAAGGGATGGGCCTGGGTGGCGGGAGAGGACAAGTGGCCATCTTCCGGGTAGACTGTGGGCCTCGGGAGG
>JBLNDL010000075.1:0-41537 GCA_050261575.1 Sphingomonadaceae bacterium | reverse complement strand
GGGTCACCCTCGTCGGCGTTGCAGATGACGTACTTGACATCGCCTGGGGCCTTGCGGCAGAAGTCCCACTTGAGAGCGGTGGGGAAGCCTGCGCCGCCACGACCGCGCAGACCAGCCCTCTCGACCGTGTCGATGATCTGTTCCGGTGTCATCTCGAAGAGAGCCTTCGCCAGCGCCTCGTAGCCGCCCTTGGCGATGTACTCGTCGATGTCCTCCGGGTTGATGAAGCCGCAGTTGCGCAGGGCGATCCGCATCTGCCTGCCGTAGAACGGGATGTCCTTGTAGAATGGCAGGGTCCTGGCCGTCTCGGGCTCCCTGTAGAGGAGTCTCTGCACGGGACGACCCTTGATGAGGGTCTCCTCCACCACTTTCGGGACATCCTCGGGCTGGACCAGGCAGTAGAAGATGCCTTCCGGGTAGATCATCATGACGGGGCCCATGGCGCAGAAGCCACGGCAGCCCGTCTGAACCAACTTCACCTCATCTTGAAGCCCTCTGCGCCTGACCTCGGCATCCAGTTCGGTCATCACCTGGGCCGACCCCGATGCCTTGCAACCGCTACCGGCGCAGGTCAGAACATGGGCCCGGTAGAAGGGGTGTGCCATATCACGCACTCCTTATCCTCCTCAGCAATGCTGAGCGCGTCCTGCATATGGGTTCCGAGCCCCGGGTCAAGGGGCGGGTCCGAGACCCGCCCTGCACCTGGGCCCCAGTCCTCTGTCCTCAGTCCTCGGTCGGGACCGCTACATGGTGGGACCCTTCGCCACTACCCACTCCGTCACTATGCGGCCGTTGACCAGGTGCTCGTTGATCAGGGTAGGGACCATGTCCGATGTCACCTTGCCATAGGTGACTCGCGGGGCCCCGGCCTGCTCGATGTCGACCAGCGGCTCCTGCGCGCACAGCCCTATGCAGCCCACGGTGACGACGTTCGCTTCTATGTTGCGCACTTCGAGTTCCCGCATGATGGCATGCATCGTCTCCCGGGCTCCGGCGGCGATGCCGCAGGTGCCCATTCCCACGGTGATCCGGGTGCCGGTGTCGCCCCGGACCTTGATCACCCTCTGGGCTTCCTCTTTCAGCCGCCTCAGCTCCTCCAGACTGCCCAACCTAGGCATCGGTTCCTCCTCTAAGCCCTCAACTCCTCCACGATCCTGTGCATCCGTTCCGCGGTACACTTCCCCTTCACCTGTCCGTTCACGACGGCGACCGGGCCGAGTGCGCAGGCCCCCAGGCAGTAGACCACCTCGTAGGTGAACTGGTAGTCCTCCGTGGTCTGGCCAGGCTCGACCCCCAGGTGATGGCGAAGGGTGTTGATGTTGTGGGTCGCGCCCCGAACGTGGCAGGCGGTCCCGTCGCACACCTTGATCACGTTCTTGCCTCTGCGGGTGAGGTAGAACTGGGAGTAGAAGGTGGCGACTCCGTAGACTCGGCTGAATGGAACCCCTATCGAGTCCGCGATGCGAGCCAGCGCCTCCCTAGGCAGGTAACCGTAGGCCTCCTGAACCTCCTGGAGGATCGGGATGATGGCTCCCTTCTCTGCCTTCCTGCCCTCCAGGATCGCGTCTACCCGTCTGAGATCGAGATGCTCCGATGCGATCGTGTTCATGAGCCCGTCCTCCATTAGCGTCGGCATCGGGGCGATCGCCCCGTTTGCCCTTGGGGGCGCTTTCCCGGGACGCCCCTGCCGCTTGCCGCTCCGTCCCGCATCCCTGCTCACCGTCGACTCTGGGAGAGTGATGCCGTGCGGTGCGTTACCTGCCTCGCACCTGGTGGCGTCCCCTTCACTCTGGGCGTGCGAGCGCGCGCCGGGCGTGGCGCCGAAGAACTCAGAGCGGGGCGCCCTTCAGCCCCAGGCCGGACAACTCGGCAACCAGGTCGTAGGAGGTGGCCGCGCTCGACAGGATAGGAATGCCCTCCTGGTCCGCCTTCTCCAGCGTGGCGGCGTCGATCCTCGCCCCCTCCGACACGATGATGGCGGAGATCCCCACCAGGACGGCCACGGCAACGACGTTGGGGTGGCCCTGGACCGTTACCCAGACACTGCCGAAGGGGGCTCGCGCCATCACCAGGCTGAGGAGGTCCCCCACGTAGCCGCTGGTGATCTCCCGGCTGAGCCGTCTATCCCCCGCCACAACCTTGACCGGCAGCCTCTCCACCACATCCCTCACGGTAACCATGTTTCCTCCCGAACTGGACTCGCCTTCCGATGCCTGGAGGCGCCAGGTGTGGTCCGCCAGCCTCCCCTCTATGCCTGACCGAGGCACGCCGAGCCCTGCAGCGACCTCCAGTAACTGGCGGCCACCTCACCTGCCTGGGACCCACCCGCTAGCTGGCTTCCCACCTCGATCCCCACCCCCGACTGCTGTGGGCTCCAGTCCGGACGGTGTCCTCCGCCGGTTGCGGCATCCTTCGGGGTGTCCACCGCGATCGTGGCGCGCACCGTCGTTCCCCTGCCGACCTCGGACTCGATAGAGAAGTGATCCGCGCACCTCCGGATGTTGTCGAGGCCCATGCCTGCCCCGAAGCCGAGTTCCCTGATCCAATCTGGCGCGGTGGAGAACCCGGGGGTGAGGGCCTGCTCCACGCTCTCGATGCCCGGGCCGTCGTCCTGCGCCTGGACCAGCAGCCGTTGTGGATCGATCTCGACGACCAGCCGCCCCCCATGGGAGGTGTGCATCACCAGGTTCATCTCCGCCTCGTAGGCGGCGATTCCGGCCCGGCGCACGATGGCCGGATCGACCCCGAGGCCGTCGAGTATCCGCTTGACCCGAGTGGCGGCAGCCCCGGCCCGCTGGAAATCGCCGGCCGGAACCTCGAAGCGGAGGGTCACGGTGGTGGTGTCGGACACCAGATCGCGGAGGGTACAGCCGACGCGGGGGCGGTGGCTCTCCTGTTCCCGATAGAGGGTGTCCAGGATCCGCAGGACCTGGTTGATGACGTCGCCGGGGGTGACGATCCCCACCAGCTCCCCTTGGCGATCCAGGACGGGAAGGCGACCCACCTTGTAGGAGCTGAATCTGTTGATGGCTTGAACCGCTGGCTCGTGGCTCCGGACGGTGTAGACTCGTGTGGTCATCCAGTCGCGGACTGCCGCATCTCGGGCCCCGTGCTCCAACCACCTGATTACATCTTCCACGCTGACGATGCCGACCATGGCGCTGCCCTCGACGACCGGCAGTCCGGAGATGCGCCGGAAGCGCATCACCTCCTTGGCCTGCCTCATCGATACGTCGGGCCGAATCGTGAAGACGGGTCGCGTCATGATCTCCTCGACCCGGAGTTCGTACATCAGTTCCTGGATCTTGGTCAGTTCCGATTCCGAGGCTCGGTAATGTCCGACCTTGATGGCTTTCACCTCTGGACCTCGCGCTCAGCGGGAAGTGTGGAGTAGCTGGCGGGGTCGCACCCCCTGAGGCCCGCGCTGTAGAGCCGTCCGCACGCCTCGAAGAGGGTGAGCGGGGTTTCCACCAACGGGATGCCCGCCTCTCGGGCCAGCCGCTCCGTTTCGGGTGGGACGTGCTTGCCGCGAACGAAGACGATCGCTGCCACCCCTGCGACCTCCGATGTCCTGACGACCTGGGGATTGGTGAGGCCGGTCAGGAGCAGGGACCCCGGTCTGGATAGGGCGAGAACGTCGCTCATCAGATCGGAGGCGAAGGCCGATTGCACGTCGGGTCCGCCGCCATTCGGGAGAGACAGAGATCTGGCATTCAGCAGCCGGGCGATCTCGGCCATTCGCATCAGTGCTTCTCCTTCAACTGTCTGCCCAAATGCTTCCGAACGGCGCGCCTGGCGCCGAAAGCCGGGGGCTGGGCGTGCTTCATACGTTCAGCAAAGGAGAGGATCTGCATCTCCGCGGCGACGTCGATGTTTCTGACGGAGACGTGCGGTGGGACCCTCAGGGTGACGGGTGCGAAGTTGAGGATGGCGGTGACGCCGGCCTCAACCAGACGCCCCGCGAGCTCCTGAGCTGCGTCTGGGGGCGTGGCCAGGACGGCGATCTCGATGCCGAGATCCCTGATGACTGATGTGATCCTGGAGGGCGGCTCGATCAGCAGGCCGCCGACCGCCTTGCCGACCTTGTCCGGGGCGACGTCGAAGATGGCGGCGATGTGGAAGTTGCGTTCCCGCAGGGCGCTGGAACTGGCGAGGGCCGAGCCGAGGTTGCCGTAGCCCACCAGAGCGATAGGGCAGACCTGGGAGATGCCGAGGTAGTGGGACAGCTCGTGGTGGAGGCCGGGAACGTCATAGCCGACACCCGGTGTCCCGAAGGCGCCGAGATAGGAGAGGTCCCTTCGGATCTGGGCGGCCTCGATGCCCGTGACGTGGGCGAGACGTTGCGAGGAGGCGAGTCGGACGCCGAGTTGCAGCAGTCTCTCGAGGCCCTGGATGTAGATGGGAAGCCGTGCAACGGTTGCCGGGGAGATGTGCGGGACTCTCACCGTTCACCTCCATGCGGCGTCGCCCACCCGGGTTCGGTCCGAGAGGGCATTCTGTGAAGACCTGCACAAACATATCTGTGAAGTGCTGCACAGACTTGCACATAGAAAAGCGCCTTCATCGGATCCTCCGCGCTGTGCCGCTACCGTTCACGGAACGGTCCCTTTCCACGTACCCGTGAGCCACTGCACGGATGGCTTCGTGAAGACGCGCACGAACCGGGCCAACAAAAAGGGCTCTGCGCCTCCCGCCAGAGGAGACCACAGAGCCCTTCGTCAGCCCCGTCTATTCCCCCGCATCACCAGCATTGGTGAAACGGTTCACAGTGATTATACACCCGGTTGCCCGGCTGTCAACGGTCTCTTACACGAAAGACTGGGCGTCTACCGTCTGCCAAGGTCCTTCAGCCGCTTCTCCGCGGCCTTCGCCTGCTCCGAGCCGGGTGCCACTCGGATCACCGTCTCCCACGCCTTGGCCGCGTTCTCTGTATCCGGCGGTGTCATGTGGGAGTAGAGGACCGCGAGATTGTAGTGGGTCTGCACCTTGTTCGGCTCCTGCTCCAGCACTTTGAACCACTCCTCCTTCGCCTTCTCCAGGTTCCCGGAGTAGAAGTAGGCCGTTCCAAGGTCCGTCCGCACGTCCGTGTTGGCGGGGATCGACTGCAGTGCCTGCTCGTACCATGGGATCGCCTCTCCCCACCGGCCGCTGTCGTAGTAGGCGTTGCCCAACTCCACCATCGCGACAACGTCGTTCGGGTTCTGCCGCAACCGCTCCTGGAGGCGTGCGATGGCAGCGTCCAGCCTCGCCGTGTCTGTTCCGGCCTGGGTTTGGGAGGACTGAGGGCTCGCGACGCCCGAATCCGGGCGGAGACTCATGGTGAGCACCCACACCGCGATGAGGAACCCAACGGCGACGATGCCGAAGGTGATGCGGCGGCGGCTCTCGGCCCGCGCGCGGGCCGGCGATCTCCGGCTTCGTTCCGCGGGGCGAGTTCCGGGCTTCCCGCCGGTGTTGGGGTCGGCTCGGAGGTTGCTCAGCTTCCTTCTCTGGCTCATTGGGGAAGATGCCCTTCTAGGATGTGAGGGAGTCGCTACAGCATCCGGTCGGCCATGATGATCGCCTGGGCGATCTCCGCCAGCTTCTTGTTCTCGTTCTGGCTCTGGATCTGCATTCGGCGGAAGGCCTCCGCCTCCGTGAGGTTGCGCCTCTCCATCAGGATCCCCTTGGCGCGCTCGATCAGCTTGCGGGTCTCCAGCGCCTCCTTGAGATCGCTGATTCCCCTGCGGAGATCCTGGAACTCCTGGAAGCGGGACTTCGCGAGGAGGATCGTCGGGAGGAGATCATCCTCGGAGACCGGCTTCATGAGGTAGGCGAAGACCCCTGCCTCGATCGCCCTCTCGGCCAGAGAGCGCTCGCTGTAAGCTGTCAGCACGATTACCGGGATGGGATACTCGGCGGCGATGGCCTTTGCGGCCTCCAACCCGTCCATCTCCGGCATCTTGATGTCGAGGATAGCCAGATCGGGCTTGAGCCGACAGACCAGGTCGACGGCCTGCTTGCCGTTGACCGCCTCTCCTACCACCTGAAGTCCCAGCGACTCCAACTGGGTCTTGAGACTCATGAGCCGGATGCTCTCGTCGTCGGCCAGAACGACCCTCAAGGTCTCCATCATTTTGCGAACCTCACTGTTGCGGTGGTTCCACCATCAGAATGCAGTTCCAGGGTGCCGTTGAGATCCTTCGTCACCAGGGTGCGCACTATCTGTAGCCCGAGATTGGACCCGGTCTCCACGTCGAAGCCGGGTGGAAGGCCCTTCCCGTTGTCCCGCACCGAGACCCTCACCTCTCCGTCCTGCTCGACGAGGGAGAGAAGCAGGGTCCCGGTATCGCCGTTGAAGGCGTGCTCCAGGGCGTTGTTCACCAGCTCGGTCATTACCAGCGCCAACGCCGTCGCCTGCTTCGACGGGAGGAGGATGCTCTCTCCCTGCACGATGCACTTCACGCGGCCGTGAGAGCCCGCCATGCTGTTGGCGCAGTTCTCGGTGATCAGCTCCGCGAGCTCCTTGATGTCCGCGACCCGGATGTTCTCCGCCGACAGCAGCTCGTGAACGGCCGCGATGCTCCTGACGCGAGAGATGCTCTCCCTGAGGGCCATCTCCGTCGGGATGTTGCGGCCGCTGTGGATCTCCAGGGTCAGCAGGTCCGCGACAGTCTGAAGGTTGTTCTTGATCCGGTGGTGCATCTCCTGAACGAGCACCTTCAACTGGTGGTTGGTTGCCTCCAGTTCGGACTGGCTGTGCTGGATGATCCGGTCGCGCTCCTCCAGGTAGGACTCGGAGGTGATCAGCATCTGATTGTCGAGTGCCATGTTGATCACATCTTCGGCCTTGAGGATGTCCAGGGGAAAGGCGATCCACATCCGGCTGCGCAGCATCCTCTCGACCGCGTTGAGGACAGAGAGCCGGAAGAGCGACGCTGCCCTGAGGATCTCGTAGAGTGGGATGCCGCGCTCCAGGTGAAGCGAGGCCATTTCGCGCCCGACACGCTCGAGTTCCGAGGTGATCCTGTCGCGCTCCGGATCCTCCCGAGCTCGAAGCATCTGCACCAGGAGGCCGAGGCTCCGGGTGCCCCACCCCTGCATCTCCGGAATCAGGGGGACGTAGCTGGGCATGGACAGGTGAAGCCGTTCGCCCCACGTCGCCACGACGAGGTCGGAGTTCTCCTCCAGCCAGTTGGCGGTTGTGGTGAGGGCGTGGCGGACGAGGATCTCGACGATGCGGCCAATGGCTCCACGAAGCATCGATTTGCGTGCCCCATCGCACTGGACGGTTTCTTACCGAGTGGCAGTTTACTAGCTACCCTGATGACGGTCAAGGAGGGAGGGATGGCATGCCTCTTGCCTCTTCATCTTCCCTGGAGCCCCGGCCAGGCTGCGGCCGACTGGGTCCGTGCCTGGAGGGTTCGGAACCAGCCTCCCCAACCCGCACCGCGACACCTCGCGATTGCCGTCTCGGGCCGCCGTCGGCCCAACCGCACTCAATGGAAGAAGGGGTGGTCGAGCCGCATGGAGCACACCAACCGCGATGCCCGACGTTTCCTTGGCGATGCCGAGGAGTTGGCCACTGAACTGAGACGCAGGATTCGGGGCGAGGTGAGGTTCGACCTCGGGAGCAGGGCCCTCTACTCGACCGACGCGTCCAACTACAGGCAGGTGCCCATCGGAGTGGTGATCCCTCGCACCGTCGAGGACGTGGTCGAGACGGTGGAGGTCTGCCGGCGTTTCGGTGCCCCGATCCTTCCCCGCGGCGCGGGCACGAGCCAGGCCGGGCAGTGCTGCAACGTGGCGGTCGTCATGGACTTCTCGAAGTACCTCAACCGTGTGATCGACCTCGACCCTCAGGGTAGGCGCGCGCGGGTGGAGCCCGGAACCATCCTGGACGACCTGCGGAACGCCGCCGAGCGCCACGCACTCACGTTTGGGCCCGATCCCTCCACGCACAACCGCTGCACCTTGGGTGGGATGATCGGGAACAACTCCTGTGGCGTCCACTCCGTCATGGCCGGCAACACCGTGGACAACGTGGAGGAGTTGGAGGTCCTGACGTACGACGGCCTGCGGCTCCGGGTGGGGCCGACCCGCGAGCAGGACCTGGACACCATCATTCAGGCCGGGGGCAGGCGGGGTCAGATCTACGCCGGACTGAAGTCGTTGCGCGACCGCTACGCCGAACTGATCAGGGACCGCTACCCGCGGATCCCAAGGAGGGTCTCTGGCTACAACCTGGACCAACTGCTGCCGGAGAAGGGGTTCAACGTCGCGCGTGCGCTGGTGGGCACAGAGGGGAGCTGCGTGACTGTGCTGGAGGCCACTCTTCGGCTGGTGCCGAGCCCTCCAGGGCGGACGCTGCTGGTGCTTGGTTTCCCCGACATCTTCCGCGCCAGCGACGAGGTGATGGAGGTGATGGCTCACGGGCCCATTGGGCTGGAGGGCCTGGACGACCGGCTGGTCGAGTACATGCATCGAAAGCGGATACTGCTGGACAACGTGGCACTCCTGCCCGAGGGGGACGGCTGGTTCCTGGTGGAGTTCGGCGGCGAGACCCAAGCGGACGCCAACGACCGCGCTCGTGAGGCGATGGACCGCCTTGGGCGACGCGGGACCGTCACCGGGATGAAGGTGTTCGCGGACCGTGCCGGGCGCCAGATGATGCTGGCCCTGAGGGAATCGGGCTTTGGCGCCTCCGCCCACGTGCCCGGCATGAGGAACACCTGGCCGGGCTGGGAGGACTCGGCAGTCGCCCCGGAGAGGCTTGGCGACTACCTGCGCGAGCTGCGCCGTCTACTGGATGGGTACGGCTACCACGGCGGCTTCTACGGCCACTATGGCCAAGGGTGCGTCCACGCCCTGATCGACTTCGACCTCGCCACGGCGGAGGGCATCTCCAAGTTCCGCTCGTTCCTCCAGGAGGGGGCCGACCTCGTGGTCAGGTACGGAGGCTCCCTCTCTGGCGAGCACGGCGACGGCCAGGCTCGCGCAGAGCTGCTTCCCAAGATGTTCGGTGACGATCTGGTCGGAGCGTTCCGCGAGTTCAAAGGGTTGTGGGATCCGGTCGGGAAGATGAACCCCGGCAAGGTGGTGGATCCGTACCAGGCGGACGAGAACCTTCGCCTCGGTGCTGACTATCGGCCGTGGCGGCCAAAGACCCACTTTCGATTTCCCGAGGAGGACGGCAGCTTCGCCGAAGCCTCCCTGCGATGCGTCGGGGTGGGCAAGTGCAGGCGGCTGGACGGCGGGACCATGTGCCCCAGCTTCATGGCGACGCGGGAGGAGAGATTCTCCACTCGCGGTCGCGCTCGCCTGCTGTTCGAGATGCTGCGCGGTGACGTGATCACCGGCGGGTGGAGGGACGAGCGGGTGAAGGAGTCTCTGGACCTCTGCCTGGCTTGCAAGGGGTGCAAGGGCGACTGCCCGGTGAACGTGGACATGGCCACCTACAAGGCGGAGTTCCTCTCCCACTACTACGAGGGCCGGCTGCGGCCGAGGAGCGCCTATGTCTTCGGCCTGATCATGTACTGGGCACGCCTCGCCTCTCGTGCCCCCGGTGTGGCCAACTTCTTCACCCAGACGCCCCTCCTGCGGGATCTGGCCAAGGTCGCTGCTGGCATCGCCCCGGAGCGCAGCATCCCCGCATTTGCCTCTCAGACCTTCGAGCAGTGGTTCAGAAAGAGGGCGCCTCGCAACCACGGGATGCCCAGGGTGATCCTGTGGCCCGACACGTTCAACAACCACTTCGACCCCGAGGTTGGACGGGCGGCAGTCGAGGTGTTGGAGGCCGCCGGCTTCCAGGTGGTGCTGCCGAAGAGCGACCTCTGCTGTGGCCGTCCCCTCTACGACTACGGCATGCTCGGGCTGGCCCGGCGGCTGCTCGAGCGCGTGATGGACGCCCTCGGCCCCGACATCGACGCTGGTGTGCCGGTTGTGGGACTGGAGCCGAGCTGCCTATCGGTCTTCCGTGACGAGCTGCCTGCGCTGTTCCCCGAGGAGGAGAGGGCCGCGAGGCTGAGCCGGCAGAGCTATCTGCTCGGCGAATTCCTGGAGCGGGAGGCTGGCGGCTTTCGCATGCCTCGACTGGAGCGGAAGGCCGTGGTGCACGGCCATTGCCACCACAAGTCCATCATGCAGATGGGCCACGATGAGGCGCTGCTCGACCGGTTGGGCCTGGAGTTCACCCTGCTCGACAGCGGCTGCTGCGGCATGGCCGGGCCGTTCGGCTTCGAGAAGGGACACTACGAGCTGTCGGTCCAAATCGGGGAGCGGGTGTTGCTGCCTGCGGTGAGGAGCGCCCCCAGGGACAGCCTGATAGTGGCGGACGGCTTCAGTTGCAGGGAGCAGATAGCCCAGTGCACGGACCGACGGGCGCTGCACTTGGCGCAGGTGATCCAGATGGCGCTGAGGCAGGGGTAGGATGGGAGAAGGAGCCGGCAGGGGAGCCGGCCCCTTCTTTCGGTCCTGGGCCGCGGAGGGTTCCTACGCCTTGGACGACGAGGATGCCCTTTCGGTGACCGCCGCCTCGCCGAAGACCTGGCCGCGCCGCCACGGCGTGCCGAGCAGCGGCAGGAGGACTCGGTCGGCGCCGAGGTAACCGGCGGTCTTCCAGGCCAGCATCAGGGCGATGGCGAGGCTGAACATCACCGGATTGGTGCTGGCCGTGCCCGCCATCATGAAGTTCCAGTTCATGAAGCCGCCGAAGAAGGCGGCGATCCCCACGAAAGCGCCCAGGATCAGGGCGAGGCCCACGGCCATCTCACCGAAGGCCACGAGCTTGGCGAACCAGACGTGGTGGTTTCCGGCGAGCAACATGTTGAGGAAGTCGCGGTACCAGTCGAAGGTGATGGGGGGCTTGCCGGTGGCGGGGATCGCCACGGCGCTGGTCCAGTACCCCTTTAGTGCGGCTCCGGTGTCCATCCAGGCCGGGTTGCTCAGCTTCCCGAGGCCGGAGGTGATCCAGGAATAGCCCACGTACAGGCGGACCAGTAGCCAGAGCCAGGACAGCCTGGTATCGCCAAAGAGGGCCTTGGCCAGAGGGGGGTCTTCGACGACCGTCTGGCGTTTGGTTGTGGAGGACATCGATGGACTCCTTCCTGTGAATTACGAGTGCATGTGATTCGCTATTCGGGGCGACCGTCCGCCCCAGGCGGAGGTACTTTACCAGGTTAAGCGGAGATGTCCATCAGGGGAAACCCCGATTATTGCCGTAGTTAAGTATGCGGGCTGCCTCGGCGATCGCGTTCCTGCCTCGCCGCAGAGTCAACACGCCGAACCCCCGTCGCGCTGGCCCACATGTTGCTGCAAGGGCGCAGTCCGCGCCGATGCGGAGCGTGACTGCGAGCACAATCGACGAGGAGTTGAGAGGCTATGAAAGCCGTGGTCTACCACGGCCCGCACGACGTGCGGGTCGACGACGTTCCAAAGCCCATACTTCAGTCCCCCGAGGACGTCATCCTGAGGGTCACCCTCGCCTCCATCTGCGGCACCGATCTCCACCCCTACAGAGGCACGATGCCCGGCATGCAGTCTGGCACCATCCTGGGACACGAGTTCGTCGGTGTGGTGGAGGAGTGCGGGGAGAAGGTGAAGAACCTTAGGGTAGGGGATCGGGTGCTGGTTCCCTCCACCATCGCCTGTGGCTACTGCGCTTTCTGCACCCAGGGACTCTATGCCCAGTGCGAGAACGCGAATCCGATGACCCACTCCACCGCCTTCTTCGGCGGCCCCGCCGACGCGGGGGGATACCAGGGCGGGCAGGCCGAGTACGTGCGCGTCCCCTTCGCCACGGTGGGACCGCTCAAAGTCCCCGATGAGGTCGCCGACGAGCAGGCGATCGTGCTGACGGACATCTTCCCCACCGGCTACTTCGCGGCCGATCTGGCCAACGTCGGCCCCGGGGACGCCGTGGCGGTCTTCGGCGCGGGTCCGGTCGGGCTCATGTCGATGGAGAGCGCCAAGCTGATGGACGCGGGGCGGGTCTTCGCTGTGGACAACGTCCAGGGCCGCCTGGATATGGCGGCGCAACGTGGGTTCGAGACCATCAACTTCGCCGATGGCGACCCCGTCCAGCAGATCATGGATCTAACGGGCGGTAGCGGGGTGGACTGCGTCATCGATGCCGTCGGGGTGGATGCGCGATGCGCCGTGGGCCACGCCCCCAGTGCCGGGCACGACTGCTCCGTCCAGGCCATCGAGTGGGAGGCGCGGTGCGCGAAGAAGGCAGGCACGCTGAGCATCGTCGGGCTCTACCCCGACAAGATGCAGGACTTCCCGCTGAACATGATTCAGCAGAAGAACCTCACCCTTCGCGCGGGCAACTGCAATCACCGCAAGTACATTCCCCTGCTGATGCGGACGGTGCAAGACGGCACCGTCGACCCCAGCTTCATCGTCACCGACAGCTTGCCCCTGGAGAAGGCGCCCGACGCCTACCGCGAGTACGATCAGAAGCAGGGGCAGCACGTGAAGATCGTCCTGGAGACCCCTGCGTCCACGCAGGTAGCGGGATAGACGGGCGGCGGAGGGGCCGGAGGCCGAGCGGGAGCACGGGGGCGCGGAGAGCACGGAGTCGGCCGGCGAGGGGCTCCGTGCTCTTCGTGCCTCCCTCGCTGCGGGGGCTAGCCGTTTCGGGCGCAACGCCACATCCGCCCGAGTTCCAGGTAGGTCCTCAACTCGTAGTAGCCCATCAACAGGGAGAGCAGGAGCCCCAGTCCCCCGTCCAGATACCCTTGCCAGGTCACGTACCGACGCCAGAACTGGCGCCACGGCTGCAGGAGGTAGTTGCGAGGCTTGACGCGCACCCCGCGCCGGAACATGTCCGCCGCCTCCATTGCCGCGTAGGTTCGCTGGCGTGCGAGGAACTCGTGGAGGCTCGAGTAGTTGTGGTGGACCAGCCGATTGCGGAGATAGCCCGCCTCGCCGCGAAGATCCACCAGTTCGTGTACGGTGCGGTCCTCCCGATAGTGGGCGTCCTGCCGGCGCAGGAGCCGGAGTTGGTAGTCGGGGCTCCATCCTGCGTGGCGGACCCAGCGGCCGAAGAGCAGGTTCTTGCGGGGGATCCAGTATCCGGCAGCGGGTTTGGGGCTCTCGATGGTGGCGCGGATCTCCGCCGCCAGCTCATCGGTCACGACTTCGTCGTCGTCCACGAAGAGGACCCAGTCCGTGGCCGCGAGCTGGAGCGCGGCGTTGCGCTGGCGAGCGAAGTCGACGAACGGCCTCACGTCGACCAGTGCTCCCCGGCGGGCGGCGATCTCCGCCGTCGCGTCCGCGGTCCGGTCGTCCACCACCACCACCTGGCCGTCGGTCCACGCTAGGCTCGCCAGGCAGCGTTCGATGGTGTCGGCTGCGTCTCGGGCTATGATGGCGCCACAAATGGTGGCCAATTCACATGCTCCAGATGGCACGGTAAGCCTGGAGGCGGCGCGCCAACTCGTCCCGGCCGATGACCCCACGGAAAGCCCGCCAGTGGGCGCGAGCCATCTCCCTGGCGAGCCCGATCCTGGTGATGATTCGGTGGCCGGTGACGAACGAAGGTGTGTAGTGCTTCGCAAACAGTCGGTACCGGCTGCGGTGCAGTTCGACGAACATCTCCTCTCGAAACTGGCCCGTGCTCTGGCCCCCATGGTGGATCACCCGCGCAGAGGGGACCTGATAGATCTTCCAGCCGCGTCGCTTGGCCCGGAGGCACCAGTCTATCTCCTCGCAGTACATGAAGAAGCCTTCGTCTAGCAGCCCAACGTCCACTAGTGCCTCTCTCCTCACCATCATCGCTGCCCCAAGTGGGTGGTCGATGGAGAACGGGCTCCCGTTGGCGGGGGTGCGATACCGCCCGTTGATCCTGGATTCTGTCAGACGGTGATTGAGGGGAAAGAAGTCGAAGAAGCTCATCCACAGGTTTGGGAAGCTGAAGGCACCGTGTTGAGGGCGACCATCCGGGTAGAGCAGCGAAGGACCGACGGCAGCGACGAGCTTGTGGGCAGCCAGGAAGTCGGCCATGCGCACCAGACTATCACCGATTACCTCGGTGTCGGGGTTCAGCAGCAGGAGCAGTCCTCCGTGGCACCGCTTGAGGCCGGCGTTGGTGGCTCTGGCGAACCCGAGATTCTCCCCCGCTCGAACGAGACGGACCTGGGGGAACTGTTGCTCGACCATGTCGGCGCTGCCGTCGGCAGAGCCGTTGTCGACGACGACGATCTCAATGGGCAGAGGCGATCGGTGGTGTGGAGGTCCACCACCGGTGACCGAAGAGGGCCGCGGCGGCGAAGGGGTAAGCGCCCAGGCCGCCCCCGTCACGATCCGGTGGTGAGGGTTCTCCACCACCGAGGCGAGGCAACGCCGCAGCAGCTCCCGCGTGTTGAACGAGACGATGGCGACGGAGACCACTGGGGGCGGCTTCGACACTGATGATCTCCTCCGACCGCAGCAGTTGCATAGCGGATGGTCCGTGGGGTACATCGTTGGGGTGGACGGACCGGATCGGCTCGACCCGTCCGTCCACCGGCGCATGGTAGCAAAGGGGTGTTACTCGG
Organism: Sphingomonadaceae bacterium; assembly: GCA_050261575.1. Taxonomy (GTDB): domain Bacteria; phylum Chloroflexota; class UBA6077; order UBA6077; family UBA6077; genus JBLNDL01. Next base: position 27,018 of record JBLNDL010000075.1, on the reverse strand, counting down.
TCAAGAAACGGTTCGCTGATGGGACGGTGCAGGGGCAGCGGTCCGCTGCCCCTACTTCGACCTACCTGGCTGGCAGTCCCAACTCTGCCAGCTTCTGGGGGAGCGGCACTCCCTCGGCGTCCCAACCGCGGATCCTGTAGTACTCCGCCAGCATGGGCTCGAAGGGCGGCAGTTTGCCGGCGGCTCCACCGTCGGGTCGCGGCTCCTTGCGGAAGCGGTTCGGCAGGGTGTCGTCCTTGCCACTCAGGCCAGAGCGGAGGTTGTAGAGCCTCTTGACGTTGAAGATCCTCTCCCCGGTCGTCAGGAACTCCGCCTGGTCCATGCCCCAGCCGGTGACGTAGTTCAGCCACTCCACCAACTGCGGGGTTCTGGCTCCACCGAAGAGGAGGAACTTGCAGGCTTTCAGGGCGTCGAACATGCCCATGAGATTCTGTCCATTCGCCACCAGCAGGGGCTTCGGCTCGGAGGCGAATCGATCGACGGGTGCATCGTAGCCGAACTCCGGCATGGCGAGGACCCGCTCGAATCCGTGGGTGAAGGAGGAGAGGTGGCACGCGCCCCGGGCGGAGGTGGCGAAGGCGATGGAGTTGCCGAAGAAGGCCCTCGGATCGTGCGCAGGTGGTTCCTGCCCCTTTACGTGGAGGGCAAAGGCTTCGGCACCCTGGCCCAGCTCCGCAGCCGCGCGGCGCACCCCCTCGCCCAGAAGCCTGCCGATTCCCCTGCGCTCCCCGATCCGCTTGATCATCTCCACGAGGGCCTCACCGCTGCCCCAACGCAGGTCGACGCCATCCACCCGGTCGTCCGAGAGCAGCCCACGGTCGCGCGCCTCCATGGCGAAGGCGATGACGGCGCCGGTGGAGATGGTGTCGATGCCGTAGCGGTTGCACAGCTCGTTGCCCTTGCAGACGGCCTCCAGATCGTCCACCAGGCAGTTGGACCCGAGCATCGCGACGGTCTCGTACTCGGGGCCCGCGCTCCTCTCCATTGCGTACGGGCCATCCGCGATCTGGACCACGCGGCCGCAGCCGATGACGCAGCCGCGGCAGGCGTAGGTATCCACCAGGATACCGCGGTTGGCCAGGGTGACGCCGGATATCTTCTCTGCGCCCTCGGGCCAGGATCCCATCTGCCAGTTCTGCGTCGGAAGGTTCCCCATCTTGTCGTGGGTCGGAGTCCCACCGGAGGTGCCGTACTTGTGCATTCCCTCCGCGCCCTGGCGCAACTTGGGCGACCACTCCTTCACCGCGGCCCTCAGCGCCGCCGCGTCGGCCACGGGAACGTTGGCGGAGCCGCGCACGGCCACGGCTTTCAGCCGCTTGGAGCCCATCACGGCCCCCATGCCCGAGCGCCCGGCTGCACGCCCATCCTTGCCCTCGTTCATGATGGCCGCAAAACGGACCAACTGCTCGCCGCCGGGACCGATGCAGGCCACGCTGGCCCTCTCGTCGGTCGCCTGCTTGACCAGGGCATCGGTTTCCCAGGTATCCCGACCCCACAGGCGTCCCGCATCCCGAATCTCGACCTGCTCGTCGTGAACCCAGAGGTATACCGGGGAGTCGGCCCTGCCGCGGATCACTATCCCGTCGAAGCCGGCCCGCTTCAACTCCGCGCCCCAGCTTCCTCCGCAGTCCGATTCGCCGAAGGCTCCTGTCAGGGGCGACTTGGCGACGGCGGCGAAGCGGTTGGAGGTTGGGATGACGGTGCCTGTCATCGGGCCTGCCATCAGGAAGAGGGTGTTATCCGGCCCGAGGGGATCCAGGCTCGGGGAGGCCTCCTGCAACATGATGTGGGCTGCCAGGCCGCTGCCCCCGACGTACTTCCTGGCTACTGCCGGGTCCAAGGGCACGATGCGGTGGGTTCGGGAAGTGAGGTCGACCTCAAGAAGCTTTCCCATGTAGCCGTCAGGCATCTTTGCTACCCCCAGTAGAGTACTTTGCGGGTCACCTGCTCGACCCGAAGGTCGGTATCACGGTGGCATCGAGAGGTAAGGCGACGACTATCATAGCATGGCGCTGCTAGCCGATCAAAAGCCGGGTTGCGCCGCCACCCGTGCTATACTGGGCCGGCTTGCCCCGGATGCGGCGCCGTCGCCCTCGCCGGCTCGCGCAGGCGACAGACCTGGGCTCACAGGAGATCTCGTAAGTTGGATGTAGCAGATAGGGGAGACTCTCGTCACTTCCTCGGCGCTGCCTACCGCGAGGGTGCGGCCCGCGTCCTCGCCGCCCATTGGCCCGACATGGTGGCAGTGTGCGCCTACGCGGCCGCGACGGCAGCCTTCTTCTGGCGGATCGTGGTGCTGGGACTGGTTCCGGTCGGATACGACCTGTTCGCCTACTTCTATCCATACAAAGCATACCTGGCGGAGGTAGTGCGCCGCGGAGAGTTCCCCCTGTGGAACCCGATGATCTTCATGGGGGTACCCCTCCTGGGCAACATCCAGGCGGCGGTGCTCTATCCTGCCGACCTTCTGTTCTACCTTCTCCCCACCACCGACGCGCTGCGCTACAGCACGTTTCTGCACGTCTTCCTGGCGGGTGCATTCACCTACCTCTTCGGTCGGGTCACTCTGCGGCTGTCGCCAGTCTCCGCCTGGCTGGGCGGCGCCGTGTTCGCCTTCGGCGGCTTCGTTGGGGCGCGGGTGGGGCACCCGAACCAGCTTCACGCAGCGGTCTGGCTTCCCCTCCTTCTCCTGTGCCTGGAGTGGTCTGTCGAAAGGCGAAGCGTCAGGGCTGCCGCTCTGGGGGCGGTGGCCTTCGCGGTGCAGGTGCTGGCCGGCCACACCCAGGAGGTGTACTACTCCGTGTGGGCACTCGGCCTGTATGCCCTCTACCTGGCTGTCTTCGGGGCATCCAGCGGCAGGGAGAGACTGCGCCCCCTCTGGACCCTGCTGGGGATGCTAGCGGTGGGTTTGTCCATCGCGGGCGCGCAACTGCTCCCCAGCCTGGAGCTGGCTAGGGAGTCCTATCGGTCGGGTGGGATCCCCTTTGCGGAGGCGGTGGCCTTCTCGGTGCGGCTCAAGGAGCTGTTGAGCGCACTAGTGCCGCTGTACGCCTATGCCCCCTACGTCGAGGTCACGGGATACACGGGTGTCATCTCTCTGGTGCTCTGGCCTGCCGCGCTGGCCGCGAGATGCAAGACCTCGCACCAGTGGTTCTTCCTGGGGCTCGGGCTTCTGGCTTTGCTCCTCAGCGTCGGCAACGACAGCCGAGTTTATGGCTGGCTCTTCGGCGTCGTGCCGGGCTTCGATCTTTTCCGCGCGCCGGGCCGGTGGCTCTTCCTGTACTGCTTCTCGATGTCGGTGCTGGTGGGTGTCGCGGTGGAGGCTGTGAGAGGGCATTCCGCGACCGTCGATCCACGGCGCTGGCTGGGTCGGTACGCTATCGGCCTGGCCGTTGCGGTGGCGGCACTGGTCGGACTTAGGTTCTGGCTGGGGGGCCTAGATCAGGAACTGGATCTTCCGCACCCCCGGATCGTCCTGAACTGGTGGCTCTTCTCTTCGGCGGGGACGGCCGTGGTGCTGCTCACCTTCTCCAGACGTGGGTCGAGGCTGCTCGTCGGCTGCCTCGCGGCCCTGCTCATGGTGGATCTGTATCTGGCAGCGGAACCCCTGGAGCACGCCAGGCCAACAGTTGCCTCCCTCTACACCGATCCCCGTCCGGTCTACTCGAGCCTCCTGCCCGATCGGTCCGGCAGGGCGCTCAGCCTGGCTACGACGAAGATCGCGCTGGTGGACGAGGGCAGGCTGCGGGGTGCGCTTTCCTCTTCACTGGAGAAGGGTAGAGTCGAGGACTATCTGAACTACGCCAAGCTGAAGGAGGCGCTGGAGCCGAACGTCGCGATGGCCTTCTCGATTCGCAGTCTGGACGGCTACGATGGAGGGCTGCTGCCAACCCGACGGTATGCGAAGCTGAAGCAATTCCTGCTGGGTGCGAAGGAGTACAAGCCGGATCTCACAATGCGGGCGGCCGCCGGGATGGTTCCAGACAGCAGGCTACTCGGCTACCTTGGGGTGGATCGCCTGCTGGTGAACCGCGACACCCCTGGGTTCGACCAGGGTTGGGTAGACGAGACCCCAGAATCGTCGTCCGTTCGGGTGCTGCGCAACACCGCTGCCCTCCCTCGAGCCTACGTGGTCCACCGGCACAGGGTCGTCGCGGACGAGGAGGGCCAGTTGGATGCGTTGCGGGGACTAGACCTGCGGGAGACGGTGGTGCTGGAGCAGGAGGTGGAACACGAGGATCCCCCTCGGACTGGGAGGGACGAGGTGTCCATGGTACGCGACGGCACCAACGAGGTTGTGGTGAAGGCATCCCTGGAGCAGCCCGGCTTCCTGGTGCTGAGCGACTCGTACTATCCCGGGTGGAAGGTGTACGTGGACGGCCGGGAAGATCGGCTGCTTCGCGCGAACTACCTCCTTCGCGCCGTTCACCTGGAGCCAGGCGACCACGAGGTGCGCTTCGTCTACGACCCCCTTTCTTTCAAGCTCGGGCTGATGCTGTCGGCCGTCGGACTCCCCGCGGCTCTGGCGGCGTCGGCGTGGCCGGGGCTCCTGCGAGCTGTCCGTCGGCCTCGGGACGCACATTGACCTGCGGCCGGGCATCTCGTACAACTGCCGCCGTTGCCCTCCACTGAGGACACCACCCCACTTTCTTCCCAACATCATTCGGTAAGCAGGAGAACGCCCTCTTGCGTCGCGTCGTAGCGACAGGTTTCTTCGTGCCCTGGCGGTCACGCCGACAACCACCAGTTTGCCTTGCCCCTTCTGAAGCAGTACGGGTGCAAGGGCACCTTCTTCGTTACCACGTGGTTCACCGGCCAGGGTGACTACATGAGCTGGCAGAACCTGAGGGATCTAGTGGACTCGGGAATGGAGGTGGGTGCCCATACCATCTCTCACGTCGACCTGGCCCAGGTGTCACCCGCGACGAGGGCCAAGGAGTTGGAGGAGCCGAAGCGGGTACTGGAGGGCAACCTGGGGGTTGCTGTGAGGGCGCTATCCTACCAAGGGGGCGCGTACAACCAGGAAGCGATATCCGCAGCCCGGAAGGCGGGCTACGCGGTAGCGGTCACCACACGGCCGGGAGCCCTCCACGAGCTTGGGAAGACGATGGCGCTGCCCAGGGTTAGGACAAGCGGCTTCGACACGGCGGCGGCCTTCGCCTGGAAGATCGAGCAGTTCTTCCCTGCGAAGGGCAATGAGACGCTCTAGGGGCGAGTCGAAGACCCGCCCCTAGGAGGAAGTACAATGCCCGGAGGACGGCTAGGCCGGAATCGGGAGATCGATCGATGCCGATGCCAGGGCGGCATCCACCACCGCCGCAGACTTCGCGTCGATCTCCACTAGCGGAAGGCGAGGCTTGCCCACCCTAAAGCCGACCTTGTTGAGTGCGTACTTCAGGGGGATTGGGTTGGTGACGACGAAGAGGGAGTTGACGAGGGGCAGCATCTGGCGATGTAGGGCTGCAGCGGAGGCGACGTCTCCTGCCAGGAAGCTCCCGATCATGCGCTGAATCTGCTTGCCGACCAGGTGGGCTGCCACGCTGACGATGCCGTAGCCCCCGATGGCAAGGATCGGCAGGGTGCTGCTGTCGTCGCCACTCCATACGAGGAAGCCGGGTCGCGAGTTCTGGATGATCTTGGCGATCCCCTCGAAGTTGCCGCTCGCCTCCTTGATGCCGACTATGTTGTCCACCTCACTTAGGCGGATGGTGGTGTCGGGCAGCATGTTGGTGACGGTGCGGGTGGGGACGTTGTACAGGACCATCGGGAGTGGCACCGCCTCGGCGATGGCCCTGAAGTGCTGGTAGAGGCCCTCCTGAGGGGGCTTGTTGTAGTAGGGCACCGTGCCGAGGATCCCGTCGACCCCTCTCTTCTGTGCCTCCAGGCTGAGCTCGATGCTCTCCACCGTGTTGTAGTTGCAGGTGCCGGCGATGACGGACGCCCGATCACCGACGGCAGCCTTCACCTCGGCGTACAGCCGAAGCTTCTCATCCGCGCTCAAGGTTGGAGACTCTCCCGTGGTGCCAGTGACCACCAGACCATCGGAGCCGCTTTCGACGAGGGCCACGGCCAGCCGTCGAGCCTGCTGGTAGTCCACCTGGCCGGCCTCGTCAAAAGGGGTTGCCATAGCCGTCAGGACGCGTCCAAATGTCGCCATCGTTGCCCCCCTTCCAAGAAGCTATCAGATGTCAGCCTTCAGCTTTCAGTCATCGGCTGCCACTACTCATGACCCATCACTCGTCAGAGCCAGCCGCGCTGGATCAGCGCCTCGGCGATCTGCACGGCGTTGAGCGCCGCGCCCTTTCGGATGTTGTCGGCGACGACCCACATGGCGAGGCCGTTCGGGTGGGAGAGGTCTTTCCGAATCCTGCCGACGAACGTCTCGTCCCTCCCTGCGGCGTACCACGGGGTTGGGTAGACGTTGTTGGATGGATCGTCCATCACCACGACGCCGGGGGCTTTGGATAGGATCTCCCGCGCTTCGGCGGGAGTCATGGGATTGGCCAGCTCGATATGGATCGCCTCGGCGTGGCCGATCTGGACAGGCACCCGGACGGTGGTGGCCGAAACCAGGATCTCCGGGGCGTGCATGATCTTTCGGGTCTCGTACAGCATCTTCTCCTCTTCCCTGCTGTAGCCGCTCTCCTGGAACGGCTCGATGTGTGGGAGGAGGTTGAAGGCGATCTGATGCGGGTACACCTTCGGCTCCGCCTGTCCGCCGTCGAGGACGACGCGGCTCTGGGTCAGCAGCTCGTCCACGGCCGGGGTGCCAGTGCCGGAGACCGCCTGGTAGGTGTCCACTATGATCCTTCGTATCGGATTCACCTTGTGGATCGGGTTGAGCGCCACCACCATCTGGATGGTCGAGCAGTTGGGGTTGGCGATGATGCCGTGGTGCTCCTTGGCGTCCTCGAGGTTCACCTCTGGCACGACCAGGGGGACGTCCGGCTCCATGCGGAAGGCTCGGCTGTTGTCGACGACGACGGCGCCGGAGGCCGCCGCAATTGGGGAGAACTCCCGACTGATCTCCGCACCCGCCGAGGCCAGAACGATGTCGACGCCCTTGAAGGACTCGGGGGTGGTCTCCTGCACTACTATCTGCTTCGATCCGAAGGGCACGGTCTTGCCAGCCGATCGGTCGGAGGCGAGCAGCACCAGGTCAGACACGGGGAACTGACGTTGCTGCAGGATCTTCACGAACTCTCGGCCGACCATGCCGGTCGCGCCGAGGATAGCCACGCGGTAGCCAGCCATCTCATTCACCTCACTCGAGGCCCATCAGTCGATCGAGGCCGTAAACCAAACCTCTGGTCGCGGGAGCCTGCTTGATTGCCATGACCACGCCCGGCATGAAGGACTCGCGGTTGATGGAGTCGTGCCGGATCGACAGCGTCTGGCCCTGGCCGCCGAACAGCACCTCCTGGTGTGCCACCAGCCCTGGCAGCCTCACGCTGTGGATGTGGATGCCTCCCATCTCGCCGCCGCGAGCGCCCTCGAGCAACGTCTTGGTCGTCTGCCCGTCCTGGAAGCGCCCTCCCCGGGCCTCCATCATCTGCTCGGCCGTGCGCAGGGCCGTGCCGGAAGGGGCGTCGGCCTTGGCATCGTGGTGAAGCTCGGTGATCTCCGCGGCCGGGAAGTACTTGGAGGCGATCCGCGCGAAGTAGATCATCAGCACCGCGCCGACGGCGAAGTTTGGGGCGACGATGGCGCCGGTGTCGTGCTGGCGACAGAGGGCATCGATCTCCTGCAGGTTCTGCTGGGATAACCCGGTGGTGCCCACCACAGGGACCACCCTGTGGCGAATGGCGCACCGGACGTTGTCCATAACCGACTCCGGGTGGGTGAAGTCCACCATGACGTGAGGTTTCACCCGCAGCAGCATCGGCTCGACGTCCTTGCTGATCGGGATCAGGCCCAGCCCGCCCGGCAGCGAGAGGTATTCCTCCACCGCCTTCTTGTCGACGGCGCCAGCCATGTCCAGTTGTGGGTCTGCGCAGACGGCCGCCACTACCTCTTTGCCCATCCTGCCCATCGCACCCGAAACCACCACCTTGATGGGCGCGTTCGCTGCCATACCTTTGGCCTCCCTCCGCATGCAGAAGTGGTGCCCTGATGCTGTATGGCGACGGCTTCCGTCGTCTTCGTCCGCGGGGCACACACGGCTGCGTCGCAACTGCTGCTTACACGAAGTGGGGTTGAACCTATGCAAACGGGTGCGAATCAGTAGGAATGCATGCCCTGATCCGCACCCGTCAGAAAACTAGCGCTTATCGCCGGAATGTCGCGATGGCCCTTCGGGCCCTTCGTGGAAGTCTCGCCGCTCGGGACGGCGTGGACGCTCGGGCCCTCGACCCTCACCTTCGTGGCCACGTGGACGCCCGGAGGGGCCGGGGCCACCTCTCGGTGCAGCAGGCGAAGGTGTGGGGCGGGGCTTGGCACCGGGGAGGGCCTGCCGCCGCGACAGGTTGATTCGTCCCTGGCGGTCGATCTCAGTCACCACCACTGTGACCTGGTCACCCACGTTGACCACATCCTCGACGCGTGCCACTCGCTGGTCCGCCAGCTCCGAGATGTGGATGAGCCCTTCCTTGCCTGGAAGCACCTCGACGAAGGCGCCAAAAGGCAGGATCCGGGTCACGGTGCCCGTGTACGTCTGACCCACCTCCACGTCGCGGGTCAGCCGCTCGATCATCTTGATGGCCTTATCGGCGTTATCCTTGCTGGTGGAGCCGATGATCACGGTGCCATCGTCTTCGATGTCGATGGTGCACTTGGTCTCTTCGATGATCTTGCGGATCATCTTGCCGCCTGGGCCGATGACCTCTCGGATCTTATCTGGGTTGATCTGGATCTTGATCATCCGAGGGGCATAGGGAGAGAGCTGAGGCCGATGCCGTGAGATCGTCTCCAGCATCACGCCGAGCACCTTCTCGCGGGCCTCGTGAGCCTGGGCCAGCGCCTTTCCCATGATCTCGGGAGTGATTCCCTTGACCTTGATGTCCATCTGCAGGGCGGTGATGCCTTTCGAGGTGCCTGCGACCTTGAAGTCCATGTCGCCCAGGGCATCCTCGATACCTTGGATGTCGGTGAGGATGGTGTATTTCCCCTCACCGATCACCAGGCCCATGGCGATGCCCGCCACCGGGGCCTTGATCGGCACTCCGGCGTCCATGAGGGCCAGAGTGCTGCCGCAGACGCTGGCCATCGAGGTCGAACCGTTGGAGGAGAGCACCTCGGACACGACCCTGATGGTGTACGGGAAGTCGGACTCGTCGGGAACCACCGCGGCCAGGGCCCTCTCGGCCAGATGCCCGTGCCCGATGTCGCGACGGGAAGCGCCGCGCAGGGGTCGAACCTCGCCCGTCGAGAAGGGTGGGAAGTTGTAGTGGTGCATGTAGCGCTTCGAGACGTCGATCCCGATGCCGTCGATGATCTGCTCCTCGGACACAGAGCCGAGAGTGGCCACGGAGAGCACCTGGGTCTGACCGCGGGTGAACAAACCTGATCCGTGGGTTCGAGGCAGCAGGCCAACCTCGGCGCTCAAGGGGCGGATCTCGGTCGTGCCGCGACCATCCGGCCGGATGCCCCGCTCGAGAATGGCGGTGCGAACCTCCTCCTTGTGCAGTGCGTCGAAGACCTTGGCCACCAAGATGGGATCGTGGTCATCCATCAGCGCCTCGATGGTCTCGCGCTTGAGATCGGAGGTGGCCTGCTCTCGTGTGGCCTTGTCTGGACTGCTCACGGCTGCCGATAGCCGGCCCTCGACGAACGCCTCCACGGCCTCCGCGGTCTCCTGGGGAATCTCCACCTCGGAATAGGCCCTCTTCGGCTTGCCGACGGCTTCGACGAGCCGCTGCTGCAGCTCGATGATCGGCTGCATCTCTCGGTGGGCGAACTGGATCGCCTCGAGGACCACGTCTTCGGGGAGCTCCTGCGCACCTGCCTCGACCATCATGACTGCATCCGCAGTTCCGGCCACCGTCAGGTCGAGGCGGCTGTACCCTAGCTGTGGGAGGGTGGGGTTGAGGACGAATTCGTCGTTGATGTACCCCACCTTGACCGCTGCCACTGGCCCGAAGAATGGGATGTCCGAGATGGACAGGGCACTGGATGCAGCGATGGTCCCGACGATGGCGGGGTCGTTCTCCTGGTCCGCCGACAGGACGGTGAGGATGACCTGCACGTCGTTGCGATACGCCTTGGGGAACAGCGGCCGAATAGGGCGATCGGTTAGCCTCGCCGCGAGGATCGCCTGCTCGCTCGGCCGGCTTTCCCTCTTGATGAAACCGCCGGGGATCTTCCCGGCGGCGTACATCTTCTCTTCGTAATCCACCGTGAGGGGGAAGAAGTCCACGCCCTCACGGGGTTGATCGGAACTGACGGCAGTCGCCAGGACGATGGTGTCGCCATAGCGCACCATGGCCGCACCGTCGGCAAGCTGCGCCACCTTGCCGACCTCGATGCACAACCGCCTTCCGCCAAGGACGGTCTCAAAGATCTCCGACATTGCCACTCCTCTGGTGAAGCCCAGACCTATTCCCCGTTCGAATCAGGAAGCCAAGGTGCGCGACCCCTACTTGCGGAGGCCAAGCTCCGCTATCAGAGTCTGGTACTTGCGATAGTCCTTGCGGCTGAGGTAGGCGAGGAGGCGCCGACGCTGTCCGATGAGCATAAGCAGTCCCCGGCGCGAGTGGTGATCGTGCTTGTTGGTCTTCAGATGCTCCACCAACTGCTCGATGCGACGGCTAAGGAGTGCGACTTGCACCTCAGAGGAGCCAGTATCACCCTCGTGAACTCTGAACTTCTCGATGGTAGCCTGCTTGACTTCCCTGGCTAGTGGCACCTTGACAACCTCCTGGGGAATCTGGGTGTCCCTCTTCTCAACGTTCTCGATATGTGCGGAGTATAGCACAGCGCTTCCGATCTTGACAAACCGCGGAGTTAGACCCGATGGGGCGCCCCTTCGCGTCCTACCCAACGACTAGTCAGAATCGAGACTACCTTCTGCCGAGGGCTGTCTCCGAACGCTCTGCGTGGCCTCCACCAGGCGCTTCAACTCACGCAGGGAGGTCGTCGTCATTGATGCTAGCTCGGCCTCGAGCATCTTTCGCAGCGTTCGACCGAGGATCGGGATCGGCCAGGCGTACCTGGCGGCGAAGGTAACCCTCGTGCCGCCTCCCTCCGGCGCGAAGCGCCATTCAGCGGTACTCTCCAGCCCCTCTATGGAGCGCGAGAGGATGAGCTCGTTCGGTACGAAGTCGGTTACCCGCAGCTTCGCGCGGATGGGGAGTCCTTTGAAGCGACCGCGCACGTCCAGTGTCATTCCCAAACCGTGGGTGGGCGAGTCGATGATGGGGGCGAAATGGGAGAACTGCCTCTGGTACATCGTGGTGTTGCGGTAGTCTGCGACGAAGGCGAACACCTCGTCGATCGGGGCTTCGACCAGGATCGATCGCTCGATTGCGGGCATCCGATCTCCTTCCGGGCAGGTGCTGGGCGACACGATTCTATTGTCCTCGGTGTGTCCATTGATGGTCAAACCCCGTGCCGGGAGATTCTGTCTCGTGCTGGCGGGATCGTCCACGCGGGGATGAGACGTGGTGGCAATTGCGAGGGCGAGCCTTGACTCTCAGCCTCACTTTTCCTGGCTCGCCCAAGTGCAACCCTGCCACGGGTCAACCTCCCACTGCCATCATGTAGAAGGCACGGAGTTTGCTGGGGAGAGACAGGCGGGTCGTGCGCGGAGGCCGACCCGCAGGCTGAGAGCCCTGGCGACCCGGCCTAGGATAGCGGTGCCACTCCGACGCGGGGTGCTTGACAACCACTTGGTGCGTGGTATAGTGCCCTTGCATCGACAACAGAAGCGTACGTCTTAGGCCGAGTTCCTGTCTCAGGGAGCGGGGGAACCACCTTCTTGGGGCGAATCGTGCGGTTTCGCATGTAGGGCTACTCTTTCAGCCCAAGCCCGTCAGCTAACCTCGTAGGCGCGGGAAAGAGGACGAGCGAAGTGACACGCCTTCGTCGGGCAGCGGTGAGACGAACTGTCTGGCGAGGTGTATCCCCTCTTGCCACCTCCCCGAGCGGTTTCCTTCGACAGGCGCCATTCCGGCGTGTAGGCCTCGCCACCTATCAGCAAACAGCTAGGAGGTGCACGGCTTCATGCTCAGTGTCAGGTTGGATCCCGATCTAGAAGAGTTGCTCGATCGCGAAGTCGATGACTTGGCAAGATACAACATCCTCCGATACCTTCACGAGAGGCCGCAGGTGTGGGGTAGCGTCGCCCATTTCTCCGACGAACTGGGGTTGAGAAGCCCGGAGAGAACGGGGGAGGCCCTGGAGGCCTTGACGCGGGCCGGGCTGCTGGTGAGGGTGCGTAGGGCGGAGGACGACGAGCCCGTGTACGGCCTGAATAGCGATCCGGCGAAGCGGGATCTCGTGACCAGGATGTACCGGCTCAGCTTCAGCAGCCACTACGGAGCGATCGTAGAGCGACTGGCAGCCAAGTCGCTGCGCAGGGCACGCAAGGCTCAGTCCACCGAGGGATCGACCCGGCGAACCGCCGCCGGTTCCGGGTAGAGCGGGCGCCATGGCCTCCGCAAGGTAACAGGGTAGGTTTGACAACCCGAGGGGAGCCGAGGCCATCTCGGCTCCCCTCGGGTTGCGTCGTTGAAACCGTTTCGTGGCGAGGCATATAATCGATCGTGTGAGTAGAGTTAAGCAGGTATCTTTGGTTCGTGTCGACTTTTCTGGCGGGAAACGTGTACTCTATCTGGAGATACCTGTTTTGGAGTTCTGGTGCAACGATGGCTTTGAGCAAGCAGGAAATGCTGAGGCTGCTGGTGAACAGCGGCGTGTACCTGGTTACCGAGGATGCTGTGGCCGCGGAGGGGCGTCTACGGTCCGTGGATGAGGCCCTCTCCGCCGGGGCCCGAATAGTCCAGCTTCGGGACAAGCGCACGCCGAAGCGCAGACTGTTGGAGGAGGCGCGCTCCATGAAGGCGCTTTGCGAGGCGCGTGGGGCGGCTTTCATCGTCAACGACGACGTGGCGCTAGCCTGGGCGGCTGACGCCGATGGGGTGCACCTGGGGCAGGATGACCTGCCGGTAGAAGAGGCCCGTAGACTGCTCGGACCGGAGAAGCTGATCGGCCTGTCGATCTCGGCTCTCGAGGAAGCGCTGGAGGCGGATCGGCAGGGGGTGGACTACATCGGAGTGGGAGCCATCTTCGCCACCCCCACGAAGACCGACGCCGAACTGGGCGGGCTGCAGTTGCTGGAGAGGGTAAGGTGGCGCGTGAAGCGGCCGCTGGTGGCCATCGGAGGGATAGACGCCCTGAACGCAGGCACCGTCTTTAGGGCCGGGGCGGACGCCGTGGCGGTGGTGCGGGCGGTGTTCGCTCGGCCCAGCATCGCCGATGCGACCAGGGAGCTGCTGGAGATAGCTCGTAGAGCGAGGGTGGAGAGAGAGAGCAACTGATGGCGAGGCGTCTCTACGTCGTTGGTCACAAGTTCCCCGACACCGACGCGATATGCTCGGCCATCGCTTACGCCTACCTTCTGCGAGCAATGGGGCAGGAGGACGCGGTAGCCGCTCGGCAGGGTGAGTTGCGCAAGGAGACGGAGTACCTGCTGGACCGCTTCTCGGTTCCGCCGCCGGTTTACATAAAGGATGTGAAGGCCCGCGTCGACGACGTTATGGTGCAGCCTGCCCTGACTGTGAACAAGGAGGATTCCCTGTACGACGTCGGGTGGGTGCTGCAGGAGCGGGGGCTTCCGGCTCTGCCGGTGGTGGACAACGACGGCCGGCTGTGCGGGTTGATCCAGATCGAGAGCTTCGCGACCCTCTTCATGGGCGGGGTTGGTCTGTCGGTGAGCGAGGAGATACCCCTGAACCTTGAGAACGTCGTGAGGGCGCTGGGCGGACAGGTCCTGGTGGAGGGCAATGGCCGGAGGCTGTGGGACAAGGTGTTCGTCGGCGCCATGAGCCTGGAGTCCATGGTCCACCGGGTCGAGCCGGATTCCCTGATGGTGATCGGGGATCGAACCGATGCTCAGAAGCTGGCCATCGAGGGTGGGATCAGCGCCATCGTCGTGACGGGTGGTTTTCCCGTCCAGGCGGAGATCCTGGACCTTGCCCGCCAGCGGCAGGTCACCATCATCAGCTCTCGGCACCACACCTTCAAAACCGTGCAGTTGTTGAACCTGAGCATTCCTGTGCGCCACGTGATGACCACGGACGTATTGACGGCCGAGGAGGACGAGCTGCTGGACGATGCGAGACCCCTGCTGGCGAGGCAGCCCATCCTGCCCGTGGTCGACCCCGAGGGGAAGGTGGTGGGGGTCGTTTCCCGGAGCGGGGTCCTGAGACCTCCACGGCAGAGGGTCGCCCTGGTCGATCACAACGAGCGAAGCCAGTCGGTGGAGGGGCTGGAGGAGGCAGAGGTCGTGGCCGTCGTCGACCACCACCGGATCTACGACATCCGAACCGATGCACCCATCTACGTGCGGTGCGAGCCTCTGGGCTCCAGCAACACCATAATCTACAAGATGTTCCGCGAGAACATGGTCCAGATCCCCCGGGCGATCGCGGGGATCATGCTCGGGGCGATCCTCACGGATACCATCCTGTTCAAGTCCCCCACCTGCACTCAGGAGGACCGGCGGGCGGCGGAGGTGCTGGCCGAGCGGGCCGGGGTCGACGTGAACGAGTTGGGGCGGGCGGTTCTGTCGGCAGCGTCGGACGTGGCAGGCAAGGCGCCCAGGGAGCTGCTGCTGGCCGACTTCAAGGAGTTCGCCCTCGGGGACCTGCGTTTCGGGGTCTCCAGTGTGGAGACGGTCAACGCCTCAGCGGTGGCAGCGATGCGCGAGCAGTTGCTGCGGGAGATGCTGAGTCTGCGGGAGGAAAGGCGGTACGCCAGCGTTCTGCTGATGGTGATGGACATAGCCCACGAGCGGACGGAGTTGCTGGTCGAAGGTCACGAGAGGGAAGTGGCCGAGGCACTGGGCCGCGATCTCGAGGACGGACACCGCATGGAGTTTCCCGGGATCCTCTCTCGGAAGAAGCAGATAGTGCCCCTGCTTCCCACCATTCGGGACGAGATCCGCGCGCGCACACCGTAGATCGAGATCGCTGCGTGCTGAATCCTGAGTGCTCAGGACCACTCAGCACGCAGCACCGGGTATTGAGCATCTACCGTGATACGTACGGGTTGTCCCGCTTCTCGGTGCCGATGGTCGAGGAGAGGCCGTGCCCCGGGAAGACGGCGCACTCGTCGGGCAGCTCGAAAAGCCTCTGTATGCTGTTCAGCAACTGATCGAGGTTGCCTCCGGGAAGATCCACCCTGCCTATGCCCTGGGCGAAGAGGGTGTCCCCGGTGAAGAGGACGTCGCCAACCTGCAGAGTGATGCCCCCGGGCGTGTGTCCGGGCGTGTGGATCGCCTTCGCGGTCAACTGGCCGATCTGGATCTCCTCGCCACCCTCCAGTTCGACGTCGGGCGCCAGTTGGGTGATCTGCGCCTCGGTCAGTCCGTAAAAGCTGCCGTGCTGCCGGATCATCTCCGCGTCCTTGCGGTGGGCCAGAAGCTGGGCTCCCGTGGCTTGCCGCAACCCAGGCAGTCCACCCAGGTGGTCTGGATGGGTGTGGGTCAGCAGGATGCGGCCGATGTGGGCGTTCCTGTCTTGTGCCGCCTTGAGGATGCTGTTGGGGGCATCGGCCGGATCGATGACGAGTGCCTCGCGGGTGGTGGGGCATACCACCAGGTAGCAGTTCGTTTGGAGAGGCCCTAGCACCAGCGTGGTGACTTCAGCCTTGCTGTTCGACATGGATATACACCGCCCATTCTCCAGATTCGTCGCGGGCCAATTCTCCACCGGCGCTGCCCGCACAGTCAAGGGCAGGAGTCTCCAGTGAAGCTCGACCGTTCGCTACAGGAATGCACCCTGGCGCTGCTGCGGAGGATCGCCACCAACCACGGGGTGGTGGTGGAGGACGCCACCCTTCGCGGTGAGCTGGCCGATCTGCTGCTGCACCGGCTGCAGTCGCCGGCCCATCTGTCGGGTTTCCTTTCCCACCTCTCTTCGGAAGAGCGGTCGCTGCTCCAGGCGGTGCGTGACCAGGGCTGGATGGCGAAGTCGTTCGTGCTGGAGAGGCGATTCCCTCAGCCGAGGCCGACGGTGCCGGGGGGTGCCGAACCCGGCCCCACCCTCTCCCTCCTCCAGAAGGGGCTGCTGTTCCGATCCTTTGCTGCGATCGGCTCGTGGCGCGGCGAGGTGTACTTCGTGCCCGAGGAGTTGCGGCCGGCTGTGGACGCCTCTCTGCCGCCGCAAGAGGAGGCGACGCTGCCCGATTTGGGTCCGGAGCGCGAGCCGGAGATCGTCGTGGAGCGGGATCCAGCCTTCGACGTCTTCTGCCTTCTCTCATTCCTGTCGAGGGAGCCGCGTCGCCCAGTGCGCGGCGTGCTGCCACGGCTGGAGTTGGCGAAGCTGGAGCAGGAGGCTGGCCCCGGCTCCGTGGATGTGGCCGCAGACAGGTGGGAGGAGAGGTGGCGGTTCCTGCTCCACCTCTGCGCGAGCGGTGGTTGGGTGATGCGGCGCGGGGTGGCCCTGGTGCCGTCCAGACGGGCGGCTCGGCTGCTGTCGGGAGGGCCGGAGGAGGTGCGCGCGAGGCTGCTGGAGCGCTATCTCAAGGACCGTGGCTGGAGTGACTTGGCGGCGGCGGGAAAGGTGCGCCAGCCGTTGGGCGGCAGACAGATCGACGAGGCGGCGGGACGGCAGCTACTGGTGCACCACTTGGTGGAGGTGGCTGACGAGGGGTGGGTAGACGAGGATCGCTTCTGTGAGGCGCTGTGGCGGCTGAACCCCGACTTTTTGCGGGAGGACCACGCCTCCCTATCCTGGGCCGTCCTGGACCTGGAGACTGGGGTGGAGTTGCGCGGCCCCGACAGTTGGGGCAGGGTGGAGCGGGAATGGCTGCGGTACGTGCTCCGGGGACCGCTGTATTGGCTGGGCGTGGTGCGGTGGGGTCTCTCCACTGGTGGGAGGGCGGTAGGGTTCCAGCTCCGGGCCCTTCCGTTGTCCACCACCGACCGCGGCCTCGGCTCCCTCGACGGCTCCCCAGGCCCGTCTCGGCAGCCCTCGATCCCCTGGTCGCGCGGCGTGTCCCCCATAATGGCGGCTCGTCCAACCCCTGGTGCACGGCTGTCCCTGGGACCTGGTGGTGAGGTGGAGTCGCCGGAGGGGATGGACCTGGGTCTCCTCCTCCGCCTGGAGCCCTACCTGCAACTGATCCGTCGAGGCAGGGCGAGCAGCTACCGCCTGACGAGGGAATCGGCGTTGGCGGGGATCGAGGCTGGGGGCTCCTGGGACGAGTTGAGGGAGTTGCTGGAATGGGCGACCGGGGCGAGCCTGCCGGACGGCATACGACAGGAGATAGATGTCTGGGAGGCCGACCACGGCCGCTTCACCCTGGGTGCAGGCACGATCCTGTCCGCGGCCACGGCGGAGGACGCGGACGCCGTGTTCGCGCTGCCAGGCGTGGCGGTGTGCTTGGAGTCGCGGCTTGGGCCCAGGGACTACAGGGTGATCCCCGAGCGGGTGTGGCAGTTGGTGGAGGCGCTGCGCAAGGCCGGGCAGCGGCCGCGGCTTGACCCGAGTGTGCGCCGCGAGGGGGCGCGTCGAGCGCTGGGTGATCCCGCCGTGCTGCGCGAGAGCCTCTTCGCGCTCAAGCTGCTGCGCTCGTTGCCAGAGGGGGCCGATCTCGGGATGGGGGCAGAGGCGGTCAGGTGGCTGGAGAACGCGTTGGGGCCCGAGGAGGCGGAGGAGGTATCCCGAAAGGTGCGGGCCGCACATAAGCGGATGCAATCGACGGAGTAGTAGTCGAGTACATCGAGTTGTTGGTGGGGCGCGGGGCGTGCTATAATCGTGCGACATTCCGTGCGCAAGTAGTGCTGTCCAGGGGGTACCAGTGATCAGACCCAATCAGGCTCTGGAAGTTGAGCGCAACCCGAACATCCCGGACTTCGGCCCGGGCGACACGGTCAAGGTTGGTGTTAAGGTCGTCGAAGGCGGCCGCGAGCGCCTTCAGAATTTCGAGGGCGTGGTGATTCGCCTGTCGAGGCCTCGGCAGCCCGACGGCACCTTTACCGTGCGAAGGGTCACCCATGGCGTCGGTGTGGAGCGGACCTTCGCATTCGCCTCCCCGCGGGTCGACAAGGTCGACGTGGTCAGGCGCGGAGCGGTGAGGCGAGCGCGGCTCTACTACCTGCGCGAGTTGGTGGGGAAGGCGGCGCGCATCAAGGAGAAGCGTCCGCCTAGTGTGGTTCGTCGCTCAGTCGCCGAGGGCGAAAAGGCGTAAGGTGCGGGGGTGCGCGTGCGTCCCCGCACATCTCCCCATAGCACTCCCCTTCAATCCCCTACTCTCACAGAGGAATACTCTCTCGCCTCTCGAGGCTTCCGCCGCATAGTCGGCGTCGACGAAGCGGGGCGTGGATCGTGGGCGGGGCCACTGGTGGCCGCCGCCGTTCGGCTGCCCCCCCCCAGAGAGGATCTCCTGCTCGCCTTGGAGGGGGTAAGAGATTCCAAGCAGCTCCCCCCGGCCAAGAGGGCCAAGCTGTACGAGGTCGTTCTGAGATGCGCCATCGACGTCGGGATCGGGGTCGTCTCCGCAGCGACGATCGACCGCGTCGGCCTGGCCAGAGCCGGGCAGATGGCGATGCAGTGGGCTGTCGAGGACATGGCCGAGCCCCCTGACTGCCTGCTGCTGGACGCCTTCACCCTGCGAGGATGCTCCCTCCATCAACGGGCGATAGTCCGCGGCGACGCCCACTCTCTCTCCATCGCCGCCGCGTCCATCGTCGCCAAGGTCAGCAGGGACAAGCTGATGCGGGCCGCCGACGCCCTGTTCCCAGGGTACGGATTCCGTGAGAACAAGGGCTACGGAACGGAGTCGCACCGGAGGGCCTTGCACGCTATGGGCCCTTGTGCGTTTCATCGCCTCTCCTATCAGCCCCTTCGCTTGCGATTGGAGACGCTGCTATGAGTGGGGGCAGGCAGAACACGGGGCGGCTGGGTGAGGAACTGGCGGCGCGCTACCTGGAGGGGAAGGGATACCGCGTTGCGGCTCGCAACTACCGATGCCCGGTCGGGGAACTCGACCTGGTGGTCGAGGGGCCGGAAGGGTTGATCTTCGTCGAGGTCCGCACCAAGCGGCAGCCCTGCCTCGTGTTGCCTGAGGAGACCATAACGACGTCCAAGGCGCGTCGGCTGGCGAAGCTGGCCGAGTGGTATGTGACCTCCCACGGCCAGGAGGAACGGCCGTGGCGAGTGGACCTGATCGCCGTGGAGTTGGGCCCGGAGGGTGAGTTGGTGCGTCTGGAGCGGTTCGAGGACGCCGTCGCCGGTGTAGTGGCCGATGGGGGCTAGGGCGGTGAGTTCGCGGGCTAGGCTACTGCTGGTCGCCTGCCTGTTGGCCGTGTCCGCGGCCATCACAGGGTTTGGTCCCCCGACCCTCGTCGAGTCGGACTCCGCCGTCACCCCGGTCAGCCCAGGAGTGCTGCGGCTGATGCATGCGGGGCGTCCGCCGGAGATCCTGGCCGAGGCCGCGGTGGTGCTTGACGCTGACACGGGGCAGGTGCTCTACGAGAAGAACGCTCACGAGCGGCGTGCTCCTGCCAGCACCACCAAGATCATGACCGCTCTTGTCACCTTGGAGAATGCTCAGCTCACGGACGTCGTGCGAGCCGGCAACGACGTTCAGGTGGAACCGTCCATCATCGGCCTCGAACCTGGAGACCAGTTGACGGTGGAGCAGCTACTCTATGGGCTGTTGTTGCCATCGGGGAACGACGCAGCTATAGCGCTCGCCGACCACGTGGGAGGATCGATCCCGCAGTTCGCGGCGATGATGAATGCGAAGGTGGCGGAGCTGGGTCTCGAGGACACTCACTTCGTGAACCCTCACGGCCTCGATGCCGATGGCCACTACTCCAGCGCCTACGACCTGGCGCTGACGGCGCGGGCCGCGATGCGGAACCCGGTCTTCGAGAGGATCGTGAGGACCCAGGAGTACCGAATCGAGGGCCCCGTTCGATGGGTCTTCAAGAACAGCAATAGGCTGTTGGGCTTCTACCCTGGTGCGGACGGGGTGAAGACGGGGTATACTGATAACGCGGGAAGGTGCTTGGTCTCTTCGGCGACCCGAGACGGCCACAGGGCGATCTCGGTGGTGCTGGACAGCGGCGACACGATTGGCGATTCAGCCGACCTGTTGACCTACTTCTTCTCGAGCTTCACTCGGAGCACCCTGGGCGCCGCCGAAGTCCCTCTCGGCAGCTACACGAGAGAGGGCGAGGAGATACGCACTGTAGCGAGGGGGGAAGTCACTGCCGTGTTCCCTACCTGGCAGAAACCCTATCTACGCTGGTTCTTCTCTCCTGGGGACGAGTCGGGGAGTGCCGACGGGTCAGCGGGGTCCGTGACCTACTTCCTGTTCGGCAAAAAGGTTGCGGAGATCCCGTTGTACGAAGCGGGGAGCTAAGCAGGTATCTCTAGTTCGTATCAACGTCTCTAGCGGGAAAGGTGTACCCTATCTAGAGATACCTGCTCAGTATCGACGCATGGTCAACGCTTGGGCAAGTCCGGGTGGTTTCTACGAGGGTCATGGCTGAGGTATCGTCCACTGATGGGGGATCGCCGCAGGGCAGCGGCGACGAGGGTAACAGCAGGCTGGAGCGTCTCCACAAGGTCTTGGCTCGCGCGGGGATCGACTCACGTCGTGCCGCGGAGGGGATGATTCTCGCCGGGCGGGTGGCCGTCAACGGTCAGGTCATCACCAAGCTCGGGACCAAGGTGGACCCCGAGCACGACAGCATCACTGTGGACGGGCGACCGATCCCGCGCCGCGTGAAGAAGACCTATCTCATGCTCAACAAGCCGGCGGGGTACATCACGACGGTGAGCGACCCGGAGCACCGTCCCACGGTGATGGACCTGGTGCCGCACAACGGCAGGATCTACCCTGTGGGCCGTCTGGACGCCAACAGCGAAGGGCTGATCCTGCTCACTAACGACGGCGAGTTCGCCAACCTCCTGTCGCACCCCAGGTACTCCTACGAGAAGGAGTACCACGTGCTGGTGCCGGGGACGGTCAAGGAAGAGGACCTGCGGACGCTGCGTGATGGGGTCGTGATCGACGGGCAAAAGACCGCGCCTGCGAAAGTGCGGGTCCTCAACTCCGATGGCCGGAGCACGTGGCTATCCATGACCATTCACGAGGGGCGCAACCGTCAGATCCGCCGGATGCTGCACGCGTTGGGCTACAGCGTGGAGCGGCTAGTGCGGATGAGGATAGGGCCGTTGTGGCTGGGATCGCTGCCGAAAGGGGCATACAGGGCGCTGACTCCGGCCGAGGTAAGAACGTTGAAGAGGACAGGGTGTGAAGGCTCCGGTAATCTGCATTGACGGACCCGCCGCGTCGGGCAAGACCACCATCGCCAGGGTACTGGCGGATGAGCTCGGCTTCTTCTACCTGGATACTGGGGTGCTATACCGTGCGGTCACGTGGGTGGCGATCGAGAGGGGTATCGCGCCGGACGACGGGGAGGGGCTGGCGAAGCTGGCGGAGGAGATGACCATCGAGGTGAAGCCTGCACCCTCGGGCGACCCTCGCCAGACAGTCGTGCTGGCAGACGGTGACGATGTCTCCCTGGCGATCCGCAGTCCCCAGGTAGACGCCAACGTCTCGGAAGTGTCGGCCCACCCGGAGGTGCGCCTCGCCCTGATCGACGTCCAGCGCTCCGTCGCTGACAAGGGCGGCGTGATTCTGGCCGGCAGGGACACCGGCACGGTGGTGTGGCCGGAGGCCGAGGTGAAGATCTTCCTCGTCGCCAGCGACGAGGAGCGGGCGCGCCGAAGGCAGCGCCAGGCGGAGGAGCAAGGGACCCACCTGGATTTCGATACCGTCCTGGCCGAACTGCGCCGACGCGACGCCTACGACAGCGGCCGCGCGGTCGCCCCCCTGAAGCCCGCCGAGGACGCCGTGACCGTGGACACGACGGACTTGACCATAGAGCAGGTGGTCGAGAAGGTCCTCGATGTGGTGCAACGGAGGACTGGCACGAAGGTCGATCCTTCGCGGCAGGTGTAGGCTCCCCAATCATGTTCTACTCGATTGCCTCGATGGCCGTGCGTTTCCTCCTGGTGCTGCTGACTCGCAGCCGGGTGGAGGGGCTCGAGAACTTGCCGCGCGGCGGCCCCTTCCTGCTGGTGGCCAACCACCTCAACCTGATAGACCCACCCGTGCTGGGTGCCTTGCTGCCCCGCAAGATCACCTTCATGGCCAAGGATGAGCTGTTCAGGGTCCCCCTGTTGGGTTGGGTCGTGAGGTGGTACGGCGCATTCGCCGTGAGGCGCGGCCAACCGGACAGGGAGGCGCTGCGGCGCGCCATCGCCGTCCTCAACCGAGGGGGAGTCTTGGGGGTCTTCCCGGAGGGGACCCGGAGCAAGACTGGGCGGTTGAACAGGGGCCAGCCCGGCGCCGCGCTCGTCGCTCTTCTGGCCAATGCCACTATCGTGCCGGTGGCTCTCGTCGGCACCGACCTGGTGAAGTCGCCTCTATCACTGCTCAACCGGCCGCAAATCACCGTGCGGGTGGGCAAGCCCTTCACCCTGCAGAAGGGGAGGGAGGGCAAGCCGGATCTGGACGCCCTGACCGGCGTCATGATGTCGAGGGTCGCGGCACTGCTCCCGGAGGAGCTGCGCGGGTTCTACGGCGACACCGACCAGCAAGGGTGAAGCATCCGTTGACTACACACGACAGCTACCCCGGCGGGTTGGTCAGCTCGGTGACCCCCGGAAGCATCGCGGACGAGTGCGGCATCCGGCCTGGTGATAGGCTGGTCTCTCTGGATGGACACCGCCTGAGGGATATCATCGACTACCGGTTCTACTTGGCAACCACCGAGCTGGCAGTGGTCTTCGCCCGCGAGGGGGTGGAGCACGAGGTGCTGGTGGAGAAGGAGTGGGATGAAGGGCTCGGGATCGACTTCGACAACCCGCTCTTCGACGACATTCGCCGCTGCCGGAACAACTGCACCTTCTGCTTCGTGAAGAACCTTCCTCGCGGCCTGCGAAGGTCGCTGTACGTCAAGGACGACGACTACCGGCTTTCCTTTTTGTTCGGGAACTTCATAACGCTGAGCAATCTGGGCGGGGCGGAGTTCGATCGGATCGAGGAGCAACGGCTCAGCCCGCTGTACGTCTCCGTCCACGCCACGGAGCGAGAGCTACGGAACCGGCTGCTGGCCGTTGAGGCTCCCGACATACTGGAGCAGATAGACGATCTGGGGCGCCGGAGGATAGAGATCAACGCCCAGGTGGTGCTCTGCCCGGGGGTTAACGACGGGCCGCACCTGGAGCGCACGGTTCGGGATCTGGCAGCGCGGTCTCGACACGTGGTGTCGGTGGCTGTGGTGCCGGTCGGCCTCACCCGGTTCTACCGGACGAACGCGGAGCGCACCTACCGTCCCGAGGAGGCTCGGGAGGTGGTGCGGCAGGTCACGGAGATGCAGCGTCAGTTCCGACGGGAGCTTGGCCGCTCCTTCGTCCATCTGGGCGACGAGTTCTACACGATGATCGGCGCCCGGGTGCCACCAGCGGCCTGGTACGAGGGCTATCCTCAACTGGACAACGGAGTCGGATTGGTACGTCGTTTGCTTTCTTCGTGGGCCAATTGCCGGCGGCACCTACCGGCGTCGGTGCCACGGCCGAGACGGGTGGGGTGGATCTGCGGAACCTCTCCGTTGGCCACACTTCGACGGCTAGCCGACGACGTGAATAGGGTGGCGGGGATGACTGTGGAGGTCTATCCCGTGGAGAACCGATTCTTCGGCTCGACCGTGACGGTGTCGGGATTGCTGACCGGGTCTGACGTGGTTCCGCTGATGCAGCGCGAGCAGGTGGACTGCTGGGTACTGCCGAGGGTGATGTTCGATGCCACACGGGAGCGAACGCTGGACGATATGACCCTCCAGGAGATGGGCGGAGTGGCCACAGCACCGGTGTCGGTGGTGGCGACCTGCCAGGAACTGGTGCAGGTTACCTTGTTTGGGAGTGGGCGATGTGTGGGATAGTCGGCTACGTCGGTAGTTCGCAGGTCGTACCGATATTGATGGATGGATTGAGGCGGCTGGAGTACCGGGGCTACGATTCCGCGGGGGTGGCGGTGATCTGTCCGGATGGGAGCCTCTCCATCCGCCGCGCGGCGGGGAAGCTGGTGAACCTGGCGTCGGAGTTGGAGCGCTCCAGCCCCGAGGGCACCGTGGGGATAGGGCACACCCGGTGGGCCACTCACGGTCGCCCCTCGACGGAGAACGCCCACCCGCACACCGACTGCTCCGGCCGGCTGTGCGTGGTGCACAACGGCATCATCGAGAACTATACCACCCTCCGGCGAGCCCTCAAGGAGAGGGGACATCAGTTCCACAGTGAGACGGACACCGAGGTGCTGGCTCACCTGATAGAGGACGAGCTGTCCCGTCTGGAGCGGCTCGGTGAGGATGGGGCTCGCTCGAGGCTGGTGACCGCGGTTCGGCTGGCGCTCGCCCAGGTGCGAGGTGCGTACGCCATCGCGGTGCTGAGCCTGGACGAGTCCAGGTCGGTGGTGGGCGCCAGGCAGAGCGCGCCCCTGATCGTCGGGCTGGGAGAGGAGGGGAACTACCTGGCATCGGATATTCCTGCTCTGCTACCCAGGACGCGGAGGATCATCCGGTTGGCCGAGGGCGAGATCGCTCTGCTTACGCCGGACGAGGTATCTGTCTGGGACCCGGCGGGCCAGCGGGTCGATGCCCAGGTGGTGCAGGTGGAGTGGGACCAGAGCGCCGCCGAGAAAGGCGGGTACCCCCACTTCGTCTTGAAGGAGATCAACGAGCAGCCCGAGGCTGTGCGGAACGCGCTGGTTGGGCGAACCGGGCAGGCAGGGCTGCTGACGGAGCTGGCCGACCTGGACCTCTCCGGGGTCAACCGGATCGTTATGACGGCCTGCGGCACCTCCCTCTACGCCTGCATGATCGCCAAGTACGCCTTCGAGGAGTGGACGCGCCTGCCCGTGGAGATAGCCATCGCCTCGGAGTTCCGCTACGCCGACCCCGCTCTGGACGGGGCTACCCTCTTCGTCGCCGTGACGCAGTCCGGTGAGACGGCCGACACCCTGGCGGCGTTCGAACAGGCGAAGGCGCAGGGGGCGAAGACCGTGGCCATTACCAACTCGGTGGGAAGTGCCATTACCGTGGGTGCCAGCGCCGTCCTCTACCTGCAGGTTGGACCAGAGATCGGGGTGGTGGCCACCAAGACCTTCACCGGCCAGTTGGCGGTGCTGATGCTGTTGGGTTTGCACATAGCGAGGGCCCGCGGCACGATGGGACAGGAGGAGGCCGGGGCGGTCGTCGCCCAACTGGCCAAGACCCCTGAGTTGATCGAGCGGGCGCTGGCGACGAACGACGAAGCTGCCCGAATCGCCTACTCCGTGGCGAACGTGGCACACCTGCTGTTCATCGGGCGGGGCGTGGGCTACCCCACCGCCATGGAGGGCGCCTTGAAGCTGAAGGAGATCAGCTACATCCACGCGGAGGGGTATCCGGCGGGCGAGTTGAAGCACGGTCCCATCGCGCTGCTCGATCCCTCCATGCCGATCCTCGCCGTTGCGACGCAGTCCAGGACCTACGAGAAGATGGTCAGCAACATCCAGGAGGTGAAGGCGCGTGGTGCTCGCGTGATCGCCATCGCCTCCGAGGGTGATGAGGAGATCCGGCAGCACGTGGACGAGGTGATCTACGTTCCCAGGGTGGCCGAGCTGATATCTCCCTTCGTCAACGTCGTTCCGATGCAACTGTTTAGCTACTACGCCGCTGTGAGCCGCGGCTGCGACGTGGACCAGCCGAGGAATCTGGCCAAGAGCGTGACCGTCGAGTAGAGGCGGACGCGCAGGTGCCGATCCGCTACACCGTGGGACGATCTTGCACGATCGATGCACGCTGGCATCACCGGTCCGTCAGTAGGGGCCGTGCCCGTGAGGCCGCGCCCGCTCGTGCAACGCTGTGTTCGCCAGGGGCGGACAGATAGGTCTGCCCATACGGACGCGGCCGGTACCTGGTAGGGGTGGGCGCGCGAACACGCCGGTCCGCCCTCACAACCGCCAGGGGTCTCCGAATGCGTTGCGCGGCGGTGTGCATCACACGTCATGTGCCCCGCCGCTCGGTCCCTGATCCTGTCGTGGGGCGGGGTCTTGTGCCCGGCCGCCCTTTCCTTCCGCGACGATCCATCAGTGAGGAGCGCGCCGTGGGCTTGCGCATAACGATGGTGGGCAACTTCGGACTCACTGGGAAGCAGACGATGGCCATGCGGGCCCTGCCGCTCGCCGAGGCCCTGGCTGTCCGCGGGCACGTCGTCTCTCTCGTCCTTCCCGTGCGCGATTCCGGCGAACAGGCAGCCCCGAGCCGCAGCGACGGCGTGACGATCACCTACGTCGGTCGAGGTCCCCGTCAGCCTATCCTCACTGAACTCTGGCAACTGCTCTGGCTCGCCCACCACTGCTGGCACTCCCACCCGGAGGTCCTCTACTGCTTCAAGCCGATCGCCTACTCCGGAGCCGTGCTCCTTCTCTTCTGGCTGCTCCGTGGGCTCGGGATCTACCGGGGGGCGGTCCTCCTCGACACTGACGATTGGGAGGGCGAGGGGGGATGGAACGAGAGGCAGCCCTTCCCAGGATGGCTGAAGGGGTTGATTGCCCAACAGGAGCTGTGGTCGCTGCGGCACGCCGACGCCGTCACGGTCGCCAGCCGTGCCCTGGAGAAGATGGCCCTGAGGGCCGGAGCGCGGCGGGTGGTCTACCTACCCAACGCCATTGCCCCCGGCTCGCCGGCCCTCTTCGACCCCTTCGAAGCGGGCGGCAGGGGCGCACCCCCTGCCCCCGCCACTGCTTACCCCCGCGCCCCCGGGGGCGGGGACGGGGCCGGAGTGGGAGCCAATA
>JBLNDL010000074.1:0-10570 GCA_050261575.1 Sphingomonadaceae bacterium | reverse complement strand
TGGAGAACATCTACCGTCACATGAAGCAGGGGGAGAGCCCCTGGACGGCGGCCCTGAACGGGCGTGCCGAGATCGGGGCGGCGGCGGTGGCCATCACCCTGGTGGACGTGGTCGTGTACACGCCGGTAGCCTTCCTGACTGGAATGGTGGGGCAGTTCTTCCGGGAGTTCGGGGGAACCATCGTGGTGGCCACCCTCTTCTCCCTGCTGGTCTCCTTCACCCTCACGCCGATGCTGGCCTCTCGCTGGCTGACGGCCAATGCCGAGGAGCGCTCGCCGCTCGCCCCAGTGTGGCGGCGATGGGAGGCGGGTTATGACCGCCTCACCATCCGGTACAGGAGCCTGCTGGCCAATTCCCTGCGCCACCGCTGGCTCGTGCTGCTCACCGGCCTCGTCGCCTTTCTGGCCGGCATCGCCCTCGTCGCCTTCAACCTGGTGGGCACCGAGTTCATGACCCAGTCGGATCAAGGGGAATTCAGCGTGGTGGCCGAGATGCCTCCCGGAACATCCCTCGCAGGCACCAATCAGGCGCTCCGCCAGTTGGAGGAAGGGCTGGCGAAGATCCCCGAGGTGGAGTCGCTCCTGACCACCGTCGGCGTTGGTGGCCAGTACGGCCTGCCCCAGCACCGATCGGCCATGGTCTACGTGCGCTTGAAACCGGCTGAACAACGCTCCCGCACCGTCCTCGAGCTGTCGGAGGACGTTCGAGCCCTGGGCAATGCCATCCCGGGCATGCGGGTCCGCCTGAACTACCCCAGCGTCGTCGGCTACATGGGCCAACCCGTCCTGATCCGAATCAGGGGCACGGACATGGAGGTCCTCTCTCAGGTGGCGGGACAGGTGGAGGAGATCATGCGCCGCACCCCCGGCCTCATCGACGTCACCAACAGTGCGGCTGAAGGTGCGCCGGAGATGCGGCTGGAGATCGACCACCAGCGACTATCCGATCTGGGGCTGACCACCGCCCAGGTGGCCTCCGCGCTCCGCACCGCCTTCGAGGGAACGGTGGCCACCGAGTTCCGGCGGGAGAACGAGGACAAGGTGGACGTCCGCGTCCTGTACGCCTCCACCGGTGACCGCACCGAGCTCGCTGCGGTCCCGAGCATCCCACTCGCCACCCCTTCGGGCACCGAGGTGAAGCTGAATCAGGTCGCCCGCTTGGTTCCAGTGAAGGGTCCGTCCGAGATCGCACGCGAGAACAGGATGCGGCAGATCATGCTGGGAGCCAACCTGGAGGGGCGACCCTTGGGCGAGGTCACAGCCGAGCTCCGCCAGGCCACCAACGCGCTCTCACTGCCCGCGGGCTACAGCATCGTCATGTCGGGGGATACCGAACTGCAAGAGGAGGCATTCTCCTCCATCCTCAAGGCATTGGTCATCTCCATCCTGCTAATCTACATGCTGATGGTCGCCCTCTACGAATCCCTGGTCTACCCGCTCGTCATCATGGGATCCCTGCCGGTGGCTTCCGTTGGAGCCATCGGTGCGCTCTGGGTGACAGGAAACACCTTGAACATGTTCTCGCTGGTGGGGCTGATCATGCTGACCGGCCTGGTGGCAAAGAACGCGATTCTGCTGGTGGACTACACGAACACCCTTCGGCGGCGAGGTTACACCAGAACTGATGCCCTGCTGGAGGCTGGGCCGGTTCGGCTTCGGCCCATCATCATGACCACAGCGGCGATGGTCTTCGCCATGATCCCGCTCGCGCTCAAGATTGGGGAGGGTGCGGAAACCCGCAACCCCATGGCAGTGGTGGTTATCGGCGGCCTGCTCACCTCCACCTTGCTCACCCTGGTGGTTGTGCCGGCAGGCTACACCGTCATGGACGATCTCCAGCGCAAGCTGGGAGCACGCTTCCGGCAGAGGGCACGCCAGGAGGCGCCCCTCTCCGCACCCAAAGGCGACCGAGAGGATCGCCGCGGCGCGGGAACTATCCCGCCGGTCCTCTCGCGCGAGGAGTAGGCCCTCACCATGAGGATGTCGGGATGGCACGGGCCGTGCCTACGCGAGCACCGATCCCATCCGTCCGAAGTGCTGGGCGGCAGCGGCCGCAGCGGGTCCAGATGGAGGAGCCACCATGGCTAGAGCAACCGGCTCCAACGAACGCCGCGGCCCCGAGCCGCCCGGCAGAGCAGAACGGCTGCTAGCGGCGATCGGCCGGATAGCCCGGGAGACCACCAGGAGACCTGAGTGGGATCACGCCGCCGAGGCAGCTTTGCGTCTCATTCAGTCCGCCTTCGAGGCGGACTCGGTGGCGCTATGGAGAGCCGAGGCCGAGGAGCAGATGCTTCACCTCACCTGCCAAAGGGGCCTTTCCGAGTCGGCCATCTCCGCTCTGGGCACCATTCCCTTCGATGCCCCCTGTCCGGTCGGCAGATCGCTTCGGGAGAACCGACCGCAGGTGGTCGAGGACTTGGCACAGGCGGCTCCAGAATGCCGCGCCACCAGTCGATGGGGGGACCTGGGCTTCCGCAGCCTGGTGGTGGCACCCATGCGGGTGGCAGGTAGACCAATGGGCGTGATGGTCTGCGCCACCCGCTCACCCCGGCACTACGAGTGCAACGAACTGCATGCCCTCCTCGCCATCGCTGAGATCCTGAGCCTCAAGCTGGATGACGCCGCGCTCCACGACAGCCTCCGCGAACTGCAGCAGCAGCGCGAGGAACTGGTGCGGATGTTCTCTCACGATCTGCGCAGCCCCCTGACTGCGGTACAAGGCCAGGCTCAGTTCCTGCTCCGGATGCTGGGCCAGACCGGCCAGGATGGTCGCCTGAGTCAGAGCGCGGATGCCATCTACACCTGTGCCCGCCGAATGGACGCCATGATCCAGGATCTGGTGGACATGGTACGCGCCGAGTCCAGGCCGCTCAGGGTGAGCCGCACACGGATTCGATTGGACTCCTTCCTGTCGGACCTTAAGCAGAAGGGGACGCGTGGACTGGACACGTCCCGAGTCCGTCTGGAAGTCCGCGAGGACTTGCCCCAGGTGTGGGCCGACCCCGATCGACTGGAGAGGGCCATCTCCAGCCTGCTGTCCAACGCACTCAGGCGCACACACCCCGATACCGAGATCCTCGTGACAGCGGAGTCGCACGATCGGGAGGTGGTGATCTCCGTGATCGATCGCGGCCCGGAGATCCCGCCGGAGGAGCTTCACCGCGTCTTTCATCGGGACCCAATGGCAGGTGCGACGCGCAAAGCAGAGGGGCCGGGTCTCTACGTCACCCGATTGCTGGTGGAGGCGATGGGCGGGCGCATCTGGGCGGATAGCGAGGTGGGCAAGGGAACCAGCTTCAGCTTCACCCTGCCGCGAGCTGACTGAACCGGCGCGGGCGAGGCGCACCACCCCCCTCGGTATGGCCTATGCAAGGTTCGTCCGTGGCTGCCGTCGGCCTACTCAGATCCACGGGAGAAACGAGAGAACCGTGCTGCTGTACGACACGATGACTCTGCGCAAGGAGCCCTTCGTCCCGAGCAGCGAACCAGTAACCCTCTACGTCTGCGGCATAACGCCCTACGATACCACCCACTTAGGGCACGCCTTCACATACGTCTTCTACGACGTCCTGGTGCGCTACCTCCGCTACCTTGGCCACGGCACCCGCTACGTGCAAAACGTCACCGACGTGGACGACGACATTCTGAGGAAGGCCCGAGAGTTGAGTATTCCGTGGGATCGACTCGCCGTCCGAGGGATCCAACACTACCAGGAGGACATGGCAGCGCTCAACGTGCTCCCCCCGGATGTCTTCCCCAAGGCCAGCGAGGAGATCTCGAAGATGATCGAGATGGCCAAAGTCCTCTTGAAGAAGGGCTACGCCTATCGGTCCGGCGGAAGCGTCTACTTCCACGTGCGGCGCGACCCCTCATACGGCCAACTGAGCCACCTGTCCAGGGCCGAGATGCTGCCGATAGCCAACGAGCGGGGAAACGATCCGAACGACCCACTGAAGCGAGACCCGCTGGATTTCGTCCTGTGGCAGCACTCTGCCCCCGACGAGCCTCGGTGGGATAGCCCCTGGGGGATGGGGAGGCCCGGCTGGCACCTGGAGTGCAGCGCGATGGCGACCCACTACCTGGGTGACACCATCGACATCCACGGAGGGGGATACGACCTGGTGTTCCCCCATCACGAGAGTGAGATCGTCCAATCGGAGAACTACAGCGGCAAGCATCCTTTCGCCAGGTACTGGGTTCACACGGCGATGGTCTATCTGAACGGCAAGAAGATGAGCAAGTCGCTCGGCAACCTGGTGATGGTCCGCGAGCTTCTGGACAGCTACAGTTCGGATGCCGTGCGGCTGCTCCTGCTCGGCCACCACCACACCGAACCGTGGGAGTACGACCAGGCGGAGATGGAGCAGGCCGCGCGCGATGCCGCCCTGCTGGTCGAGGCAGCCCGGGGGGAAAGGGCAGCGCTTCCGCTCCGCGTCGACCAACTGGAGGAGGGAGCCGCCTTCCTGGACGCCATGGACGACGACATGGACACTCCGAGAGCCATCAGAGTCCTGAAAGAGCTTGCCCAGAGGATCGTGAGAAGACAGGGCCGAGGTCCCTCCGCCGCACCCGCCCGCACCCTCCTGCGGGAGGTCGGGAGGATCCTCGGCCTCAGACTGGTGTAGTGGCGCTAACTCACCTGCTCCTTGGCGCGAGTGAACCCCAGCTTGACTGCGTCTTCTACCGCCCGCCAATCCTCGTAGCCGGGGTGGGGATAGCTCGCCTCCCACCGATCCTGCAGGATGTCCCGCACGTCGTCCCACTCGGCGCCCTCGAACTCGGGCCGCATCGCCTGGATCCACCCGAAGCGCACATCGTCCCTGATCTCCTCCCAGGGGCGGCTGTGGCTGAGCGGCGTCTCCTCCCACTCCTTCTGCAACTCTCTGGACACGGACTCCCAATCTGCCTGAGACATCGGAATCCTCCACCCTTTCCACAGTAATCCAGTCCGGGCCGCAGAGGCAGCAGAGTCCGCGGCCCGGTGGCCGAGCGAGGGGGCAAGAGCTATGCCCGCTTTCTGGAAGGCGCAGCGCCGCTGCTATAATTGCCGCATGACTACCGATCGACTCGAGCAGTACCTCTCCAGCCTGCCTTTCCGCCTGGATCCTTTCCAGATGGATGCCGTCCGAGCCCTGTCGGACGGCCGGTCCGTGCTCGTCGCCGCGCCCACGGGCACCGGCAAGACCGTCGTGGCCGAGTTCGCCGTCCACATGGCGTTGAGCCGTGGGCTCCGCGCCCTCTATACCACCCCAATCAAAGCGCTCTCCAACCAGAAGTTCCGCGACTTTCGGGTCCAGTATGGGGACCGTGTGGGTCTTCTCACCGGCGACCTCGTGGAGAACCCCGGAGGCCGGCTGCTGGTCATGACCACGGAGGTCGCCAGGAACATGCTCGTCCAGGACCCCAACTCGTTCCAGGATGTGGGCTGCCTGGTCTTCGACGAGGTCCACTACCTCGCGGATCCAGAGCGGGGAACCGCTTGGGAGGAGAGCATCCTGCTCGCACCCCCTTACGTGCCGCTGGTCTGCCTCTCCGCCACCGTCGCCAATGCCGCCGAGATCGCGGAGTGGATCCGGACCACGGGCAGGGATGTAGCGCTCATCGAGTCCTTAGATCGATCGGTGCCATTGAAGCATCGCTACTACCTGGAGGGATCCCTCTGCCCGGTGCTGGAGGACGACCAGCGGCCGGCGCTGCCCCGTCGCGAGCTGCCGAATGGCAAGAGGAACGGCCCCGGCCACCGCAGCGACGGTCACGGCGACCCCGACGAGCTTCTGCCTCCCCACCCACCAGAGGTGGTAAGGACGCTCGCCGATGCCGACCTGCTCCCCGCGATCTACTTTCTCTTCAGCCGAAAGGCGGTGGAGGAGGCGGCCGAATGCTGCCTGCCGCTGAACCTCCTCCCGTATCGGGACTCCGCCGAGCTGCGAGGCGCCGTCAGTGAAAGGCTGGCGGGCCTACCGCCGGAGGATCAGACTCTGGAGCAGGTGGCGAGGCTCGCAGCCCTTCTCCCCAAAGGCATCGGCTTCCACCACGCCGGCATGCTGCCGCCCCTCAAGACCCTCGTGGAGGAGCTTCTGGCCGCGGGAAAGCTCAAGGTAGTCTTCGCCACGGACACCCTGGCCCTGGGCATCAACGTCCCCGCCAGGTCGGTGGTGGTAGGTGAGATGACGAAGTTCGATGGGCAGGTCCGCCGCCCCCTCTCACCGGGCGAGTACCGGCAGCTCACTGGGCGGGCCGGCCGGCGCGGCATGGATCCCGTGGGCTACTCCATCCTCCTCGATTCGCCGTGGGTCGGGATCGACCGGGCACTGGAGACGGCGACCGGCGAGGTAGCTCCGCTCGAGAGCGCCTTTCGCCCGGGCTATGGAACCGTGCTGAATCTGCTTCAGCAAGGGGGTGACGATGACCGGCTTGCCAAACTGATTGCGGGCAGCCTCCGGCAGTTCCAGGAAGGGGGCAAGCTGCGAGAGCTGGCGGAGGAGCGAGAGCGGATCGCCCGCGCTCTCGCCGAACTCCCGTCCCGTTGCCCCGTGTGTGGGGATCCGGCCCAAAGGCAGGAGGAGGAGAAAAGGCTGAAGCGAGAGCAGGAGCGGGCGGCGGCGTCCTTGGAAACCGCCCTCCGCGAGAAGGCGAGCCTGGAGGAACGGATCGACGCCTGGCCATTCCAGTACAGCAGGAACCAGCGGAAGCAGTGGATGCGAGACGCGGCGCCGGGCGCCGTCGCCTACTCCCGTCTGCACGGCTGGATGGCCTACCTGGGACCCAGCCGCGAGGGGATCGGCTCCTTCTTCGTCCAAGGGAGGATAGCGCCCATCGCCACCTACGCCGAGCTGGACTACCTCCCAGAGCCCCCAGTGACCCTGGATCTGCCAGACTCTGTGGCTCGCCGGGCACACCTCATCGATGGGGTGGCGGAGGGAGCCGACGAGCGCGAGATCGCGGCCCTGGAGGAGGCGCTCCGGCAACTGGCTCTTCCGGACATGGCTGCCTGGGCGCGTGAGGCGAGGGCCTCGGCGAGAGCCGACGCTGCGGAGGTCCTCCGGGGGCTGGACGAACGGATCGCGGCGTCGGCGGCACGGCGGCGGGAGGCCAACCTCGCCCTGGCGCAGAACCCCTACAGAGCCTGCCCCTACCGGCCTCAACACCGACGCACTGAGAGGGAACGCCGCCATTACTCCGGTCTCCTGGTCGCCCTCGACCGGGAGCTAGTACAGGCCGGGAAGGAGGTCGGCCGAAGGGCGCACCGCACCGCGCGCTCGCTGCGCGCGGTGCTGGAGAGCTTCGGCTACCTGGCCGAGGGCCGGCCCACCCGTAAAGCCGCCGTGCTGATGCGGATCTTCGACTCCAACGCCCTCGTCCTGGCGGAGATGCTGGATTGGGACGTGCTCGGCGACCTCTCAGCACCGGAGCTGGCAGAGGTGGCCTCCTGGTTCGCCTTCGACAAGGATGGGAGTGGGCACCCGCTAGCCATCACTCAACGCCTGGCCAGGGTGCGAGCCGCCGCAGAGGCGGCAGCGTCACAGGTGCTGGAGGCCGAGCGTCGCTACGGCCTGGCGCTCTCCCACCCGCTCCCTCAGGAGTTTCGTGGAGTGGCCCTCGCGTGGGCAACCGGCACC
Source organism: Sphingomonadaceae bacterium (assembly GCA_050261575.1). Taxonomy (GTDB): domain Bacteria; phylum Chloroflexota; class UBA6077; order UBA6077; family UBA6077; genus JBLNDL01. The sequence goes on along the minus strand of JBLNDL010000074.1, from coordinate 2,952 downwards.
GGCCTCGCCGAACTGACCGCTCGCTCGGGGCTCGCCGAGGGGGACATCGTGTTCGCCCTGCAGAAGACGATCGACCTCTGCCGCCAGATTGCGCAGGCATCCGTCCACTCCCGCACCCCACACCTCTCGCGGCGAGCGGCGGATGCCGAGCGGTTGTTGCGCCGTGGTGTGGTGGACAGCTACTACCGCTGGGTGGTTGCCCCAGACGAAACCCGCTAGACAACGGAACAGGGGAGGTCGATGCCCTCCCCTGCCCCGGCTGGCCGCCGGCGACGCTCACGGAGGAGGTGTCTCCGTGGCTCCTCCTGGAAGCGAAGAGGTAACCGAGGTAACCCTGGCCATCGTCAAGGACCGCCTAGAGCGCCTCACCGCGGCGGTGGAACAGAACAACGTCCTGCAGCGGGAGAAGATGGATAGACTCTGGGCGGCCTTCAACCGGGATCACGACCTGCTGATGGGGCTGGAGCCGCGAGTACAGAACCTGGAGGGCGACCTGGGCGACCTGCGGGACGCGGTGTCCGCCCGCACCAACGGCTTCCGCGGCTCCATCGTGGCCATCGTCGGCACCCTGCTGGCACACGTCGGTTTAGGGGTGGGTAAGCCATGACCGCCGTCGACGGACCAGGGAGCTCGCAACTGCTACGGGCGCCCCGGTCACCGTGAGAGGACTTCCGGAAGGAGAGGGTAGAGGATGCAGCCACTCTTTGCTCACTTCCGGAGGCCGATCTTCTTGGCCGTCTTGGCCGTGGCCCCGTGGAACTCCTCTCGACTCATCCCCGACTCGATAAGGAGATACTTGATCATCTTGGGGTCGTTGTAGATCGGGAGGCCCTTGTCCACCGGGACGGAGCGCTTGATCCCGTTCCAGGAGCCGACGTAGATGTGGTGGGAACCACGCCTCCGGTCAAGGAAGAACCCCTGCGAGAGGAGAATCGACTCCACTTCGTCAGGTGTCAGAGGGGGCAGACTTCTAGGCACAAGCTGCGCAAGCGGGACAGGTCGCTCTAAACCTGATGGGCTGCAACCCGCCTTGAACCTCGGTTCGTCTCAAGACACGGTCTAGCCGAATCAGGAGCCCGATCCAGTGGTAGTGCAGCCGGCTCTGCCAGGGGGACTTTCGCTTCAGGAGATCATCCAGGAAGCCATGCTCGGCGGCCGCCTCAACGCTTCCCCGAACTGCGTCGTTGAGGGCTCTCTTTGCCTCTGCCATCGTCGGTCTGGCTACCATGATCGCCAGGTCGATGCACTCGGCATAGATGAGGTTTCCCTTGGGGTAAGCGTAGCAGCGCAAAGCTCGGGGCTGGTTCTGCGGGCGTTTCATCGCTCGTCTCCTGATGCAATCGGGGGGACACTCGTCAGCGATGCCAAAAAGTTAGCATCTGCCTCATACGTTGTCAACTAGCACACGTGTAGAACATCGCGTCGATCTCCGGGCAATCCGCGTGCCGCTGTCGCCGATCGCTCTCACAGAGAGGTATCGGCGGTTTCCCCAAGCTTCAGTAGGGGCCCGGCGCGCCTACTCTCTCGTCTCTGGAGCGAGGGGCAGTGTAAACATTCGCAACCTGCACTGCTGCTCGGCGCCCGCGCGGCTGCCACGGCTATGGCGTCGCACCGCTGGTTCTGCGGGTGGCCGTTGTGGCCGCGGATCAAGGACCAGCTCACCTTTCGCCCCTGGCAGAGGGCGTGCAGCCCGTCACAGGGTTCCGCGCGGCGTCGGTCCATTCGATAGCTGTTCTGTCGGCCATCTACCTCACCCCCGCCAACTCTCGCTGTGGCGCGGCGGCGATCGCGTTCAACAACTGTTCCCAGTCGTCACCGGCCAGCGACCTGGCGTAGACTCCATCGGCGGCGTGGCTCTGGCAGATGCCGACCCGGGCCCAGTCGATGTCCCCAGGATCTAGCTCCAGGATCAGGAGTCGCGCCCGGAGGGATTGGCCCCTGGGAGAGTCCTCCCCGGTGCTCAGCAGCAACCCCCGCGGGGGCTTCCCCTGCCGGAGGCTCGCGTCGGCGGTCATCCGCCGTCTACCGGCCTGGTTCCCCTGCCCCCGGAACCGCCGCTCCGCATCCCTGTTCAGCTTGGCCACGTCCGCCGCACCGCCGACCCGTCCGGCTCAGCCGGGACGGCCTCAGGGCGGCGGCGCGCCATCTGAAGGAGGCGCTCGCCTCTGGAGATTCCGAGAGGGTGAGGCCAGTGCTCCAGGGGGTGGTGAGGCGTGTGATCCTCTACAACGACAAAGCGCGGCTGGAATTGTGTCTACCAACCGCGCTTTTCGCTGATTTCCCGCCCGATCGGCGGGCTATGCTACGGTACCCCCAAGGGGATTCGAACCCCTGATCTCCACCTTGAAAGGGTGGCGTCCTAGGCCTCTAGACGATGGGGGCAGAAAAAAAGCCAGCGTCTTTCGGCGCTGGCCACTATGGTAGCGGGAGTTGGATTCGAACCAACGACCTTCGGGTTATGAGCCCGACGAGCTGCCACTGCTCCATCCCGCGTCAAGCGCCACTCCCACGGGAGCAGCGTAGCTGCCTACGCAAGCGCATAGGACGATTCTTGAGTGGTCCTGGCATCGACCTATTCTCCCGTAAGGTTGCCCTCACAGTACCGTCGGCGCTGAGGCGTTTCACTGCCGTGTTCGGGATGGGAACGGGTGGTTCCACCTCGCTCACGACACCAGGACCGCTCGCTGACTCGTGACTGACAACTAGAGTATATCACACCGGCGTTCGCTGCGCAACCCTAGGAGCCAGTCACGGGCCAACAAGCATCTCAAGATCTGATTGTGGTTTCCAACGCTATTGGGCTCGATCCTGCCGACCTGTGAACCAGACAGTCGAGTCCTCGGCCATTAGTACCGCTAAGCTGAGGCGGTTACCCGCCTTGCACATGCGGCCTATCGAGCAGCTGGTCTAGCTGCGGCCTTACCTGGTTGGCCCAGTGGGGGATCTCATCTT
>JBLNDL010000073.1:0-31327 GCA_050261575.1 Sphingomonadaceae bacterium | reverse complement strand
GCATGGCGACCCGCCGGAGGGATGGCAGGGGCCCACAGGACTCGCCTAGCGGCGAGCCTCTCGAAGCTGCGGCGCACCGAGCCGTCGGCGTCGGCCAGCCACAGCACCACCAGGTCCAAGTCCCTATAGCGGACGTCGATCTCCTGGGGTAGTCTGTCGGAATCGCCGAAGAGGGCCGCGACCTCGGACCGCTCGATGGGCGTGGCGACGTCCACCAGCGACGCAGCCAGGGGCAGCACCGCGCCGGGCGCGACCAACTCCAGGGTGGAATCGGGGAAAGCGTCGCGGAGGGCACGCAGGGCGGGGAGGCCGAGGACGAAGTCGCCGAGCGCACCGCCGCGCACGACGAGGAGTCTTTCCATCTCATCTGCCGATCGGATAACGATGCTGAATCCACGATGTCGCAGATCGACGCAGAAGCGTATCCCCCGGCTCGGCATCTGCGCCCATCTGCGTGCATCTGCGGATCGGTTCTGTCGCGCCGCATCGCACTGAGATCGTTACTTCAGGTCGTCACCCGCCGTACACTATCGAATCGAGGGGCGACGCGCTTACCGGGTAGGCCCGAAGACCTCCGAGAGGGTGCCGAAGCTGAAGCCCCGTTCCTTCAGTTGCGCCAGCACCTCCGGCAACACCTTGGCCGACTGGGGGCTCCCGAGGTGCTCTATCAGGATGGCGCCCGCCGCGGCGTAATCCAGCAGCCGTTCCGCGACCGTGGATGGCGCCACGTCCTCCCGCCAATCGGCGCTGTCGGCGGTCCACATCACTGTGTTGTAGCCCTGCTCCGCCACCACCCTCGCCACGCGGTCGTCGTGGGCACCGTAGGGGGGCCGGAACCACGGTCGGGTGCTCCTGCCGGTGAGGGCCACGACGGCTGCCTCCAGCCGGTCGAGCTCCGAGACTATCTCCTCGTCCGAAAGCTTCGTCATGTCCGGGTGGGTAGCGCTGTGGTTGCCGAACTCGTGCCCGTCCTTGGCCATCTGCACCACGAACTCCGGGTTCTTTTCCACGAACTCAGCCGTCATGAACATGGTGGCCCGAACCCCCGCCTCACGCAGCGCCGCCAGGATCGCGGGGGTGGGGGCAGAAGAGGCCCCTCCATCGAAGGTCAGCGCGAGCCTCGTGCCCTGCTCGGCCCCCCACAACACGCGGGGCGGAACCGGCTGCCATCGCTCTCTGGTTCGCCACCCCACCCTGGCGCTGCGCTCCGGGGTGGGCAGCGATGGGTCCAGATAGTCGAAAAGGGCATTGGCCAGGGCGCTGGAGAGAAGGTCCAGGTTTTCCGGCGAGTCCAGCAGCGCCCGTTCGCGGGGATTGGTGGCGAACAGGGGATAGGTGGATACCCAAGGCGTCCCTGTCTTCAACCCCGCGGGCCTGCTCGGTGAGTCTCCGTCCTCTTCTTCCACTACCCCCCGATCGTAGCTGTCGTACCGGATCACATCCCAGAGACCCCTAACCAGGTGCCGCTGGACCTGCTGGGCCAGCCGCCACGAGGCGTCCCCGCTGCCCCCGAACCGGGTCTCGGTGCCGGAGGCCGAGGGCGACGTCCCCTCGTTGAAGCCCACTTCGAGGAGCACGTAGGTGTCGGGCAACTGTGGGTCCTCGTCCACGGCTCGAAGCCCTTTCGTGACGCTGCTACCCGAGGCCGGAGACATCACCAAGAGCAGCCCCGGCCAATCAGACCGGACCTCCACCCCTCTGGCGCGGAGCCGAGCGGCCAGCCCGTCCAGCACCTGCTGAAGGGCTGGATCGGCGGCGAGGCCGCGCGAGAGGGCCTCGCCGTGGCCTCTCGCAGCCACCACGACGGGCAGTCGCGCCTCGGGCGAGAGCTGCGGCGGTACCTCGTCAGGCCACCAGGGGGAGAACAGGATCATGGCCAGGGCCACGAGGAAAGAAGAGAGCACGGAAACCTCCGGAACGCCATCTCTGAGGGCCGAGCAAACGATATTCCAGATGGCACCGGCTGTCAACGTGGCCCAAACCGGCGCCAGGTCTTTCTCGAAGCCGCCCAGATCGGCGTGCCAAGCATGGCGTACCCCTCGTCACGGCCGCGCTACCCCTGCCATGCCGAGCGTAGCGAAGCATCTCCTCGTGGGGGAGGCACACCACCGCCACCTGCTGCACGTTGGAGATGCGGTCGATCCGAGAGGAGGTAGCCTCCACCGGCATGCCCCTGCCGGATCCCTGCTGGCTGCCGGTGCGGCGACGGCTGGAGCGAGGGGAGCGGCTGGGTTGTCTCCAATCCAGGCTCCAAGGCGGAGTGCGCAGAGCCCCGCAGAACGCAGAACTAGCCCCTCGTGGCCTGGCCGATGCGGGCGAAGAGATCGGTCTCCCGTCCCTCGGGCGGTGAGACCCTGCTCTCGGCCAGGACGTAGCACTCCTCCCGGAAGAACTCCCTCTGTAGGTCCCTAGGCAGCATGGCGAACGGGTGGTCCGCCGGCAGTTGGGTCTGGTGGGCGGCGATGGCCGCTAGCTTGGTGTCCACGTACCTGCCCACATCCACGCAGGTGGTGATGCCCTCCTCGGGAACCCCGAAGCTGGCCCAATCGGGGCCCTGCCAGGTGGCATGCGGTAGCATCTGGGCGACGAGTTCGCCCATCCTCCGGAATCGTTCGCGGGGGGGGGCCACGTAGTAGAGCTTCAGGGGGGTCCAGGGCCTCAGGCCGTCTCCAAACTGCTCGGGGTAGGCGGCGTTGTCTCCAGCGAGTCTGAACGCGTCGGTAGCCATCTGGCTCACCGCCACGTGATCCGGATGGCCGTACACCCCATCCGGCCCGAAGGTGAGGATCACCTGCGGCCTCATCTCCCGGATGGACCTCACCATCTTGCCAACGCATTCCCGTTGGTCGATGGATTGCAGCGTGCCGTCCACGTAGTCGAGGAAGCGGAGGTGGCCCACCGCCAGGATGGAGCAGGCCAGCTTCAGCTCCTGCTCCCTCACCTGCCCCAGGTTGTCCCGTTCCGCCAAAGCCGGGTCGCTGATCTCACCTGCCTCGCCACGGGTCGCCATCACCAGGGATGTGAACACCCCTTCCTCGGCGTATTTGGCCAAGGTTCCGCCGTTGCCGAACGACTCGTCGTCCGGATGGGCGAGGATCGCCATGAGAGAGAGCCGCTCCACCATCTCCATTTCCCCGTCGCTGACCTCCCCTTCGGCTGGGTCCACTATCCCTCAGCATTCTGCATGCCGCCCATGGCGCGCCTCTTGCGGAGCGGTGGCGAGGCCATCCGAGCCACGGAGGAAACGACGCATGGCTGTCAGCACCGATAAGTTCCGAGTTGCCTCTATCCGCCCTGAACAGCACCTCCATACCTCGGAGGTACCCCAGGACTTGAGGGATAGGGTCGAGGGAAAGATCATCACCGCCGAGGATCTGCAAGACCTGGGTGTGGACCTGAAGACCTTCCGCCTCTACCACGGGGGCGAGAGCATGGTGGACGTCTACTGGCACGGGCAGGAGTACGTTCTCTACCTGGAGCCCGTGACCGAAGAGGCACAGGCGTAGGGCGGAGTCTTCTCCCCCGCCGTCGATCCGATGGCGGGTGGGGAGGCAGGGGATACCCCCCCCGCCCTGCACCCTCTACTACCGCTTCCGCCGGCCCACGGCCCGCCTGGCGGCCAGCATCAGGGTATCCTTCAGATTCTCGTGGTTGGCCACCCCTTTGCCCACTATATCGTAGGCCGTGCCGTGTCCCACGGTGCAGAAGAGCACCGGCAGCCCCTCCGCCATAGTGGTTGCGCGCCCGAAATCAACCAGCTTGAGCGCTATTCTTCCCTGGTCGTGGTACATCCCCACGTACACGTCGTAGATCGGATCCTTCACCGTCATGAAGAAGGTATCGGCCGGGAAGGGGCCGTGCGCGTCGATCCCCTCCGCCCTCGCCGCCTCCACGGCCGGGCGGATCGCCTCCGATTCCTCTGAGCCGAGCGTTCCCCCCTCGCCTGCGTGGGGGTTCAGGGCAGCCACGCCGATCCGCGGACGAGCGATACCGGCAGCCTTCGCCGCCCCATCGCTGTAGCGGATGGTCGCGAGGACACGATCCCGAGTGATCAACCGGGCCATCTCCCGCATAGGCACGTGGAGGGTCACCGAGGCCAGGGTCACTCGAGGGCTCACCATCAGCACCGTGCACTCCTGGACGCCGCACAGTTCCGAGAGATAGCCGTACTCGTCCAGGTAGTGGAATCCACCCTTCTTCATGGCCTCCTTGTTGAAGGGGGCCGACACCACGGCCTCCACCCGGCCGGCCAGGGCCAGCTCCACACCTCGGGTCAGATACTCCACCGACGCGCGACCGCCCTCGGCGCTGGCCACGGCGGGCTTCACGGAGGAGGGGACGTTGGCCAGATCCAGCACAGGCAACACCCCGGGCTCCGGCTTGGCCTCCTCCACCTCGGATATCCGCACGATGCGAGGCTCGCCGCCGCGCCAGCCCGGCGCCTCAGCCAGCACCCGCGCATCCCCAATCACCACCGGGACGCATAGCTGGTAGACATCCGGATCCGATAACGCCTTCACCACGATCTCGGGTCCGATGCCCGCGGGGTCGCCCATACCCAACGCCACCCTGGGAAGCGGCCGGCCGACCGCCGCGGCAAAGCCCATGGATCCGCTCACCTGCAATCCTCCAACGAAAAGTCGCTGCTCTCGGGAGATGTTGCCTCGGGGCCGGCGGGCAGCACCCGCTGCAGGTTCGGCGCCCCGCCAGCCGCCGTCATTGTCTATGCGCGGCCTCGGATATGTCAAGGACGGCTCTCACCGGCATGGGGCTTGCGCCGCAGCCAGTCTGGCCCTGTCCCCAGCAGACGACGAGTGCCGGGCAGGTTCCGTGCGTCAGAGTTGTTGGGACAAGATGAGCAGGCAGACGACAGAGCGGAGAAGGCGCGCCCCCCAGCGACTCGTCGGCCTGGCGGTGTTCGGCTACGTCACCGCGTCCATTGCCTCCTTTCTGGCAGACGAGCGGGTGGCTCAGCGGACCGAGGAGGTGAGGCAAAGCGAGCGGATCGCCGAACGAGGAATCATACGCCGCATGACACAGGAGATCCAGGGGTTGCGGGTCGAGGTCGAACGGCTGCGGGACTCGCTCTCTAGAGAGGGCGTCGACAGAGGCCGGGGCAAGCCGGAGTAGCCGGACTAGGTCGTGGGAAGATGGCGGTCGGTGTTTCGAACTCCATTGGCTCCTTCGGTTCGTCTCACGCTTCCGGAGCCGCTGGCTGGGTGCGCACAGGCAGGTCGATGGTGAAGGTGCTCCCCTTTCCAAGTTGGCTCTGCACGGTGATCGTTCCCTCGTGAGCCTCCACGATAGCCCTCACGATGTAGAGCCCCAGCCCCATCCCCCGGATCTCAGGGCCCCGGTGCAGCCGGCTGTAGGGCTGAAACAGCTTATCGATATCCTCCGGTGCGATGCCGATCCCCTGGTCGCTCACCTCTATCCTGGCTCGGTCACCCACGCGCTCCAGCCTCACCTTCACCTCCCCACCCGCTGGCGAGTACTTGATGGCGTTGTCGATCAGATTCCCGACCGCTTGAGCTATGCGATCGCAATCGAAACACCCTTCGAGTCGATCGAGTTGCGTCTCCATCACGAGTCTGTGTACTGAAGTGGTCGTCCTTCTTTGCCCCACGATCTCGCGGCACAGGGCCACCAAGTCACAGCGATACCGCTGGATCTCGAAGCGGCTGGCGCCGATCCGAGACGCGTCGAGCAGATCGTTGGAGAGCCGCGTCAACTGGCGGAGGGATAACTGGATGCCCTTCACCACCCGCTCGCGGGTCTCCGGCGGCAGGGAGTCCCATCGCGAGAGCATCTGGGTGTAACCGCTGATGGCCGTCAAGGGGTTTCGGAGATCGTGAGCCACCAGGGCGAAGAAGTGGAGCAGCCGCTCCCGCGCGTCCTCCGACTCCGCTGCCCGTTGCCGCGCCTGCTGATGCAGGCCAGCACGCTCCTCCGCCAGGGCCGCCGCCCGCCGCTCCGCCCGAGCCCACAGCAGGCTCAAGACGCCGACGACGCCGAGCGCCACCGTGGCAAGGATCTCGGTCTGGATGTCGATACCCGTTAGCCAGCCATCCAGCAGACTGAAGGCGATGGCGACCAGCGTCACCAGAGTCGCCTCCCTAAGGCCAACGAATCGTGCCGCCAGCATGATGGGAATGGCATACAGGATCCTGATTGGGACCCGCCGAGGAGAGAAACACAGATCCACGACCAGGATGACAGCGACCGTCAGCAGGGCGATCGCCAGGGCAGACGCACGCCCGAAACGTCCCGCAAAGAAGTTGGTGATCACCTTCGCCCCATCCTCGCAGCGCTCCTCCGTCTGGTTGCCTTCTCCAGCTCCACCAACACCAGCACCGAGGCCGCTACGTCCGCCATCACCGCCCTGTCGTCGGCAACCCGCGGCTCCAGTCGCAATGCGTATTTCAGCGGGGCACAGTAGAGGGCGAGCACGTGCAGACCCAGGGCCACCGCGATGGAAGCGACGGTGTGCGTACCGGTCTCCACTCCCAACCCCGATCCGCGCCCCCGAACGACGCTTGCCCCCATGAAGTCCATGTTGATGCGATCCCCGATGGGAAGGTTCGGGTCGGGAAGGGGTTCCGTGGCCTTGGTGACTGGACCCGACTCGCCCGTGAGGGTGGATTCGACCGCCTGGAGGTCGATGGCACGAAAGAGGCGGAGGTCGGCCGGAGCCCCAACTCCAGATTCGCATAGCACCGCGTCGCCGGACACCAGCCTCCGGGAGTCGATCTCCCGCCCCTCGCCGTCTCGTACCACCGCGGCCCGGGCGACGATCATCTGGGCGAGTGCCCGGAGGGCCTGCTCGGCCTCGAACTCCTGGACGAAGCCCACGACGGTGTTGAGCACGACCACTGCCATGATGACTCCGGTATCGACGAATTCCCCGAGGAGAATGGTAGCGAGGGCCTTCTGCCCGATCTTCCATTCTCGTCCCATCCGATCGAGATTCCCCGTGTCGCAGCAAGGGTTGTGCCCTGCCGGGGGATCTTGACAAGCACTTATGCCCCAGGTAGAGTTCTGGTACACAGGTAGCCAACAACACGTCAGCATTCCGGCTCGGGGCGCCCGCACCCGTTACCATGCGCGGCTAGGGGGAGACTGCCAGGCGGTCTCCCTTTTTGTGTCCGTCGGCTCACACTCCCGAGGTTGCAGGCACCATCGCCTACCAACAGACGCGGCCTCTGGCAGGAGTGGATTCTGCTCCACGTGCGATCGGCCAGCCCCAGACGCGGTCCAGTCGGGGATGAATCAAGGAAGAGGGGAGACAGACTTGGAATCGACCAACATCACGGAGCTGGTTGCCCACCTGGTGCTCCAGTTGTCGGTGATCCTGATCGCCGCCAAGCTGGGAGGAGAGATCTTCGAGCGGTGGCTGAAGCAACCCAGCGTGCTGGGTGAGCTGCTGGCCGGCGTGGCAATCGGACCCTACGCCCTGGGGGGAGTGAGCCTGCCGCTGATCGGCACTTTGTTCGGCCGTACCGAACCGGGCTCGGTAGTCCCCGTGTCGCCGGAGCTGTGGTCCGTCGCCCAAATAGGCGCGGTGATCCTGCTCTTCTACGCCGGACTCGAAACCGACTTCGACCTGTTTTTCCGATACGGAGGGCCCGCCTTCGTGGTGGCGATGGGGGGTGTCATCCTGCCATTCGCCCTGGGGAACCTGGCAACCGTGGCCTTCGGCCAGGCCAGGGACCCGATGGACCCGATCGCCCTATTCATGGGCGCCATAATGACTGCCACCTCCGTGGGCATCACAGCCAGGGTGCTGGGAGACATCGGGAAGCTGGACACACCCGAAGGGGTCACCATCCTGGCCGGGGCAGTGATCGATGATGTGCTGGGCATCATAGTCCTGGCAATAGTGGTGAGCCTGGGTGCAAGCGGGGACGTCTCCCTGTGGAATCTGGCGCTGGTGGCCGGAAAGGCCATGGGCTTCTGGCTGGGGTTGATGGCAATCGGCATCCTGCTGTCCCAGCGGATCTCGAACTTCCTGTCCTCGTTCCGCTCCTCGGGGGCACCGGTAACCCTAGCACTGGCCATCGCCTTCCTGGCGGCAGCACTAGCCGAGATGTTCGGCCTCGCAATGATCATCGGTGCCTACACCATCGGGCTCGCACTCTCCAAGACCGACATCGCGGACACCCTGCGTGAGCCGATGGAGTCGATCTTCCACGCCTTCGTCCCCATCTTCTTCGTGGTGATGGGAATGCTGGTGGACTTCAGCGCGATGGGGTCTGTTCTGCTGTTCGGATTGGTGATCAGCATCCTGGCCATCCTCGGGAAGGTCTTGGGCTGTGGGCTCCCATCCCTGGGGCTGGGGTTCAACCTGACCGGCGCAGGCAGGATCGGCGTAGGGATGATGCCACGAGGGGAAGTTGCGCTGATCGTCGCCGGAGTCGGGCTCAGCCGAGGAGTCATCCAGGCAGACGTTTTCGGGGTCTCCGTCATGATGACCTTCATCACCACGGTGCTGGCGCCGATCCTCCTGGTGCCGATGTTCAAGAAGGGTGGACCAGGCACGCGCGGAGCCTGGTCCGAGGCCCAAGCCGAAAGTGAGGTGGATAGCGAGCATGGCAAAGAGACTTGATGCTTCTCTGAAGACCTACCTAGCTGGGATCTTCGTGGAGAAGCTCTCGCAGGTGCTGAAGGAGGCGGGGTTCCGAGAAACCCTCCACATCCCCGAGCCCGACGTGACCGAGTTTCAGAGGGACGCGCAGGTGGTAACCCTGCAGGTCCACCACGTGGACGCCCATCACCGGCAAGTGATAGTGGAGAGCGAGTCGGTGGACGTGACGCTGCCGGTAGAGGCGGCCACCCGAGCCACCGTGGTCGAGATCGCGAGGGACCTCGTCGAGGCGCTGCCCGTGCCCGAAGGATCCACGAGCCAGGATGTCGCGGCTCGGCTGGCGGAGCTGCTGAGCAGCACCCCCTCGACCTCCCCACGATAGGCACGCCCTTTGCGCTCTCGATCTGTTCGAGCCGGCGGGCGCTGGGGGCCGGCCGATTCAGAGAGGTCAGGAGCGAGAAATGATGAAGCCGCAGCCACTGGACCTGGGCAAGGCGCCCAAGATCGATCTGGAGGAGGCGAAGGCCGAGTTCGATCGGGGCACGGCTCTCTTCGTCGACGTGCGGAACCCCGAGGCATTCAACCGCAGCCACGTGCCGAGGGCCGTCTGCATGCCACTGATGCAGATCCCCCTGCGTGCCGAAGAGCTTCCCCACGACCGCACGATCATCCTCTATTGAGCTTGACCCCACGAGGAGACCAGCGCCCGTGCGGCGCTGCTGTTGATGCGGCGGGGCTACGACAACGTGAGGGCACTGACGGGTGGCATCCATGGCTGGCAGGCGAGGGGCTACCCCCTGGAGGGGAGCCAGCCCGAGGCGAGGCTGAAGGCGGCCTGAGACCAGGAGCGCCCGGGAGACCCCATCCGAGATGGGGGTAGACGGCCTCGGAGGGAGATGCCGCGGATTCCTCTCGGAAAACCCCTTGACAACGCCGCGCGCGTGGGCTTACAATCCCGGCCGTAGAAAACCTTTTCTGAAAGGGCTTTCTGAGTGGAGAGAAGGGCCGCGACCATCCAGGACGTCGCCGCAAGGGCCGGCGTCTCGATCACCACCGTCTCCCGGGTCCTCAACGACACCGGCTACCCCATGCGACCCGAAACCCGCCGGAGGGTCATCGAGGCGATCGAGGCGCTGGATTTCAGGCCAAGCCCCCTGGCTCGCGGCCTCCTGGGAAAGTCCACCTCCACCATCGGCCTGATCATCCCCGACATCTCCAACCCCTACTACCCGCTCCTGTCCCGAGGTGTCGAGGATGTCGCCAGCGAGCACGGCTACACCGTCATCTTCTGCAACACCGACCGCAACCTGGCGAAACTCCGCAGCTACCTGGAGGTGCTGCGAGAGAAGCAGGCCGACGGCATCATCTTTGCCGGCGGGGGCATCGAAACCGACGGGGAGCATCTCACCCCCGATGAGATCGGCGACCGGGTCGTCCTGATCGGTAGACATCGGTGGCCTCTCCCCTCCGTCCAGATCGACAACACCCGCGCCGCCTACGAGGCCACCTCCCACCTGATCGCCCTGGGCCACCGGCGGATCGCCTACTTGGGAGGCCCGACGGCGCTGACGAGCGCCCGAGACCGAATGAAGGGATACCGGCAGGCGATGCTGGAGTTGGTGGGCGCCGGCCCCTGGGAGACGCTGATCCGAGAGGGGGACTTCGGGTTCGAGAGCGGCTACCAAGCCATCCTCTCCCTGCTGTCCCAGGCAGTCGGGCAGCGGCCGACCGCCATCTTCGCCGCCAACGATCAGATGGCCCTAGGTGTGCTGGCGGCTGCTCGCGATCTGGGCACCGCGGTTCCGGAGGAGCTGGCCGTGGTGGGGTTCGACGACATCCCCGCGGGGCGCTACGTGAGGCCCAGCCTCACGACCGTGGCGCTCCCGACCTACGAGATGGGTGCCTCGGCTGCCCGGCTGCTGCTGCAGTTGCTGGCGGGCGATACCACCGAGCAAACCATCTTGCTTCCCACCCAGTTGGTGGTGAGACAGTCATCGGGCGAACCGTTGCGGTGAACCGCGACCCAATCAAAAGGAGGAAAACCGTGGCAGAGCTGGAGAAGTACAACCTGTTGGAGTTGCCCTGGACCGACGTGGCCGACTGGATCAAGGCCGGCAACGACGTGGTGATGATCCCCGTTGGGAGCATGGAGAAGCACGGCCACCACGTGCCCCTGGGCGTCGACTCCTTCACCACTATGGGAAGCGTCGAGAGGGCGGCCGTGAAGGCCAAGGTCCCCTACGCCCCGCTGCTCCCCTTCGGCCACTCTCCCCACCACATGGGCGAGCCCGGCTGGGGCACCGGCAGCATCTCCCTCCCCGCCGAGGTCTACCGGCAGGTGCTCTACTCCATCGGCCGGAGCCTCATCTTCGCCGGCTTCAACAAGCTGGTCTTCGTCTCCCACCACGGCACCAACATGGGTCCCCAGAAGGAAGCCCTCCGCACCCTGCGCGCCGAGACGGGCTGCTTCTGCGCCTACTACAAGACCCCGACGGAGCGGGAATGCGTGGTCGTGGCCGACCTGCTGCAGGGTCCTCCCGAGGAGACCCCAGGCTGGCACGCGGGCGAGCTCGAGACCTCCACCACCATGGCCTACCTGCGCGAGAAGGGGCTGTACGAGGGCTCCGTCAAGATGGAGAGGGCCAAGCCGGACAGGGCACACGCCCCCAAGTGGATGGGTCCGGCCTTCGCGAAGAAGGACGGCACCGACACCGTCATCTTCCAGGGCTCCGAGAACATCTTCGTCCCGATGCTGCACCACGAGTACTCCGACACCGCCACCATCGGCAACCCCCTGCGCTCCAGCGAGGAGCAGGGCTTCGCGGTCTTTGAGCGGATCAGTGACCACCTGGCCGCCTTCCTCGAGGAGGTCAAGAAGTTCGACATCCACGTCCCCGACGACAAGCGCGACTGGCCGGGCAGGTTCTGGAGGGGATAGGGACCGAGGACTGAGGACTGAGTACCGAGTGCTGGGTGCCGAGTTCTTCGTAGGTCAAGGGCTTGCCCCCTGACGCCGGGTCCCTCGGCTCTGTGGCTGGCGGGGCACGAGACCCCGCACTACACCGATCACCCAGGGCTCGGCACTCGGGACTCAGGTCGAGGCAGTTGGAGGGTTCTTTGGCCCAGTTCGCTGTGCTGGCGACCCTGGATACCAAATCCCTGGAGGCCGCGTTCGTGGCGGATCTGATCCGCTCGCGCGGCCATCGGGTCGTTATCGTCGACGTGGGAGTCATGGAGGGGGCTTCCATCACCCCGGAGGTCACCAAGGAGCAGGTGATGGAGGAGGCAGGGACCGCACCCTCCGCGCTCCTGCAACTGCGGCGCGACCAGATCATGGAGACCATGGGCCGCGGTGCCGGCCGGATCCTCAGGCGGATGTGGGAGAAGGGGGAGTTGGACGGCGTCCTGGCGCTTGGTGGGAATCAGGGCACCGCGATCGCCGGCATCGCGCTGGAAAGCCTCCCCATCGGCCTGCCAAAGGTAGTGGTCTCCACCGTGGCCTCCGGCAACATTCGCCCCTACGTCGGACATCGGGACGTGGCCATGATCTTCTCCGTGGCGGACCTTCTCGGCGGACCGAACACCATCACCCGAACCATCCTCTCCAACGCGGCGGGGGCCGTGATGGGCATGGCCGAGGCATCGGTCCCCATGCGCAGGCAGCCCAACAAGAAGGTGGTGGCGATCACCGCACTGGGAAACACCAACCCGGTGGTCACCCGAGCCGTACAGTTGCTGGAGGGGCTGGGCTACGAGGTGGTCGCCTTCCACGCCTCTGGTGCCTGCGGATCGGCCATGGAGGAGCTGATCGACGACGGGCTGATCGACGGCGTACTGGACCTGACCACCCACGAGCTGGTGGGGGAGGTGCTGGGCGACGACATCTACACCCCCACCAAACCCGGTCGGCTCGAGGCCGCCGGCCGGAGGGGCATCCCCCAGGTGGTGGCGCCAGGTGGGCTTGAGTACTTCTGTTTCGGCCCCCTGGAGTCGGTTCCATCCAAGTATCTGGGGCGACCGATCCACCATCACAATCCCTACAACATGAACGTGCGCGCCACCCGAGAGGAGATGGAGAGGCTCGGGCTGGCAGTGGCCGACAAGCTGAACCGGTCCAGGGGACCGGTGACCTTCTTGCTGCCGCTGCGTGGGTGGAGTATCATCGCCGCCCCCGGCGGCGTGCTGCACGATCCGGAGGCGAACAGGGGCTTCATCGACGCCCTCAAGTCTCGCATCGATCCTCGAGTCCGGTTGATCGAGATGGACACAGTGATCAACGATCCGGCGGTGGCAGATCGTGCCGTGGCGATCTTGCACGAGGGGATGAGGAGTTAGGTTTATGATCGGACGCGCAGAGAACTTCCCCGAGAGAATCGGTTCCATCTACGGTTACACCAAGGTCGGGATAGTCCACTTCAAGGCATTCCCGGAGACAGTCAGGGGCGAGGGGCCCATCGTGGAGACGCTTGCCAAGATCGCCGAAGACGACTTCTTCACGGCGGTGGAGGTGGGTTGGATCAAGGACGTTCGGGTGCGGAACCAGGCGCGCAACCTGTTAGAAGAGGCCCACCTGGCCGTCTACTACGCCACGCAACCCGCCATACTCTCCCAGAAGCTCAGCCTCAACGCCCTCGACCCTGCGGAGCGACGCAAGGCAATCAACCAGGTGAAGAACTGCATCGACGAAGCCTACGACCTGAATGCTCGGGCCGTGAGGCTGATAGCGGGCAAGGATCCGGGGCCTGAGAAGCGCCCTGAGGCGATGAAGCTGCTGGTGGACTCGATTCACCAGGTCTGCGACTACGCCAAGGGTGAGGGCGAGATCGGCATCGTCCTGAAGATCTTCGATCGAGACATCGACAAAGAGAACCTGATCGGACCCTTCGCCGACGCCCAGGCCCTTGCCCAGGAAGTGGCCAAGGAGCACTCGAACTTCGGGCTGCTTGCGGACCTGTCTCACTTCCCCCTGCTGCGCGAGAAGCCCGAGGAGGCAGTTCCCCTGGTGAAGCAGTACCTCAGACACGCCCACATCGGCAACTGCATCATGCGGGACCGGCGCCACCCGGCCTATGGCGACCTGCAGCCTCGTTTCGGGATTCCGGGCGGGGAGATAGACACCGAAGAGGTGGCCCATTACTTCGGCGTCCTGTGGGACAACGGCTTCTTCCATCAGAAGGAAATGCCAGTGATCAGCGCCGAGGTGAGACCGTTGCTGGCGGGCGAGAGGGAGGAGGTGATCCTAGCCAACGCCAAGCGGGTTTTCAGAGAGGCTTGGGCAATACTCCAGCGACAGCGGTCGGCCTGAGATCGAATTGGGGAATGCCCCTCTTAGCGATCTGTCATGACAATCCCATATCAGGGGAGTCTCCCCATCGGGGGCGACGACGCCAAAGGCCAAATACGTGAGGCGGAGAAAGGGATGGAGATGAGGAAGCTGTTTCTTCGCAAACCTTCGCTGACCCTTGGGCTTACTATCGTTGCAGCGTTGGTGATCGCTGCGGGCTGCCAGGCGCCTGCGGCCGCGCCGACTCCGACCAAGGCCGCGGCACCTGCGGCGACTCAGCCGGCCGCACCGGCGGCAACCCAGCCGGCCGCACCGGCGGCAACCAAGGCTCCGGCTGCTGCACCCACCCAGGCGACACCGACGCAGGCCGCGGCGGCAGCCAAGACCGATTACCCCACCCGAGGGATCGAGTTGGTGGTGCCCTTCGGCGCGGGCGGCGCCGCAGACGTCGCAGCGAGGAAGATCGCAGCCATCGTGGAGAAGGACCTCGGGCAGGCGATTACCATCGCCAACGTCACGGGGGCCGGAGGGGCCGTGGCCTACACCCGAGTGAAGAACGCCAAGCCCGACGGCTACCAACTGCTGTGGAGCTCGGCCGCCATGGCGACCCTGCCGGCTCAGGGCAACATCGACTACGACTACACGGCTCTCGAGCACATCGGCATGGTCGCCACCGAGACCGTCACCCTTGCGGTCGCGGCCAACGCCCCGTGGAAGACCCTGCAGGAGTTCCTGGACGACGCCAAGAAGCGGGGCTCCTCCAAGCCGATGACCGTGGGCAACTCGGGTGTGGGTAGCTTCACCCACCTCTCCGCGGTGGCCATCGCGGACAAGGCTGGCGTTCCCTTCACTCACATCGCCTTCGGAACCGGGCTGGCGGTGACCAACCTCATCGGCGGGCACATCGACGCCAGCGTGCAGCATCCGGCCGAGATCCTGCCGGCCCTGAAGAACGGCCAGGTGCGGATGCTGACCGTCAGCAGCAACCGGCGGATCGACGCTTTCAAGGACGTCCCCACTCTGAAAGAGCAAGGGATCGACCTCGAGCTGGTGCAGTTCAGGGCTGTGTCCGCTCCGAAGGGCACTCCCCAGCCGATCATCGCCAGGCTGGAGGAGGCGTTCCTCAAGGCCGCGAAGAGCCAGGAGTGGATCGACTACTCCGTGAGCGTTGGATCCGAGCCGCAGACGATGACCAGTGCCGAAGTGACCAAGTTCATGGCACAGCAGCACGAGCAGATAGCCAAGTTCTCCTCTCAGTTGAAGGCTGAGCAACCCAAGAAGTAGGTGCCGGCCGTGAGGCGCTGTCCCCTGCTCTCGAGTACCAGGAGGTAGCCAGATGCAGACCCTAGACAACGCGAAAACCCCAGGGGCCGAAGGCTTCTCCATTCCGGAGAAGATGCGGGCCGCGGTGCTCTTCGGTCCCGACGATCTTAAGGTGGTGGAGAGGCCGGTTCCCAAGCCTGGCCCGCAGCAGGTGCTGATCAAGGTGGCAGCCACCGCCATCTGCGGCACCGATCTGAAGATCACCCACCACCCATTCCCCGGCCAGCCACCCTACGGCGAGTTCATACCGGGCCACGAGTACGTGGGCACCGTGGTGGCGGTAGGGGAGACGGTAGACGAGTTCAAGCCAGGGGACAGGGTAGCGGTAGAGGCCCACAAAGGGTGCATGCGCTGCGAGAACTGCATCCGCGGAGACTACACCGCCTGCCTCAACTACGGCAAGGTGCACAAGGGGCACCACACATCCGGCTTCACGGTCCCAGGGGGCTTTGCCGAGTACGTGGTGCACCACATCAACGCCGTGTACCACATCCCCGACAACATCTCGTTCGAGGAGGCGACCATGGTGACCACCACCGGGACGCCTCTCTACGGCTTGGACGTGGCGGGCGGTTTCATCGCCGGGGATAGCATCGCGGTGATCGGCCCGGGGCCGATCGGGCTCACCACCGCCGCGATCTGCAAGTCCTTAAGCGCCGATCCGGTGATCCTGATTGGCACCAACGAGCCTCGGATGAAGCTGGGCAAGGAATTCGGAGCGGACCATCTGGTGAGGGCTCGAGGCGCCGAGGCGGTGGAGCAGGTGAGGGCGCTGACCGGTGGTCTGGGTGTGGACATGGCCATCGACTGCGCCGGAGGACAGGGCACGCTGGAAGACGCAATCAGGATGACCAAGCTGGGAGGCAAGGTTCTGCTGCTGGCCTTCTACAAGGAGCCAATCACAGCCGACATCAGCACCGCAATCCGGAACGACATCACCATCTACACCACTCGGGGCGAGGGCCGCTCGGCCTGCCGTCGCGGCCTCTCCATGATGAAGCAGGGGCGGCTCCCCATGAGCCGGATGATCACCCACGAGTTCCCGCTGGAGAGGATCATGGAGGCGTTCGCCACCTTCCGGGAGCGGCGCGACAACGCCATCAAGGTGCTGGTGAAACCGTAGCAGAGACACGGGGGCGCGGGGACACGGAAACGCACAGAACGGTCCTCCGCGTCCCCGCCTCACCCCTTCCCCGTGTCTCCGTCTCAGCCTTTAGCGGGTGTCTCTAGTAGAGTACGCGTTTCCCGCTAGAGAAGTCGACATGAACTAGAGATTCCCGCTTAGGCCCAGTCGCCGCAGCCGTAGGCGGTGCCATGCTCCGAGGAGGGGCGCCACACGTTCATCAGCTCGTCGTGGCCCAGCACCTCCGCTTTGGTACGCTTCCCGCTGGCCACCGCGAGCACCTCACGGAAGATCTCCTCGCCCATCTCCTGCAAGGTCTTACTGCCCTCCACAACCACCCCCGCGTTCACGTCGATGTTGTCCATCAAACGGCGGTAGCTGTTGGAGTTGCCGGTGATCTTGATTACCGGTGCGATGGGATGTCCGGTGGGGGTCCCACGCCCAGTGGTGAAGAGGACGATCTGGCAGCCGCCCGCCACCATGCCGGTGGTCGACTCGCCGTCCTGGCCGGGGGTGTCCATCAGGTGCAGACCAGGCCGGGTGTATCGCTCGCCGTACTTCAGCACACCCACGATGGGTGACTTGCCGGCCTTCTTGGCACCCCCCAGCGACTTCTCCACCACCGTGGTGACGCCACCGTCCATGTTGCCGGGGGAGATCAGCGCCTGCCGCTTCCCCGACCGATCGGTACCGGTCTCCCGGCTGAGCACCCTCTCGGTGAGGCCGATAACCTTGTAGATCTGTGCGGCCACCTCCTGGTCTATTGCCCTGGCGGCCAGCAGATGCTCCGTGCCAAGCAGCTCGGTGATCTCGGAGATCATCACCGTGCCGCCCTGAGCCACGATCAGGTCCGAGGCTATCCCCACGGCGGGGTTCGCCACGATACCGGAGAGGGCATCGGTCCCGCCGCACTCCGTGGCGACGGCCAGATGCTCGACCCCGAACTGCTGGCGGCGCTGCGTCGAGACGTCCTGGACCAGCTTCCGGACGATGGAGCTGCCCGTTTCCACGGCCTTGAGGCTTCCACCGCTGTCCTGGATGGTGCTGACCTCGACCGGCTTGCCAGTCTGGGCGATGTCCTCGGCAATCTCCAAGGCCTTCAGCCGCTCGCAGCCGAGTCCCACCACCAGGACCGCCGCCACGTTCGGGTGGCGGCCCAGGTTCTTCAGCGTCCGGGCCGTGATCTCGAGGTCGAAGCCCACCTGGCTGCACCCGACGGCGTGGTCCAGAGCCACTACCCCTTCAACCTGGGCAGCGATTCTGCGGGCAACCCCGGCGGCGCAGAAGACCGAGGGGATCACAGCCACGTGATTGCGTACACCCACCTGCCCGTTCGGACGCTCATACCCCCAGAACTTCATTTCTGCACCCCCGCCTCGGAGTGCCCCCTGCCTCGGCGGCTGACCAGATTGTGGACGTGGACCCACGCTCCGGGCTCGATGTCGTGAGTTGCCTCACCGATTACCTCGCCGTATTTCAGAACCCTCTCCCCCTTGCGGATCTTGAAGAGGGCGAACTTGTGGCCAAAGGGGATCTTCTCCCGCAACTCCACCTTCAGCGTGTCGTCACCGACCCGCACAGCGCATTGCTGCCCGGCGGGTAGATCGGCTAGCGCTACGGCGACGCTGTCTTTGGGGTCGATAACCAGTGCTTGCTCTGCCATGGATTCACCTCTGCGGACGAACGTAGACCTTCCATCATCGCTCATTTGGATGAAGCAGTCAAATCGTCCGCGAGGGACTATCCCCACTCCCCGCAGCCGTAGGCGTTCTCGTGCTCGGGCCAGGGGCGCCACACCGACATCAGCTCGTCGTGGCCCAGCACCTCCGCCTTGGTCTGCCGGCCGTTGGCCACCTCCAACACCTGCTGGAAGATCCGCTCGCCGGCCTCGCGAAGGGTCATCTCCCCATCCAACACCGTCCCGACATTGACGTCGATGTTGTCGAGCATCTTCTGGAAGCTGTGGGAGTTGCCGGTGATCTTGATTACCGGCGCGATGGGATGCCCTGTGGGCGTTCCGCGGCCGGTGGTGAAGAGGACGATCTGGCAGCCACCCGCCACCATCCCGCTAGTGGACTGGGCATCGTGGCCCGGCGTGTCCATCAGGTAGAGGCCCGGCTCGCTGTAGCACTCGGCGTACTTCAGCACGCCCACGATGGGCGAACTCCCCGACTTCTTCATGCCGCCGAGCCCCTTCTCCACCAGCGTGGAGACGCCGCCGTCGAAGTTGCCGGTGGAGATCAGCGCCAGCCGCTTTCCGGAGCGATCGTTCCGGCTCTGCCAGGCCAGCCTGGACTCGCTCAGTCCGATCACCTTGTAGATGAGCTCCGCCACCTCCTGGTTTGCCGCCCTCCCGGCCAGCAGGTGCTCCGTCCCCAGCAGCTCGTTGATCTCGGAGAACATCACGGTACCGCCGCCTGCCACCACCAGGTCCGCCGCGATGCCGACGGCCGGATTGGCCACGATGCCGGAGAAGGCATCTGTTCCGCCGCACTCGGTGGCCACGGCCAGGTGCTCCAGCCCCACCTCCTCCCGACGGAGGGAGGAAGCCTCCTGGACCAGTCTCCGGACCACCGATGAGCCCCTCTCCAGCGCCCTCAGGCTTCCGCCGCTCTCTTGGATGGTGATCACCTCCACCGGCTTGCCGGAGACAGCGACGCCCTCGGCAAGCTCCGTCGCCGCGAGCCGCTCGCAGCCGAGCCCCACCACCAGCACCGCAGCCACGTTGGGGTGCCGGCCGAGGTTCTTGAGGGTCCTAGCGGTGATCTCGAGGTCCAGCCCCACCTGGCTGCACCCCACGTCGTGTGGGAGCGCCACGGCGCCCTCCACCTGGGCGGCGATCCTTCTGGCCACCGTGTTGGCGCAGTAGGTGGACGGGATCACCGCCACCAGGTTCCGAACCCCCACCCTTCCATCCGGGCGGGGATAACCCCAGAACTTCACCATGCGACCTCCCAGTCGGCAACTACCTGGCGGCAGATCCACCACTCGATACTGGGTTCTGCGTTCTGAGCGTCGGACGCTCAGAACGCAGAACCCGAAGGCCGACTACCAGAGCAGGTTGCCCTCGGCATCGCGAGGCATGGGGCCGAGGGGCTTCACCACCTCGTATTCGGGGTCGCCCTTTAGCTGCTCGAGCAGACCCGCCGTGCAGTAGAACTCGTCCAGGTTCATGGTGTCCTTGATCCGCACCAACTCCATTACCCCGCCCTCGGGCTTGGCGGAGCGGAGAGCCACCTCCACGGCCTCGACGTCGTTGTCCAGGGTGAAGGGGATCTTGGCCCCCTCCGGGAAGTTGCCCGTGATCATGTTCCAGTAGGTCTTCTCGGCGTCCCACTGGTTCACGAGCTTGCGGGTGGTGAAATCGGCCGCACCCAGCCCGGCGCAGTTGCCGTGGGACTCGGGGCGCACGTTCAGCACCACGATCCGCTTGTATATGGGAGGGTAGGGGGCCTCGCCGGTGCGGCGCCACATCCCCATCACGTTCATGTCCATGCCGGTGCCGGAGATGTTCTTGCCGATCCAGTCGACCACGGCCACGTCGGCGAAGTCGAAGGGGATCCTGGGAAGCATCTTGTTGGCGAGCTTCAGGTACTCGATGTCGGTTTCCATGAGCGTCTCGGGCGGGGTGGCGACGATGGTGTGCGTCTGGTGGTAGGCGTTCTCCACCGTGCCCACACCGAGCACGATCTTGCCCGTGGCCAGGAAGATCTTCGCCGCCTCTGGGATGTTGCGGGCCAGACCGTGGTCGTGGATCGACTCCGCCCCCTTCTGCTTGCCCAGGCCGATCGCCATCATCTTGGAGAGGCCGCTCTCGATGGGCGCCCGGAAGGAGGTGTGGTTCTTGATACGGCCCACCACGATCACGCCGTCCGCGTTGTAGGCGTTCTTGTCCATGTGGACCTTGGCACCGAAGGGCGTCTCGCCCAGAATCACCGTCTCCATGGAGGAGAGGATGGGCATGCCCAGCGCCTCCTCGGTGATGCCGTACTCGGCTATCAGCTCCACCTGGCCCTCGGCCGTCGCCCCACCGTGGCTCCCCATGGCGGGCACGATGAAGGGCTTGGCATCCAGCTTCTTCAGCTCCTCGCCTATGGTGCCCAGGATCAGCGCGATGTTGGCCACGCCGCGGCTGCCCGCCGTGAGGGCGATCCGCTGGCCCGGCTTGACCCGCTGCGCGAGTCCGACGCGGGCCAGCTCCTTCCGCACCGCGCCGGCCACGTCCTCGATGTGCTCCTTCGTGAAGTGACGTCGCACCAGCGCGACGTCAGGGATCGGGTACCTGGGAAAGTTGCTCATTCTGAACTCCTAACGATACTTGCCGCCAAGACACGGAACTCACGGGGGTCGGGATCGGGCCCCTCCGTGCGCTCCGTGTCCCGGTAGTTCCGAGTCGGGTTGCATCTTCGCCAACTCAGGCGAACAAATCAAGCAAGGGGGTTCCCGTCAGTCCTCCCACAGCTCCAGGCGAACGCCATGGGTCGAACTCGGGTGAACGAAGGCGACCCGCTTCTTCCCCCCGAACACGGACCGTGGGGTCTGGTCCACCATCTTGCAGCCCGCCTCCAGCAGCTCCTTGATGGCCCCCTCAATGTCGTCCACCGCGACGCACAGGTGGTGGATGCCCTCCCCATTGTCTCGCAGGAACCTTCCCTGGGAGCTCTCCTCGCTGGTGGGCTCCAGCAGTTCGAGCCGGGACTCCCCCACAGGCAGGAACGCGATCTTCAGTCCAGCTTGAGGAAGGTTCTCGGTTGCATCCGCCTTCAATCCGAGAAGGCCGTAGAAGGGCAGGGCCTCCTCGATGCTCTTGACGACGATCCCGACGTGCTCCACCCGCTTGACCTTCATGACATCTCCTCTCTTAGTCCGTCGTTCCTCGAGTTCGATTGCGCCGGGCTAGCGTCACCGCGAGGCGAGCGTGCACAGCCCCGCGTGCTCGCTCGCGTCACGCCCGCCCTACATCAGTAACGACGCCCTCTGCGGTCCAGACTCTCCACCGGTCCTGCTGGGGTCTCCTCGACATCGAAGAGCGGCGGCACCCCCAGGCAGTTCCGGTCAGCATACGATCGCTGATCCGTGCATCGCCCCCGTGAGGATCATCGGCCGTGCACCCCCAAGAAGCCGAACCGCTGAGTAGCTCCCTCTAAGCTGGTATCTCCAGTCCATGCCAACTGCTCTCGCGGGAAACGTGTACTCCATCTAGAGATGCCTGCTCGGATGGAGTACGCACTCCCAGCCAGAAGAATCGACCCGATTTGGAAACGCCTGCACAGATCCCCTAAGGGAAGCCGGCAAGACGGTGCCGAGGGTTGGACTTGCTCGCGCTTCGCCGCGTGGAAGGATAGCCTCAGCCATCATGCCGAAGGTAGCAAGGACAGGACGGCGTGTCAACCGGAGGGGCGGGGCAGTGGTAGATGGTGGAATCGGCACGGAGGGGCACGTCCCCGACCCTCCCGGCTCAAGGATGAGGGAATCGTGCCCCGCAGTGCCGATCGAATCGCCGGGTGTGCGCTCTCAGACCCTCCGCTCGAAGGTGTAGCACAGGGTATCCTCGTCGGTGGTGGCCGGGGTCTGCTTCAGTAGCTCGGCGTTCACCCCATGCTCGTCAGCCTGTTGGATCGGCGAGGAGGGGGCCATGACCAGTATCTGATCGGCGGTACAGTAGTTCTGATCTCCCCAGTACTCGCAGTTGCTCACGGTACACCTGATGGTCGCCATGCCCAGTCTCCCCTTTCGCGCTTGCCATTGTGAAATCGATGAACCTGCGCGCAGCCGGTGCTTAGCTAAAGAAGGCTGCAGGAAACGTGCCGGAGGGCGGCGCCCATCGCCACTCGTCACACATCACTCATCACTCGCGAGGGGGACGCTGAAGTGGAAGGTGGAGCCCTTCCCCTCCTCGCTCTCGAACCAGATGTCTCCGCCGTGGCGGCGCACGATCTCTCGCGCGATGTACAGCTCGATGCCCAGGCCACCGTAGTCGTAGCTGGTCCCAATGTGGGCCCGGTAGAAGCGTTCGAACAGGTGCGACTGCCTCTCCTTGGGGATCCCCACCCCGTGATCGATGACCGATACCACCGCCCGCGAACCCTCCTTCCGAACCTGGACCTCCACCTTCCCGCCGCCGGGAGAGTACTGCACCGCGTTATCCAGCAGGGCGTCCATCACTTGATACAGCCGCATTCGATCGCCGACGACCCAAACTGGATCCTCTGCAGACAGCTCCAACTGGTGTCTCGGGGCTTCCGCCGCCTTTCGAGCCACGGCCTCGGACACGATGGCGGAGAGGTTGACCCTCTCCGGCGAGAGCTGCACCCTACCCCATCGCATCCGTGATGCCTCCAGGAAGTCCCGCACCAGGGTGTCGATCCGATCCGACTGCTGCACGATGGTCTCCAAGGCCACCCGGAACCTGGGCAGGCAGGCATTGGGAGTCCGCAGTAGGGTCTGAGCGAAGCCCTTAATGGCGGTCACCGGCGTCTTGATCTCGTGGGCCGCCACGGTGATGAACTCGTCCTTCAGCCGATCTAGCTCCTTCAGGCGAGTGATGTCGCTCATGACCTCCACGGCACCCAGCAAGCGTCCCTCGGCGTCTCGCACGGGCGCGGCGCTCACCTGGATGAACCGATCTCGCTGCATTCGGGAGTCGCGAACGATCTCCTCCACGCCCCGCACGACCTCGCCCCGCAGTGCCTTGGAGATGGAAAGCTCCTCCCTGGGTATGGGGCGCCCGTCGAGATAGCGCGGCCGCAAGGCGGCAATGTACTCCACCAGGGTACGCAGCGCGCCACTCCGCTCCGCACCGATCAGATCGAGGGCGGCGCCGTTGATGAAGATGATCTTGCCCTCGGGATCGCAAACGAAGACGGCGTCGGCAATATTGTTGATGGTGGCGGCGAGCTCCGCCGCCCGCTGCTGAGCGAGGTCTGCCATCCGGCTGCTGCGAAGGTTGGCCTCGACGAGCTGCTCGTTCGCCGCCTTCAGCTTGGCGGCGATCTCCTCCAACTGGCGGCGGGATGCCACCTGCTCCGTGATGTCCAGCATCAGGCTGATGACCCCTTCGATCTTGCCGTTCGGACCTCGGAGGGGAGCATACAGGAGAGAGAGATCCCTCGGCCCTTTCGGTGGGCCGAAGTCGTAGTGGAACTCCGGTATGACCTCGGTCTTGCCCGTCCGGTACACCCGCTCTATCGCCTTCTCGACGATCTCGCCTGCCAGATCCGGAAATGTCTCGCGCAGGGTGTGGCCAAGCAGCCTCTCCCGAGGCAAACCGCTGATCCGCTCTCGGGCCGGGTTCACCAGAACGTAGCGATGCTCAGGCCCGGAGATCACAGAGATAGCCGCCGGGGAGTTGTCGATGACGGTCTCCGCCAGCAGCCGCCTCCGCTCGCTCTCCTCGTAGAGTCCGGCGTTCAGCAGTGCCGCGGCCAGGAGATCGGCCAGGGTCCCTGCGATCGCTTGCTGCTCCCGCTCCCAAAGACGGGGTACCTTCCTCGCGTAGGCGAAGACGCCCACCAACTCGCCCCGGGCCAGCAGCGGAATGTTCACGACAGATTGCACCCCCAGCTTCGTGAAGATCCCCTTCGTGATCTCCAACCCATGGGGCAACTTGTCCAGACTCTCGATCACGTGAGTGCGACGCGTACGCGCCGTCAGAGCAGCCAGGGAAGGGGCATCGAAGGAGAGGCGCGCCACCTTGGCTGCTTCAGAGGGATCTAGGCCGCTGCTGGCCAGCAGCTCCAGTTCCCGTGCCTCCGTCCGCGCCTTCCACAACACAACGACGTCAGCACTCAACTCCGCCAGTGCCAGATCGACCGCCGTCTGGGCGATCCGCCGCACCTCCACCTCTCCGGCGAGGGCATCGGCTATCCGGGCCACCACCCGTTGCTGTCCGTGGGCCCGCTCCAGCAGCCCCGCATCCACCACTGCAACCGCGATTCGGTGAGCCACGAGGCGCAGCATCTCTCGGTCTTCGGGTCCATAAGCCGGTCTACCGTCAGCGACACGGCACAGCACGAACTCGCCGACCTTCGATCCGCTCGCGGTCATGGGGGCCCGGATGAAGCTCCGGCACCGTTTCGGGGCAAGAAGCTGCTCCACGTACCGGCGGATGCCCTCACCGGCGCAGCCCGACATTCCTGGGGGTGAGTCGGTGGGAAGCCCGACCCAGGCAGCAGGGGTGAGTTGACTATCCCTGCAGAGCAGGGCCACGGCGACATCGGCACCAAAGAAGGCTGCCGCTTCGCGCACGGCAACTTCCAGTATCTGCTGCTCGTTCTGGATGCCTGGAAGGGCAGCGCAGAGGGCAACCAGTTGGCTCCATCGTGAAGCCGAGCTTTTAGCGGACGCCTTCATCCTCCGCTCGAATCGGTTAATTGGGTACTTTCCGCCTACCATCCGAGTTGCACGGTCGGTGCCAGGGGACGGCGGTGCTAAGCAGGCATCTCCAGATAGAGTACACGTCTCCCGCCAGAGGAGTTGACACGAACTAGAGATGCCCGCTTAGGAGACGCCCAGGTAGAGCAGGGTGAAGGCCACGGCGTTGTTGGCCATGTGGGCAACGATCCCCGGCAGGACGCTGCCGGTCCGATAGTAGAGGAAGGAGAGGAGAAGGCCGACAGCCAGGATGGGCAGCATCGCCGCGAGATCCAGGTGCACCAAGGCGAAGAGACCCGCGCTGAAAAGGAATGCCTGCGGGAGCCCCTTCTGATCCAGATAGGCCCGGAAGACGTAGCCTCTGAAGTAGATCTCCTCGACGAAGGGCGCGACGACAGCACCAGCTAGCAGCACCAGGCCGAACTGCTGAGGGCTGGCCCGAGTCACCGACTGGAAGGTAGCCGCCTGAGTCTGCCGAACCCCCAGTTGGGCCAGCAGGTACTCCAGGACGCTGCTCACGGCGAACAGCACCGCCCCGAACAGCAGCCCCAGCAGCAGCCGGCCGAGGAGCCCCCTGCTGTTTAGCCCCATCCGCTGCCAGGAGATCGCTCCCGGCCGGACGATCCGTAGGTAGACGATGGCCATCAGCGCGATGTCCAGGGAGATCGCCGCGACGGCTATACCCTCGGGCGAGAGGATCCGGCCGGTGGTGGGACCGACGCGGGCACCGTCCCCGGCCACGAAGGGGCCGATCACCAGGAAGTAGGAGGCGGCGAGCAGGTTCCCCAACACCGTGGCCAGGGCAGTGCAGGCCAGCACGACGCGGTGGGATCCGTAGCTCTTCAGCGCCTGCCCTCCTCGGGAGAAGGCAGGAAGCAGGACGTAGAGAGCCAGCCCCAGGAGAGCGGTCAGCCCTCCCAACGCCAGCAGCCCGCCGCCACCGGCCATCATCAGGAAGTCGATTGGAGCCGAGCGCACCGGCCAGCGCGAGCCCAAGTCGGCCCTGGAAGCCACGGAGAGCACGAGGATCGTGCCGAGAAGGGTGGCGACGGAGCCGACGGCGATCATCCAGCCGGCCGCCCGCATAGCGGTCTGGCCCGCCATCAGCGGCCCTTCAGCAGCACGTGGAGTTCCTCTTCGAAAGACTGGAGGTCCGCGAACGCGCGGTACACCGAGGCGAAACGGATGTAGGCGATCTTGTCCAGCGCCCTCAGCTTGTCCATCACGAGTTCACCGACGACGCTGCTGGACACCTCCATGCCGTCCCTCGATCGGCAAGCGGCCTCCACCTCGTCGACGAGCGACTCGATGGTCTCGGAGCTGATGGGGCGCTTCTCACACGCCTTGAGCAGGCCGATTCTCAGTTTGTTGCGGTCGAAGGGCTCACGGCGGCCGTCCTTCTTGACCACGACGAGGTTGACCACCTCAGCCTGCTCGTAGGTGCTGAACCGGCGACCGCAACGGGTGCACAGCCTGCGTCGGCGAGTGGCCCCGGCCGTCAAGTCTCTCTTGTCTACAACCTTCGTTTGGTCGTGCGCGCAATAGGGGCACTTCAAGGTATTGTAAGCCTGACAACAAAATGCTAAACTACCGGCATCTTAGTTACCCCGCTTTGCATTGTCAAGGTAAACCTCGGTTCGCCGCTGTCCCACACAGCCGCGCACGTCTGCATTCATCCTGGCTTGTCACGTCGACTCGGGCTGCGCTCGCCGCGCGAGCGAATCCGGAGGCGCCTCGTTGCGCGCCTCGGATCTTGTACTTGCATGTGACTACAATATAGTGTACGATGCGGCCGCCAGCGGCTACTAGGCAGGTTATACCTGGGAGGACGATTTGATAGGGGAGGTAGATCCTGTGGAGAGGATGATGACAGTCAAAGAGGTCGCTGCGTACCTGAAGCTGAACCCCATCACAGTCTACAGGTACGCAGCTCAAGGGAAGATTCCCGGCTTCAAGGTCGGCAGCTCCTGGCGCTTCAAGAAGGAGATCCTGGACGAGTGGGTTGTCAACGAGGCTAGGCGCTACTCCTCCACCTCGGTTTAGCCTTTGCGAGAGCCCGGTGCCCTAACCGGCCGACCCTATCCCACTGCCACATCTCTCAAACAGGTCTATTGAGAAGAAGCATCCACGGGATGCTCATATCCGGATCAGTATCCCTCGCATCCGTCTCGCGCGCCGAGAGGCATCCGAGGGCATTGTGGTTTTCTATCTCCTCGCCCCCAGCGACGTCAGCTTGTTCCATAGCGTGAAATCGGCCCTGTCCTTCGGCACCAATCGGCTATCCGGAGGGGCCACCATGTCCCCTCGTGCTTTGAACTCCCCCCGCTCCGGATGTCTCAGGTCGAAGTAGACGGCTCCCTGCTGAAGACGGCTCCCCTCCGGCACGATCGGCAACTGCCTCAACTCGGCCGCGCTCCAGTCCGGAAGCAACTCTCCGACATCCTTATACTCGTAGGCGGAGAGAGCGCCCTCCTCGGGCTGCTCCCCATCCAGGCCGTAGTTCTGTCCGGCCAGGAACTCGGGGTTCAGATCCCTTCTGTACTCCTCGGGATGCTGAGCCATCCACCCGTACCTCCCTCTCTGGCCGGCGGGCATTGCCGGCGGCTCGTGCACGCGAAGCCAGGGAGGGTGGCAAGATCCATACCCCAGCGGATGTGATACAATGGCGGCAGCCGCCGGTTGTGCTCGCTGGGCATGGGGCCAGGGGGTACTTCCCCCGGTAAGCCCGAGAGGAGATCACAGAAGGGTACATCATGGCAGAAGACAGCAACGCCACACCTCAGTCCAGCAGAGCCCAGCCACACCCGCACGCTCCGAATCCGGAGCAGCACCTGCAGGAAGCCCACCACCTTTCCATTCAGCCCCAGGGCAAGATCGGTCCCACCGGCCAGGCCGTTTGGGCTCTGGTTCGCGAGGAGAAGGGGAAGGTCAAGACGCTCGCCGTCCACAGGGGCACTCACCGCGAGGCCGTGACGCGCTTCTACGACTACATCCACCCAGAGAAGGTCACAGCATCGGTTGCCGCGCCCAGGAGGGCATCGGCACCGTCCCGGAGACCCCGACCCTCCGGGAGGCCGTCCAAGTAGGGTCCCCTGGTGCCCATCATGCCCTTGAGGGGCATCGCCACGAGCGAAAGCACCCGAGCAGCCATCCTGTAGCGTCGCGGCTCACCTGCGGCGGGTACCACGTCGGAGACGGACTCCAACGCTACATGGCTGGGCTCTTCCGCTGGAATGCGATGCAGGTTGCTTGGAAGGCGGCCTGTTCCGGGGCTAAGAGCGAAGCATCCGCTCACGGCGGCGTGAGCGGATGCTTCGCCCGCACGTGGCACAGTGTGGAGTGCGGCACGTCAGCGCCGCTTTCAGCATCCCCTCGCGTTGCCCCTCGTGCGTGCGTGGTGTACTATACTCTCCAGTTTCACACCCGTGTCCCCTCAGTCCATTCCGTGCTGATCGCGGCCTCTGCCAAACGTTCGATAGACCGGAGGATCGAAAGAGCAGTCGTCCGATCGATGAAGGTAGCCTAGGAGGTTTTGGCCCATGGCAAAGCCCCTTTCCACGAAGATCACCAGCATGGCCGGTTCGGCTACGGTTCAGGTCATGAACAAGGCCCGTGCCCTCAAGCGGCAGGGGATCGACATCATGGACCTGGGGGGCGGCGACCCCGACTTCGCCACGCCCGAGCACATCCAGAAGGCGGCGATCCAGTCCATGCAGTCGGGCTTCACCCACTACGTGCCCAGCGCCGGCATCCCGGAGTTGCGCAAGGCGATAGCCCACAAGCTGGCCCGGGAAAACGGGGTGGAGGTAGATCCGGACAAGGGGATCATCGTGACCTCCGGCGGGAAGCTAGCCCTCTACTGCTCCCTGATGACGCTGATAGACGAGGGCGACGAGGTCATCGTGCCCGAGCCGGCCTGGGTAACCTACCGCCCCATCATCCAACTGGCGGGGGGTGTCACCGTCCCGCTCAACCTCACCGCGGAGAACGGTTTCGCCCTGACCGCCGAGATGCTGAAGGCGCTGATCACCCCCAAGACGAAGGCGATACTGCTGAACACCCCCAACAACCCGACGGGCAAGGTGCTGACGCGCCAGGAGTTGGAGATCATCGCAGCAGCCGCCCGAGAGCACGACCTGTACGTGCTCTCGGACGAGATGTACGAGAAGATCATCTTCGATGGCCGAGAGCACGTCAGCATCGGCAGCCTGCCGGGCATGGCGGAGCGGACGCTCACCCTCAACGGCCACTCCAAGGCATACGCCATGACCGGCTGGCGGTTGGGCTACGTGGCGGGCCCCGTCGAGTTGATGAAGGAGATCGGCAAGATCCAGGAGCAGACGGCCACCTGCGCACCCTCCTTCGTCCAGGTGGGCGGCGTGGCGGCGCTCGAAGGGCCGCAGGAGCCGGTGGCGAAGATGAACGCCGAGTACGAGCGGCGCCGCAACTTCTTCGTGGATATGCTGAACGACATCCCCGGCGTCAGTTGCTTCAAGCCCGAGGGCGCCTTCTACGCCTTCCCGAAGTTCGACCTGGGGTTGAACTCCATCCAACTGGCAGATATGCTGCTGGAGAAGGCCCGGGTGGCGGGCACCCCCGGCTCGGCCTTCGGCGACGCCGGCGACGGGCACGTTCGCTTCTCCTTCGCATCCGCCCCGGAGGTGCTGGAGACAGCCGCCAAGAGGATCAAGGAGATGCTCAGTTGACAACCCCCAGGTGACCGAGGTAGGGGCTAAGCATTGGCGCCTGAACACCGCTCCGTGGCACCGACTCGCACCGCCAATGCTTAGCCCCTGCGCTCCCCCCGCCCTCGGCGTTTGTCTCGAACCCTCTTAAGTATTAGAATACTCCTATCAGAAAAACCTTCGAAGCGGGACGGATCCCGCTCCACAACCGAGGTTGCCGTTGGATCTGATCCGGGGTATCGCCGCCCGCACTCCACTGTTCTACCGCATCCTGATCGCGAGCTCCGCCATCGTCCTGATCGGCGCGGTGGTGGGCACCTGGGTGGTTCGAGCCCTGCCCCAGCAGCTACCCCTCCACCTGATCGCAGGCTTCGTGCTGGGAGGAGTCGGTCTGCACGTGGTGGCCAACTTCTGGATCCTGAAGGCCGCCATGAAGCCGCTGGAATCGCTCCAGAGAACGGTGGAGGAGGTCCACGCGAAGGGAGACCTCACGGTCAGGGCCACGCCCGACCCGCTGGGCGATCCGGCCACCAACCGCCTAGCCGAGGCATTCAACGGCATGCTGGAGAGGCTCCAGGCCAACCAATCCGAACTCCGGCGGCTCCCCGCCCGGGTGCTCAGTGCACAGGAGGAGGAGCGAAAGCGGATCGCCCGCGAGCTGCACGACGAGACGAGCCAGGCCCTCACCTCGGTGATGCTGGGATTGAGGGCGCTGGAGAGGGCGCGGGAGCCGGACTACCTCCAGGAGAGGGTGGCGGAACTCCGCTCCACTGTCGCCGGTACCCTGGAGGCGGTGCATCGCATGGCAGTGGAGTTGCGGCCGAGCGCCCTCGACGAGCTGGGGCTGCTCCCAGCCCTCCGGAGCTACGCCCAGGAGTACAGCCGGCAGTCCGGGATCGAGGTGGGCTTCCAGGTGGCGGGGCTCACGGAAAGGCTGCCCGCGGAGGTGGAGGTAGCCGTATATCGGGTGGTGCAGGAGGCGCTGACCAACGCCGCCAGATACTCCGGGGCCAGCCGCGTCGAGGTTCAATTGGCTCTGGAGGACTCCACCCTGACCGCGATGGTGCGGGACAACGGTCGGGGCTTCGATGTCCAGCGGGTGCTGCGGTCCAGGGACGGTGGACTCGGGCTGTTCGGAATGAAGGAGAGGGTATCCCTCCTCGCCGGCCACCTGGAGATCTGTTCTAAGCCCGGGCGAGGAACGACCGTGCTGGCCCGGGTGCCCCTCGATGGGACTCGGGAGAAGGTGGTGGCGTGACACACAAGATCAGGTTGCTGCTGGTGGACGACCACGCGGTGCTGCGGGCCGGCCTGCGCACGCTGCTGAACGCCGAGCCGGACATGGAGGTGGTGGGCGAGGCATCCGACGGGAAGCAGGCCATCGACCGGATAGCCACCCTGCAGCCGGACGTGGTGCTCATGGACATCACGATGCCGGAGATGAACGGGCTGGATGCCACGCGCCGGATCAGAAAGCTGTATCCCGACGTCAGGGTGCTGGTGCTGACCATGCACGACAGCGAGGAGTACCTCCTGCAGACGCTGCAGGCGGGGGGATCGGGCTACGTACCCAAGAAGGCGGCCGACACCGACCTGATCACCGCAATCAGGTTGGTGCACGCCGGTGAGAACTTCCTCTACCAAGTTGCAGGTGGACGCCTGCCACAGGACCCTGCCGAGCAGACGAGGCCCGACCAGGGCACGGAAAGCCCGGATCGTCTGACGGAGCGGGAGAGGCAGGTGCTGAAGCTGATGGCCGAGGGCTACACCAACCAGGAGATCGCCGGCCGGCTGGTTATCAGCGTGAAGACTGTGGAGACCCACCGGGCAAACATCATGGAGAAGCTGGGCGTCCGAACCCGGGCCGAACTGGTGCGCTACGCCCTGAGCCGCGGGATGCTCGAGACCGGAGGCTGATCGGGGGTCAGGGGCCGGGTACCAGGCCCCCGACCCCC
>JBLNDL010000072.1:0-26270 GCA_050261575.1 Sphingomonadaceae bacterium | reverse complement strand
GCCAGCCTCACCGGATCGACTCGACGATCTTGCGAAGCTGATCGGGCGTGTAGCGCGGCTGGCCCGGCGGGTCGTAGGGGTTCGTCAGGGTCAGCGCCACGTCCCCCTGTACCCAGGTCAGGGTGATCCAGTCCTCGCCGCGGGAGATGACGCGCACCTGCCGGCCGCCTATGGTCTCGCGTGTCTCCTCGGGGTCGGGCGCAACTCCGCTCGGCATGGCCTCCTTCGACATCTCGGTAAGCATCAGCACGCTGTGGGGTTTCGGGTCCTCCGGTCTCGGATCGAAGCCGATCACCACCTGGGTCCCCTTGCCCGTGGGATCGGGCTCGAACTGCTCCCGCACGGCCATCTGCTCCGGCAGCCAGGTTGGCCGCAGGACATTGAAGCTGGGAGCAGGGACCGGCGTCGGGGTGGGGCGTCCGGCCACCGGCTCCACCCTTCCCTGCCCCGCCGTCGGGGACATGGATGCGGCCACCTTCAGCAGCTCCTCCCGAGAGAGGACCCGAGTCTCCAACGAGATGTAGGTGCCATCCTGCACCCACCAGAGAAGCAGCGTCTGCACGCTCGATGCGTCCATCATGCGGCCGGTGACGCCCGGCTTGATCGTCACCTCTGGAGCTGTCAGCATCGGCCTCGCCATGCTGCTCGGATCCCTTGGAGGTCCCTCTACCAGCCTAAGAGCCACTGCGCCGTCGGCACTATGATAGATGACGTTCAACGCGTCGATCCTGTCGCTCCCCTGATTGCTGCCAGCGACCGGCGGCTCCGGCGTGAGCCCCGCCGGGACGTACTCAGGCAGGAACACCTTGAAGCTCGCCCTCTGCCGCACCTTGTCCATGCTGGGTGCCGTGGGGTTGGGGAGCGGGGCGTGGCCGCCCGGCACCGGCACCAGGGAGGCCGCCACCCCCAGCAGTTCCTCTGGCGAGAGGGTGAAGCTGGAGACCGAGATGAGCGTGCCGTCTCGTAGCAGCATGGCAGACGAGTCCATCCCCGTCCCGTCCACGTTGCGGAAGCCGCGACGCAGCCACCCCTTCGTGTCGCCGATGGAGGCACTCTCTGCTCCCTCGATCCAGCGGCTCACCAGCCCCTGGGTCGCCTTCTGCTCCACGATCCTCATCGTGGCGAAGGAGTCCTTGTCCGTCTCCGAGGGCGAGGTGTACTCCAGTTGCAGCCCGAGGGCGGGGTCCATGCGCGTCTGGCGCGGCACGAGGCCGTTTGGCACCTGGCTCGGCAGGAACAAGGGGAAGTCTGCCTGTCGGGCGAGCGCCTCCATCTGCTGCTGGAACTGGGCCTTCGTCGGCGCGGGCTTCGGGCGCTGGTCGTCCAGTTTCGCCCCTGCCGGGGGCGTGAAGCCGAACAGGGCAGGGTCGATGGCTGGGTTGTACTGGACGCTGGTCACCTCCGTGGTCGAGAGCAGCTTGCCGTCGACCCCGCTGTACTGGACGGCCTTCAGCACGAAGAAGGTCTCCTTGTCAACCCAGACGGTTCTGGGGCCGTTCAGCTCGGGCGCCGAGGCGGAGCGGGTCTCCGGTGGGAAGGCGAGAACGTAGGCATCCCTGCCCGCCACCCTCTCCTCTCCCTGCAGCTTGGGCCTGACGTTGGGATTGGAGGTCTGAAGCGCCTTTCCCGGGTCGATCGTCCCCTGGCCGAGGGTGGACTCGGCGCCGAAGGAGTCGATCTTGCCGGAAGGGGGGGGGGCGAGCTGGTGCACGGTAACCTCGTTCGACGTGATGTTGTAGCGCCAGACGTCCCTCCCGTCGCTCACGCTGAGCCAGCGCCAGGTCCGGTTGGGAAGTTCATTCCCCTGCGTGTCGATCACGCTGCCGCCGGCCTCGATCCTCCAGCGGTTGGGTGCCTCGTACCACCGCTTCGTCTCGCTCCTGATCTCCTCGTTGCCGCTGTAGCCCTCGTAGCTCTTCATGCGGTCGACGGGGCGGGAGACCGACCTCTCGGTCGATACGAAGCTGTTGACGCCCGCGGCGGCGGGGGACAGCACCGCTTCCTGGGCCTTCCGGACTATCTCCTCGGCGCTTACCGGCGCCGGTTGCGTCGCCACGAGGTAGCCGCCCACCGCAATCGCCATCACCAGCGCTGCGGCGATGCCGGCGAGAGGCCGGCGGGCGAGGAAGACCCGCGCCCTGCCGTCTTGTTTCCGCGAGAGTGTGATCGACCTCTCGGGTTGGGGCCCATGAGCCTTCTTGCCGGAATCGCTGCGGTGCGCCGAAGCGTCCCCGGGGCCGGGCAGTCTCTCGGGCGTGGCCGGCTCGTCCGCCAACTCCTGCCAGAGCCGGCGAGCGAACGCCGGATCGGGGGCGGGTGCATCGTCCAGGGCGTGGATCATCCGGACAGTGCCGGCAAGGGGCGCGTCCAGCCGGTCCGGAACCCCTTCCGTGCCGCGGACGATCTCGTCCCAGTACTCGTTCAGTCGCTCCATCGTCTCGAACTCAGACCCTGCCATCGCAAGCCTCCACCGTACCCGTATCGACGGCCAGGTACTCCCGCAGTTGCACGACTGCTCGGTGCTGAAGCATCTTGACCGCTCCCAGGCTGCGCCCGAGCGCCGTGGCGATCTCCGCCCCGGTGAGGCCAGCCAGCCGCAGCTCCAGGACCGTACGCTGGTCATCGGGCAATCGCGCCATCAGTCTCCGCAGCGAGCGCTGCTCCTCGGCAACCAGGGTCATCTGCTCTGGTGTTGCCGTCCCGTCGGGCGGATTGTATTCGGGTTGCAGCGGCTCCTCCGGCCTGGGACAGCGCAGGACGTCGGTGGTCACGTTACGGGCGATCGCCATGAGCCAGCCAGCGAACGAGCCGTCGCGGTAGCCGTGGAGCGCGGCCAGCGCCTTGTAGAACACCTCGCTCGTGGCATCCTCCGCCGCCTCGCGGCTGCCGAGGCGGCGGTAGCAGTAGCGATAGACCTGATCGAGGTAGCGGGCGTAGAGCGGGGCAAAGGCCCGACGATCCGCCCTTGCCCGAGCTATCGACTCGGCTTCCCCCTCTTCGGCTCCGCCACCGAGGGGCTCGCCGGTCCGTGATGGGTTGGCGTGCATCCGATTCGACATAGCCGATCCTCGAAGCTGCTTCTTGCGGCGCACACTGAGCAGGCATCTTTGCACAGAGTACACTCTTCCTGTTAGAGATGTTGACACGGACTAGTGCTGCCTGCATAGTATTGACGGGAGACTCGGGAAAACCGTCACGGTGAAAGTGTGTCGTGAGGCGGCGGTAATCCCTCCGCAGATGCAACCCTGAATCGAACGGGCCGAGAGATTGGGGCACTCGCCGTCAAGCCTACAGGAGAGGCGCCAACCCCTTCGCCCAGGCACGGATCGCATCCCAGTCCCGGTGGTCACCCTGCGGGAAAACGCCGAAGGCGACAGCCGCTTGCATGCCCAGCCTGTCGGGGATCAGCGGCAGCTTGCTCAATTCCAGCGTTCCGGCGAAGAGGCCCTCGCTCACCGGCCTCACCAGCGTGCGCACGGGGTCCAGCCAGCTCGAGACTCCATCTCGATACTTGTTGTCCCGCATAGCCAGCGTTATGCACACCAGGAATGCGGCAAAGGGCTTCTGCGCCAGTGCTGACCGATGAGTCTGCACGAACTGCATCGCCTCCGGCAGCCACTTGCACCCGCGAACGGCGCTGCCCGCCACGACCGCCCGGTACGGGGTGAGATCGCCCACCTCTTTCATGAGACGGACGTCTACCTGTGCGCCGCTTTCGGCCAGTGTCCTGCCGATGGCTTCGGCCACGCCGGCCGTAGCCCCGGTCCGGCTGGCGTAGGCAACGAGGATCTTGTCTGGCATTGTGCTCCCTCCCAAGGTGAATTCTGGAAAGGCGACGGATGGCTGGCCGACGCCGAGCGCAACGAGACCGGAACAGGTGAGCGTGGCGGCGCCCAGGGTGATGCCCGCGGTGGCCAGAAAGCGGCGGCGGCTGATTCTGGGTCTCTCCTTTCGATGTGACACTCGTCCGAACGCTCCCTTTGCGAGTTACATTCCCGCTCTACCGTTCTGAACGACAGGTTACGGTGGAGGCCAGTGCGGGGCATCAGTCGAAAGGTGGATCGCTGCTACCGAGTTTGTCGTATTGCCCCGCCAGGCGGGAGGGCATTCATCCGTGAACGTGCCACCTGCGGTGCCGAAAGGTCGATCCGGTCTTTCGGGCCCTTTGGGGATGAGTGTGATCGAAGGTGTCCGTGGGGTCACACCGAGCAGCCAGGTCTTCCCCCACACAGGTCGCGTTGGGCGCTCTCAGACCCTCCCACGAGGAGCCGCGCCAGTGGTTGACATTTCGCTCTCCATAGTTATAGTACAGGTCGCAGCATCCTGAGGGATGCCCCGCTGCGCTTCCAGTTCGGTCGAATCCTGCCCTTCCCATCGCGAGTCCGCTCACTTGCTGCTGCCTGTACCTTGCACTGTCCACATCGGTCGGGACCGCCGTAACGGCACGACTACGTCGGATGCTCGGGAGCATGAGAGGATAATGGCCGTCCGAAGACAGTCGAAGCTACTCTGGACCCTCGTAACGATCGACTCACTGCTGGTGCTGTACTGCTACCTCTGGTTTCCCCCCAGTCAACTGACCGAGATTCGCGTTGTTCCCCTTCCCGATATCCCGATCGCTGGCTGGCAGCTAGGTCTTGCCAACGCGGTGGCGATCCTGGTGGTGTACGGTGTCGCGGGGAAGATCGGGATTTCGATCGCGGGCAAGCTGGGCCTGGTGGGGATCTACCGAAAGTGGGCCGGATGGAGGGCGTGGTTCTGGGATCCTCTAAAGACGGGTCTGCAGGTGGGGCTGGTGTTTGCGGCAGTGGACGGGGCGTTCGCCCTCTTCCACCTCGGCGAGAGGCTGGCTCAACAGCCCTTTCCACTCTGGCTCTTCGCTGCGGCGACGGCGAGCATCGGCGAGGAGATCCTGTTCCGGATGCTGGTCCTTGGCGTGTGGGCGATGCTCCTAGACCTGGTGCTGTGGCGTTGGGTGGGGGGCAATGCCATCCTTGGGGTCGCCAATCTGGCCGCGGCCCTCACCTTCGCGGCCGCCGGGCTGCCGGCGATGATGGCGCTCACCGGTGCTTCCACCGTTGGCGAGATCCCCGTCTTCACTCTGGTGGAGATGCCCGCCCTCAACGTGTTGCTGGGGCTGGCGGCGGGTGGACAGTACCTGAAGGAGGGGTTGGTGGCCGCGGTGGGGGTGCACTTCTGGGCAGCCGTCGTCTGGCAGACCTTGGGCAGCATGGTGTGATCGTCCCGCTCGCCTGCGAGCGGGACGATCGTGGTTTCTACTCGTATCGCAGGGCCTCGATGGGATTGAGGCGCGCGGCCCGGCTGGCCGGGTAGATCCCGAAGAACACGCCGATGGCGGTGGAGACCCCGAAGGCGAGCAGGACGGCGTCGAGGGAGACCACGGTCTGCATCTTCTGGCCCCCGAAGTCCAGGCTTCCGATCAGCGCTGAGAGGCCCGATCCGAGCAGGATCCCGATGGCTCCACCTACCACGCTCACCACGACGGACTCCACCAGGAACTGCACCAGGATGTCCCGGCGCTTCGCCCCCACGGCCTTCCGGATACCGATCTCTCGGGTCCGTTCCGTCACGGAGACCAGCATGATGTTCATGATGCCGATGCCGCCCACCACCAGGGAGATGCCCGCGATGGACCCGAGCAGCATGGTCATTACCCCCATGATCTGGTTCGCCGTGGCCAGCATGTCCTCCTGACTCCGGATGGTGAAGTCGTCCTCCACGGCCTTGTGCCGCTGGCGCAGCAGTTCCCCGATCTTCTCGACGGCCGACTGCATTACCGCCTTGTCCTCGCTCACCAACTGGACGTTGATGGTGGAGACCATGTGGCCGCCCCGGACCGTCCGCTGGGCGAAGGCTCGTTGCTGGAGGGTGGTGATGGGGACGAAGACCAGGTCGTCCTGGTTGCCCATGGCCTGGGCCCCCTTCGACTCGAGTACCCCCACCACTCGGAGCCGGAGCCTCCGGTTCCCGAAGGCGATGTTCACCCACTGGTCGACGGGATCCTGGTCTGGGAAGATGCTCTGGGCCACGTTGCTTCCAAGCACGGCCACCAGGGATCTGCCCTCCACGTGCTGCTTGGTGATGAAGCTGCCGCTGGCCGGACGGTAGTTGCGCACTTGCTCGTACTCTGGGGTGACGCCGATGACACGGGAGAAGACGTTGTTGTTGCCGACGATTACCTGGCCGCCGGTGGTCAACTCGGGGGCCACGGCAGCCACCTCGGGGATCGCGTCGGGCACCGCCATGGCCTCGGCGTCCTCGAAAGTGAGGGTGGGCGCGGAACCGGCCTGCTGGCGCACGGCACCTTCTCGGATGGCCCCAGGGGTGATGAAGAGCAGGTTGGTGCCCATCCCACGGATCTGCTCCGTCACCTGGGCCTGGGCGCCCCTGCCGATGGACATGAGCGCGATCACCGCCCCCACGCCGATGATGATGCCCAGCATCGTGAGGGCGGAGCGCATCTTGTTGGCCACGAGGCTCCCCATGGCGACTCGAAGACTCTCGGCCAGGTTCACCGCTCACCTCCACTAGCGACCGGGGGATGGGGGGCGAGGGGACCCAGCTTCTCCACCCTCCTCTGCCATTCCGACGGGTCGCACCGATCATCGCTGCTGACCTGGCCGTCGCGGATGTGGATGGTGCGGCGGGTGTAGCCCGCTATGTCGGGTTCGTGGGTGACGAACACGACGGTGATCCCCATCTCGGCGTTGAGCCTCAGGAAGGTGGCGATGATCTCCAGGCTGGCTTTGGTGTCCAGGTTGCCGGTGGGCTCGTCTGCCAGGATGATGGAGGGATTGGTGACCAGCGCCCTCGCTATCGCCACGCGCTGCTGCTGCCCGCCGCTCAACTCCGTCGGCTTGTGATGGGCCCGGTCGGCCAGACCGACGGCGGCCAGGGCCTCCTCGGCGCGCTTGCGCCGGTGATCTCCCTTACAGTAGAGGAGGGGAAGCTCCACCTGCTCCATGGCGGTCCTCCGCGGCAGCAGGTTGAAGCTCTGAAAGACGAAGCCTATCTTCCGGTTGCGGATCTCCGCCAACTGGTCGTCGGAGAGGCTGCCGACGTCGATCCCGTCCAGCAGATAGGAGCCGTTGGTGGGCTGGTCCAGGCAGCCGAGTATGTTCATGAGGGTGGACTTGCCGGAGCCGGAGGGGCCCATGATCGCCACCAGTTCCCCGTCCTCAATATCCAGGTCCACGCCCCTGAGCGCGTGTACCTCGATCTCTCCCATCCTGTAGGTCTTGGTCAGTTGCCTTACCTGTATCATGCCTCTGAAGGCCCCTACCTGGCGATGATCATGGTGCCGCCGGGGCCCCCCGGTCCGGCGGCCCTGCCGTTGACGCTCCGGATGGTGGTCGATGGTACGATCACCAGGTCCCCCTCGTTCAGGCCGGACACGATCTCGGTCACCTGATCGTTCGACGACCCCGTTTGGACTGTCTTGGTGACCGGCTTACCTCCCTCGCCCATCAAGTCGACCACCTTGACACGCCCCTGGGTGCGGACGGCGCGGTTCGGGACGAGCAGCACCCCGTCCTTGCGCTCCGTCTCGATGGTGAGGCTGGCGCTCATGCCGGCGGGCAGGGTCCGGCCGAGTGCC
The DNA here is from genome assembly GCA_050261575.1 of Sphingomonadaceae bacterium. Classification (GTDB taxonomy): domain Bacteria; phylum Chloroflexota; class UBA6077; order UBA6077; family UBA6077; genus JBLNDL01. Next base: position 18,652 of record JBLNDL010000072.1, on the reverse strand, counting down.
TCGATGGCGACGGACACCTGGTAGCTCACCACGCCCTGCTGCGCCGTGCCGGTGGGCGCCACCGCGATCACCTTGCCACGCAACTGCTGGTCGGGCAGGGCGTCGAAAGTCACCGATACCGGCTGGCCGGCGACGATCTTGGCCACGTCGCTCTCGTCGACGGTGCCGTCGATCCGCACGGAGTTGGGGTCGACCAACGTCACCACCGTGGCCGAGCCGACCATCTCGCCCACGTTGCCGCTCACCGCCGCCACGATGCCGTCGAAGGGGGCTACCAGGGTCGCCTTCTCCAGGTCGTTCTTGGCCTGCTCCAACGACACCTCCGCCTGCTTCACCGCCTCCTGCGCCCTCAGCAGGGTCGTCGTATCCGGCGGTCCCGTCTTCTTGGCGAGATCGAGCTTCGCGGCGGCCAGGGCGCTCTCGGCGCTCTTCAGCTCGGCCGCCGTGGGCCCGTCCTTCAACTGCTGCAGCTTTGCCTCCGCGGTTGCCAGCGTGGCCTTGGCCTGCTCCACGCTGTTCCTGGCCGAGGCAAGCTCGATCGGATCCGGCCCCTGCTTCATCTGCTCCAGCTCCGCCTGCGCCCTCTGCAGGTCCGCCTCCGCCTTATCCACCGCAGCCTGCGCAGCGTCCACCTCTTTCGGCAGGGGCTTGGCCAGCAGGTCGTTCAACTTCTGCACCGCCGACTCGTAGTTCGCCTTCGCGCTCTCGTACGCCTGCTGCGCCGCCGACACACTGGAGTAGCCCGAGTCCTTGAGGTTGTCCCCCTTGGCCATCTCGTACCTGTCCTGGGCCGAGGTCAGCGACTGCTTGGCCTGGTTCACCGCTGCCTGCTGGGCGGCTATCTCCGACTGCGTGGGCCCCTTCTTCACCTCCTCCAGGTCGGCCTGGGCCTTCTTCAGGTTCGAGGCGGCAGTGTCCACCGCAGACTGCGCGGCGATCCACTCGGCCTGGGTGTAGGTGTTCTTCTCCAACCGCTCCAGCTTCAGTTGGGCCAGCTCCAGGTTGGCCCTGGCCTGATCCACGGATGCCTGGGCGGAGGCTATGTCCGCGGCGGAGGCGCCCGCTACCACGCTGTCGTACTTGGCCTGGGCAGACTCGTAGGAAGCCTTGGCCGACGCGATCTCGTCGGGGCTCGCACCCTTCGTCAACTCCTCCAGGTCGCTCTTGGCGATCTTCAGCGCCGATTCGGCCTTGTCGACGGCCACCTGGAAGGGCACGGGGTCCAGCTTGGCCAGCACCTGCCCGGCCTTCACCGCATCGCCGAAGCTGACGTTCAACTCGATCAGCTTGCCGCTCGCCGAGCCGCTGGCCGAGAAGCCCAGCTTCGCCTGTCGCGTGGCCACCACGCTCCCGGTGGAACTCACCGTCGAGACCAGCGAGCCCTTGCGGACGGGCACTGTCTGCACGGCTGGGGTGGCCACCGCCCCGGCCGTCATGCGCTGGTAGCCGAGAAAGGCGGCGATGGCTATGAGCAGCACGGCCACAGACAGGATGGCCAGTCGCCTACGGGACAGCTTCCTGGGGTGGAGACCGACCATGCGGGGCGGCTTGCCGAAGGGAATGGCAACTTTCATGATCCAGCGGTTCCTCCAGCCATTATCGAGAGGGCAGACACCGAATTCGGTGTCTGCCTCTACCACAAGGGACAGACCAACTCCATCAGTATGGAAGCCCTATGCTAAGGGACCGTTGTAGAACCGTCAAATGAGTGTTAACTGTCGGATCGTGCGAACCTGAGGGATGCCTACTGCATCGAGAAGAAGGCGCCCACGGTCAGGATCGCGACCAGGATAGCCAGGAAGGTGGCCAGTACGAAGATGGCGAGGACCGGGATCAGCAACGTCGCCATCGCCCGCCCGGTGGAGAGGGCCAGGCTTTCGCGGATGCCGATCACCGCCAGCACCATCGTCCAGATACTGAAGCCCAGGCCGATCAACCCGCCTAGGAATGGGAAGACGCTCCCGGCCAGGTTCAACCAGGCTGTCAGCGGAGCCAGGAGAACGTAGGGCATCTCGGCGAAGGACAAGGTAGAGAGCAGGGCGCTGAATGGGCCCCGGCCCCCGAGCAGCCGGCCCAGCAGGTAAAGGACTCCGGTGCCGAGGAGCAGCAGGACGGGGGTGGCCACCAGTACCTGCAGAGCGATGCCCACGGGCGACCGGATGCCCTCCACGAGACCCTGCAGGGGGATGTCGCCCGTGCCGGGGGGAAGCTCGGGGTTGGCGTCGGTACCTGGCAGCGGGGAGGTCAGCCCCGCCAGCGCCTGCAGCAGGGCGATGCCCATACTCAGCAGCAGGGCGATCGCCCAGGGCCGCGCGGCGGCGATCCGCCGCATGGCCGCCACCGGATGGATCAGGACGCCTATGGCCGCGTCCAGCGGGTGGAACCTCTCCTGGGTTGTCCGCGCCTCCGCCGGGCTAACCGATTCCTGCATCTCTCGTTGCGCCTCCAGATCGGGTCCTTCCTGCATCTGCTAGCCCCTCCATTCGTAACGTACGCCGATGCCCGGCTCTGGGATCAGGCGATCTAGCTCGAGCTGGGAGGTTGCACTGCCCAGGAGGTCGAGCAGCCCTACGCGGCTGCGGGGCTGCTCGAACAGCACCACTCGGGGCTCCTTGCCGAGGCCGGACAGCTCGCCCGCCAACTGGATCGCTCGATGTTGGTCGCCCAGTTCGTCCACCAGACGGAGGTTGAGCGCCTCCTTGCCGCTGAATACACGCCCATCGGCGATTCGTCGCACCTCCGCCTCGTCCAGGTTGCGACCCTCGGCCACCACCTTGATGAACTGGTCCAGGGTGTCCTGCACCAGCTTCTCCAGGATCGCCTGCTCGTCTGGCGTCATGTCCCGGGTGGGGCTTAGGATATCCTTGTAGGGTCCGCTCTTGATGACTCGATCCTGGACCCCGATCTTCTCGTACAGGCCACGCAGATCCATCGAGGTGATGATGACCCCGATGCTGCCTGTGAGGGCGGCCGGCTGGCTCACGATCCTGTCGCTGGCCGCGGCCACGTAGTAGCCACCCGAGGCGGCCACGTCAGTGAGGTGTGCCACCACTTTCTTGCCCCTGGCCTGGATGCGGCGGATCTGGTCGTAGATCGCCTGGGAGGCGGCCGCACTGCCGCCCGGGCTGTTGATGCGCAGCACCACAGCCTTGATGCTGTCGTCGTGCTCGGCCTTCTGCAGTTGGGCATACACGTTGTCGCGGTCGCGCCCGCTGCGGTAAGGGGCGACCGTTGCGTCGGTGATCGTGCCATCTAGCTTGATGAGGGCCACGGCATCGGCGCCGGCCAAGGGCAGCCCGGGGGCGCCAGCGGGACCGGAGCCTCGGCCCGCGGCGACTGCCACAGCGGCCAGTGTGCCGAGCACACAGAGGGTAAAGATGAGCAAGCCGATGACTCTAGTGCGCATTTCACTTCCCTCCACTCTTGGCGGGGTGACGAGGCGGTGTGCCGCACGTTCGGACGTCGCCGGCAGTATAGTATGGGCGCGGTACTCGTGCTCCACCTGATTCGAGCCGAACCTCCAACACGATTCGCCGGCGGCGGATGGCGGCCGAGTCCCGGAGCGATGGCGGCGGTGGCCGCCACCGCCCCGATAGGTGCCTCCATCCAGGCGGCCACCTCCAGGGAGGTCCGGAGGACCCTTGCGATAAGGGCAGGCAGCGCAGCAGGCCGGCGACGATGACCAGCAGGCCGGAGCCGGCCGCGGAGATCAGCCCTCCCCGCCCGGAACTCGTGCGCGCGGGATCCTCCCGGTCCAGCCGTGCCTGGCCCAAATGCTGCCTTCACCATGTTGAGACACATCTCCTCCCGCTGGAGTTTCGATGAAAACCATCGACTGTGACGAGGACCACGAGGGGTCACTAGAATCCGATGAGGGGTGGCAGCGCAAGGCCCGGGATTTCGCTCGGGCTCGGCTGAGGCTGCACGGGGCGAGGACGGCCCTCTGCCTGCTGTTCCCCTTCCTCTTCTGGCGCCTGGGTGGGTCCGCTGCCCTCGCGGACGCTTTGCCCGCCCCGGCCGGGCCGGGTTGGCTGGCTGCGCCAGCGTTCTTGCTCGCCTACCAGGCGATCGTCGTGCTGCTGTTCCTGCCGTTTTCCTGGTACGGCGGGTTCCACCTGCAGCACCGGTTCGGCCTCTCCCGCCAGGACCTGCGGGGCTGGCTGGCGGACTGGGCGAAGGCCACCCTCCTCGGCACCCTCTTCTTCGTGGCCGGGTTTGGGGCTTTCTACCTGGCGATCCACCTGCTGCCCAACGACTGGTGGTGGGTGCTGGCCACTGGCCTCAGCCTGGTGGCGCTGCTGCTCACCTTCGTGGCGCCGGTGCTGCTGCTTCCGCTCTTCTACAAGTGCTCTCCATTGGAGGACCGAGAGCTGGCGGAGCGCATCGAGAGGCTTGCCGACCGTGTGGGGGCGCACGTTTCGAAGGTGTGCGCGATCGACCTGAGCCGCCGCACAGTGGCGGCCAACGCCGCCCTCGCGGGGATCGGACGCACCCGGCAGGTGCTGCTGGGGGACACCATGCTGCGGCAGTTCAGCCGGGACGAGGTGGAGACCGTGGTTGCACACGAGCTGGGGCACCACGTCCACGGCGACATCTGGAAGGGGCTGCTGCTGGAGATCGGGGGGATCTGGGTGGGCCTCTTTCTGCTCCAGGAGGCGGTGAGGCCCCTCTTCCTGGCAGGGGGCATCGGGGACATCTCGGTGCCGGCAAACCTGCCGCTGCTGATCGTCCTGGGGGAGGTTGCCTCCATCGCGCTGATGCCGCTTGCCAACGCCTTCTCCCGCCACCGGGAGGCGCTGGCCGATCGCTTCGCCGTGCGGACGAGCGGGATGCCGGAGGCGTATGCCTCTGCCATGTACCGGCTGGCAAAGCAGAACCTGGCGGAGCTGTGGCCGCCCCGATGGGTGGAGCTGCTGTTCTACACCCACCCGGCTGCGGGGAGGCGGATCGCGCGGGCCAGGAGAACGGGGTAGGCTGTCATTGACTATGGGATGCGGCTCGGATAGTATCCATCCGGGTGGGTGGATGCAGTGTCGAGCCGGCCAAGTCGTCTCTCCGCGTTTCTGTACGGTATTCTCCCTCTGTTGATCACGGCAGGGGTTCTGTTCGTGCTGGCCATCATCGGTGGCAAGGCACTGCAGGGCTACGAGATGCGGGAAGAGGCCCGGGCTCTGGAGCGGCGGATCGATGATCTCAGGAAGGAGAACCGCCAGCTGGCCGAGGAGTTGGAGTACCTCCGCAGCGACCAGTACATCGAAAAGGTCGCGCGGGAAGAGTTGGGTCTGGTCCGCCCCGGCGACGTGGCCGTCGCCGCGATCGTGCCCGAGGATGGCCGCTCTGCCTCCCTGCTGCCCACACCCACGCCCTCCCCGACGCCTGTCCCCGAGAAACAGGACGTCCCCAACTGGCAGCGGTGGCTCTCCATCTTCGTGGAGCCGGAGTGAGCATGTCGAGAGGGCCTGCGAAGGGGCAGATCGTGTGGCTCCCTCGGTGTGGGGGAGACCAGGCGGGCGGACACCCAGGCCTGCCCCCCTCGAGTACTGTTAAATGCCTGAGAAGCTTCTCTTGACGGAGTTGGATCCCGAGGCAGTGGTGGCGCGGGTGCTCCGCTTCGCCGTTGCCAGGGAGCTGTTCCTCCCCGGCACCGTGGTGGTGGCGGTGTCGGGCGGGCAGGACTCACTCTGCATGCTGGATGTCCTGCGCCGTCTGAGGGGCGAGCTGCGGATCGACCTCCACGTGGCACATCTGAACCACATGTTCCGGGGTGCGCAGTCGGAGGCGGAGGCAGAGTACGTGCGAGACCTCTCCCGCGAGTGGAGCCTGCCCGTCACGGTGGGCGCCATCGACGTCCCTGCCTACCGTTCCAGGAACCGGTTGGCCAAGCAGGTGGCTGCCCGCTACGCCAGGTACCAGTTTCTGGCGGCGGTGGCTCGGCAGGTGGGCGCCGGACAGGTGTCGGTGGGGCATACCGCCGACGACGCGGTGGAGACCTTGCTGATGAATCTGCTGCGCGGGGCCGGCCTCGCCGGGCTGCGTGGGATCCTCCCCCGACGGGACATGGATCCCGGGCAGTTGGGTCCGGATCTGGAGCCCGGCGAGTGGAAGACGGGGCCGCTGCCCTCACCCGAGGGACCCCTAGCGACGGTGGTGAGGCCGATCCTGGAGCTGTTCCGCGTGGAGACCGAGGGCTACTGTCGAGCCAGGGGCATCGCTTTCAGGAGGGATCCCTCTAACCTGGACCTGGCCTACCGGCGAAACTGGATTCGGGCTGAGCTGCTGCCGGTGCTGGAGCAGCACGTTCCCCGGGCCAGAGATAGGCTGCGCAACGCCGCCGACCTGCTCTCGGACGAGTACTCGGTGGTGGCCGGGGTGGTGGATCGGTGCTGGTCCGACCTGGCGAAGGTAGAGCCGGGGCGGGTAGTCTTCGATCTGGGGGAGTGGGACCGACTGGATGCGGCGCTCCGCCGGCATCTGCTGCGTAAGGCGATGGCGACCCTGGCCGGCAGCCTGGAGGAGTTCTCCAGGCTACACGTGGATGCCGCTGAGGCGGTGATCCGGCGGGGCGCGGTCGGCGCACGGGTCGATCTGCCTCGGGGCGTCTGCCTGCAGAAGGGGTATAATTCCTTCTGGCTGGTGGGGCCATCGGCTCCTCCGCCCCTCGAGTCGGCGGCACCGGAGGCACCCGTGCGACTGCCGGTGCCTGGCAGCGTCGCACTGTCCGGTGCGGTGCTGGAGGCCGAGCTGCTGGAGAGGGGCGGAGAGGGGATTCGGAACGAATCATGCTCTAGAAGCGGCCGCTGGGAGGTCTGCCTCGACGCCGCAACGACCGGATCGGAGCTGTGGGTCCGCCGCAGGAGGCGTGGCGATCGATTCGTCCCTCTGGGGATGACCCAGCCGAAGAAGCTGCAGGACTTCATGGTGGACGAGAAGATCCCCCGGGAGGAGCGGGACCGGATTCCGGTGGTGACGGCTTCCGACCAGATCGTATGGGTGGTCGGCTACCGGATAGACGAACGCTTCAAGGTTACCGCGGATACGCGGCGTGTCCTGCGACTGCGCTTTAGACGGACGGAAGAGGAGTAGGGCAGGGCCTTGTGCCCTGCCGGTGTTTTGCCGGTGCGCGAGGGCGGCGGTGGTGAAGGACCCGCCTTCGGCGGCGGGGGACAAGCCCCGCCCTACTGTTTAACTGAGGAAGGGGTTCGATGGGGAACAAGCTGACGCGGGTGCTGATCAGCCAGGAAGAGCTTCAGTCTCGGGTGCGTGAGTTGGGGCGCCAGCTCAGGGAGGAGTACGCCGGGAGAAACCTCCTGCTGCTGGGGGTGTTGAAGGGAGCCGTGGTGTTCCTGGTTGACCTGGCCAGAGCCATAGATCTTCCGCTCCAGATGGACTTCATGGCCGTATCGAGCTACGGCGCCAGTACGCAGAGCAGCGGTGTGGTGCGGATCCTCAAGGACCTGGACGCGGCCGTGGACGGCCGCGACATCCTGGTGGTGGAGGACATCATCGACACTGGCCTCACCCTCCGATACATCCTGGACAACCTGGCGATGCGGAATCCGGCGAGCGTGAAGGTGTGCGCGCTGCTGGTGAAGGAGAAGTCGAGGCCCGAAGGGATCAAAGCTGACTACGTTGGCTTCGAGATCCCTGACGAGTTCGTGGTTGGCTACGGGCTGGACTACGCGGAGTTGTACCGAAACCTGCCCTACATCGGTGTGCTGGGGGAGGATAGGGGCTAAGGTTTCCGGCTATGGTATAATCGGTGAGGAATCGTGGATTCTACTCACACGACTGCCACGGTCGTGGAAGACAGTCGGGACCGACTCCGGCTCTGCTGGAGGCTTTGCCAGGTATATCTGTTAACCGGGCCGGAGGGGCTGCGTGGATACTAAGTGGTTGCGTAACAGCTTCGTATATCTGATCATCCTCGTGGCTGTGATAGCCCTGTTCGTCACCATGTTTCCATCCCAGGATCGGGAGCCCGGCTCCATCGCCATAAGCGATGTGGTCGCGGGGGTCGAGCAGGGCAAGGTTCGCCAGATCACCGTCACCGAGGACAAGCTGACGGTGGAGTTCACCGACCGTCCCAAGGCGGTATCCCGCAAGGAGCGCACCGCCGACGTCTACCAGATCCTGCGGGACGGGGGGGTCTCTACGCAGCAGCTCCAGTCGGTGAGGATCGAGATCAAGGATCCGCCCCAGATGGGCAACATGCTGGGGCTGCTGGCGAACTTCCTGCCACTGATCTTCTTCGGGGCTATCCTGCTCTTCATGATGCGCCAGGCGCAGGGGAGCAACAACCAGGCTCTTTCCTTCGGTAAGAGCCGGGCCCGCATGTTCGTCGGCAACAAGCCCACCATCACCTTCAGCGACGTGGCCGGAGTGGAAGAGGCCAAGCAGGAGCTCGCCGAGGTGGTGGAGTTCCTGAAGTATCCGGAGAAGTTCGCCGCTCTGGGAGCCCGGATCCCGAAGGGTGTGCTGCTGGTGGGTCCCCCTGGCACCGGCAAGACGCTGCTTTCCAGGGCTGTGGCCGGCGAGGCCGGCGTGCCCTTCTTCAGCATCAGCGGCTCCGAGTTCGTGGAGATGTTCGTGGGAGTCGGGGCCTCCAGAGTGCGCGACCTGTTCGACCAGGCCAAGCGGAACGCCCCCTGCATCGTCTTCGTGGACGAGATCGACGCCGTTGGACGGCAGCGAGGCGCGGGGCTGGGTGGAAGCCACGACGAGCGTGAGCAGACCCTCAACCAGATCCTGGTGGAGATGGATGGCTTCGACACCAACACGAACGTGATCGTGATAGCGGCCACCAACCGGCCGGACGTGCTCGATCCGGCGCTGCTGCGGCCGGGCCGCTTCGACCGGCAGGTGGTGCTGGACCGGCCGGACATCTCCGGACGGCGGGCGATCCTGGAGGTGCACACCAAGGGCAAGCCGATGGACAAGTCGGTGAGCCTGGACGTGCTGGCCAAGCAGACCCCCGGCTTCTCCGGTGCCGACCTGGCCAACCTCGTGAACGAGGCTGCCATCCTGGCGGCCAGGCGCAACAAGAAGCTGATCGAACTCCAGGAGTTCGAGGAGGCAGTGGATCGGGTCATCGCCGGGCCCGAGCGGAAGAGCCGGATCATCAGCGAGAAGGAGAAGGAGATCACCGCCTACCACGAGGCTGGCCACGCCCTGGTAGCCAGGTACCTGGAGAACGCCGATCCGGTGCACAAGATCTCCATCATCGCTCGGGGTACGATGGGTGGATACACCCGCGTGCTGCCGAAGGAAGACCGCTACCTGTGGACTCGGTCCCAGTTCCAGGATACCCTGGCCTGGGCTCTGGGTGGCCACGCGGCGGAGAAGTTGGTCTACGGCGAGATGACGACCGGCGCGGAGAACGACATCGAGCGGGCCACCAGCATCGCGCGGCGGATGGTGACCGAGTTCGGCATGAGCGAGAGGTTGGGCCCCGTGGCGCTGGGCCACAAGGACGAGCTCATCTTCCTGGGTCGAGAGATCGGCGAGCAGAAGAACTACTCCGAGAAGATCGCCGAGATCATCGACGAGGAGGTGCACAACCTGATCGACAAAGCCTACACCAAGGCCAGGACGATCTTGGAGGAGCACCGAACTCAGTTGGACGCCGTGGCGCTGGCGCTCGTGCGCGAGGAGACGATCGAGGCCGAGCGGTTCGAGGCGCTGCTGCGGGAATCGCAGGACGGCCGGGAGGGCGCGCCGGAGCTGGCGGCCGAGGCGGCGAACTGACTGTTCCGAAGAGTCGGGGTTGTCCCAACCCCGACCGTCGATGGCGCCGTTCCTCCCGCCGGGACGGGCCGCAGCCATAGCGCGGGCGAGCGCGCAACTGCGGCCGCTCCGCGTTATCAGAGCCGGATTGCTGGAGTACCGGCAGGATCATCGTAAGGGTGGCGGCAATGGGGCCCCGTGAAAGCGGGGCCCTTCGCCATTTGGAGGTTGCCGTGAGCACCGGCCTCTTCTACAGCGACGCGTGCCTGCGACACGACACCGGCGACCACCCCGAATCGGCGCGGCGGCTGGAGGCCATCATGGACCGGCTCCGCTCCCTCAGCTACCTGCCGCATCTCTCCTACCTGGAGGCCCCAGCCGCCAGCCTGGACCTGGTGGAGCGGGTCCACTCGCCCGACCTGGTGAGACAGGTGTTGCGGGAGGCGGAGGGCGGGGGTGGATGGCTGGATCCGGACACGGCGGTCTCGCCCGGCTCCGTCGATGCCGCGCTCCATGCCGTCGGGGGCACGGTGGAGGCGGCGGTGGCCGTCGCCACGGGGAGGCTGGACAACGCGTTCGCAGCCGTGCGCCCCCCGGGCCACCACGCAACCCGCGACCGCGGGATGGGCTTCTGCCTCTTCAACAACGCGGCGATCGCCGTGCGGCACCTCCTGGACCGGAAGCTGGCCGAACGCATCGCCATCGTGGATTTCGACGTCCACCACGGAAACGGCACCCAGGACATCTTCTACGACGACCCCTCGGTCCTCTACTTCTCCATTCACCAGATGCCCCTCTTTCCCGGCACCGGCCGGTACACGGAGATAGGGCGCGGCCCGGGCAAGGGTTACACGGCCAACGTTCCCATCTCCCCCGGCGCTGGGGACGATGCGTACCTCTACGTCCAGGAGTCGGTGCTCGCGCCCTTGCTCCGCCGCTACCGCCCCGACCTGCTGCTGGTTTCGGCTGGCTACGATCCCCACTGGCGGGACCCCTTGGCTGCGATGCGAGTCACCGTGCCGGGGTTCCGGCGGATGGCCGAGCAGCTTCAGGACTTGGGGGGCGAGCTGTGCGGGGGCAGGGTGGTGTACACCCTGGAGGGTGGCTACGACCTCGCGGCGCTGGGCTGCGCCGTGGAGGCGACCGTGAGGGTGCTCTGCGGCGCACCGGGGGAGGTGGAGGATCCCCACGGTCCCCCGCCGTCGCCCCTGGGAAGGGAGGCGGTTGAGCCGGTCGTGGCCGCGGTTCGGGCGCTGCACCGGCTGTAGTGGGTGGCGGCATCCAGTTTGGCGGCTGGGCGGAGGATGTGGTACTATTCCTGAGTTGGCCCCATGCGTTTCAGCACTTCTTCTTTTCCACCTGTGGCTGCACTGACTCCATAGCGTGAGCCCTGTGAACTGGGGGGGACGTAGGTTGTATCGCGACCTCAGCATATTCACCGGAAATGCCCATCCGGCACTCGCGGAAGCGGTCTGCAGGTTTCTGGAGCTGCCCCTGGGCAAAGCCGACGTCTTCGAATTCAGCAACGAGAACATCTTCGTCAAGATCAATCAGGTCGTTCGCGAGCACGACGTCTTCGTGATCCAGCCCTTCTGCTCGCCGGTGAGCAGAAGTGTCATGGAGCTGCTGATCATGCTGGATGCCCTGAAGAGGGCATCCGCCGGGCGGATCACCGCAGTCATCCCCTATTTCGCCTACGCCCGTACCGACAAGAAGGACCAGCCGAGGGTGCCCATCACTGCGAGGCTGCTGGCCGACATGATCACCGTGGCCGGCGCCAACCGTGTGCTGACCATGGATCTTCACGCGGGGCAGGTGCAGGGCTTCTTCAGCATTCCGGTGGACGAGCTGACGGCCGCCCACATCTTGCGCCGGCACTTTCAGCATCGCAGGCTGAGGAACCTGGTGGTGGTTTCCTGCGACATCGGCTTCGCCAAGAAGGCCCGGAACTTCGCGGAGGCTATGGACGCGCCGCTGGCGATCATCGAGAAGCGGCGAGTTGGGAACGCCGGCGTGGTCGAGTCCCACAACGTGATCGGCGAGGTGCGCGGTCGCACGGCGCTGATAGTGGACGACGAGGTTGACCGCGCCAGCTCGATGATGGGCGCGGTGGAGGCGCTGCAGGCCGCAGGGGTGGAGGAGATCTATGCCACGGCGGTGCACGCGGTGCTGTCTGGCCCCGCGGTGGAGCGGATCGAGCGCAGCGCCCTGAAGGAGATGGTGCTCACCGACACCATCCGGCTGGACCCGCAGAAGCGGATCCCGAAGATCACGCAGCTTTCGGTGGCGCCGCTGCTGGGGGAGGCGATCCGCCGGATCCACACCGGCACCTCCGTTGGGAGCATCTACGAGACGTTCTGACAGCGGACGTCGAGCCGATCCATGGATGACGCAGATTGCCGCATACGGGTGTGTGTACTAAGTAGTACACCGGGTTCGTAACTTCTCGTAGCGTGGGTATGCCGCACCGGGCCAACCCCACTACCAGGGCTTCCTGGTGCACCGCCTCGAGGAAGCCGTTCCCCAGTTGGCGATGCACCTCTATGGCTGCGCCGAGAACAGCGTAGCTACGTCGATCCCTTTGCCTCTTCTCCTCAGACTGTTCATCTGTGTCAATCTGCGTCGATCTGTGGGTGGCGGCCGTTGCGCCCTGTGGATTGGCGATCTCTGCGACTGAGCTTGCTTTCCATGCAGTAGTAGTCGATGTCGAAGTGATCAAGCGGCGCGATGCCCGGAGCAGGGGTCGGCTGCTGTTTCGGAATCGGGCCGCGTGGGGTAGAATTAGGGTATGCAGTCTCCCGCGGGAGGCTTTCTATTGCTTCTAGGGAGACCCTCCAAGCCCGGGCCGGATGCCTGGGCCGGGAAGAGGTACCGGTACTGATGTTCAAGTTCTTGGGGAAGCTGCTGGGCGACTCGAACGAGCGCGAACTCAGCAAGCTCCGGCCCATCGTGGAGCGGATCAACGCCCTGGAGCCGGAGTATGAGAAGCTCAGCGTCGAGGAGCTTAGAGGAAAGACGGCGGAGTTCAAGGGGCGCCTGGACAGGGGCGAGACCCTGGACGACCTGCTGCCCGAAGCCTTCGCGGTGGTCCGCGAGGGGGCGAAGCGCACCCTGGGGCAGCGGCACTTCGACGTCCAACTGATGGGTGGCATGGTCCTCCACCAGGGCAAGATCGCCGAGATGAAGACCGGCGAGGGCAAGACGCTGGTGGCGACCCTGCCGGCCTATCTGAACGCCCTGGCCGGCCACGGGGTCCACGTGGTGACGGTGAACGATTACCTGGCTCGCCGTGACCGGGCCTGGATGGGCCAGATCTACGAACTGCTGGGGCTCACCGTCGGCGTGATCCAGCACGAGATGGATGGCCCCGCCCGCCGCGAGGCGTACAACTGCGACATCACCTACGGGACGAACAACGAGTTCGGCTTCGACTACCTGCGGGACAACATGGTGTGGGACCTCGCGGAGAAGGTGCAGCGGGAGCTGCACTACGCCATCGTCGACGAGGTGGACAACATCCTGATCGACGAGGCGAGGACGCCCCTCATCATCTCCGGGCAGGCCGAGGAGTCCACCGACAAGTACACCCTCTTCGCGCGGCTGGTGCCCAGGCTGCGGAAGGGGGAGGACTACACCATCGACGAGAAGCTCCGGGCCGTCACGCTCACCGAGACGGGGATCGCCAACATGGAGCGTTGGCTGGGGCTGAAGAACCTGTACGATCCTGCCCATTACGACCTCACCCGCTACATGGACCAGGCGCTGAAGGCGCAGTTCCTCTTCAAGCGGGATCGAGACTACGTGGTGAAGGACGGCGAGGTGATCATCGTCGACGAGTTCACCGGCCGGTTGATGTTCGGGCGGCGCTACAGCGAGGGCCTGCACCAGGCGATCGAGGCCAAGGAAGGGGTGCGGATCCAGCGGGAGTCGAAGACGCTGGCCACGATCACCTTCCAGAACTACTTCCGGCTGTACGACAAGCTGGCCGGCATGACCGGTACGGCGGTGACGGAGGCCGAGGAGTTCCACAAGATCTACAAGCTGGAAGTGGTGGTGATACCCACCAACCGGCCGATGATCCGGAAGGACCTGCCGGACCAAATCTACAAGACCGAGTCCGCCAAGTACAGGGCGGTGGTCAAGGAGATAGAGGAGCTGTACCAGCAGAAGCGCCCGGTGCTGGTGGGCACCACCTCGATCGAGAAGTCGGAGATGCTGAGCGACATGCTGTCCAGGCGGGGCATTCCCCACCAGGTGCTGAACGCCAAGCATCACGAGAAGGAGGCGGGGATCATCGCCCAGGCCGGCCGGCCCGGCACGGTGACCATCGCCACCAACATGGCGGGTCGAGGCGTGGACATCATCCTGGGTGGCAACCCGGGGGACCCGGAGGACGCCAGGCTGGTCCGGGAGTTGGGCGGGCTGCACATCATCGGCACCGAGCGCCACGAGGCGCGGCGGATCGACAATCAGTTGAGGGGTCGCGCGGGGCGGCAAGGGGATCCGGGCTCCTCCCGCTTCTACCTGTCGCTGGAGGACGACCTGATGCGTCGCTTCGGCGGGAGCAACATCGCCGGCATCATGGACCGGCTGGGGTTGGAAGAGGACATACCGCTGGAGCACGGTCTGGTCAACAAGTCCATCGAGAACGCCCAGACCAAGGTGGAGGCCCACAACTTCGACATCCGGAAGCACGTGGTCGAGTACGACGACGTGATGAACAAGCAGCGAGAGGTGATCTACGGGGAGCGTACCAAGATCCTGTCCACCGAGAATCTGCGGCCGATCATCATGGAGATGGTCGAGAAGGAGATAACGGGGATCGCGGAGGCGCACCTGGCAGGGGATCACGCGGAGGAGTGGGACCTCGATGGCCTGCTAAATGCATTGAGGCCGGTCCTACCTCTACCGGCCGACCTGACGGTGGAGAGGCTCTCGCAGTTGAGCAGGGACGAGATCCGGGAGGGGCTGCTGGATCTGGCGGAGCAGGCGTACGACCGGATGGAGCAGCAGCTTGGCCCGGAGATGATGCGACGGGCTGAGCGATGGGTGATGCTCAACGTCATCGACAGCCTCTGGGTGCAGCATCTGACATCCATCGACGACCTGCGAGAGGGGATCGGGCTGAGGGCCTACGGCCAGCGGGATCCGCTGGTGGAGTACAAGGCCGAGGCATACAACATGTTCCAGGGCCTGCTGGAGGTGATCCAGCAGGACGTGGTGCACCGGATCTTCCACGTGCGGGTGGTGGTGGAGGAGCCGAAGCCGGTTCAGAACATGGTCACCAACCGCGAGGAAGAGGGCGGCAGCCAGCCGGTGAAGGTTGGGAAGAAGGTTGGTCGCAACGATCCTTGCCCATGCGGCAGCGGAAAGAAGTATAAGAAGTGTCACGGTAGATAGTCTGCCGGAGTCTGCTCTCGAGGAAGCCGGAAGGGTGGCGAGCCCTTCCGGCTTCTTGCATTTGCAGCCATCGCGGATCGGCCGAAGTGGCCGCACCCTTCGGGGTACGCGCGGTCGGCAGGCCGGGGCTGCAGGTAACTTATCACCTGAGATGGTGAGGAACTGACATGGCTCTTGACTGGCAAGGACTGTACGCCGAGCGCTTCAGGGTTCCCCGAGCCTCGCCGCTCCGGGACCTGCTGAGCTTCGGCGCAATGCCCGATCTGATCTCTCTGGCGGGTGGCTACCCTGCCGCGGAACTCTTTCCCGTGGAGGCATTCCAGGAGGCTTTCGCCTCGGTGCTGGCTTCCGAGGCCAGGACGGCGCTCCAGTACGGGCCGGTGGAGGGCTACCTTCCGTTGCGGGCGTTCCTGGCCGAGCGGATGGGCGGTCTCGGGATCGGGGTCGGTCCCGAGGAGCTGCTCATCACCAACGGATCGCAGCAGGGGCTGGACCTGCTGGCGCGGCTCTTCGTGGACCCCGGCTCCACTGTGGTGGTAGAGAGGCCGTCCTACGTGGGAGGGCTGGAGGCCTTCCTCGGCTTCCAGGCCCGTCTTCTCGCGATCCCCACGGATGAGGAGGGGATGCAGGTGGATCTGCTGGGGGAGTTGCTGGCTGAGGGGAAGGTGCAGCCGAAGCTGATCTACGTCCTGCCCACCTTCCACAACCCGGCCGGTGTCACCCTCAGCCTGCCCCGCCGGCAGCGGCTGCTGGAGATCTCATACCGATACGGAATCCCGATAGTGGAGGACGATCCGTACGGTGAGTTGCGCTACGAGGGGAAGCGCCTGCCATCCTTGAAGTCGATGGATCGTGAGGGTCACGTGATCTACCTGGGCACATTCTCCAAGATCCTGGTGCCTGGGCTGCGGTTGGGGTGGGTGGCGGCGTCGCGAGATGTGATCGGACAGTTGGTGAGGGGGAAGCAGGCGGCGGATCTTCACACCAGCTACCTGGTCCAGCGGGCGACCCACGAGGTGTGCCGGATGGACCTACTGGATCGGCACGTGAGCAGGGTGAGGCAGGTGTATCGCCGCCGTCGGGACGCGATGCTGCGGGCTCTGGCGAGGGAACTGCCGCCGGGCTCCGGATGGTCGCGCCCGCAGGGGGGGCTCTTCCTTTGGGTTAATCTGCCCGATGGGGTGGACACGGGGACGATGCTGGCGGAGGCGGTGAGGGAGAAGGTGGCCTACGTGCCGGGGTTTGCCTTCGATCCCCACGGTCGGCCCACCAGTAGCCTGAGGCTGAACTTCTCGTGCGCGGCGCCGGCCCAGATCGAGGAGGGGGTCCGGCGGCTGGGTCGGGTGGCGAGCCGATGGTGTGAGGGGGTGGGGGAGCCGAAGGCGGAGGCACCGGCGTTGTCGGCGGCCGCGTGACCGGGGGACGCGGGGCCGGGGCGACGCGGCGGCCGTACCCTGCGTCTGCGGCCGCGGGCTTTGGCCTGCGCGTACCACGCCGCGAGCCGCCACCCCGCCCCACGAGGTACGTGTACCCGAAAGATGCACGATGCACATCGGCATCGCCGACCCATCGGTAGGGGCCGAGCCCGCGAGGCGAGCGAGCGCAGCCTCGCGGGCTCGGCCGGAGGACCCTACCTGTCGAACCGTTCCCGGAGGGCCTCGGCGACCCGGAAGGGATCGCTCGAGATGACCGGGCTGGCGTACAGCTCCATGGCGCCCACGTCGTTGGTGCGGCTCATGGGGTCGCCCCGATCCACTATGCGGGTGAGATGGGGGAAGCCGGACCAGTCCTCGGGCGTCGCCGCAAGGGGGGGCATGTAGATGGCCAGGTTGAAGCTGCTGACCCCGAGAAGGCCGATGAAGCAGTCGAGCACCCGGTAGAGGGCGCCAGGGAGCGGGCCGCCCAGCCCGGATGTGATGATGAGCACCTCCTTCTCCTTGGTGGGGGTGAGGTGAGCCATCACCGTGGCTCCCTCGTGCTCCAACGCCAGCCCCAGGGAACGGTGGACCTGGGCGAGGCTCGCGAAGTAGTCCTGCCCCGTCTCCTCACGGTAGCCCAGCGTGGCGCGGCGCAGCGCCTCGACCCGAGCGTAGTGCATGTCGTGGGTGCAGGCAACCTGTGCGTGGCCGTGGACGATGGAGGCCCCACTCTTCCAGAGGGCGTTCCACATGAAGAAGAAGTACTTCGCCTCGGGGTCCGTCTGGAGAGCCTGCTCTGCCCAACGGCGGCCGACCTCCAGGTAGTCCCGCACGCCGTCCTCGGAGATCTCCAGGGGGTTGTGGTGGTCGAAGATCACCAGGCCGTGGAACGCGTCGTACTTGGCGACGTTGCTGGCGGTGATGGAGTGGCGGCCCCGAATGCGGCCGAAGACGTCGGCGGGGGTGCTCTCCTCCGGCCGACAGAAGGGGTCACCGACGCTCTCCTCGATCGTCTGAAGCAGGTCGCCAGAGGCTCTGGCCTCCATGGGGCGGGCGGCTCGGAGTTGGTTGAAGAGGGCCGACTCCAGGGTGACCTGGTTGGTGATCTTGACGACGGTCTGGCTCTCCACCGCGTCGACGGAGCCGAAGTAGCGACGTATCCACTGGAGCATCGACTCGGGCGGGATCAACCGGCCGGTGGAGCGGCTGACCTGGAACAGGCGGTGAAACAGTTGGCGGGCATCCTCGGGCAGCGCCTGCACCAGCTCGGGTAGGCGGACGATGGAGCGCTCGGGAAGATCGGAGGCGGAGCGTGCTTCGTTCAAGGCTTGGTCTCCCGTTGCTCGGGTTTCGCGGCGATCTCCAATCCGTCCGCGGCCCCTGCAACTTCGGGGCCGGCCGCGGGTGCCGCCTACATTCTAATGGACGCGGGGGTCGGTGGCCAACGGGCGGGTGACGGCGGTTGAGCAATTGATAGAGGCGCAACCCTATGATAGAATGCCAAACGCCAAGCAATCACAGCATATCGCCGGCATAACGTGACAAGTATGGAGCCGGCGACCGTAGGGCTGGGGCTCCTCTGGCGGCCGGCGTATCTCCAGGCCAGCCGAGTTAGAAGAGTCGTGGCCGCTCTGGAGAGGACAGACTCGGTGATCAACTTCGGCGAGGAGTTGCGCGCTGCAATAGACGCGGTCGATCCGCAGTTGCACCAGTTCTTCACCGTCGTGGTGAACAGCTTCATTCGGTTGGAGATGGTGGTGTTTCTGCGTCGGACACCGGAGGCGGAGCAGTCGGCCGCGGAGATCGCTCGGGAGCTGGGATGGCCCGAGGACAGGGTATCCGAGGAGCTGACGTATCTGCTGGATAGCGGTGTGGTGGAGCTGTGTGGGGGCGAGGGGGATGGGGTGCCGACGTACAGGCTCTCCTCCGATCCGCGAGTGGCCGATCTGATCAACAAGTTCAGCTTCCTGTATGCCAACCGGAGTTCCCGGCTGCTGATCCTGGGCCACCTGCTGCGGGAGGGTCGCCGGACGTAGTACCTCGCGCAGGCTTCGGATAGCCGCACTTCTCCTCTCCTCTTTCCCTAACGGTGGGGAAGGGGATTATTGTTG
>JBLNDL010000071.1:0-27825 GCA_050261575.1 Sphingomonadaceae bacterium | reverse complement strand
TCCTCATCGCAAAACCAACCCAACCTGCGGGTGGGGGGGGGGGGGGGGGGGGGGGGGGCGCCCCCCCCCCCCCCCCCCCCCCGCCCGGGATGCCCATCTCCACGTCGAGCATCCCGGGCTGAGACGTTACTTGATGGCGATGGGGTTGACAGGAGACCCGACGCAGCCAGTGAGGGGCAGCACGGGCGCTACCAGGAGGAACTCGTACACCCCGTCCTCCGAGCAGTCGGCGGCAAGGGCTTCCACGTCGAAGATCTCGCCCATCAGCAGCCCAATGTTGGGGATGACCACCTTGTGCCAGGGTTGGTTCACCCACTTGATCTCGTTCGGCCGGACCTCAACCCCCCAGGTGTCGGAGGCGATGCCGGCGATCTCGTGCCTCTGGATCCAGTCCACCGTCCAGAGCGACACCCCGGGTGCGTCTCCTCCGGCATAGCTTCCCCAGGATCCCTTCGCCCGACACTCGGCCATCTGCCCCGTTCGGAGGATCACGATGTCCCCACGCCCGATCGCGATCTTGTGGGCCGCGGCTGCACGGTCCAGGTCGTCGGCGGTTATGGCGTAGCCAGCCTCGAGCCAGTCCACGCCCTTGACCCGCGCGATGTCGAGCAGGACGCCCCTAGTCACGATCTTGTCCTTGTAGTTCTCGATGCCGTTCTTCTGGGCCCCGAAGCTGGAGACCAGGCTGGCCTCGTAGCCGTTCCACATCTTGCCATCCCAGAAGACGTGGGCGAGCGCGTCCCAGTGGGTGGACCCGTGCGTCGGCATCATGAACATGTCGTCCGCGCCGCCGTAGTACTGAGGGGCTCCGGCCACGGTGCCAGACATGGTGTCGCGGCCGTCCCGCATCATGAAAGCCATGGGATTGAACCTGCGGAGGCCTCCGGTCTGGGGGCCGTTGCCGTCGAAGGGGATCGCCAGGGAGAAGACCCGACCCTTTCTGACGAGTCTGGCCGCCTGGACGATCTTCTCAGGGGTGATGTAGTTGAGGGTGCCGGCCTGGTCGTCGGGCCCCCACTTTCCCCAGTTCCGGTGCTTCTCACACAGCTCCTTTAGGATCTCGAAGTCGCGGTCGGTGCTCATCTGTTACTCCAGGATGTGGAATCTGTGATTGGGCGGCCTGAGACGAGAGCCGCGCGGGCAGGACCGGATCGGCTACTTGTTGCCGGCCTTGATCATATCGATCACGGTCTTTATCTGCGCTTCAACCTCGTCCCAATGGGCGACGTACTGTGAGGTGGGCATGTACTTCACGATCATGCCCGCTTCCTCGGCCTTCTTCAGGTACTCGGGATTCTTGGAGATCTTTCCCACCGTGTCGTTCAGCAGGCTCACGATCTCGGGCGGGGTCTTGCCCGGGGCGTCGAGACCCAGGGTTCGGACCATGACGGCGTCCCAGCCCTGCGATGGGATGGTCTTGACGCCGGGGAAGGACTTGCTCTCCTCCTTGTCGAACACTCCGAGCCCCCTGATCGTGCCGCTGGCGAGTTGCCCCTGGAACCCGGTGGCGATGATGGAGGACACGTCCACGTGCCCGCCGAGCAGGGCAGCCACGCTCTCGGAGCTGCCCGTGAAGTGCACCGCTGCGAACTTCACGCCGGCAGCCTTCTCCAGCAGCAGCACTCCCATCTGGGCAGGAGACATCAGGCCGTTGTCCCCCACCTTGATCTTCTCGGGGTTTGCTTTCGCCGCCTCGACCAACTCCTTGGTGGTCTTGTAGGGGCTGTCGCCCTTGACGACGAGCCCGAAGGGCTCGTACAGCCCCACGGCGATGGGGGCGAGGTCTTTGCGGCCGAACACGGCCTTCCGCTCGGGGTCGAGGTAGGTGGCGATGGTGGTCTGCAGCGAGTTCACCCCCAGGGTGTATCCGTCGGGCTTCGCCTGCGCCAGTTCGGTCATTCCCACCTGAGAAGAGGCACCCGGCTTGGGAACCACCTGGACGGGGGTCCCAAGCTCCTTCTCCATGAAGCTGCCGAGGAGGCGTGCCCAGAGATCGTTCGGGCTACCCGCTGCCCAGGGCACGATGATGGTGATCGCTTTGCCCTTCTCCGGGTAGGCCACCTTCGTGGCAGGGGCGGGGGCTGCGGTAGGAGCGGCGGCGGGTTGGCTCGCCGGTGCCTTGGTGGCCTCGGCGGCAGGGGCGGACTTTGTCGGTGCCGGGGCGGGGGAAGCCTGGCTGCATCCAGCGACGGCCAGAGCGACAGCGACGGTCAGGGCAAACCAAAGGACCACAAGCCGTTGCATCATCTGTATCCTCCGCTTTACTCTTCTAGGATGGTGATGTCTCTCCAGCTCGAGCGTCAGGAAGTCTCCTGGGCGTATGTCCGTTGAGATGGTGGTGCGCCTGTGGGCACTGGCATCACGCGCCAAGCCCCTGGTCGCGCTGGGTTCAGGCTTCAAGTCTCACGCGATGAGACGTCTGCCCGTGCCCGAGGTGGGGAACGAGATGCTGGTCCGGCAATGGGAGACGCCAGATCTGGCGCGCCGAGACGATCGAACGGTTCCCTCAAGCTCTCTCTCGCTTTCCGGAGCGTGAACCGGCCAGCCATCAGCCGAGGAAACGGCGGAGCAGCGTTCGTGCGGCAACCCTCGCCGCCGCGGAAGCGGGCGACTCCAGGCCGCGATACTATTGCATATGATGCAACAAGATTGCATAATCACTGTAGCAGGCTACCTTCTTCTTGTCAATAGTCGAACTGTGCGGGTCTGTCCGTTGCCGGAGGATTTGACACGGATGGTACGCGCCGTGTAGCATGGGTGCAACGACATTGCATGACATGGAACAGTCGTGCATATCCTTTCAGCGCTGGGAGGCCAACTTGCCGTCTACCAGAATCCGCGTCGTGGACCGCGTTGCCGACATACTCTCCTGCTTCTCTGTGGAGCGCCCAGAGTTGGGTGTTCTGGAGATCAGCAGAATGCTCGAGTTGGACAAGGCTACCGTGTGCCGAATCCTCCTGACCCTCGAGTCCAGAGGATTCGTTCGCTCTAATCCCGTCACCCGCAAGTACCTCATCGGCCCCAAGCTGCTCGAACTCGCGCGGGTGCGCGCCGAGAACGTCAGCCTCTCCGCCGAGGCGTTCCCACACATGAGGTGGCTGCGGGATCAGACCGGCGAGACTGTGCTCCTCTGCGTTCGAAGCGGCTTCGAGTATGTCTATGCCCAGCAGGTGGAAAGCCTCCACGAGATCAGGAGGACCGTCCAATTGGGCCGCTCCGGTCCCCTCCACTGTGCTGCTCCCGGGAAGGTGATCCTCGCCTACCTGTCGGATGATGAAATCGAGCGCTACATCTCCACGGTCGAGCTGGTGCGGTATACCGACAGAACTGTCACCGAGCCGATGGACCTCCGGGCGAGCCTGAGGGAGATTCGCGCCCAGGGCTTCGCCATGTCTTGCGGCGAGAGGATCTCCGGTAGCGTCAGCTTCGCCGCCCCGATACTGGACTACACGGGGGCGGTGATTGCCTCCGTCGCCGTGAGCCTGCCCTCCAGCAGGTACGCCCAGGAGCGAAAAGAGGAGTATGCCACTCTGGTCAGGGCTGCCGCGGAGAGGATCTCGGCGGCGTTGGGCGCCCCGCAGTCGGCAGCCTGATGCCGTGCGCACGGGCATGCGACACGCTCGGTGAGGCTTGTGCGCACCTGCCCGCCGGCGTGCAACCGCCCCTCGCCTTCCAGAAAAGCCAGAGGAGAGTGCGATGCAAGTACGAAGTGAGAGTCGAACCGTCCTGGTGCTGGATTCGGCCACCCTCGGCCGGGGAGACGACGACCTCGGATCGAATCTGATGGTGAGCTTCCTGCGCACCCTGGCCTTCAGGGACGAGGTGCCCGGGGCGGTGCTGTGCTACAACGCGGGGGTGAAGCTGGTCGAGCGGGGCTCCACGGCGGTGCCGATGCTCGAGGCGCTGGCGGAGAAGGGGGCGGAGATCGTCCTCTGCGGGACCTGCGTCAACCACTTTCGGCTGTCGGATCGGCTGGCCGTCGGGCGGGTCAGCAACATGCAGGAGATCGTGGACACTCTGATGAAGGCGGACAGAGCGATCTACGTTTAGCAGCAGGCCCGAGGACTGAGTGCTGAGGTATGACCCTCCCAGGACCTAGGGCTCGGAAAGGGATCGGAGATGGACGACTGCTACATCCGGCTGGCCGCGGCTCTGGACGCCCTGCCCAACGGCTTCCCCCGTACCCCTGGGGGCAAGGAGCTTCGCATCCTCCAGAGGATCTTCTCGCCGGAGGAGGCGTTGCTCGTCTCCCACCTGACGGGCCGGATGGAGTTGCCCTCCGCCATCGCCGCACGAGCCGGTCTCCCCCCCGATGAGGTCGCTGCCCGACTGAAAGCCCTGGTGAAACGGGGGATGGTGTGGCTGGATCTGGATCGCCAGGCGCGCTCGTGGCGGTTCCGCCTGGCCCCCTTCGTCGTGGGGATGTACGAGGCGTCGCTGGAGCTGATGGACCACGAGTTTGCCCACCTGGTGGAGGAGTACATGGCGGAGGGGGGGGCCGAAGGGATCATGCGCCCCGAGCCCGCCCTCCATCGAGTGCTCCCGGCCCGTCGGGCCGTGCCTGCCGAGTGGGTCTTGCCCTACGAGGACGTGGTGAGGATCCTGGATCAGGCGCGCAGCTTCTCGGTGCGGCAGTGCATCTGCCGGGTGCAGCAGGACCACCTGGGCAGGAAGTGTGACTTCCCCACCCACAACTGCCTGACCTTTGGCGGCGCCGGCAGGCCCCCCGGACCCAAGGACATCTCCAAGGCCGAGGCACTGGCGCTGCTGGACGAGTGCGAGAGGCTGGGGCTGGTGCACACCGTCAGCAACGTGGTTCGAGACGTCTACTACGTGTGCAACTGCTGTGGCTGCTGCTGTGGCATTCTCCGCGGGGTCACCGAGCGCGGGATCGAGCACTCCGTGGCCAAGGCCACCTACCTGGCGGTGATCGACCCCGAGCGCTGCACGGGGTGTGGGGTCTGCCTGCGACGGTGCCAGGTCAAGGCGGTCGCCGAGGTGGATGGCGTGGCGACGGTGGCCGCGGAGGGGTGTATCGGCTGCGGCCTTTGTGTCTCCGGCTGCCCGTCCGGCGCGGCCGCCCTCGTGAGGAGGCCGGACTGGGAGGCGATACGCCCGCCGGAGAGCTTCGCCGAGTGGGAGCGCCAACGGCTGCACCATCGAGCGGTGCAGAGCGCTGAGTCCTGAGTCCCACCGCTGAGCGCAATACCACGCAGCCCTCAGGACGCAGGACCTCGGCTGGAGCCTTCGCGTCTCACTTGGTGTAGCGGTAGACGATGCGCCCGCGCGTGAGGTCGTAGGGGGATAGCTCCACCTTGACTCGATCGCCGGGAAGGATGCGGATGAAGAACTTGCGCATCTTGCCGGACGCGTGCGCCAGCACCTCGTGCCCGCCCTCCATCTGGACCCGGAAGGTCGCGTTGGGAAGCGCCTCCACCACGACTCCCTCGACCTCTATCGCTTGATCCTTCGGCATAGCTCTCCTTTCTGATCGGACGCGGGGTCTTGCCCGCGGTCTCCTGCCAAGGCCGCTACCTGTGGCTGGGCAGATACCTCCAGATCGTGCCGGCTTCCCTGGCGGGAGATGCACGCTCCGTCTAGAGACACCTGCTTAGTTTAGCACAACCCAGGGGCGAAGACCTCGACGCATCTCATCCTCTTTCACCCGGCGCTCGGCTCACACCTCTCAGCCGGCTTCAGTGGAACCGGCGACCGCGGGCTGCCTGGCTCGGCGAAGGCTGCCAGAAGCGAAGGCCAGCGCGTAGAGGGCGGCGACGGCCAGGATGAGGGACTGGTAGCCGAACGACAGCGAGAGGTACTCCAGCAGGCCGCCGAGTACGGAGCCGAGCAGGTTCGATGCGAAGCCGACGTCGGGATCGACCGACTCCTTGAACAGTCGACTGAAGATCAGGTTGGCCAGAAAGATCGGCGAGAAGACGAGCAGACTGGCAACGGCGTAGCGGAGCGGCGCGTTCCGGATCAGCAGGCTTTCCGGTGGAAGCAGATAGGCCGCCGCAAGCGCGGCGAAGAGGGCGACGAAGAGCGGGGTCACACTGCCGATCTGCACCTTCTGGTTGATCACGACCGCCAGCAAGACCATCGAGAGGATGGCGAAGAAGACGAGGGAGTTGACGAACCACGTCGAGCCGAAGAGCAGGCTGAAGCTGACGACGCTCTTG
This sequence comes from Sphingomonadaceae bacterium, assembly GCA_050261575.1. GTDB lineage: Bacteria > Chloroflexota > UBA6077 > UBA6077 > UBA6077 > JBLNDL01. The sequence continues at coordinate 21,646 of JBLNDL010000071.1, read as the reverse complement.
GTCTCCAGCAGCAGGAAGGCAGCGCCCATGAAGAAGAAGTGTGGCTGGAAGCGGCCCAGGGTGCCGGGGGGCGCGGCGGCCCGCGTCAGCCCGACCGCGAGGATGCCGACCAGGAGGAGCGAGACGACGTAGACGGTCGGCAGCGGCCGATCTGGGATGTACAGGAACGGCCAGTCGTCGGCGGCTGGCGGCGGTGCCGTCCGGGGCTGCCGGCCGACGTCCGCTGCCTGGAGCTGGGAGTGGCTGAGGCTGAGCAGTTGGGGCAGGCGAGCGGTGATGTCGATTCGGTCGAGCAGTGGCCCGGCGGCGAGCACCGCCGCCCGCCCCGAGCCGCCGTAGGTGATGACGAGCGGCGGCGTGCCGAACGTGCTCCTCAGCATTCCAGCCAGCTTGTCGACCAGCCAGTCCTCTCGGTAGTAGTTGTAGAGGACGAGCAGGCCGTCGTCGCTCAGGCGTGAGCGCGCGCTGGCGAAGGACTCGAGCGTGAAGAGGAAGCTCTCCAGCCGAAGATTGGCGAAGCCGCTCGTCAGCGTCAGGGAGTCCGGCAGCCCGAAGACGATCAGATCGTATCGGGCGGTCGTGTTGCGCAGGAAGGACCGTGCGTCGTCGACGTGCAGGCGGACGCGGGGGTCCTCGTAGGGCCGGTTGGGATGGAGCGCTGAGCCCAACTGCAGCAGGAGAGGGTCGATCTCGACGGCGTCGACCCGGTCGACGCCGTGGCGCAGCGCCGCCGCCGTGTCGGTGCCGGTGCCGGCGCCGATGACGAGCGCGTGGCGGAAGCTGCCGTCGCCCGCGAGCCAGTAGGGGACGTGGTAGAACGGCTCGCGCCGGTCAACGTCGTCGACCCACTGCATGGCCACGTTGTTGACGTTGATCTGCCATTGTCCGTCGTGCGTCTGGTCGACGACGATCCGATAGTAAGGCGACCAGTAAGCCCCCCGGGCCAGCCAGGCGACGGCGAGCAGGGTGGTGGCCAGCAGGAGAGAATTGACGGCCATGGCGGGGCGCCGCCGGGGTCCCCATCGCGGCCAGGGCCTCAGCAACAGGAGCACGACCACCAGGACGGCGAACCAGACCGGTGGCGTGGCACTGAGGAGACTGTTCGCCGCGAAGGCGGCGGTGCCGAGCAGGCTTCCGGTTATGTCGAAGAAGTAGGCGCGCAGCGGTGGAAGCTGCCGGAACAGTCGCCCGAGTTCCTGGGCCAGCGGGGCTGAGAGTCCCACGATGAACAGGAAGAAGAGCGGCACCAGGAGGTAAGTGTCGTTCTCCTTGCGACCCCCGGCCACGCTCCCGAAGAAGAGGCTCTCGGGCGATTCGATGGTCAGGTCGAACTGAAGGAGCCCGACGGCCAGGACGAACAGGGCGAGCATCGCGGGGAAGTAGGGGAGCAGCGAGCGCTGTCGCCTCGCCATCAGAACGCCCAATCCGATGCCCAGGAAGGAGGCGATCAAGATGAAGTTGGGAAAGAAGATGAGTGCTCGAATGTAGGAGGGAGTCCACCGGATGCAGATGAGCTCGAAGTAGAGGATGGCGAAGCTCGTCAGCAGGAGCCTGACGCGCGGATCGTGCGGGTGCCAGCGCATGACGTCAACCTCTGCGAACGCCAGATCGGTCGTGGCGATGGATGGGCAAGCTGGACGGTGCGTTTCGCCGCCGCAACTGCAACAACCATGCCTTTCTTCAAGTTGAGGCCCTGGCGTCCGCCCTTGTGCTGAGGGAGCGGCCAGCCGTGGGGAGGACGAGGGCGCACACACAGGTGCGCCCCCACAAGCTGCAGGCGGAATCGAAGGGGGAGGGAGTGGCGCCCCCTCCCCCTGCCCGTTTGCCGGAGGCTAAAGCACGATCTTGGAGATGGGGAGCTCCAGGATGTCCTCGGCGCCGGCTGCCTTCAGTCGGGGGATCAGGAGGTTCACCTCGGACTTCACTGCAACGGCCTCGACCGCATAGTAGCCGGTGCCGTAGAGCCGAGAGACGGTGGGCGCCTTCATCCCCGGCAGCACGTCGACCACGGCCTGGAGGTTCTCCTCGTGGACGTTGAGCTTGATGAGCACCTTGCCTCGAGCGGTGAGCACGCCGGTCAGCAGCGTCTGGATCTCATCGATCTCGTGCCGCCTGGCCGGATCCTCGTATGCTTGGCGGTTGGCGATCAACTGGGTGGACGATTCCAGGAGGACGGCGATGATCTGCATCCCGTTCTTCCGCAGGGTGGAGCCGGTCTCGGTGACCTCCACCACCGCGTCGGCGATCTCCGGTACCTTGGCCTCGGTCGCCCCATAGGAGAGGTGGATATCCACCGGGATTCCGAGCCCTTCGAAGTAGCGTCGGGTGATGTTGGGGTACTCGGTGGAGATGCGGCTGCCCGCGGGCATCTGCTCCGGTCGATTGATGCCGCTATCGCGGGAGACGGCCAGGACGATCTTCACCGGGGCGCCGACCCCCCGCTTGTTGTAGGCCATGTCCATCAGCCGGACGACGTCGGCCCCCGTTTCTACGATCCAGTCGAGGCCGGTGATCCCCAGGTCGAAGTAGCCCTTCTGGACGTATCCGCCGATCTCCTGAGGCCGGAGAACCTTCACCCGGCCGATGCGTGGGTCCGCGATGGTGACGTTGTATTCGCGGTCGCTGCTCCTCCTGACAGGCAGGTCGGCCTGCTCGAACAGCTTGAGGGTCTGATCCTCCAGACTTCCCTTTGGCAAGACCAGGTTAAGCATCGACGATAACCTCCTCGAAGAAGCAGCTTCTGGCCCCCGTGTGGCAGGTGGGGCCGTTCGGCTCCGCCTCCACCAGCACGGTGTCTTTGTCACAGTCTATCCAGACGCGCTCCACGCGGAGGAAGTTGCCCGAGGTCTCCCCTTTTGTCCAGAGGGTCTGCCGGGTGCGGCTCCAGAAGGTGACCATGCGGGTGCGGAGCGTCTTCTCCCACGCTTCGGGGTTCATGAAGCCGACCATCAGCACCTCTCTGGTGCGATGGTCCTGCACGATGGCGGGGACCAGTCCCCCCAGCTTGTGGAAATCGAGCCGCGCCCCTTCGGCGCCGACGTGGTAGTGGGGCTGCGTCACCTCGTGGTCGTGCTGTGGGATCGTCCTCCCCGCGGACGCCATTCCCGGCTGCTTGACCTCTTCGCTCACCTAGACCTCCTAGTGCTCGCCGGTATCCACAGGGTGTTTGGAGCCGGCTACTGAACGTAATGCTTATCATAGCGAAAGAGGTCGCATCCGCGCAAAGGGTGACAGCCCCGCGCCGGCGCGCGTATAATACCCCATAGGGGTATACCGAGGGGTCCGAGGGCACCGGCGCGGGGCTATCCACCCCGGCCGCCGGTATCTACAGCTTGGCTGGCACTGGTCCTGCAGCAGTGTGGGGACGAAGGGCCAAAGCAGCGAGGGAGGAAGACTAATGAGGCTTGCCGATTACGGCATCACCGTCAGGCTGGGCATTCCATATTCAGAGGCAGTGGAGAGGGCGAAAGCGGCGCTCAAGGAGGAGGGTTTTGGCGTCCTCACCGAGATCGACGTGAAGCAGACGCTGAAGGAGAAGCTGGGCATCGATACAGACAGCTACGTCATCCTGGGGGCGTGCAATCCCCCGCTGGCCCACCGAGCCCTCTCGGCCGACCCGTTCGTGGGGCTGTTGCTCCCCTGCAACGTCGTGGTGTTCCGGGACGGCGACGCGACGGTGGTGTCCGCCATCGATCCCGTGTCGATGCTCAGCGGGATCCGGAACGAGGCCCTGGAGTCGGTGGCAACCGAGGTACGGCCCAAGCTGGAGCGAGCCATCAAGAAGCTGGGTTGATCCCCAGCAGAACCGAGGGAGGTGTGGTGGGTTGTTCGATCTTTCGTCGTTGAAGGCCGGGCTCGAAGCTGGGCCCAAGGAGCAGGTCTACGATGTCCTGATCATCGGTGGGGGGCCGGCGGGGGCCACAGCCGCGCTCTATGCCGCCCGAGCCGACCTGAAAACAGTGGTTCTGGACAAGTCCATGGCCGCCGGGGCGCTGGCGATCACCTCGAAGATCGCCAACTACCCCGGCGTGCCCAAGGTAGTGACCGGCGCGGAGCTGCTGCAGACCATGAGGGACCAGGCGGCGAGCTTCGGCGCCGAGTTCATCACCGCCCAGGTGCTCTCCGTCAGTCTTGCCGCCGATCCCAAGGAAGTCCAGACCTCGATCGGCCCCTTCAAGGCAAGGGTCGTCATCATCGCCACGGGCAAGATGGGGCGGAAGGGCAAGATCTCTGGCGAGGAGGAGTTCCTCGGGAGGGGGGTTAGCTACTGCGCCACCTGTGATGCTGCCTTCTTCCGTGATGGGGTGGTGGCCGTCGTGGGGTCCAGCCGAGAGGCGGTGGAGGAGTCGCGCCTGGTGGCCCGCTTCGCGCGGAAGGTCTACCTGGTGGCGCCGGGCGAGAGGTTCCATGCCGATCGAGGGCTGCTGGCGGAGCTGGAGGCCGACCCCAAGGTGGAGCTCCGCCGGAACCAGGGGCTCAGGGAGGTGATTGGGAGCGACAGAGTGACGGCCATCAAACTCTCCGGGCCACACGGGGACGAGAGGCTGGCCGTGGACGGGGTGTTCATCTACCTGCCCGGCAACCTGCCCATCACCGACTTCCTGGAGGGGGCGGTGGAGGTCACGGAGCAGCAGTGCATCAGGGTGGACCGGGAGCGGGCCACCAACATCCCGGGGGTGTACGCCGCGGGCGACGTGGTGTGCTCCTACATCCAGCAGGCGGTCGTCGCGGCCGCCGACGGGGCCATCGCGGCGATGGCAGCGGAGAAGTACCTCCGCGGACGGGCCAGGGTGAGGTCGGACTGGGCCTAGATCCGTCCTCAGTTCCAGCCCAACGCCTCCTCCACCCCCTCGACGGTGGGTGGGACGCGGAGCACGTCGGCCGCCTGCTTCACGGCCGTGTCTGGGTCCTTCAGACCGTTGCCGGTGAGGACGCACACCACCCTGGCGTCCCGCAGGTCCAGTCTGCCCTCGGAGACCATCTTGCGCAGCCCTGCCACGGAGGCGGCGGAGGCGGGCTCCACGAAGATGCCCTCCTTGCCGCTCAGCAACCGGTAGGCATCCAGGATCTCCTGGTCCGATACGCAATCGATCAGCCCACCCGACTCGTCTCTGGCCGCCTCGGCCAGCTTCCAACTGGCGGGGTTGCCGATCCGGATGGCGGTGGCGATGGTCTCGGGCTTGGCCACCACCTCGCCACGCACGATGGGCGCCGCCCCCTCCGCCTCGAAGCCCACCATCTTTGGCAGCTTGCTGCTCTTGCCCCTCTGGTGGTACTCCTTGAACCCCATCCAGTAGGCGCTGATGTTGCCGGCGTTGCCCACGGGCAGCGCCAGGATGTCGGGGGCATCGCCCAGGGAGTCGCACACCTCGAAGGCTGCGGTCTTCTGCCCCTGGAGCCGGTAGGGGTTGACCGAGTTCACCAGGGTAACGGGGTGGTGTTCCGACAGCTCGCGGACCAGCCGGAGGGCGTCGTCGAAGTTGCCATCCACCATCACCACCCTGGCCCCATAGACGATCGCCTGGGAGAGCTTGCCCAGCGCCACGTACCCGTCCGGCACCAAGACGATGGCCTCCAGCCCTGCCCTGGCGGCGTAGGCGGCCGCGGAAGCCGACGTGTTCCCGGTGGAGGCGCAGATCACCGCCCTGCTTCCGGCCTCCATCGCCTTGGCTATGGCGACCACCATCCCACGATCCTTGAAGGAGCCCGTGGGGTTGCACCCCTCCAGCTTCAGGTAGAGCTCCTTGCAGCCCAGCAGATCCTCCAGCTTGGGGGATCGGACCAGGGGGGTGTCGCCCTCACCCAGGGTCAGTAGGGGGGTCTGCTCGGTGACGGGCAGAAGCTCCCCGTAGCGGAACAGCACGCCGATGTGGGGCGGGGCCGATGTGAGTCGCTTGGTGTCCATGGCAACAACTCCTGGTGAGTTCGACGGTCTTGCTGTGTAGGGCACACGTGACACGAGCCGGCACGCTAGGCTGTGCTCGCCCTAAGTCGACATTGACTAAGCAGGTATCTCTAGTTCACGTGAACCTGTCTGGCGTAAGACGTGGACCGCGTTTAAGGAACCTGCTCAGTCCTCAATCCGGACGACGCTCGATACCTCGTGGACGACCGCCAGGTCGGCCAGCGCCTGGACGGCCCGTCGCATGGCCGCCTCCCGGGCCCGGTAGGTGGTGAGAACCACCTCGGCCTGCTTTCCGGTGTCACCCTCCTCCTTCTGGATCACCGAGGCGAGGCTGATCTCGGCTTCGCCCATCACCCGGGCGATCTGGGCGAAGACGCCCGGCCGGTTGGTCACCTGGAGCCGCAGGTAGTACCTGCTCTCGGTGGCGTCCACCGGCTTCACCTGCTTTCTCGGGTCCAGGGGGGCCACCGGCCGCATCACCATGCCGGTGCGGAGCCGCTGGGCCAGGTCGATCACGTCGGCGACGACGGCGCTGGAGGTGGGGCCTGGTCCCGCCCCCCTGCCGTAGAACATCACCGGACCCACCAGGTCGCCCACCACGTGGACGGCGTTAAACACCCCATCGACGCTAGCCAGGGTGAAGCCCAGGGGCACGAAGGTGGGGTGGACCCTGGCTTCGATCTGCCCGTCGACCTGCTTGGCTATGGCGAGCAGCTTGATGGTGTAGCCCAGCTCCCTGGCGTAGCGGAAGTCTCTTGCGGTGAGCCTGGTGATCCCCTCGGTGAAGACGTCCTCCGGACGCACCCGGGCGTGGAAGCCGAGGGTGGCCAGGATGGCCAGCTTGTAGGCAGCGTCGATCCCCTCCACGTCGTTCCGTGGGTCGGGCTCGGCGTAGCCCAGCTTCTGTGCCTCCGTCAGTGCCACCTGGAAGTCGATGCCCTCGCGGTCCATGCGGGAGAGGATGTAGTTGGTGGTCCCGTTGATGATGGCCGTGATCTGCTGGAGGTTGTTGGCGAGCAGGTTGAGGCGGAAGGGGCCCACCACGGGGATGCCCCCGCCGACGCTGGCCTCGAAGGCGACGTCGCTGCCGGCCTCGGCCGCGGCGCTCATGATCTCCGGTCCGTGCTTGGCCATCACTTCCTTGTTGGCGGTGACCACCTGCTTCCTCTGCCTGAGGGCGCGTAGTAGGTAGTCGTGGGCGGGGTTCTCACCGCCCATCAGCTCGACGACGATGTCGATCTCCGGGTCGTCCAGCACTGCCGATGGGTCGAGCGTGACCAGCTCGGAGGGGATCGGCCGCTCCTTGCCCTCCTGGCGGACCAGCGCCCGCCTCAACCGCACGGGACAGCCGACTCGGGTCGAGATCATGTCCGATTTATCTAAGAGGGCCCGCGCGACAGCGGAGCCCACCACGCCGAGGCCGAGGAGACCTACGTTCACATCCTGCTTCATGGGGTCTCTCCTGGAAGGTGAATCCTGGGCATTATAAGCAGTCAATGCCCCGGGCGTCGAGCGTTAAGCAGGTATCCTTGATTGTTGTCTACCTTCCCGTCGGGAAACGGGTACTCTATCCAGGGATACCTGCTCAGTCCCCGAGATGCGAGGTCGCCAGGTTGCCCAGGATGGGGATGGAGAAGATGTGGCCCTGGTAGGCCAGGTAGGCCCAGTACATCTGAAGCCCCAGCCCCGCCAGGTAGATGAATGGCGCCAGGCAGGCGAAGGACCACCCGACGCACGGCACGTGCAGCAGGATCCAGGTAGCCACGGGTAGCAGCAGAAAGTAGAGGACCAGCAGCACGAGGCCCGTTCCCAGCCCCTGGTAGGCGTGGTATCGGAGGAAGCGCTGCCCGCGCAGATCGCTCGCCAGCACGAGCGCGGGCACGATGAGGATGAACACGTAGCAGAGGGCGGCGATCAACCTGGATTCGCTGGAGTAGGGTTCCCCGTAACCGTTTGTGCCCACCGACTATCTCCCTCGCATCGCGCCTCCGCACGCGACCGTCGTGCTGCTCGGACGGTGTAGGCACTCCGTCACGCGACGGGGGGCGAAGCACCCAACCGCGATCCGGTGCTTCGCCCCCACGATGCCACGATGAGCTCTCGCCCGACTACTCCACGATGGTGACCCGCCGTGACTGGAAGCCGAAGCGCAAAGCTTCGCCGACGTTCGGGAACCAGATGTCGATCCAGTTGCCCCGGATGCCGCCTCCCGTATCCTCGGCGACGAAGGTCTCCTCGAAGCCGTCTATCCGGAGCTTCGATCCCAGGGGCACGACCCGAGGATCGACGGCCACCACGCCCCACCGGGTGCTGGTGCCCGTGGCCGTTCTTCCATGGATGGTGTAGGCGGTCACCGTTGCGATGAAGCTGTTGCCCTCTCCCTTGTCCCCTCGGCTGCTCGCCTCGCGCTCCTCTCTGGAGGGCTGCTGCGGCTCTGCGCTCGGCTCGGGCTGCGCGGCGGGGGCAGCCTCCTGCGGCGGGCTGCCTCCAGGGATCGAAAGCACTTGCCCGATCCTCAGCAGGTCGCTGTCCTCCAGACCGTTGGCGCTCCGAATGGCCGAGATCCGCACCCCGAAGGTGGTGGCGATGGAGGAGAGGGTGTCTCCCGGCTGCACGACGTACTCCACGGCAGCCTCGGCGCCGCTCGGCGCTGCCCCCGCGGGAGGCGACTGCACCACCGCGTCGGGCACTATCAGGAGGTCTCCCACCCGCACAAGGGCCGGGTCGGATATCTGGTTGATCTCCACGATCCTGGCAGGGTCCGCGCCGTAGTCCGCGGCGATGCTGTGCACCGATTCGCCTGCCTTGAGCCTGTGGAGGACGCCTGACACGGGCAGAATCGTGAGCTTCTGTCCGATCCTGAGAAGGTCGCCTTCGCCCATTCCATTCGCCCATCGAATTGTGTCGGGGGAGATCCGGAACCGCTGAGCCAGTCCGAAGAGGGTGTCACCCGGCTCCACTGTGTAGGAAAGGATAGTGGAAGGGCCAGCGGGCGGTTCGGAGTCTGATGAGAGTTCCAGGGCTGCGGCGGGTACCGCCGCGGTCAGCAGGCTTGCTGCAGCCAGGGCGCACATCACAGCCGCTAGTCGCAGCCAAAGCCGAGCGAGAGGGCATTCGATGAACCGACCTGCTTGTGAGGGGAGCCGTGCCGGACGGTCGGCGATCCGGTTGTCTGACAGTTGTCTTGTAGTAATAATCGTCTCTGTCTCCTGTCTGTTCGTGTGGTGCGCCTCCGGAGCAGCCTCGGTTCACGCAAGGGCGGCTGGCGGAGCGCTCAACTACGGGTTCCAGTGGACAGTAGGCGGACCTCCCAGGAAAGTGCGTCTAGAGGGTTCGAACGATACCAGCCCGACCGCGCGGCTGTCAAGTGGTTGAAGCTCCAGGGCGTTAGGGCCCCAAGCCCTCGACACTCGCCGCACCAGGCGCTACCATAGCCCCTACCCAACTTCACGTTGGATTCCGGTGGCGATACATACACACCCTTAGCTGGGCAAGCAAGGAGGCGGGTGCAGTCCCATGAGATTGGTCAGCTTTCGGCACGATGGCGCGGATGCGGTGGGGGCTTCGATCGGAGATCAGGTGGTTCACCTGACCAGAGCGTATGCGGCGTATCTCCACTCCCAGGGGATACCCTTGCCGTTTGCCCTCGCTGAAGCGCAACTACCCAGCGACATGCTGCGCTTTCTGGCTGCGGGCGAACGGGCTACTGTAGCTGCCCAGCGGGCAATTCAGCACGTAGAGACCCAGTTCTCCATGGGCTACTTTCCCGTGGGGATACGAGGGGAGAGGCTGCTGAGTCCGGTGAAGGAGGTTGCGCTGCTGGCGCCGGTGCCTCGGCCAGGCAAGCTGTTGTGCATAGGGCTGAACTACCGGGACCACGCCGCGGAGGTCGATATGGCTCTCCCCGAGCGGCCCGTCCTCTTCTCCAAATTCCCGAGCTGTGTCGTCGCTCCGGGTGCTCCCATCGTTCTGCCCGAGATCAGCGACCAGGTGGACTACGAGGCGGAGTTGGCGGTGGTGATCGGGAAGGAGGCCAAGGGGGTTTCCGAGGAGGACGCCATGGAGTACGTGGCGGGCTACACCGTGATGAACGACGTGAGTGCCAGGGACGTTCAGCTCGGGGATGGCCAGTGGGTCAGGGGCAAGTCCTTCGACACCTTCGCTCCCATGGGCCCCGCGCTGGTCACGAGGGACGAGGTGGCCGATCCGCACAACCTCGCCATCTCCCTGCGGCTGAACGGTGAGACCATGCAGGACTCCAACACCAGCAACCTGGTGTTCAACATACCTCGGTTGATCTCCTTCCTCTCCCAGGCCATCACCCTCGAGCCCGGCGACGTGATCGCGACGGGGACGCCCGCTGGGGTGGGAATGAGCAGAAAGCCACCGGTCTACCTCAAGGATGGCGACCACGTGATGGTCGAGATCCAGGGGATCGGCGTGCTGGAGAATCCGGTGGTGGGTTACTGAGCTGGTATCTCTAGTTCACGTCGACTTTCTCTTGCGGGAGACGTGTACTCGATCTCGATTTACCTGCTTCGAGGAGGAGTCGACTATGTCGGAGGCGGAACCGAGGAGTGGTCTTGCGCCGCAGGGCCCGCTGGTTGGGGTGCGCGTCATCGACCTGGGAACCGTGTTCGCGGCCCCATTTGCCGCCAGCCTTCTGGCCGATTTCGGGGCCGACGTGATCAAGATCGAGCTTCCTCGCGTCGGCGACGGAGTCAGAGGGATGGCCCCCGTGGTGAAGGGGGTGCCCGGTCCGTGGACCATCCTCAGCCGAAACAAGCGCTGCATCAGCCTGGATATCCGCAAGGAGAAGGGCAAAGAGCTGCTGAAGAGGCTGGTCGCCGGGGCGGACCTCGTGATAGAGAACTTCCGGCCCGGCACCCTGGAGGGCTGGGGGCTGGGCTACGACGTGCTCAAGCAGGTCAACCCCAGGATCATCATGATCCGCATCTCGGGATACGGGCAGACGGGCCCTTACTCCCGAAAGGCCGGGTTCGGCACGCCTGCCACCGCCTTCGGCGGCCTCACCTACATGCAGGGCTACCCCGATAGGCCCCCTGTCAGCCCGCCTTTCCCGCTGGCGGACTACGTGACCGGCTTATTCGGCGCCATGGCCGCCGCCATGGCCCTGTATCACCTGAAGGTCCGCGAGGGAGCGAAGGGGCAGCAGGTGGACATCGCCCTGTACGAGTCCGTCTTCCGGCTGCTCGAGACGGCCATCTCCCAGTACGACCTCACCGGCAAGGCCAGGGAGAGGGCGGGACACGCCCTCCAGGAGTCGGCTCCGGCCGGCGCCTTCCAGTGCCAGGATGGCAAGTGGGTGATTCTGGTCACCAGCACCGATCGCACGTTTGCCCGTCTGGCAGAGGTGATGGGCAGGCCGGACCTCCTGAGCGATCCCCGCTTCGACACCAACCCCCATCGGGTGGAGCACAGGGAGGAGATCCTGGCCCTGGTCCAGGAGTGGTTTTCGCGGCAGCGTTTCGACGAGGTCACCAGGCTGCTGGACGAGAACGGGGTGCCCGTGAGCCCGATCCCGAGCATGGCCGATATCTTCGAGGACCCCCACTACTGGGAGCGGGAGGATCTGATCCGGATAGACCATCCGGTGCTGGGGAAGGTGACGATGCCGGGGATCGTCCCGAAGTTCTCGGCGACCCCGGGGGCGGTCCGCTTCCCCGGGCCTGTGGCCATAGGCTCACACAATTGGGAGATCTACCAGGACGAGTTGGGCCTCAGCACCGAGGAGGTGGAGGCTCTCCAGGCAGACGGAGTGATCTAGGCAGGTATCTCCAGATAGAGTGCACGTCTCCCGGTAGAGAAAGTCGACGTGAACTGGAGAAACCTGCCCAGGGACGCGGAGAGGCAAGGGCTGAGGGCTCAGTACTCGGCACTCAGCACCCAGGACTTATGGGAGGAGCGAGCTATGCAGCTACCCAAGCGGGTCCACATTATGGAGGTGGGGCCGCGTGACGGCTTCCAGGCCGAGCACGATTGGATCCCCACCGAGACCAAGATCGAGATCGTGAACGCCCTCTCACGGACCGGCATCCCGGAGATCCAGGCGACCTCCTTCGTCCATCCCAGGGCCGTGCCCCAGTTGGCAGATGCCGAGGCGGTGATGTCGAAGATCGAGCGGGTGCCGGGGGTCAAGTACCAGGTGCTGGTTCCCAACATGAAGGGTCTCCAGCGAGCCATCGCCCTGCGGCCCGACGGGCTGCACCTGATGATGTCCGTCACTGAGTCCCACAACCGCTCGAATGCCAATCGATCCATCGACGATTCGTTCCGCGAGTTCGAGCAAATGGTCCCCGTGGCCCTGGATGCGGGGATCGAGGTGGAAGCAGGGATGGCCTGCGTCTTCGGCTGTCCCTTCGAGGGGGATGTTCCGATCGCGCGGCTGGAGCGGATCATGACCCGCTATCGGGAGATGGGAATCGTCCGGATGAGCCTGGGAGACACCATCGGTGTCGCCAATCCCCGCCAGACCTACGACACCTGCGCCTACCTGCTGGATCGGTTCCCGGACGTGACCTTCACCCTGCACCTGCACAACACGCGGGATATGGCTCTTGCCAACGTGGTGGCGGCCATGCAGGCCGGCGTGACCCGGTTCGATGGGTCTGTCGGGGGCTTGGGCGGCTGCCCCTATGCCCCGGGGGCGACGGGAAACGTGGCCACTGAGGACCTCGTGAACATGCTCACCGAGATGGGGATCGAAACGGGGATAGACCTGGATGCCCTCATCGCCGTGGCGAAGCGGGTCCAGGAGGTAGTGCCCCATAAGCTGGATAGCTGCATGGTCAAGGCCGGCAAGCGGACGGAGCTGAAGCCGGCACCCATAGCCCAGGAGAAGATAGGGTAGGGTGCTGTGGGGGCGGTGCCCAGACCCGCCCCCCACGGATTCTCCTGCTATTTCTGTTGCTGCTTCGCCAGTTCCATCAGAGGCTTCACCGTAGCCTCCATGGAATCCCACCACTTCCCGAACTCCTCGGGGCCCTTGTAGGTGGTAACCTGTCCCACTTCCAGGATCTTCTTCTTGTGCTCCTCGCTCTCCATCGACTTCTTGAATGCGGAGTCCAGAACGTCGATTATCTCCTTGGGGGTCCCGGCAGGCAGGAACCAGCCCCGGCCCAGCGAGAAGTACCCCTTGTAGCCCTGGTCCTCCATGCTCTTCGTGCCGGGCAGGAACTGGTCTCCACCCGCGCCCAGGGTCGCTATGATGCGGGTCTGGCCACCCTTCGCCGAGGAGAGCATGGAGCTGAAGCCGAGGCCCACCGCGTCGATGTGGTTCCCCAGCAGGGCGGTCACCGCGGGTGCGGCGCCGTCGAAGGCGATGATGTTGAGCTTGGCCCCGGTCTCCTTCTCCATCTGCCGGAAGGAGAGGTCCTCGTGGCTGAGGATGCCGCTGGTGCCCACCTTGATGGCGCCGGGCTTCGCCTTGGCCTCGTCCAGCAGATCCTTGATCCCCTTGATGGGCGAGTCGGCCTTGACGGCTATGGCCATCGGGTCGGAGACGTGGAGCGCCAGGGGCTGCAGGTCCTTTCGGCCGAAGGTGGCCTTACGCTCGGGATCCAGGTAGATGGTGATCATCGTCGGCCAGTTGGCGTACCCTATTGTGTAGCCGTCGGGCTTGGCCGTGGCCACTGAGGCGATTGCCACCTGCGAGCCCGCGCCGGCCCGGTTGACCACCTGGACGGGAACCCCCAACTCCTTCTCGAGGATCGGCTGGAGGACCCTGGCCGCGATGTCGGCGCCGCCGCCGGCCGGATAGCCGATGATTAGGGAGATCGACTTCCCCTTCTCCGGGAAGTCCACCTTCTTCGCCGGAGCGGGTGCCTTGGTGGGTTCGGCGGTTGCGGCTGCCGCCGGGGCCTTAGTCGGCTCGGCGGCCTTGGCCGGCGCCTGGGTGGGCGCGGGCTGTGCTGCCTGCGGCGCACACCCGCCGAGCACGAGGGTTGCCAGCGCGATCACGGCCGCCAGTGAGGCGAAGTGTCGTTTCATACCCCCTCTTCTCCTTCGTAGGCGCAGTGGTAGTGTGAGGTCTGCCTGGGTCTCGAGCCGGTTGGGTTGGGTTCGCCGTACCGTCGTCGTTGAGGAGTCTCCAACTTCGCAGGCTGGGCACCCCGCGGTGGTGGATGCTGGAGCATTCCCCCCTGACGCCGTCGGCAATGGAGGAACAGTAATGCTCTTCCATTCTCCATATCGTGGTCGCCGGAGTCAATCGCTAGCTTATAATTGGGGTGAGACTACACCCGCGCTGCCGGCACGGGTGAGAACCAAACACTCGGCGAGGTCTGACATGCTCCCACCGGCCCTGGAGGCATTCTCCCGGCTTCCCTTCTGGAACGCCTTGTTCCTCCTTCTCTCGATAGCCATCGTCGTCTACTGCGGCTGGGCTCTCGCCCGCAGGCGGCGGCGACAGGACCTCTACTACCTGCTGCTCGGCGTCTACCTGACGGGCTTTCAACTGCTCGTCGCCGTGCCCTCTCTGGGGTTCCATCCGTCCCAAGCAGCCTTTCCCCTGCGCTTCGCCCTGGCTCTGCCGCCGGTGGCCCTCTTCGTCCTGGGGGTGAGGGCAAGGTAGAACCGCGGCAGGTCGCTACCGGCGCAGGCGGCGGAAGGTGAGGGCGCTCTCGACGAAGGCGGGGGCGAGGCCGGGGTTGGCCCCGAAGTGCAGGTGGACGAAGGTCGCCAGCAGGTTGCCCTGCGCGTAACCTTCACTGCGATCACCCTGGTTGAGGATGCGGTAGGCACCGAGAGAGGGCTCCATCCCTTCCCATCTGGACCAGTGGAACTCGTGGCCCCGGGCTCGCGTTCCCGCGGGGCCCAGCGGTGTTGGGCGGAGCGAGGCGACCTCGACGTATCCCATTTGCAGACGGCTGCCCTCCATGGTGCACCAGCCCGGAAGCAACCCCACCATGGGGTGGCGGCCTCCATCGGCGTCCACGATCCCCTGGGTCAGGTACATGAGCCCACCGCACTCGGCGTAGATGGGCATCCCAGCCTGCGCCGCCCGCCGGATCGACTCCAGCATCGGCCGGCCGGCCGATAGCCGCCCCGCGTGCATCTCTGGAAATCCGCCCCCCAGGTAGAGGGCGTCTGCCTCCGGGGGGATGGCCTGATCCCGGAGGGGGCTGAAGGGCAGCAGCCTGGCCCCGTGGGCCCGCAGCAGGTCCAGGTTGTCCTGGTAGTAGAAGTTGAAGGCTTCGTCCGCGGCCAGTGCGATGGTGGCCTTGGGCGGCACTGGCTCGCGCGGGAACAGCGTTCCGGGCGCCGGGGCCTGGGTTCCGGCTTCTGGGCGCTGGGCGCTTGCCGCCGATCGGGCGATTTCCAGCACCCTCTCAACGTCCACGTGGGTCTCGATCAGTCCCACCAGCCTCTCCAGGAACCCCTCGGGAAGGGACCGCTCGGCGGTTGGGACTAGCCCAAGGTGCCGCTCGGGGAGCTGCAGGTCGGGGACTCGGGGCAGGTAGCCGAGGACGGGGCCCGCGCCGCAGCCCTCGATGGCCTCGCGAGCCATCTGGTAGTGGCCCTCACTGGCTACGCCGTTAAGCAGGAATCCCGCCACTCGTAGCGCTGGATCGAATCGGGCGTAGCCCAATGCCATCGCCCCGGCGCTGCGAGCCATCTTCCCCACGTTCATCGTCAGCAGCACGGGGGCGTTCAGCAACTTGGCGATCTCCGCCGTGCTTCCTGCGTCGTCTCGCCCGCCGAAGCCGTCGAAGACCCCCATCACCCCTTCGACCACCGCTACGTCGGCCCCCTCGCAGGCCCGGGGGAACAGCTCCATCAGTGCCCCCTCGGGCACCATCCAACTGTCCAGATTCCTAGAGGGAGCCCCCGCGGCTGCCTGGTGGTAGCTGGGATCTATGTAGTCGGGACCCACTTTGAAGGGCTGCACCCTCAGGCCCCGGCTGCGGAGTGCTGCCATCAGTCCGGCGGATAGGGTGGTCTTGCCCACCCCGCTGCTGGTGCCGCCGATCACCAGCCTGGGGATGCCACAACCGTACGGGATTCCATACTGCTCCGCAGGCAATCGAGATTCCTCTCTTCTAAAGAAGGCGTCTCGCGTAGGATAGCACGGTTGGGGCAGGTGGGAGAGAGACTGAGGAGAGGCGGCGCCAAACCCAAACGGAATGCATCTTGCGCAGCCGGCAGGACCGTGGTGGGAGAGGCGGAGGGTGGCATCATCTCAGGATCCCGAGACTCTCAGGCAGACCATAATCGTTGCGCTGGGTCTCACGCCGGAACAGTGCGGCAGCCGAGAGGCGATGGAAGCCTACCGATACGCGCTGCGTGTTACCTGGATTCGCATGGAGGCTGTGCTCGGTTCCGGTGGGGCGAAGGCTATCCTGCAATACGCCGTCAATGTCGCCTCCCGCCGGTATCCTGAGGCGGCACTGGTGGGCGTCGGTGACGATGGACCCGACCTGTCGAGAGTGAGTGGGGAAGTCTCCAACGAAGACCTACGTGACCTGTGCAAGGCTCTCCAGGAGCTGTTCTTCACCACCTTTCGCACGCTTGCCGAGCTGACGGGGGAGGTAATCGCGAGGCCCCTTCTGGAGGAGTTGCGCCCCCCTGAAGGCGAAAGAGGATCGGGGTAGAGGAGCGACCCGCCCGGCTGGGAGGTACGATGGCACGGCGCACAGACAAGGTTCAGATCCGCCAGGTCCCAACTGGGGTCCCCAATCTGGATGTGGTGTTGGGAGGGGGGCTCCCAGCCTACTCCATCAACGTTGTTGCCGGGCCGCCGGGTTCTGGCAAGACCAGCCTGGCTCAGCAGTTCCTCTTCCACAACGCCACCCCTGACCAGAAGGGGATCTACATCGCCACGCTGGGTGAGCCCCTGCTGAAGTTGGTGCGTTACCAGCAGCAGTTCACTTTCTTTGACCCCGACAAGTTGAACTCATCGATATTCTTCTTCGACTTGGCGGGGGTTGTCCGGGATGAGGGGCTGAAGCGCACGCTGGAGGTGATACGAGAGCGAGTGGACAGGGTGGTGCCGTCCTTCCTGGTGATCGACAGCTTCAAGTCCCTGGAGGACTCTGCGTGCCCCGATGGAGACTACAGCATCAGGGCCTTCATTCACGAGTTGGGTGTGCACCTGGCAGCCTGGGAAATCACCTCCCTGCTGCTGGGGGAGTACTCACACCGGGAGGCAATTGCCGGCGCCGAGTTCTCCATGGCCGATGGGATCATCTGGTTGGACCAACAGGTTCGCCAGAACTCGATGGTGCGCAAGCTCCAGGTGGTCAAGTTGCGGGGCCAGGCTGCGATGCCAGGGTGCCACACCTTCCGAATCACCGAAGATGGGCTGCTCCTCTTCCCACGGGCGGTGGCCGTTCCGCCGAGAGGGGGCACGGAGCTTCCAACGGGGCGCGCCAGCTTCGGCGTCCCCGGTCTGGACGAGATGATGCGCGGGGGGATCCCAACCGGCCAAACCTGCCTGATCGCCGGCAGTTCCGGCACCGGCAAGACCCTGCTTTCGCTCCACTTCATCGTTGAGGGGGCCCGCATCGGGCAAGCGGCGGTGATGGTCACCTTCGAAGAGGACCCCCGAGAGCACGAGCGGAAGGCCGCGGGCTTCGGCTGGAACCTGGGTGCCCTGGAGGAGAAGGGGCTCTTGAAGGTGATCTACCTACGGCCGACGGATCTCTCGGTGGACGAGGTGCTGTATGAGGTGAACCGTTGGGCGGCGAAGCTACGAGCCACTCGGGTGGTGATCAACTCCGTCTCCGGCTTCGAGATGTCGATCTCTCCAGCCGACCAGGAGGACTTCCGCGAGGCTCTTTACCGGCTGCTCACGGCTCTCTCCAGCCAGGAAGTCACCACCCTTCTCACTACCGAGGTTCCTGACCTGACGGGGAGCGTGCAGATCTCTCCCCAGAGGATCGCCTTCCTGGCGGACAACGTGATCCTGCTCCGCTACGCCGAGATCGAGTCGCAACTGCGCAAGGCGCTGATGGTGGTGAAGATGCGCACCTCCGACCACGACAAGGAGCTGCGGCAGTACCAGATCACGGATAAGGGTGTGCAAGTGGAGAAGGCGTTCACCGAGTACTCGGGCATTCTATCGGGCATTCCCACCCTGCGGACGGTGATGGGCCTGCAGCCATTCACCACCGGCTTATCCGATCAGGAGGAGGCCCTGATGCACGTGCTGCTGGCGCTGCCCAACAGCGATGTCCAACAGTTGGCGGAGAGCATGGGGTTGAAGCCCGGCGAGGTGCAGGGGATGCTGGACAAGCTGGTGGACACGGGCTACGTGTTGCGGACAGCGAAGGGAGGAAGGACGGTCTACCGGGTTACCCTCATCGCGCCCGGCGCCGTGCCGAAACGGCCGAAGAGGTAACGGTGGGCCTGCGTGATGGTGGTGCGGGGTCGCGTCCAAGGCGCTCGATCGCGGCCCATGGGGTGCCGGGGAGGAGCCCGCACGGACAGACGGAGTTGCCGAGCGGAGGATGGACCTTTGACGGACAGGCGGATCGAGATGCTGAGCATCTACGAAAGAGTGACGAGGATCGTCTGGCAGCGGCTCTCGCCCACCTTCGGTCTCCGCACCATCAACGCCATCGCCAAGAACGTCATCGTTCGCCAGGCTCGAGGCCACCCATTCGTTGGATACCTGACTGTGCGCGAGGAGGGGCTGGATTGGTCTGACGCGAAGCGGCACGTTGGAGCGGTGAGCGAGCCGGAACTGACTGCCAGCCTCGAGGCGCTACTGGACGAGTTCTTCGACGCCCTCTCCGGCCTGATCGGCCGGCTCATCGCGGGAAAGCTTTTCCACGAGGCCGAGGAGTTGGCCAAGAAAGGAAAGACTCAATGAGCAGCGTGGGATCCGCGCGAGGTTCGGCCAGCACCTTCTCCACCGGGATCCCGGCGCTGGACGGCATCCTGGGGGGAGGCATACCCGCATACTCGATGATCATCATCGCGGGCGAGCCCGGTGCCGGCAAGACCATTCTCTCCCAGCAGATCCTCTTTGCCAACGCCAGCGCCGAGCACAAGGGGGCCTACCTCACCACTCTCTCGGAGCCGCCCATCAAGGTGGCCCGCTACCAGTCCATGTTCGACTTCTTCGACGCCAGCAAGTTCGGCGAGTCGGTCACCTACATGGACATCGGCCAGGTGATGCGGCAACAGGGGCTCGGGAAGGCCGCCGACGCCATCGCCGAGCTGCTGCGGGTCCATCAGCCCTACCTGGTCGTCATCGATTCGTTCAAAGCTGTTCACGACCTTTCTTCGGACCCCGCCGAGATGCGTATCTTCATCTACGACTTGGCGATCGAGCTCTCGGCAATGCAGACCACCACGCTGCTGGTGGGGGAGTACTCCCGAGAGGACGTCGCCCGCATGCCAGAGTTCGCCGTGGCCGACGGGATCATCTGGCTCTACACCGAAACGCGCCACGATGAGCAGGAGCGGTACCTGCGGGTGATCAAGATGCGCGGCGTCGACCACCAGACCGGGGCCTACAACTTCGATATCCGCGAGAACGGCATCAACCTGTTCGCCGCTCAGTTCGTGGCCCCACCGGACCTCACCTACAGCCGACTGGAGATGGCGAAGACCGGCATCGACGAGCTGGACACCATACTGCGGGGAGGCATTCCGAAGGGCAGCCCCATGCTGCTCGCTGGAGAGGCGGGTACGGGCAAGACCACGCTCTCCATGCAGTACCTCTACATGGGGGCGGCGGAGTATGGCGAGAAGGGCGTCTACTTCACTTACGAGGAGACCCCTGCCCAGATCGAGACGAACGCGTCCGGATTCGGCTGGGATCTGCATGAGCAGCGAGCACGCGGCATGATCCAGATCAACTACACCCCACTGCCGGAGGTCAACCCGAACGAGGAGTTGGTCCGCATGGACGACGTGGTGCGGCAGTTCGGGGCTCAGAGGGTCGCGGTCGACTCCCTTACCGTGCTGGCCCAGCGGATCGGTGACCCGGACGAGGTCCGCCGCTTCGTCTACCAGATGTCCTCCATGTTCAAGGCCAACGGCGTCACTGCCCTGATCACCACCGATCCTCCGGTGGGTTCCGAGCAGATCAGCCGCTTCGGTGTGGAGGAATCGATCATCGATGGCGTCATGGTGCTGAAGATGGTGCGGGAGAAGAAGGGGCGACAGCGATATCTGGAGGTGTACAAGTTGCGGGGGGTGAACCACTCCAGTGGCAACCATCTGATGAAGATCACATCTCGGGGCATCCAGCTCATCCCGAGGGCCGAGGAGGTGGAGGCGTGAGCGGGCAGCCGTCCTCCGTCAGCCGTGAGCATTCTGAGCCAAGGGCCGGTGGCCCACAAGGGGGGGAGCGACGGGGTTTCTTCGGTGTCGAGGGGATGGACGACCTGATCCCGGCCGGCATCAGCTACGACACCCAGATCATGGTGCAGGGGGACACGGGGATAGGTAAGAGCGTGCTGGCAGCCCAGTACCTGCACGAGGGGCTGCTGGTCGGCGACAAGTGCGTCTACGTGGCCTGTGACGAGCCACCCTCGGTCATGCGGGATAGCATGGTCGCCCTGCGGCTGGGGACCATAGCACACGAGCGCAGAGGGGACCTGATCTTCATCGACGCCTATAGCCGGGAGCGCTCCACCGAGCGCCACTTCATCCCCGACCCAGGCAGCTTCGACGAGTTCTTTCTGTACCAGAAGCGAGTGCTGGACGGCTTGGGGGATGCTCCTGTGAGGTTGGTGGTGGACTCCATATCCACCATCTTCTCCACTGCATCCACCGCGGAGATCCTGGAGTTCTCCGGGCACCGTCTACGCTACCTGCGGGCGAGGCGTGCCTTGACCCTGGACGTCTACGTGGGCGGCGTCATGGAGGAGAGGGCGTTCTACGGTCTCTCTCATGCCTACCCGATGATCCTGAAGATGCAGTACGTCTCGGTCAACGGTGCACTCCAGCGCTACCTGCAGTTGGGCAAGCTGAAGAGCGGGCAATTCACCAGCGTGATGCACCAGTTCAGCATCGACGCTCGGACCGGCATCATCGTGCAGCCACAACGATAGCGGCGAGGTGACCATGTCGGAAGAGAGCATGCAGCAGCCGACAGAGCGAAGCGAGGAGTCCATCCGCAGTCTCGAGGGGACGCTCACTGTGGAGTCGGTTCGCTCGGTGGCGATGACCGAGGCAGCCTACGTTTTCCTCATGCGGGTGCTCCACGAGCACGCCCCCCATGTGATCAGATACGCCTTCTACGACATGGGTTTTCGGGTGGGCGAGCAGTTGATGGCCGCCTATCCTGTCGGCGTCGCCGGCCCCGAGAGGGCCTTTCGCCAGTTGGTGGATAACTACAAGCTGATGGGATACGGTGACCTCGAAGTCGTACACTTCGACCTGCGCGAGCCCGAGGCTCGCTTGACCGGCACTAACCTCTTCGAAACCGCCGTGGCCATACGATCCGGGGTCTACCGGACGCCCCGCTGCGTGGACCACTACAGCCGGGGCATGTTTGCCGGATTCCTGTCCAAGCTGCTGGACAGGGAGGTGGTGTGCGAGGAGGTGGCCTGCCAGTTCCGTGGAGACGAACGCTGTGAGTTCGTGGTTCTGCCTTTCGAGCGGTCCGGTTCCGCGGCGCAGGAGAGGAGATAGACGTGCCGCCCAGGACAGGGGAGCGCGGGTCGTGCGAAACGGGGTTCGGGCTCGCGCCCCCCGGGCCCCCCGGGCCCGAGGAAACGCCCCCGGGGGCCCGCCCCCAGGGCACCCCCCCGGGCCCCCCCC
>JBLNDL010000070.1:0-82638 GCA_050261575.1 Sphingomonadaceae bacterium | reverse complement strand
AGATGGGCGCGCGCTTCCTTCGTGGCCAGCATCTGGCGGAACGGCCCGCCAGTGGGTAGAATCCCAGGGAAGCCGATGGCTGCGGAGGCCGCGATGCCGACCAACCTTCCGCCGCAATACTTCGAAGCCGAGAAGGCGTTCCGGCAGGCCAGGACGGCGCAGGAGAAGATCGATGCGCTGGAGAACATGCTGGCCATCATGCCCAAGCACAAGGGCACTGACCACCTTCGGGGAGAGCTGAGGGCACGCATCGCCAAGCTCACCGAGGAGGTGGAGCGCAAGTCCGGTGGGGGCCGTGCCCAGCTTCACCACGTGCCCAAAGAGGGCGCGGGTCAGGTGGCACTGGTCGGTCCCCCCAACGCGGGGAAGTCCCACCTGATGTCCACCCTCACCGGTGCGACTCCCAAGGTCGGACCCTACCCCTTCACGACGCAGCTTCCCCAGCCCGCCATGATGCCCTTCGAGAACGTGCAGATCCAACTGGTCGATCTCCCCCCCGTCGCGGACCGAGGCACGCCAGGTTGGATGCGGCCGGCGCTTCGATACGCCGACCTGCTGCTGATGGTAGTGGACCTATCGGTGGACCCGCTCAGCGACCTCGACACCATACTCGGCGAACTGGCCGCGATGCGGATCGAGCCCGTGGCCGACGAGCCGGAGGGGAATGCCGGGGATCTGGTGGTGGGCAAGAGGTCGGTGCTGGCCGGAAACAAGCTGGACGAGCCGGACGCTCCAGCGAACTACGAGTTGCTCGAAGAGGTGGCTGCCGGAAGGTGGCCCACCATCGCCGTGTCGGCCGAGACGGGGGCGGGGCTGGGGGAGCTTCGGAGGCTGCTGTTCCAGCGGTTGGGGGTGATCAGGGTCTACACCAAGCCCCCAGGCAGGGATGCGAACATGGAGGAGCCAACCGTGCTGAGGGCAGGCAGCACCGTGGACGACCTCGCTGCGCTCATCCACAAGGAACTGCATCAGAAGCTGAAGTACGGGGTGCTGTGGGGCTCCGGCAAGTTCCACGGCCAGCGAGTCGGGCGCCAGTACGTACTGCACGACGGCGACATCGTGGAGCTGCTCGCCTGAGACGCTGGCGCCGCGGGACACGGGGACGGGAGACCCGGGGAGGAGCGAAGCGGGATGTGCAGGATCGGCTTCCGATGACCTGTCACGCATCTCCCGACGAGCTTGTGGAACCCACTTCTGTCTCCTCGTCCCCGGGTCTCCTCATCCCGAGTTGCCCCGTTCCCGTCTTCTATGCGGCCCTTTGCTGCGGGATGCGAATCGCCTCCTCGGCCACCTGCTGGTGGAGTGACGAGGTGCGCCGGTTGGTGCTGGAATCGTAGGCGTAGAGGATGTCGGCCAGCGTGTTGGCGTGCTCCTCCTCCTCTCGCAGTATCTCCTCGAACATCGACCGGGTCACGATGTCGTCGAACCCGCAGAAGCGTACTATCTCACTGTAGAAGGCAACCGTGGCCCTCTCGTCGGCAAGGTCGATCTCCAGCATGCTCCGGAGGTCGTGGCCGTAGTCCACGGATTTGATCCACTGCTGGGTGATGTCTTCGGGCTTGTCTACGGGCACCCCACCCAGGGCCTGGACCCGCTCGCCGATCTCCTCGATATGGTGCAACTCCTCTCCCGCCGCATCCTTGAACATTTCCCGGATCTCTGGACTGTGGATGTCGGTGGCCATGAAGTAGTGATGCCAGTACTGCATGAAGGCTATCCACTCGCTGGCCAGGGCACGGTTGAGGATCTGGATCACCTGATCCTTGTTGGCCTTGTAGCTCTCGGTGACCATCCCCTCTTCCAGGTTCTGGCGCCCCTTGCTGGCAATGTCCCGAAGTCGGTCTTCCCAGATCTTGACTCGTCCAGGCTGCATAACCATCGAGAGTATCCCTTTCTTAGCCATCGATGCCCCGCAGAACGGGCAGTGCTGCTGAATCTGAGCGGTCGACAACGTCGGGCACCGCGGCGCACTAGGCGGCAAGGGCCATGCCACCATTTCCTCCTCTCAGGATGGTCCGCGCAGCGGCGAGAAAGGGTGGCAATCGCGAGGATGTGCCTTACCACCGGCCGAATGTGGCGCTCGTAAGCTGGCCGCCAGCCGTAAGCAATCAGCTATCGGTCGGGGATCGAGCGACGGGGAGGGGCTGGCGGCTTGGCCGTGCCGTGGCAAACCGTTGGACCGTGCCGTGGGTGGCATGTAGGTTGCCCTCCTCTTGCCCTGTGGGGACAGCGCCGGACCGGGAGGTTCGGGCTGCCCGAGTAGGGGCGGTGGAGGGACCGATGTACGAGTTCCGGATTGTCGTTCCCCAGCAGCGGGCCGACGAGGTGGAGAACGTCCTGCAGGGGGTAGCCGAGGTTCAGCGAGAGGGCGTGATGCCGGCGCCGGAGCAAATGGCCTCGGAAGAGGAATTGGCGATAGCCTCGGGAAGCCCGCTGGCCATCCTGAGGATAGCGAGTCCCACTCTGCAGGGGATCAACGAACTGAAGAGCTGGCTGAACCAGCGGTGGAGCGAGCCCTACGTAGACATCCGGGCGCAGGAGCGTTCAGGGGCCTTCAGCTTCAGCTTCCGGGCGCATAGCGCCGAGGAGATCAAGGACTGGCTGGAGAACCAGGCGACGGGTAAGCCTCTTCCAGAGTGGACCAGGCACAGCGAGAGCTGACGCGAACGCAGGGCAGGGCAGGTTTCCTGCCCCGGTCGTGTCAACCGGCCAAGAGGTCCAGCCCGGTTCGGATCAGGATGGCGACCAGGACGAGTGCGAGCGACGCTCGGATCACTCGGGGCGAGACCCTGGAGTTCACCCGGCCGCCGAACTGAGCCCCGATGATCGAGCCGGTGATCACTGCGACCGCTATCAGGAGGTCGAACTGGCCGGTGGCGATCTTCCCGACGGCCCCTGAGAAGGTGGTGGGTAGGATCATCAGCAGGGAGGTGCCGACGGCGACTTTGGTGGGGATTCGCAGCACCGAGATCATGAGGGGAGTCATTATGAAGCCGCCACCCACGCCCAGCATTCCCGCCAGGGTTCCGACGGCGAGACCGAGGGGGAAAGCCTTCCACACACGGATGTCGGGGCACTCCGTCTTCTCGTTGCGAGGGGCAAAGACGAGGAGCATGATGGCGATCGCCACGAGCACCATGTAGATGCTGAGCAGCGTCCGGCCGCTCACCAGGGATGAGCCGACCGCTCCCGCCAGCCCTCCCGCTACCCCCGCGATGCCAAGGGTGATGCCCAGCTTCGAGTTCACCGTTCGTTGGCGGCGATGGATGAACAGCCCCGAGGAGGTTGCGAAAAAGGCCTGGACCATGCTGATCCCCGTAACCAGTTTCACGGGAAGGCCGGCCCCGTACATCAGGAGAGGGATCATGACGATGCCGCCGCCGATGCCGAGGAAGCCTGCCATGAAGCCGCCCACCAGCCCGATGGCGGTGAGAAGGGCGAAGGATGTCAACTCCATCAATACCTCGTGCTGGGGACTCCGAGGTTTCCGGCCGATCAGGTCCGCCTCCGAGGATGGCGGGTGTGTTCCGGATGGCCAGGCGGCGGCGAGAGGCACCTGCTGAGTCAGGAGGGCTTCAGCGGGCGAACACGCTGCCTGCATGCGTTCCCCTTCTGTCTGTGGAATAGTACCGCCACCCGTGTTTCGCTGTCCAGTGCGCCGTGCCCGGATGGTAGGGCCACGCCCCCGGCAACACTGAAAGCCCCCGTGGCTAAGGGAATCCTCTTTGACATAGGGGGCCGATTGGGATAGAATGCGCGCGCTGCAACCTGGTTGCAATGAAGCAGTCCAGATGGGAGGCTCGATGCGTGTGCACTTCGACCGGCTTCGACCAGTGGCACGGATTCGGTCTACCGGAGCGGGAGATGGTCGCCGCGGCGCTGGCGGAGCGCGGGCTGCGCCTCACCCCCCAGCGGGAAGCGGTATGCGAGGCGGTCTTTGGCTGCCCGGGCCACATCTGCGCTGAACACATCCTGGAAAAGGTGTCTGCGCATCACCCCGACCTGAAGGTGAATAAGACCACGGTCTACCGTACGCTGGACCTGTTACTGGAGTTGGGGCTCATCACCGAGCACAAGTGCGGGGACGAGCGGGCACAGTACGAGCCGGCCTCCCGCGGGCGCCACAGCCATCTGCTTTGCCGCCGCTGTGGGGAGTTGTTGGACCTGGACGACGGCGTCGCCGTCACGCTCCAGGCGGGGCTGCGTGCCCTCCACGGCTTCCAGGCCGACCTGGAGAGCTACCCGATCTTCGGACTTTGCTCTGCTTGCCGTAGCAGTTAGCCCTTTCATACGGAATGGCTGCAACTCAGTTGCAGCGTGGAGCGCAGCGGCGCACTCCCGTTCGACCGCCCTTCAGGGCAGGCATGAAGAGGAGTTGGAAATGCACATTCCCGATGGGTATTTGAGCCCGGCGACAGTGGCGGTGGCGTACGGAGCCGCGGCGCCCTTCTGGTATCACGCGAGCCGCAGGGTGAAGAGCATGCTTCGTGGTCGGAGCGCGCCGCTGATCGCCCTCTTCGCCGCTTTCAGCTTCACCGTGCAGATGTTCAACATCCCAGTTCCAGGTGGCACCACCGCTCATGCGGTTGGCGGCACCCTGATGGCGGTCGTCGTGGGTCCGTGGGCCGCTGTGGTGGGGGTATCCACCGCCCTGATCATCCAGGCTCTCTTCTTCGGCGACGGGGGCATTACTGCAATCGGCGCAAACTGCTTCAATCTTGGGATCGCACTCCCGCTCTCGGGGTACGCGGTGTACCGGCTGTTGGCTGGACACAAGCCCTCGGCCAGACGCCGCATCGTGGCGGCGGCAGTGGGCGGCTACGTGGGGATCAACGTGGCCGCCCTGTTGACCGGCTTGGAGTTGGGCATCCAACCCCTGCTCTGGAGCGACGGAGGTCGTGCCCTCTACAATCCCTACGGTCTGGAGGTTACTCTCCCCACGATGCTCGCCGTGCACCTCACCCTGGCGGGCTTCGCCGAGGCGGCGGTGACGGCTCTCGCCGTAGCGTACCTGCTGCGTACCCATCCCTCGCTCCTCGGGGTCGGATCGGGGGTGGATCGCGGACAGGGGCTGGGCAAGGCCGGCTGGTCCTTGGTGGCGCTGCTGGCGCTGATGGTCACTTTGACTCCGTTGGGGCTGCTGGCGCCCGGCAGTGCCGATTTCGAGTGGGGCGGCGAGGAGCTGCTGGAGATGGTCGGCTACATTCCGGCAGGAATCGAGCAGGCGGGTTCCGTGTGGGGATGGGCGCCCCTGCCCGACTACCAGTTGGCCGCGGTCGCCGCGGAGGGCTCCTTCCTGCAGCAGGCGCCGGCTTACATTCTCTCAGCCGTCGTCGGGATAGGGATCATATTCGCCCTCTTCTTCGCCGCTCGCCTCCTGGCAACTCGACGCTTGCCTTGACCGTTTGGGGATGCGGCTGACTGCCGCGGGCCGGAAGGAGCGATGCACGTTGGCGCGCGGAGCAGACTGGGACTGCGGGCGGTTGTAGGGGCGGACCCGTGTGTCTGCCCCTGGCATACACAGCTTGACGCGACCGTGCCCGTGAGTCTGTGCTCGCCCGCCTCACGGGCACAGCCCCTACGTATGGGCCGGCGTCGGCCGCGTGCGTCAAGGGCTGGAGACAGCGGGGAGGATGGGAATGGGCTGGGCCGGTCATCGTGGCGACTTCGTCGCCAAGACGGTGGCGGGGATAACGGCATCGCTTGAGCGGGCAGTCTTTACCGAGGAGCAGGCGCGCCTACCGGGCCTCCTGCAGGGGATCGACCCGCGTGCCAAGGTTGCCGCGGCCCTCCTGCTGCTCGTGGGCGTGGGGTTGGCTCGCCACCTGCCGCCGGTCGTGGCAGCCTACGTAGTGACGGTGCTGCTGGGCCTGGCCTCTCGGCTCCCCTTGGGGGAGTTCTCCAGGCGAGTGTGGCTGGGAATACCCCTCTTCGCCGGGTTCGTGGCGTTCCCCTCGTTGGTGATGCTGCCGGGTGCGCCCCTCCTCGTGTTGTGGGGCGGTCCGCCCCTCCCGTTGGTCGTGACCGATAACGGGCTTGCCAGCGTCCTGCTCTTCGTGTCGCGGGTGGGGACATCCGTCGCCATTGCGCTACTGCTGGTCACCACGACCCGCTGGACCGACCTGCTGGCGGCGCTGCGGGTGCTTCGGGTGCCCGAAAGCTTCCTGGTGGTGCTGGCGATGACCTATCGTTACCTCTTCCTCTTCCTGAGATCCGCCAACAGCCTCTTCCAGGCCCGAGCGAGCCGCACGGTGGGCGAGACCTCGGGCGCGGAGCAGCGTCGTTGGGCGGCCGCTGCAGCCGGTACCCTGGCTAGTCGCTCCATGAAGATGAGCACCGACGTACTGCTCGCGATGGAGGCCCGCGGTTTCGGTGGGGAGATCCGCTCGAGCCGCCCCCCGAGGATGCGGGATGGGGACCGGTTCTTCCTGGCGCTATCAGTGGTGCTCGCCGCGGGACTATTGCTGGCCGATTCTTGGATGGCTTGAGAGGTGCAGGTGGATTCTGAGGTTGCCGTCGGCAAGGCCGAGATAGTGCTGCGTCTGGAGGGGGTGTCCTACAGCTACCTGGGACGGTACCCAGCCGTGGACTCGGTGGATCTGTCCGTGGCTCTGGGTGAGCGGGTGGTGATCCTGGGAGCGAACGGCTGCGGCAAGTCCACCCTGTTGAAGATCATGGACGGACTGCTCCATCCCAGTTCCGGGCGGATCGAGGCTTTCGGGGAGGACATCACCCGAGTTGCCGACGATATCGGCGCCTCGCGTCGGCTGCATCGTCGGGTGGGGCTGGTTTTCCAGGACTCCGACGTTCAGTTGTTCTCGCCCACCGTGTGGGACGACGTAGCCTTCGGGCCGCTCCAGTTGGGTTGGGATCCAGCCGAAGTCAACCGCAGGGTGGAGGAGGCGCTGGAGCTGATGGAGATCGCAGATCTGGCCCAACGCGCACCTTACGAGCTGTCGGAGGGGGAGAAGAAGCGGGCGGCGATAGCGACGGTGCTCGCGGTGGACCCGGAGCTGCTGCTGCTGGACGAGCCGACGGCCAGCCTCGATCCCCGAAGCAAGGCGGTGCTGATCGACCTCATCCTTCGGCTGGGCGGGGAGGGGAGAACCGTCGTGACTACCACCCAGGAGCTAGAGGTGGCGAGAGAGGTGGGGGTTCGGGCCGTCGTCTTCGGGGACCGGGAGCGGCGGCCAATAGCGGATGGGCCTGTCCAGACGATCCTGGCCGATACCGATCTGCTCGTGCGCGCCAACTTGATCCATCCGAGGCTGCCCTGGAGACGGTGAGGGATCCATCTCTGGGTTTACTCCCGGTTCTGAAGCTCCAGGTCCACCGGCTCTCCCAGGTAGCGGGGTAAGGGGCGCAGGAGCATCACCTCGTACCAGGCCATCGACAGGGCGACCGCCTCGCGCATATCGTAATACTCCTGACGGGGATATCGGTCGCGTCCGGCGGCAAGCCCCACCGCCTGGATGCCGAAGGACCGGGCCAGGAAAAGGGCGCGCGGCAGGTGGTATCGCTGCGTGACGAGGACCGCCTGATCGATGCCGAAGATGGACTTTGCCCGGTAGCAACTGTCGTAGGTCCGGAATCCGGCGTAGTCCAGGTTGACCAGTTCCTGAGGCACCCCTTGCTCGACGGCGCGCCGCTTCATCGCCGCAACCTCGTTGTAGCCCACCGAGCTGTTGTCACCGGTCATCAGGATCCGGCGCACCTTGCCCTCTTTGTGCAGTGCCACAGCCGCGTCGACTCGATCCGCCAGCATCCAACTGGGACTCCCGTCGGGGTTCAATCCCGCTCCAAAGACGATCGCCACCGGCATCTGGGGGACCTGAGCGGGATCGTCGTATATGCCCTGCTGCCCCGCCAGGTAGACCCACAGGGCGGGCACCACCGCACCCGCGCCCGCGAGCAGGCAGGCCAGGGCGAGCCCCAGCAGGAGCAAGCGAAGAGGCCGCCTCCGTGGTCGAGAGGGGTTCCCCTGGGAGTTGGATCCGTCTAGGTCTCGTTGCAGCGATGCCAATGGGTGTTCCTTGGATCTGTCAGGGCCTCTCAGAAGAGGCGGGGCTGGCCCTCCTCGCCGGAGGCGCATCCCTCGGGCTTCCAGAGGTGCTTTCGCAGATCTACACGATCATCCGGCAGGAAGGTAACACCCTCGGCCTCGAGCAGGCCGCGCTGCACGTCAGGGCTGCCGAAAGCCCACCCACCGGTGAGCTTCCCCTCCCGATTGATGACTCTGTGGGCGGGTGCATCGACATCCCTGGGCTTGGCGTAGAGGGCCCAGCCGACCTCGCGGGCTTTCCGCCTGTCGCCCAGGGCCTCGGCGATGGCGCCGTAGGTCGTCACCTTGCCCCTGGGTATTCGGGCCACGATCTCGTAGACCTGCTGGTTGAAGGCGGGATCATCGGCGATCGTCTGGTGGCTGCCCACGTTGCGGCTCTCTGACGTGCCCGACACTGTTGCTGCTCCCTCGCAGCCGGAGCCGTCTCTTCCGGCATGGTTGGGGGTGGTTGCCCTACGATTTCAGGGCGTCCCGCAGGGCGTCTACCGCGTCTAGCCTCTCCCAGGGGCAGTCGAGGTCCATACGCCCGAACTGTCCTCCGACGGCCAGCCGCTGGTAGAAGCGCCCTCCTCGCTCTCGCGGGAGCCACCGCAGGCGCAGTTGCTCCTCGATGAGACCGGGGCGCAGGTCGAAGACCTCGCCGATGATCTCCGAGAGCCGTTCATCCTGGAGCACGCCCGTGCCGAAGGTACGGGCGGAGACGGTGGTCGGGCGTGCTTCTCCGATGGCGTAGGATAGCATTATCTCACACTCGGAGGCGAGACCGGCGGCTACGACGTTCTTGGCCGCGTGGCGGGCGGCGTAGCTGGCGGAGCGATCCAGCCGGCTGGGATCCTTGCCGCTGAGGGCGTGGCCGCCATGGCGAGCCGCGCCACCGTACGTGTCGTCGGCGTTCTTCCGGCCCGTATGCCCGGCGTCTCTCGCTGGCCCCGCCGCCTCGAGCGGGCCGCCGGGGTTCACTAGCAAGCGGGTGGAACTGTCGGGCGCAAGCGACATGCCGTCGAAGATGGAGGCGAACGCGATGGTCTTCAGTCCCTCCACGAGGTCCCGTGGCTCTCCCCTGTGCTGTAGCTGGACCATGATGGTGTCGATCCGGGTTGGCCGGTTGTCCTCGTACTCCACCGTAACCAGCACGTCGCCGTCCGGTCCCAGGCCCGGGATGGCCCTCTGAAGCGCCAATGTGCCGATGGTGGTGGAGATCCGATGGGCCAACTGGATCGGCAACGGCATTCTCTCCGGCGTCTCGGAGCAGGCGTACCCGAAGACCGTCGTTTGCTCAGAGGCCAGCCGTCTCTCGGGTGGCTGCAGGACTGAGGGCTGCCTCCTGGACCAGGGCGGGGTCATGAGGCTGGACTGGGCGAGGATGGCGCAGCGATCGGCATCCATGTCCTGGGGAAAGTAGCCCGTCTCGGCGATAACCCTCCTGACCACCCCCGTGACGTCTACCTCGCCCCGGAGGGATGCATCTGTCGCCAAGAAGATGACCTGGCCCGCCGCGGCGGCCTCCGCGCGGACTCTGGCCGTGGGGTCCACCGCAAGGTGAGCGTCCACCAGGGCATCGGAGATCCTGTCGCACAGCTTATCGGGGTGCCCCAGTAGCACCGAACTAGAGGTGAAGAAGCGCCGCTGAGTCATGCTGCCTCCTTCAGCGGTTGCCGGCCGCCAGCCCCGATCTCACTCGGAGGGGGAAGGGCAAACGGGCTCGATCTGCGTTGTGCCTCGATGGCGAGGATGGGGGTGACGCCGGCCACCAGCGAGATGATGGTGTCGACGAAGCCGAGCGGGCTGCTGCCCAGCAGCCTCTGGAGGGGCCGGAGCAGCAGCACTCCCAGTTGCAGGAGCCCCGAGATGCCGACGCTGAGTGCCAGCGAGCGGCTGACCGCCCGCTCGTAGCCCAGAGCTGGCCGGGCGCCGGATCTCGCCAGGGCGACGTGCAGCAGATCCGCCAGGGCCAGGCTCCAGAAAGCCATGCTCTGGGCCATCTGGCCCCGGCCGTGGCGGAGGGTACCCAACCCGTAGGCCGAAAGCGATCCGGCGGCGAGGGCGGCCGATTCTCCCAGGATGCGGCGCTGGAGGAAAGGCGGGATGATCGGTTCCGCCGGGTCGCGGGGCGGCTGCACCATGAGATCCGGGTCCTGCGGCTCCGTGGCGAGCCCCAAGGCCGGGGTGAGATCTGAGATCAAGTTCAGCCACAACAACTGTCCCGGAGTGAGGGGAGCGGGCAATCCGAGCGCCACGGCCGCGGTGACCGCCCACACCTCGCTGCCGTTCGTGGAGAGCAGGTAGTGCAGCATGCGTCGAACGTTGGCTCTGACCAACCGTCCTTCCTCGACCGCATCCACCATTCGAGTGAAGTCGTCGGTGGACAGCACCACGTCGGCGATCTCTCGAGCCAATTCGGTGCCGCGCTCACCCATGGCGACCCCCACGTCGGCCGCTCGGAGGGCCGGGGCGTCGTTCACCCCATCCCCCGTCATCGCCACCACCTCGCCGTTGGCCTGGAGGGCCTGGACGATGGCCAGCTTCATCTCGGGCGGGGTCCTAGCGAACACCTCCACGTCCCTCACCAGACCGCGCAGCACCTCCGGGTCCATCTCAGATAGGTCGCCCGCCTCGAGGACGTGGAGCGGTCCCCTCCGGGGAAGCCCCAGTTGGCGGGCGACGGCCTCGGCCGTCGCAGCCTGGTCCCCCGTGATCATGACGGTTCGAATACCGGCCCGATGCAGGGCTCGCACCGCCGCCGGCACCCCCGGGCGAATGGGATCGGTCAGCCCCACCAAACCCCACAGGATGAAGCCGCTGGAGAGGTCCGCCTCGCTGTAGCCTTCTGGTATGGCCCGGCGGGCGAAAGCCAGCACCCGCATGGCCTTTCCTGCCATCTCGGCGTTCTTCTGGCTGAACTCGGCCCTTCTCTCCGGGTGTAGATGCCGGATCTCCCCTCCGGCCAGCACCCGATCGCAGATCTCCAAGAGTTCGTCCGGAGCCCCCTTGGCGAGGGCGAACAACCCTTCTTCCCCTCTGTGGACGGTGATCATGTGGCGTCGCCCTGCGACTCGGTCGCGACGGTCGATGCGTGGATAGCGTTGCCGCAGGTCGTCCACCCGCAGGCCCCCCTTGAGGGCAGCCACCAGGAGAGCGCCCTCGGTGGGGGAGCCGTCGATCGTGATCTCGGCGTCGTGCTGGGCGGCGATCTCGGCGTCGGAGCATAGCACTCCGATTATGAGCAACTCCCGCAGGGCGGGATCGCCATCGGGCAGTATCCTCCGACCATCGCTGTACAGGGCGCCGGATGTCGAGAGGGCGGGGCCGGAGACCCAGATCCTCCGTGTGTCCACCAGTATCTCGCCCACCGACATCCGGTTCTCGGTGATCGTCCCCGTCTTGTCGGCGCAGACGACGGTGACCGATCCGAGGGCTTCCGCCGCGTGGAGGGAGCGGATCAGCGTCCCCTTCTGCCTCATTCGGCCGGAGCTGAGGGCGAGGACGGTGGTCGCGGCGGTGGGGAGCCCCTCGGGCATCGCGGCCACGGCCAGGGCGACGGCGGTCGTGACGGCCTGCGACAAGGGCGTGCCTCGTAGCAGCGAGAGTCCCATCACGCCCAGGGAGACGGCGGCCGACGCGGCGGCTAGCTGCCGACCGATCCGCGCAAGGTCTCGCTTGAGGGGTGTGGGCGGGGGTGCCGCCTTGGCCGCCAGGAGGTGCAACTCTCCGATGGCCGTTCTCCCACCTGTGGCCACGACGACGGCCTTCCCGCGACCCCCCGTGACAGTGGTTCCCCTGTGAACCATGGATCGCCGGTCCGCCAGCGCGGCGGCGGGCTCCACCGGCTCGGGCGACTTCTCCACGGGCCGGGACTCTCCAGTGAGGGCCGATTCCTCGACTGTCAGCCGGTGAGCCTCCAGCAGGCGAGCGTCGGCGGGGACCGGGTCGCCGGGCAGCAGCAGGATGGTGTCGCCAGGTACCAGCCTGTGGGCATCGACGATCTCAGTGACGCCGTTCCGGACCACTCGAGCGCGGAGCGGGGCGGCACGGCGGAGTGCCGCGATCGCTCTCTGTCCTGAATGCTCGGTGGTCGCACCGATGACCGCGTTGGCCACCAGGACGCCACCGATCAGCAGGGAATCGACGACAGCCCCGATGGCGAGGGAGAGCGCAGCGCCGACGCCCAGCAGCACCGTTGGGGCGTTGAGTATCTGCCTGACGAGCAGCTCTGCGAGGGAGGGCTCCTTCGGCTCCGGCAGACGATTAGGCCCGAAGCGCCTCAGCCGCTGCTCCACCTCCTCGTTGGAGAGCCCCCTCTCAGGATCTGCGCCCAGCAGGGCTACCGCCTCCTGAGCGGGGAGGGCGTGCCAGGCCGGTGGGTTCGGTCGGGCACCAGATGCCGGATTCCTGGTCGTGGCTTGCGCTCCGTCGTGGGGGGAAACGTCGGGGGCTCGTGGACCCGTGACGCCACTCAACCTGCGCCCCGCCTCCCTCATCAGATCGGAGCCTTCCCAACGGTGCGGGTCGTAGTGGACGAGGACGTTGCCCGTCAGCGGGTTCGCCGACGCGGAGCGTACCCCCGCCAGGTCGTTGAAGGCCGCCTCGACCGCAGCCTTCAACGCCGGGTTGCGTCGCAGTCCCACGACGGAGAATCTGATCCGACCGGGCACCCCGGAGTGACGAACCGACAGACGGCTGGTTCCTTCGGCGCTCATCTCCCCTCGTCGGGCTGCACCTGGACGCCGGAGGGAGTCAGGTACCAGACTCGGACTCCGTCTGTGAACCCGGTCCAGTTGTCGGCTTTTCGCCACGTCATCATGCCTCGAGTGGTGCGCTGGACCATGTTGCCGGTGGCCGGGTCCGGGTGCTCGTCCTCCATCGGCTCTCCCACGACAGTGGGGATTTGATCGGCCAGCAGCTTGAAGCCCATGCGGAACTGAGGCCGATGGACGGACCTAGCTGCCTGTTGGGCAGCTTCCGCCAGGGCCCTGCCCTGTCCCAACAGCTCGTTAGCCTTCTGCACGAGCTGGGCGTCTGCTGCCCTGGTCGATGAAAGCTCTTGGGTGGAGATGCGCGCTACCGAGACATACTCTGCGATGGGCGCTTTCTCGTCGCCGGGCACCGGGTGAAGCTGATGAGCCTCCCCGGCCTGCTGGAGCGTTACGGCGAGTCGATGGGAGGCTTGTGCCGCCTCCGCGGAGTGCTCCTGCACCAGGGCCAGCGCGGACTCCATCTCCGCGGCGACCGCGTTGAGGTCGGTCGCTGCGGCTTGCCAACTCTCGTAGCCTCGCTGGAGGGCGCCATACTTCACCAGCAGGTTGCCCGACTGCGGGCTCGAGCCTGCGTGTGCGTTGGCGTCCTGCTTCATTTCCTCAAGCATGGCTTCCATGCTTTGCACGGCCCTGCGCTCAGCGGTCAGCTTCTCTCTCAGCCCGTCCAGTCGATCGGCGATGAGCCATCTGCCGTTCTCCACAGTCGCAATGGCTCGGTCTAGTTCCTGGGCCAGATCCTGGACGCTTGGGGCAAGCTCGGCGCGAGAGGACATCGCGCTCCCCTGACCAAGGCCGCGAGGGTCGGGTACCGACGGCGGCGCCCCGGCTGGGCCGAGCACACTCAGGGACAGCATCAGGAGTCCGAGCACCAGCATGGGGAGCAGGACACCGAGGAGCAGTATCGGCCCCGTGTAGCCGTCCTCGGCGTCGAATAGCCCTTCCAGCTTGTGGCGCATCCCCTCGAGGCTTTCGTTCACTGGTAGCACCCCCTTCTGCAGGAGAGGTTGCGGGCCAGCGACTCCTGGCGGCGGAGCCGTGGAGGGGGTCTGAACGCAGAAAGCAGTCCACGGTAAGAGCTAAGGAGGTATCTCTGGCCCATGCTGACTTCTCTAGCCGGAACCGTGTGCTCCATCTGGAGAAACCCGCTTAGAGGGAGGTGGTTCGGCGACCCGGTTACACTCGTGCGGCAGGGGAAGAGTCGATCCGGAAGGGGAGGCGCATGTGAGCCGTGTCGCTTGGAGGGGACCAGCCGGGTGGGGGGTATTGGCTGGGTGGAGGAGTCGTGTTACGCGCTGTCTTGGAGGGGAGACGGCGGTCTCCTCACCCCTCAGCTTTGGTCGGCTCCCGGTTCCGTCGTGCTCTCAAGCACCTCGGTTGCCGTGGCCTTCTTCTCTCGAGGGGCTGCGTAGGTCTCGATGTGATGAAGGGCGTCGGTGACCGTGGTGGCGACGTGGAACATGTCTCGGAGGCGGGGTCGGCCGAAGCCCTCGACGATCGACCTTACCAGCATCTCGATCAGGGGGTCGAAGTAGCCGTATCTATCCAGGATGACAATGGGCTTCTCGTGGTAGCCCAGGTGCCGGAGGGTGATGATCTCCAGCAGCTCCTCCAGGGTGCCGATGCCTCCGGGGAGGGCGAGGAATGCGTCGGCTTTCTCCTCCATGATGGCCTTGCGTTCCCTCATGGTGGCGGTGTAGATCAGGTCGTCCGCCTCCTGGTAGACCGCCTCAGCCCAATCGGCCCGACGGGGGATTACGCCGATCACCCTTCCGCCTGCGTCGTGAACCGCCCGAGCTACTGCCCCCATGAGACCGAGTCGACCTCCGCCGTACACCAACTGGTGGCCGCGTCGGGCCATTTCCTGCCCAAGCTCCCTGGCCTGCTCGAAGTAGCGGGAGGCGATCTGTTCGCTGGAGGCGCAGAAGACACAGATGGAGCATCTTGGCGTCATGGCTGCTCAGATCCTCCGCTCGTGGGCCAGACGTGGGAGTTGAATGCCCAGTCCAGCAACAGGGTGGTGTCAGGCGCCAGCCCGGCCTCGCTGCGCATGAAGGCGACGTAGACCCGATGGCCGTCCCTGACGGCGGTAGCAACCATTGCCCGCCCCGCATTGTCCGTGTAGCCGATCTTGACCCCGTCGGCTCCCTCGTAGGCACCGATCACGGGGTTGAGGTTGTGGATGGTGTAGGAGATGTTGCTTCCCACTACGTCGTACGTCTTGGCGGCGGCTAGCT
This sequence comes from Sphingomonadaceae bacterium, assembly GCA_050261575.1. Taxonomy (GTDB): domain Bacteria; phylum Chloroflexota; class UBA6077; order UBA6077; family UBA6077; genus JBLNDL01. The sequence continues at coordinate 67,588 of JBLNDL010000070.1, read as the reverse complement.
TCCGAAAGGTAGGGTACTGCATTCCGTAGCGGGCGAGCGTCGCCATGTCGTAGGGGGTGGAGTAGTGGTTGGGATCGTCCAACCCGTGAGCGTTGGTGAAGTTGGTGGACCTCAGCCCCAGCCAGGCTGCCTTCTGGTTCATCAGGGTCACGAACGCCTCGTCGCTGCCGGAGACGTAGCGCCCGATGGCGAGCGCGGCGTCGTTGCCAGAGGGCAGCATCAGCCCGTACAGCAGGTCCTGGAAGCTCACGTCGAACCACGGTTCCAACCCCATCAGTGTGCTGTCAGACAGATCCCGGGCGTTCACGTCGATCCTGGGGCGATCGGTCAAGTTGCCGTACTCGATCCCGAGGATCGCGGTCATTATCTTGGTCAGGCTGGCCATGGCGACCGGCTCGTGGGCGTTGCGCTCGAACAGGATGGCGCCCGAGTCCCCGTCCATCACGACGACGTGGTCGGTGGATGGGTCGGGATCGGGGGTGCCCGGTTTGCGCACCGGGGGAGCGGCCGTCGAAGTCAACGGGCTGGCGGTGGGCACCGCCAACGGGCGTATGGCCGCTGGGGTAGGGGTCGGCTGGACGGAAGCGCCGGCCGGTTCGGAGCCTGCCCTGGACGCCAGGGACGCGTTGCTGCGAGGCTCCGATCCCATGGAGCCCGTCGCATTCTGGGGAGCGGATCGAGTAACGAGTGCCACGGCCACGGCGACCAGAGCCAGTGCTACGAGCAGCAATGCCTTGGGTCTGCCGAAGAGGGGGTTGGCTGCGCGTCGAGGCCGGGTCCGCCGGATTGCCTGGGAGTAGAGTCGTTGTCCTGGTTCGCTTCGTTCCCGCACGCTGATCTCCTTGAGGTTGGCCACTATTATCGCTTAGAAGGGGGTTGTTTCGCATCTAGTAGACCAGGCAGTCACCCGAAGTGGTGGAAATAGGAGGCCCGCGGCGGAAGTCTGAACGCTGCGGGCGTCACGATCGAATCCCTCGAGCAGGCGGGGGCCTCGTCGTCCCCGCCGGATTCCGCCCAGCCGGTGACCCGTCCGGCCACCTCGAATCGAGGGAGCCTCTAGCGAATAATCACCGGGGTGCCCACGGTGGCCCAGTCCCAGAACCAGCGGGCATCCTCGAGACTGAGCCCCAGGCAGCCATGGCTCCCAGGGTAGCCGAAGGTCCCCAGCCAGTAGTTGTAGTGGAGAGACGCCCCATCGTGGGTGAAGTACTGGGTGTAGAGCACATTCTTGAGGTAGTAGCCGCCCGGCCCGTTCCTCGGGATCCCGATGGTCTCGCTATCCATGGTCTCGTTCTCGACCCGGCGAAGGATCTGGAACGTACCGCGCAGGGTCGGGGTCGCCGTGAAGCCCTTGATGGCCATGGCGGAATAGACGGCCCTATCGCCCTCGTAGGCGGTCAGCAGGGCGGGCTCCTCCAGGTCTGCATCGATCCATCGCCCGGCCGTTGGGATCGTCGACACCGGGCGTGGCAGCCTCACCTCTGCCGCTCGGATGTACCCTCCTCCGTCCACGGTGTACCACTCGCTGCCGTCCGGTGCCACCACCATCTCTCGGATCTGCAGCCGGGTGTTGTGGGGAGCGTGGCGCAGTTCCGTCTCGTCGTCGTACACGGGCAAGTTCCGCACGTAGCTCTTGTTCCCCATGGATCGACCGGGAAGGTACACCTGTCTCACCAGCTTCACCTGCATGGCTGCCAGCCAGACCGAGGGGCCTGATGGGCCCAACACCGAGACGTCGACGTAGCCGGTTTGCTCCGTCTCCGGACTCCATACCTTGAGCCGCTCGCCCTGCTGTGGCTCCACCACCAAGAAGCGCCTGAACTGCGGCACCCTGCCGAGGCTGATGGCATCACCTCCAGGGCCGGACCACATCTCCGTCTCCTCGAAGTTGGATACCCACCAACCCTGGAAACCTGGTGGCATCTCCGGCGCGCGACGCAGAGGGGCTGCCGCTTCCACGTTGAGGATCGCGGGTGAGGCCGTTGGCGGGGGTGCGCTGGGGCCCACCGCCGCAGCATCGATGTAGGCGAACCCACCCGTCTGGGGGTTGAGCACGTACAGCCGGGAGCCCTTCTGTGGTGCCACCACCTGGAAGTAGCTCCACTGGGGCACCCGGCCGAACGAGATCGCCTGGGCATCCGGTCCAGACCAGAGCTGGGTCTCCTGATGGTTCTGAACCCACCACGGCTCGAATGCGGAGGAGCCCTGTGCTGGTGACAGGAGCAGCAGGGTCGCTCCTAGTAGAAGAGAGAGGCACGACAGGAGGGATCGGGGGCGCCGATGCCGGTGGCCGCCTGGAACTGGTGGCATTCCGTCACTACCTCCAAGAGAGCTTCTTCAACCAGGTCATCAATACTCGTGCCAACGCCACGGGAGCGCATTGACAGCGCCGGGCGAGAGTGCATAATTGCCGCATGACCACCCGCCATTCCCAGCGGCTTCTGCGGCTATGTATTGCCACAGTCAGTGTTCTCTCAATAGCGGCCGTTCTGCTGGACGCCCTGCCGGCTGCCCCGGAGGAAGCGCCCTCGATCCGCGCGGCAGAGCCCATCCCCTCGGGGATGTCGGACGGCTCGCCAGGACCGACCGAGCGGCCGGAGGCGCTGGTGGGGGTGTCGGCGCTGGGCGCTCCGACCGCTACCCCCGGCCCGGCGACGCGACCTGAGTGGGTGCGGACGCGGCGCGCCACAACCCTCTGGAGTGAGCCATCACCGCCATCCAAAGTGGTCGCGCCGCTGCCAGAGGGCCATCCACTCAAGGTGCTCGGGACCGGCGATGGTCGGATCCAAGTGTACTACGAAGGAGATGGCGGCGACGCGGACGAGTCCGAAGGTGAAGGATGGGTGGACCAGTCGGAGGTGGAGCCAGCTCCGGCTCCGAGGTGGGTGCTGGCTCCGCAGGAAACCGAACTCCGAACCGGTTTGCGGAGAGGCTCCGACACTGCGGGCAGACTGCCGAAGCGGGCGGTGGTGGAGGTCCTGGAGGATCGGGGCAGCGACCTTCGGGTGTTCTATCTGGGTAACGGTCGCGATTTCGATCCACTCGAGGGGTGGGTGAGTGCCTCGGAAGTCGTAGCCGCGGGTACCATGCTGGCTGCGGAGAGGCGTGGGATGAGGCGGCTAACCCGCTCGGAGGTGGCATCGTTGCACGCCGGAGAGGGGCTGTGGATGAGGGTCCCCTTCCGCAGTCAGATGGATGGTAGCCCCGCGGAGTCGTCCAACTGCGGACCGGCGAGCGTGGGCATGGTGTTGGAGCAGTTGCACTCCTTCGTTCCCACGGACGAATTGCGGACCGAAGCCAACAGGCTGCAGGGCACCTGGGGACCGGACAACGGGTTCGGGATCGAGTTCCTGGCACAGTTGGTGGAACGCTATGGGCTGAGGGTGCATGGTCTATACGAGGGGGTCAATTTCCGCCGCTGGAGCCTCGAGGATCTCAGATCTCAACTGGGCCAGGGCCGTCCTGCCATCGTCGAGTTGCGTTTCCGATATATGCCGGGCAGGGCCGACTCCGATAGCTGGGACGATCACTACGTGGTCATCTCCGGCATGCTGGGAGACGATTTCGTCTACAACGACTCGGTCGACGTCGACGGCCCGGGATACGGCCGGGTCATGAGCGCCGACGACCTGCAGCGAGCCTGGGGTGGGTCGGATTTCCCCTTCGCCGCGTTCGCGGTGTCCAGGCCATAGTCGGCGCGGTACTGTAAGGACTCAGGTGAGGTGCCGACGATGTGGCTCAGAATCGCTCTCGTGTGGCGATTGTGGCAGACCGTGAGACTGGCGTGGCCGCTCTTGAGAGACTCGAGGGTGCCCTTGGCCACGAAGCTGGTGCCGCCCGGCGCCCTGCTCTACGCCCTCTTTCCGGTGGATATGCTGCCCGATTTCCTCCCCGCTCTTGGGCAGTTCGACGATCTCACCCTGCTGGTCCTGGCTCTGTTGCTCTTTGTCCGCCTGTGCCCACAGGAGGTGGTGCGAGAGCATCTGGCTGGGCCCGCTGGCCGCCGACCGAAAGGAGGGAGTGGGCAGCAGGGCGGGCAGGTGATCGACGCGGACTACGAGATCCTCGAGTAGATCCACCTCCTACCTGCCGCAGCTTCTTCGTTGACGTGGTGGGCGGCTAGCTGTATGATGACATTACAATCCTTCCATCAATTCCCCTACAGACCTCAGGAGGATAGTGCGGTATGCCCGCGATCAAGTGTCTTACCTGCCAGTACCTGGAAGCGGTGGACGGTACCGGCAAGAGTCGTTGTGCCTTGGGCAGGTTCGATCGCCCGACCCGCGGCGGAGCCTACAAGGGGGCGTACTCCATCACCAGTCTTGCGATGGGCACCCCGTTCCTTCGACAGATTGCAGAAAAGTGCGTTGACCATTCGCCCCGGTAGTCGCCGGTTACCGGGTTTGAGTTGGGTTCGAGGGGGGCTGGACCGCTGGCGGTCGCCGCTCGAAACCCGCGAATAGCATGGGCCGAGTCCCGTACCAGGTTTTCCAGTCGCCAGTGTCGACGCCCAACTTGTAGAGAACACGAAAGAATAATCCCGCCATCTCGTCCTGGTTGCCGCGGCCTTCGCTTCTCTTGTCGTCGGTGATCAGCAAGTCTCTTCGTGACCTCCTTGCGGGCGAGTTGTGATTCCGCGCTACGAGGAGGGCGTGCGAGGGATCCTGGAGAGGTTGGCTCGTAGCACCCCCGCGATCAGGCCGCCAAACGGCCTGATCAGGCGAGTCGCTGACCCTTCGGCAAGATCTGTTCCTTAGTTGATGCCACTTAGATATCCAGGCAGTATTTCTCCCGAAGTTTGGCCCGCAGCCGGGTCTCGTGAAGCTGTTCTTGGCCGAGGATGTCGATTAGGAATGCCTTGAGATCGGCGTCGTCGGCAACGCGCACCGCCATCTGAAGATAGGCCTGACTCTCGATCTCGTGGGCGAGGGCGTGCAGGAGCATCTCGAGGGTCTCGATCCTCACTCCGTTGTGTTCTTCCCTCTTGGCCGGCATCAGCGTCTCCTACGGGGTGGTGAGTGGCGCTATCTTAGCACAGCGCCTTTCCCGCGGCTGTGGCGCAGCGTGCTGAGCATGCTATACTGTTGGCGGTTGGGCTAGGGAATAGGGCACCCTGCCGGCGACCCCGATGCCTTCTCCCGCTGATGGCTGACGGCTTTCCAGTCCATGAGGTGAGCCCAAGGGGGATTCGTGCTCTTAGGTGATCGCGCTAAGCAGGTAGCCAGAGCCCGTAAGATGGTCGCCATCGTCGGGCTGCTACTGCTGTCGGGACTGGTAGGGTCCTTCTTCCTCTTGAGGCCCGATCCGGCCTCCCTGGCCGCCTTCGGCTACCCCGGTGTTGCGGTCCTGATGTTCCTCTCCTCCAGCAGCGTCCTGCTGCCTGCCCCCGGCTTTGCGGCTGTGCTTGCGGCCGGCACCGTCTGGAACCCCTTGCTGGTGGGCCTAGCCGGTGGGCTGGGCGCCGCCACCGGTGAGCTGATGGGCTACCTTCTGGGGGTGAGTGGAGGGGCGGTGCTGGGACTCAAGGAGGGGAGGCGGTGGCAGAGGGCACACCGCTGGCTGACGAGGTACGGCTTCTGGGCGATCGTCGCCGTTGCCTCGGTGCCCAATCCCGTCTTCGACGTGTTGGGTCTCGTGGCCGGCTCCCTCTCGTATCCCGTGCCTCGCTTCTGGCTGGCGTGCCTGATCGGCAACACCATCAAGTACGTCACGTTGGCCTACTTGGCCGACTCGGCTACGGCCTGGTGGCTGACCAGGTAGGGGGCTCCGAAGCCTCCGCGGGACCCTCGGCGCCGGTAGCAGTTGCCGCCGCCTTCCGTCGACGTCTCCAGAACGCTACCACCGCCCCCACCAACAGCAGGGGGAGTGCCAGCCCAGCGTAGAGCACGGGGCTGTGCAGGCGTCCGACCAGTGGGAGCAGGCTCATGCCGAAGTAGTACCCCAGGGCCAGCCAGAACACGCTCCAGATCACGGCCGACAGCGTGGTGTACAAGAGGAACTGGTGGAACGGTATCTCGAAGACACCGGCCATTATGGAGGTGGGAATCCTGAGACCGGGGGTGAGCCTTCCCGCCAGCACCATCACCGGTCCCCTTCGCTGGATCCACTTCTCGGCCATCTCTAGCTTCCTGGCATCCAGGTGGATCAACCTGCCGTACTTGAAGAGGAGAGAGTGGCCCAGCCGCCGAGAGATCAAGTAGAGGATGGTAGACCCGGACTGCACCCCGATGGTGACGGCGAGTGCCGCCTCCAGGACCCCAATGAGCCCCTGGGAGGCGCGATAGCCGGCGAACATGATCACCACGTCGCCCGGCATGGGGAGGGGTATCCCCGCTTCTTCTAACATGAGGATAAGGAAGAAAGCCTTCTCGTCGTTGTTGTGGAGTAGCAAGTAGAGTTGCTGAATCCAGTGGGCCAGTTGATCAGGTATCAAGGCCGTCCGATCTACTTGTCCTGCAGGTAGCTCTCGAGTTCGCTCCTGGTGAAGAGCGGCTTGAACTGAAAGCCAGCCCTCTCCACATTCTCGCGAGCCCCTTCCTCCCGGTCGACGATTCCCAGGATGAAGAGCACCTCCACCCCCATGGATCGCAGCTTCTCAGCCGAGTGGATAGCCTGGGTACCGGTGGTCATGACGTCTTCGATCAGGACAACCTTCTCGCCTGAGCGCACCTCGCCCTCGATGGCTCGCTGAGTGCCGTACTCCTTGGTGACCTTCTTGACGATGATGAATGGGATGCCGGTCTCCAGCGAAGCGGCTGTGGCGAGCGCGACAGCGCCCAACTCGGGGCCGGCGATGCGGTCCGTGCCCGCTGGAATCTCCGCGGCCAGCAGCTTGCTCAGTGGGCGCAGGATGTGGGGCTTCGTCTCGAAGAGGTACTTGTCGAAGTAGTAGCGGCTCCTCCGCCCCGAACTGAGGACGAAATCCCCAATCAGATAGGCGTGCTTCACGAGGTCGCGAGCCACCTGTTCTCGGAGCCGAGCCACGTCGACCGACGCCTTGGCCTCTTCGAGTGCTCCCATTCCCTGCCTCCCGATTCTCGACTGGACGTCAGCTATTCTATCATACAGGGTGTGGCTTCCAGACGACGCGCACCCCCGCGTGACTCCAATTCGAGGAGATGTGAGAATGGACAGCGGAACATTCCTGGACGTGCCCGGCTTCAGAGTGGGCCATCATACAGATCGGCAGGCGGCGACGGGCTGCACGGTGGTGCTTTGCGACCGTCCCACGGTGGGGGGGTGCCTGGTGGCAGGAGGGGCGCCCGGCACTCGGGAGACGTCGCTATTGGATCCTACGTGCCTGGTGGAGGAGGTCCACGCGGTGCTGCTGGGCGGAGGCAGCGCCTACGGGCTCGAGGCCGCCGGTGGGGTGATGCGCTACCTCGAGGAGAGCGGGAGAGGCTTCGACATGAGGGTGGCCAGGGTTCCCATCGTTCCCGCGGCGATCCTGTTCGATCTCACGTTGGGTAGCGCGTCGGTGCGACCCGGCCCGGAGGATGGATACAGGGCGTGCCTCGCCGCGTCGGCCGAGGAGTTGCCCGAGGGAAACGTCGGAGCCGGCACGGGCGCGACGGTGGGCAAGGCGCTCGGCCCGGCCCTGGCCATGAAGGGCGGACTGGGAAGCGCCTCCGTGCGACTGTCCACGGGCACGGTGGTGGGTGCATTGGTGGCGGTAAACTGCGTGGGCGACGTGGTCGATCCCGCCAGCGGCGAGATCGTCGCGGGAGCGCGCCGGCCGGACGGAGCGGGGTTCTTGGACACGTCCCGCTGGCTGCGATCCGGTGGAGCGCCCAGCGCCAGCCCCGGCGCCAACACCACCATCGGTGTGATCGCCACGGATGCCCGCCTGACGAAAAGCCAGGCCAACCGCTTGGCGCGGCTAGCCTACCAGGGGATGGCGAGGGCCATTCGGCCGATCACCCCCTTCGACGGGGACACCCTCTTCGCGCTTGGCTCGGCGGGAGCGGAGAGCAGGGAGGAGGACCTGAGTTCGCTGGGAGAGGCTGCCGCCGAGGCCCTGGCGCGGGCGATCGTGCGAGGGGTCCGAGGGGCGGAAGGGCTTCACGGCTGCCCGGCGGAGAGGGACCTCAGAAGCGGGTAGTGGGTCGTTCCCGCGGAGGGTCTGGCAGTGGAGGGCATTGTACCGCTATACTATTGTGTGCCTTGGGCCACACTACCACACTAAGCAGGTATCTCTGGATGGAGTACACGTTTCCCTCCAGAGGAGTCGGCGTGAACCAGAGATACCTGGTTAGAGCATACAGCAGGAAGGGAGGTTGCTTCGGGGTAGAGTGGGGACCTTGAGAGGCATCCAGCTACGGTGAAGCCCCGAAGGAGTGTAGGTGCAGGTAATCGCGAGAGAGAACGAGAGCTTCGAGGAACTGCTACACCGCTTCAAGCGTGGTGTGATGAGGGAAGGCTTGCTGAAGGATATGAAGAGCAAGAGGCACTTCATCTCCAAGGGCGAGCTCAGGAGGGAGAAGCTTCGGGCAGCCGAGAGAAAGCGGCGGCAGAAGGCCGCTCGGGCTCGGGGCGCCCGGTAGGCTGCTAGGTCGGATCGCGCCGAACGCGAGGCCATGGACGAGCCTCGCGCCCCCGGGGTATCACCGGACAGCGCTGCAGGGTCGATGCTTCGCCCCAGCGTCACTCCTCAATAGTTGATATGTGGGGCCCGCAGGACTCGCGAAGGCCTGCGGGCCCGTGTTACTTCCCCACGACTTGGCACATATCGTGCTCCCTCGTTTGGCCCGCTGGATCGCTCCCTGACCTTCGTGCTGGTGGCGATGCAGCTTCTCCTCGATCCGAGTTACCGGGGGGTGTTGACGCAGGTGAGAAGTTCCGTGCGGATAGCCACGGTCAACGGGATCGAAATCGGCGTCCACTACAGTTGGATTCTGGTGTTCCTATTGGTGGCCTGGACTCTGGCCGTGGGGTTCTTCCCGTTCCAGTTCCCAGGGTTCGATCCCGTCGTGTACTGGAGCATGGGCTTCGCGGCATCCCTGCTGCTCTTCGTCTCCGTGCTCGTCCACGAGCTTGCGCACTCCTTCGTTGCTCAGGCCAGGGGGCTCAGGGTCAGCAGCATCACACTCTTCATCTTCGGGGGCGTCTCCAACATCACCGGCGAGCCCACCAGCGCCTGGGACGAGCTGCTGATCTCCATCGTCGGCCCTATCTCCAGCCTGGTCCTGGGGGGGGCCTTGTGGACCGTCTGGATTGCGATCGGTGCGGGAGCCGGACCGCTGGAGGGTGTGCTCGGCTACCTGGCCGGAATCAACGTGCTGCTCGCCGTATTCAACTTGATCCCAGGCTTCCCCCTCGACGGCGGGCGAGTCCTTCGGGCCGTGGTCTGGGGGATCACCGGCAACTTCGCGACGGCGACCAGGGTGGCGGTGGCGTCGGGGCACATCGTTGCCTTCATCTTCATCCTCGGTGGGCTGTTCATCGCTTTCGCCGGAGCATTCCTCAGTGGGCTGTGGCTAATCCTGATTGGCTGGTTCCTCAACAACGCCGCCGAGGCTGCCGGCCGACAGACCGTGGAGATGGAATGGCTCCGCGGGGTGAAGGTGCGGCAGATCATGAACCCTTCCCCGACGACCGTGGAAGGTGGGCTGCCGCTATCCGTCGTGGTGCACGATCTCATCCTGCAGCGGGCTGTGCGGGCCATCCCGGTGGTGGATGCGGACCGGCGGCTCATTGGGATGGTGACCCTGAACGAGATCCGCCAGGTGCCCCGCGAACGATGGGATGAGACCCCGGTCTCCGCGGTAATGGCCAAGGCGGCGGATCTGCGGACGGTGGGACCGGACGACGAAGTTCTCGACGCACTCAGGATACTGGCCGAGTACGATGTCAACCAGTTGCCGGCGGTGTCCTTCGGCAGACTGGTGGGGTTGCTCAGCCGAAGCAACCTCATCCGTTATCTGCAGGTCCGGGAGGAGTTGGGGATGGAGGGCACGGAGGAGGAGCGCCGCCGGGCCGCCTAGCCGGTTCCGAGTTCTGGGTTCTGAGTGCCGCTGACACAGAACCCAGAACTCGGAATCGTGAGAGGAGACGCGATGCCGCTTTTCGAGGATCGACAGGACGCGGGCAGACGCCTTGCGGCGGAGTTGGGAGAGTTCAAGGGAACGGACGCGTTGATCCTCGCTCTTCCCCGAGGGGGCGTGGTGGTGGGTTACGAGGTGTCCGTGGCGCTGGACCTTCCCCTCGACGTGTTCATCTCTCGGAAGATCGGGGCGCCGGACAATCCGGAGTTGGCCATAGGGGCAGTGTCCGAGGGAGGCGGCGTGTGGATCGACGAGGAGGTGGTCTCCCTGTTGGGGGTGACCGAGGAGTACCTCCAGGAGGAGACGGAGAGGCAGCGCGGGGAGATTCGTAGGAGGATACAGATCTACCGTCATGGACGGCCTGCACCCAATACGGCTGGCCGGAAGGTGATCGTCGTGGACGACGGCATCGCCACGGGGTACACGATGCTTGCGGCGCTACGGGGCCTCAGGGAGACTCGCCCCGCCCTCCTTGTGGCCGCGGTGCCGGTCGCGCCGGAGGAGTCCCTGTGGAGGGTCTCCAGGGAGGCGGACCGCGTGGTGTGTCTGGAGACCCCGGAGCCCTTCTACGCCGTGGGCTACCACTACGTGGGGTTCGAGCAGCTCTCTGATGAGGACGTAGTGGAGTGCCTGGAGCGGGCTCGCCAGCGAGTTGGCCGGCCGGCAGGACGGCAGTGACGGATGCGAATGGGGGACACAGAGTATGTCTGAGGAGCGAGTAGACAGGACCGAGGCATCGCCTGCGGCTGTCGTGGACTACCTGGAGGGCGTGCAGTATCCCTGTTCGAAGGCAGACATACTGGAGCACGTCACACGACAGGGGGCGCCGCAGATGGTGGTGGATGCGCTCCAGCGGCTGCCCGACAGGAAGTACTACGATCTGGCACAAGTGATCGACTACTTCAGCCGGGTGAGTCCCTAGGGCCCAATCGACGTGATCGTGAGACTTGGAGGGCGGGTCCAAGACCCGCCCTTGGGCGGGCGGGCGGTGGCCATTCGGCCAGGGCCGTCCGCATCGCTATGGCAACTTCGGTAGCCTTAGGTCGCGGCAACGAACGCCTCGGATGCGATGGCGTCGAATCGTTTCTACGGGCAGGCGCAGGAGGCCATAGCTGAGCGGGCCGGAGGCGGACTGAGAGGTGCCTTCACCTGGCTGGTGTGAGCCTCAGCGTGACGATCTGGTGCGCGGCCACTGGAAAGCGCAGTGCCCGCTCGTCGAGCGGAACGTCCTCGCCGGGATCTTCACCTAGATTGGATAGCTCCGCCGACGCCAACGGAAACAGTGTGCTCAAGCTTCCCTCGACCGGCTTCTCCGTGGGGTTGTAGAGGCGAATGATCAGGTCGCCGCTTCCGTCCTCGGCCAGCTTCACGGCCGACAGCAGCAGGGAGCGGGGGGAGAGATCGACGAAGCTTCCCGCGCCGCCAAACGTTCCGGAGTGCCTTCCGGTCCAGTGTGACCGCATTGGCCTGGCAAACCAGTGGGCTTGCCTTATCGCCTGCTCCCAGCCCCCCGCATGGGGGACGATGGAGTAGTCGAACGTGTGGGTGCCGATCATCTGTGCCTCCGGAGTGGCGACCGACGGACCGGCCGCTCCCCGTCGTGTGGCCAGGTCGTCCCGAGAGAGCCAGCCGACGCACCGGAGCAGGGTCAGGGCGATGCATGGGCCACCTTCCAAGAGGGCGACATCGTACTCGGGCAGGCCTCGGTTGGCGATCAGAAGGCCCGACTCACCGTCGCTGATGTCCACGAAGGTGAGTTGCGGGTAGCTGGTCACCGGATGCTCTATCCACTCCTGGGCTGGACTCGTGATGGAGACCGGCCTCCGGATCACGTCGAAGTGACCTTCGGCGTGGGAATGCTGCGTGCTCAGGCGCGTGGGGAAGTGGACCCTCAATCGGTGGTCGCGCGCCCGGTTGGTGATAACGGTGTGCACGTCCACTCTAGGGACGTCCGGATAGAGGGAGAGCCAACTGGTGACGGGGCAATCCACCGTTTCCTCTGACCTTGCCTGGCGATCGTCCGTGAGTCCCGCCGGCAGCCGCAGCACCATGTCCACGCGAATCCTCTGCCTCGCGGGGCCGCTCTCCTCCAGCGTAACCGTAGGCGGAACCGCCGGGCCTTCGACCAGTCGATCCCGGGCCGGCGGGGAGTGGGTGTACTCGTCGCCGGCATCCCCGCCATCGACGAAGGAGTTCAATCCCCAGTAGATCGATCCCGTCTCCCGATCGATCAGGTGGATGGACCCATCCTCACGGCTCACCTGCAGCGAGAGGGACTCGTTCTCCAGTGTCACGACCTCGTGGCCGTGGACGGGCGGGGCCTGGGTGAGGCGGGTGACCTCGAAGTGGAAGGTGCTGTAGCCGTGGGCGGGTACCGCGGGGGCGACGAAGCCGATCTCCACCAGGTCGCGGCGACGGACCCGGAAGCGGAAGTACTGTGCGTCACCTCGATCCACCAGGCTCGTCAGTTGGCGCATACCCGCAGAGATGGCGGCGTAATCGTGCCGGGTCCCCGCTGCAGCCTCCACGTCGACCTCGACCGTGGATGGGTCTGCCCCAGGCACCACGTCCATGTTGGTGACCACCAGGTCGGGCATCCTCTCCCGTAACGCGGCCCGCACGATCTTCTCCATGAGCTGCAACTTCCACTTCGGCCAGTCGCGACCCGGGCCGGCCAGCCGAAGATAGCCCAGAAGCTCGGCTCGCCGAAGGGTGGCGGTTGCCAGCGTGGTGTGCCGCTCCCTGAGCACCTGGTAGGGGACCCGCTGCCCCTCGGAGGTCACGAGGGCCGATTCCTCGGCCTCCGACGGAAGCTGAACGGTGGCCTCCACGAAGTCGGTTCTCGGCCCTGACTCGGAGTTGAAGACCACGAGTGCTCCCTTCGCGCGGGCGGGGTGCAGCAGTGTCTTGGTGTCGACGGCTCCAGCGAGTGACTCCAGCGCACTGGTAACGATGGGGCCGGCGACCTGCTCGCACCAGTCGTAGCGGACCTCCATCTCCCGGTGCACATGATCGACGCTGCAGCCGCAGATGGAGTCGTGGGGGTGGTTCATCAGGAGGTAACGCCACGCCAGCCTCAGGAGGGCCTGTGTGTCCGGCGCTATCACCTCGGTAGCGGTGCTGCCCGATGGCCAGGGGGAGGGTGCCAGGATGGAGGCAAAGCTGCTGAAGGGCTCCGCCCACCTCTCCAGCAAGACTTGCGCACGATCGTTGCGCTGCTTGACGTGCATGCGGGACGAGAGCACCCCTGCCAGCAGATGGGCGCGCTCGGAGGATCGGAGTTCCCCTTTGAGGGTTACCCAGTTCGGCATCTCTGCCTCGGCCCACTCTCGTACCCCTTGGATCAGCATAGGGAGCGTCCCGTGGATCAGTTGCGCGTCACGCAGGCGGCGGTTGGCCTCTCGGACGATCTCCGGTATCTCACGTTGAGGGAACATGTGATCGTCCCCGTTCATCAGCAGCAGGTAGGGGGTGGTGGCTGCCGGCTCCAGTTCGGCGCGGATGTGGGAAAGCCGCTCCATCAGGGCGTCGGACGCTGTGGGGAGAACCGCGGCGTTTGCGTAGCCCTTCGGCATGTGGAGCAGCAGCACCCTGCTGCCGTCCGGCGCCTCCCACAGGGCCTCTGTGTGGCTGAGTTCGCTGCCCACACCTCGCCAGAGCACCGCGGAGTCGATGCCGAAGCCTCGCAGGATCTGTGGCATCTGCGCGATATGGCCGAACGGGTCGGGCATGTAGCCGATCTTCATGACTGGGCCGAAGCGAGAGGCGACTCTTCGCCCCTCAAGGAGGTTTCGCACCAGCGACTCGGCGCTCACCAGGAACTCGTCGGGCATGACGTACCAGGGGCCGATCTGGATACGACCCTCCGCCACTAGCCCCCGAAGCAGCGGCTCCCGGTCCGGCCGGACCTCCAGGTAGTCCTCCAGGATGATGGTCTGGCCGTCCAGTGTGAAGTATCGATAGTCGGGGTTGGAGGCCATGATCTCCAGCAGGCTGTCCACGGCCTGCACCAGCAAGGCCCTGAATCGCTGGAATGGGAGGTACCACTCTCTGTCCCAGTGGGTGTGAGATACCAGGATCAGCTTCCACTGGCGCTCCGGGGCGCGCTGTTGACGAAACACGTCGGGAGGCTCCTTCGTCGGGTGCGGCTCTCACTCGTTGGCGGACGGGGGCAACAACCATGCCAGATGGTGGCGGATCCACTCACCGGCACGTCCCTTGCCTGATGCGACAGTGAAGAGCCCTACAGTGGCGGTGAGAAGCCGATGAAGCGATGCGGCGACGGAGAGGGTCGCCTCCTCCTCATACCTTTCGCCCCCGGAATCGGCGACGTCGTGATGATGGAGCCCTTGCTTCGGGCGGTGTGCACCCACCTGCCCGAATGGAGGGTCACTCTGATCGGTCGGGAGTACGCATCGGATCTGCTGCCCGATGGTGACTACGAGGTTGTGAGCCCCCCCTACTTCGTCAGCGAGACGCCTACTCCACTGCGCCCCCTGGATCGACTGATCCCGCGACGTCTCATCGCCTGGGCCGCAGAGCCGGCTTTCGCCCTGGACCTCGGCCCATTCCAGCGAGTGATCAACCTGTTCTGGGTGTGGGAAAGCCAGACCCCGTTCGACGAATGGTGGACTCCGGAGTGGCCCCTCCGTCGGGGGGTTCGGCATACCGTGGACCTTCTCGCCGATCACCTGGAGGCGGAGCTGGGCACGTCGATCCCGCCGTCCGACCGGACACCCCGTGTTCGTCTCTTTCCAGAGGCAGAGGAGTGGGCGGCGGAGTACCACAGGAAGAGCCTGTCCCCGGAGACTCCGGTCGCGTCGTTGGTGGTGTCCGCCTCCAACTCCTTGAAGTGGTGGAGCGCTCGAAAGTGGGCAGAGTTGAACGATAGGCTGGCCGAGACGGGGTGGGCGACGATGCTGATCGCGCCCCAAGATCACCTCCACGCGCGCGATGTTCGCGCTGCCTGCGGCTCCAAGCCTTTGTGGCCACGTGCAAGCATTAGGCAGGTGGCCGCGCTGCTGGCGCGAAGCGGGGTCGTGATCGGCATCGACACCGGTCCGCTTCACATGGCCTCAGCGCTGGGGGTCCCGTGGGTGGGGCTGTTCGGAGCCTCCAACCCCGACCTCATAGGCCCATACGATCGGTCTCGCGGCAGGGCGCTGGTCTCCCGTTTCCCCAAGCCGGACTCGTGCAGACAGTGCTGGCGGGCCTTCAAGAACCGAGAGGACCGTTGCCCCACCCTTCCTACCACCGGCTGCACGACCATGATATCGGTGCAGGAGGTGCTGGCGGCGGTGGACTCCCTCCGGCCGGGCACGGGGATTGCGTCGCTTCGCCATCTCGGTCACGAGATCGAAGAGGATTGAAATCGCGCCGCGGGCGAGGTCGCGCGGCGCGGGGAGATCGCCGTGCCGACGCCCATGGATCTGGTGATCCTGTTCCTGCTGCTTCTGCCGGCGCTGGTGCTGCTGGCGATGATCGCCTACAGCGCGATGCCCTGGATCAGCAAGTCGTGGCGAGAAGCGGAAGAGAGGGCAGAACAGGTCGTGCGGTCGGTGCTGACCGACGACGAGTACGAGCGATTGCGCCGAGACGGCTTCCTGGACGTGGTGAGCCCGAGCTATCCCCAGCGGGTGTACCGTATCCCCTCGGGGCCCGGGACGGTAGCGGTGCTGGAGAGTGGACGGTGTATAGCTAGACTGTGCGTCTACTCGACCACACCCATTCCTGAGCGGGAATCGGTCGTGGTGCACAAGCTGATGATAGAAGGCAACGAGCAGGACTACCTGCGCGCTGCGAACCATCTGCCGTGCTAAGCAACTGCGCCGTTCCTCGTGTGGGGCAGGGGCGCCCACGAGGCTGTGCTCGCTCGCCTCGCGCACGCGCGTCACGCTGTGCGTGCTCTCTGCACCCGCATCGGGGCTGGGCGGACACCCAGGCCTGCCCCTGCGGTGGGGCCGGTACCCGGTAGGGGCGGACCAATATCAGGTCCGCCGAAGGCGAGCCTCGGCCTGGGCGCGAATCTCCTCCAACTCCTTCTCCAGCTTCCGTGCCCGCTCTCGAGCCTCCTCCCGCTCCATGCGGGCCGCCTGTAGATAGGCATCCATGAACTGCAGCGACTCCTTGAGGGCGGCGATGGTCTTGTCCCTTGCCTTCAGCGCCTCCTGAAGCTGGGTGTACTCCGATGTGGAGGTCTCGTGCGAGGCTTCGGCGGGCAGCGGGGCATCGACCGACGGTCGCCCACTCGTGGGCGGCGGCAGGGCCCGCAGACGGTGTTCGACCTCCTGGTACGTGTGCCCCTGGCCGAGCAGCGACTTGACCTTGAGCAGGACCTCCAGGTCATCGTCGGTGTAGCGGCGTTGGGCCGCGGGCATGGCCAGCCCGTTGGGGCTCTTCCTTGCGGCGTCGCTGAGTTGGCCCGCGAAGCGGGCGCTCCACAGCCGCAGCGTAGATGGCGCTATCCCCAGTTTCGCCGCAATGTCTTGAGGACGATATAGCATGGAGCCTCCGTGGGTGTCTTGGGAGGGCGCTTCGGGGAGTCGGTCGCGAGTGGTCGCTAGAAGCGCCGGTAGAGCTGGGAAGCTGGCCGAAGTGTATGCTTCCTTTTGGTTGATGTCAATGCAACCGGACTTAGGTAAGTATTAGTCACACCGCGCGATTGCCCACCACAAAGCTGTTCGCTACAATCGAAAGCCGATAGCCCTCACGGCACTTCCCATTACTGCCACGGCGAGGTGGGGTGTGGAGACGCGGCCGCGCGAGAGGGTTAGCGGTCGATCTGGGAAGATACCGACGAACGACGGAGGAGTTGCGCAATGCTGATTGACGAACAGGCCTGCAGCGGCTGCGGGGAGTGCGTGCCCTACTGCACTGTGGGTGCCATTGCCCTCGGCGACGATGGTGTGTCCCGCGTCGATCTGGACGAGTGTGTGGAGTGCGGGGCCTGCCTGCGGGCGGGGGTATGTCCCACCGACGCCTTCTACATGCAGCCCATGGAGTGGCCCAGGGTGTTGCGGAGCCAGTTCAGCGATCCCCTCGGTGTCCACCCCAAGACTGGTATCCCCGGTCGAGGCACCGAGGAGATCAAGACGAACGACGTCACCGATCGGGTGAAGCCTGGCTTCGCCGGGATGGCGGTCGAGGTGGGGCGTCCCAGCGTCGGAACGCGGCTCTCCGAGGTAGAGAAGATCGCGATGGCGCTCTCCAAGATCGGTGTGGAGCACGAGCCTGCGAACCCCGTCACCTTCCTGATGACGGACAAGGCCACCGGCAAGATGCAGGACGAGGTGCTGCAGGAGAAGGTGCTCTCGGCCATAATCGAGTTCATCGTGCCCCAGTCCAAGGTGGTGGACGTGTTGACGACGCTGAAGGAGGTCGCTCCGAAGGTCGACACTGTCTTCAGCATCGACCTGGCGGTGCGCTACGAGGCAGACGGCTCTGTGCCCATCCGAAAGATGGTGGAGGATGCCGGCTTCGAGCTGCGTCCCAACGGCAAGGTCAACATCGGCTTGGTTACCCACCTTCAGGGACGGTAGGAGGAAACGAAGATGACCCACACCAATCATCGCAGGGGCACGATAGAGAGTCTGGCGAAGGACTACATCTTCACGACCATGGCGGCCAAGGGGGTGAACGCCCCCGGCACCGGCGAGAAGATGAAGAAGTTCTACGAGATCGTGATGAAGCACAACCCCACCTTCGTGGGGGACGCTGCCAAGGGCAACGAGTTGACCTTGGGTATCAAGGCGATGCTGGAGGACTCGGACGACAAGACGATTGGCCACGCTGTGTTCCGGGATGCGGAGTCGGTGGCGGCCGTGATCAAGGATCTGATCGACGCCGGCTTCGACCGCTCCGTGGTGGTGAGCGGGCTGTTCGACAAGGTGGAGGAGTGCTGCCGGAAGTCGGGCATCGGGACTCCTCACACCATCGAGTTCTCCCTGGGCACTTGGGGCCGAACCGAGAAGCTGGCGCCCATGGAAGAGCTGGAGGTGATGACCATGTGCGGTCACGCCCAGGTTCCTGGCGCGCTGGTTCGCCACATGGCGGAGCAGGTGAAGGCCGGCAAGATCACCGCCGAGGAGGCGGGAAAGAAGCTGGGCCGCCAGTGCACCTGCGGCATCTTCAACGTCGCCAGGGCTGCGGAGCTTGTGGCCGCGATGGCCCGCGGCTAGTCTGCGTGAGTGTACGGCTCGGTGCCAGCGCGCTGGCACCGAGCCGTATCCTTTGTCGCCGCTCCGGAGGCGGTCTTCGAACCCCAATCTGCCTTTGCCGTCGGTGCGCATGGAGATCCTTGTGGCCTCGCGGACCGACACCCCCCGCTTGCCCTCGACATCCTCTGTGCCAAACCCGCTTGGCCCGTGGTAGAATGCGCGTGGCGTCCTCTTGACCTCGCGATGGGCTCCCGTGGCCTCTTGTGGACGGCCCATCGCGCTCAGTCCATGGCCCTTACCTGTTAGCGCGGGAGGCACCCCGGTTGGCTACCTTCAGACAACGTTTGGCCCGTGGCGAGACCCTAGTCGGTCCATTCATCTCCATCGATAGTCCGGACCTGGTGGAACTGATTGGCCACGCGGGCTGGGACTTTGCCCTGATCGATTGCGAGCACGCCCCGTTCGGCAACGAGTCGGTGGCGGACCTGGCCAGGGCATGCAAGGCTTCCGGTTTGCACACGGTCGTGCGGGTTCCAGCCAACGAGGACTGGCTGATCAACAAAGCACTGGACGTGGGCGCCGAGGCGGTGGTGGTGCCGCAGATCGACTCCCTGGAATCCGCCCGCAAGGCCGCAGACGCGGCGAAGTACGCCCCCAGAGGACACCGAGGGGCCAATCCATTCACCCGAGCTGGCGATTACCACGGCCGGGGTGGTCTGGACTACTACCGGCGGGCGAACGAGGAGACCATGCTGATCCTGATGGTCGAGGGCGCCGGCGGCGCAGCGGCCATCGACGAGATCGTCGGGCTGGAAAACGTGGACGCCGTATTCTTCGGACCTGTGGACCTCTCCCACTCCCTGGGTCTTCCCGGGCAGATCGACCACCCGCGGGTCATCGCCAAGATCCGGGAGATGCTGGCGCTGGCGCGCGGCCAGGGGAAGGTGGCGGGCCTCTTTGCCAACGACGTGGAACGCGCCCGCTTCTGGATGGGAGAAGGGGCCCAATTCGTGGCGTTCGGTGTCGACGCGAACATCATCTTCCACGCCTTCAGCGACCTGCTCGCACGGTTGAAGGTGCCGGCTACCGGTCGCAAGGCGGAGGGCAACGAGGAGGAGGCATGACCTTTCGGGTAGTCTTGACCGATCACGTGTTCCCAGATGCCGATGCCGTTATCGAACAGAGGGTGCTGGAAGAGGCGAACGCCCGGCTGGAGATTCACGAGTGTCGGGAAGAGGATGGGCTGCTGGAGATCGTTCGCGATGCAGACGGGCTGCTGGTGGAGCGGGCGCCCATCACCCGGAAAGTGATCGCCGGCATGGAGCGCTGTCTGGTCATGGCCCGCTACGGCGTCGGGTACGACTGCATCGACGTGGATGCCGCCACGGACGCCGGGATCATCGTCTGCAACGTCCCGGACTACTGCGTGGCGGAGGTGGCTGACCACACGATCGCGCTCCTGCTGGCCCAGGCCAGGTCGCTCTTCCAGTTGGATTCCGAAGTGAGACGCGGCGTGTGGGACGTCTACTCCGGCGGCAAGGGCAATCAGCGGCTGGAGGGGTTGACCCTCGGCATGATTGGCCTTGGCAGGATAGGGCGTGCGGTGGCCAAGCGCGCAAGCGCCTTCGGCTTCAAGATCATGGTGTACGATCCGTACGTCTCGGCCGAGGCTATGGCGGCGGCTGGACTCCAGAAGGCGGACTTGGAGGAAGTGCTGAAGTCCGCGGACTTCCTGACCATGCACCTGCCGCTGTTGGCCGAAACCCGCCACATCTTGAACGCGGACCGGATACGGTTGATGAAGCCGACCGCTCACCTGGTGAACACTGCCCGCGGAGGCCTCGTCGACCAGCAGGCGCTGGCCGAGGCGCTGATGGAGGGCCGGCTGGCGGGGGCGGCGCTGGACGTGCTGGAGAAGGAGCCTCCTGAGCCGGATGACCCCTTGCTGAAGCTGCCCAACGTCATCCTCACCCCCCACGCTGCATTCTACTCTCCCGGTGCCAGTCGCGATCTGCACAGGATGGCGGCGGAGGAAGTGGCAAGGGTGCTCAAGGGGGAGATGCCTCACTCGGTCGTGAATCCGGCGGTGCTCAAGAAGGCACGAGCGAAGCTGAGCTGACGTCGTCGGAACCCTAACCGATCCGCAGAATCGCATGGATGCGCGCAGATGGCGACCCGGCGGCCGCCCATCTGCTGCGGTCTGCGAAATCTGCGGATCGGTTCTGTTTGTCTATGGCATACCCCTTGCCGTGTACGGGCTACCTCGACGGCAATCCAAGCCACATGCGATTCAGGAGGGTCCCGATGCAGCAGAAAGACATCCTGCGCGGCGTGCGGGTGGCCATCATAGTGGCCGATGACTTCGAGCAGGTGGAGATGACGGAGCCCCGCAAAGCCCTGGAAGAAGCGGGGGCGGAGACGGTGTTGATATCGCCGGTTCGGAACCAGGTCCAGGGGATGAAGCACGACGTCAAGGCAGACACCTTCAAGGTGGATCTGCCCATCGACCAGGCGAATCCCGATGATTTCGACGCAGTTCTCCTGCCCGGCGGCGCTCTGAATGCGGATGCCCTTCGGATGAATCGGAAAGCGCGTGATTTCGTCCGCAACTTCGACAGCCTGGGAAAGCCGATCGCGGTCATCTGCCACGCCCCATGGCTGCTGGTTTCTGCGGGGCTGGTCAAAGGGCGCCGGCTGGCCGCCTACTACACCATCCAGGATGACATAAGAAACGCGGGTGGCGAATGGGTGGACGAGGGGGTGGTGAGGGACCGCAACTGGGTGAGCAGTCGCCAGCCCTCCGACATTCCCGCCTTCAACAGGGAAATGATCCAACTCTTTGTCCAGAGCAAGGGGCTGATGCGAAAGGCCGCCTGACCCTGCCCGCAGCCCGTCCGGACCGTCGGGGCGGCCGCGGCCGCCGGTGCGGCCCCAACGTCGGGCGGGCTTGACCGCGGGGCCTTGCCCGCTCGCGCTGTCTCCCCAACGTCGGCGTCGGCGATATCGACCGTCGGGGTTGGGGCAATCCCGACCGCCTGGGATCGGCAGACTGGCACATCCCTTGCCTGTTGCACGGCGACTCTATCCAACCAGATGGGTACGGACCGCCATGCATCAGCGTGCGCACCACGCGGACGAGCCGGAGAGTAGCCCCGCGCGGCGGCCACTGGCGGTCCCCTTGCCGAGCGGCCAGATGGCGCAGCACCATCCCCCTCCCGAAGGCGGGCATCCAGAGCGGCACGCGGCCGCACACGAGGGTCACGAAGTTGCCGACTTCGCGCGTCGCTTCTGGGTGTGCCTCGCGCTCACCCTGCCCATCCTCTACTTCGCGGATCTACCCCAGCAACTGCTGGGCTACACCGCGGCTGACTTTCCCGGTTCGCAGTACATTCCCCTAGTGCTGGCCACCATCATCTACTTCTACGGCGGCATCGTCTTCCTTCGGGGTGCCGTACGCGAGCTGTCCGTGCGCATCCCCGGGATGATGACGCTGGTGGCCCTCGCGATCACGGTGGCTTACGGATACAGCGTTGCCAGCCAGTTCCTGCTGCCTGGCATGCCCCTGTACTGGGAGTTGGCCACGCTGGTGGTGGTGATGCTGCTGGGCCACTGGATCGAGATGCGGGCAGTGGGGCGGGCAAGGGGCGCCCTGGCAGAGCTGGCCAAGCTGCTTCCGGACCGGGCGGAGCGGATCGTTGACGGCGCAATTGAGGAGGTGCCGGTGGAAGCGCTGGAGGTCGGGGACCTGCTGCTGGTGCGCCCCGGCGGGAGGATCCCAGCCGACGGCGTGGTGGTGGAGGGCCAGGCGAACGTCAACGAAGCGATGATCACCGGCGAGTCCAGGCCGAATGCGAAGACGGCGGGCAGCCGTGTGATCGGTGGAACCATCTGCCTGGATGGGTCGCTCAGGGTACGGGTAGAGAAAACCGGGGAGGAGACCGTGCTGGCTGGGATCATGCGGCTGGTGGAGCATGCCCAGCAGTCGCGCTCCCGTGCGCAAGCCCTGGCCGACCGGGCCGCCTATTGGCTCACCATCGTGGCCATCGTGGCCGGCGGCCTGACCCTGGTCGTCTGGCTGCTGTCGACGCGGAACCCGGCTTTCGCACTGGAGCGGACCGTGACGGTGCTCGTGATCGCCTGTCCCCACGCCCTGGGGCTGGCCATACCGCTGGTCGTCTCCATCTCGACCACTCTGGCGGCTCGAAGTGGGCTGTTGGTGAGGGAGAGGCTGGCCCTGGAGCAGGCCAGGGACCTCGACGTGGTGGTATTCGACAAGACGGGCACCCTGACGAAGGGCGAGCAGGGGTTGGTGGGTGTGTCCACGGTAGGGGGGCTCACGCAGGAGAGAGCCCTTGCGCTGGCGGCGGCCGTGGAGGGGGATTCCGAGCACGTGATCGCACAGGCGATCCGAAGGGCCGCCGTGGGGCGGAGTCTCCGGGTACCGGACGCCAGGGGATTCGAGGTTCTGGCGGGCCGTGGGGCCCGGGCCACGGTGGAGGGCCACGAGATGCTGGTTGGTGGCCCCCGCCTGCTGGAGTACCTTCGAGTGGAGCCGCCGCGGGAACTGCGGGACATCTCCGACCGCTGGGGCGACGAGGGGAAGACGGTGGTGTACCTGGTGAGTGAGGGACGCGTCGAGGCCGCATTCGCTCTGGCCGACGTGATCCGTGAGGAGTCGAGGGAGGCCGTGAGCCAACTGAAGGCCATGGGGATGAAGGTGGCGATGCTGACAGGAGACAGCGAGGCCGTTGCCCGCTCGGTCGCTCGGGAGCTTGGGATCGACGAGTACTTCGCCCAGGTGCTGCCGGAGCACAAGGCCGATCGGGTGGCGGAGTTGCGACGCAGGGGGAATCGGGTGGCCATGGTGGGGGACGGCATCAACGACGCTCCGGCCCTGCTCACGGCGGACGTCGGGATCGCGATCGGTGCCGGCACGAACGTGGCGATCGAGAGCGCGGGGATCATCCTGGTGAGGAACGATCCGAGGGACGTGGTGAATGTCGTGAAGCTGAGCCGCGCCAGCTACCGGAAGATGGTGCAGAATCTGGCGTGGGCCACCGGCTACAACGTCGTTGCCCTTCCGCTGGCCGCCGGCGTCCTAGCCCCCTGGGGGATCTTCCTTGCCCCTGCGGTGGGGGCGCTGTTCATGTCCGCGAGCACTGTGATAGTGGCCTTCAACGCCCAACTGCTGCGGGGGCTTCGGCTGTAACTGGTTCGCCCGGCCGACTGCCGCACACGGTTGCCATCCGCTTCGGTCGGCGGGCGCCCCAGAGGCGCGGCTACTGACCCTCTGCGGAACCCAGTTCCCACTCGACCTGGTGGCCACTGGCCTCCAGCGCTGCCCTTGCCCTCTCCAGATGATCCTCCATCACCAGGAGGTAGTCGGTGTCGTAGGTGGAGAGCGCGAAAATGGGAACGCCGGCCTCGGCAAGGGGTGCGGACAGCGCGGCCAGCACACCGATCAGGGAGTGGTCGAGTGGCCCCTCCACCCGTAGGGCTACCCAGCCAGCATCGCATGCGCCCGCGACGTCCGCCGGCACCGCATAGGCAGGGCAGACGATGGATAGCTCCGAGGGCGTGTAGGTCACGGAGAGGAAGCTCCTGTCGCGGAGCGCCCAATCGGGGATCTCCCGATCCGGCGCCAAGCGGCAGAGTGCTAGCGTGCCGGAGAGGACAGTGACCCTCATCGCCCGTCCACCCCGCTCGTCACCTCGATGCCTCCTCTCTCCGGAACCACTCCAGGGTGGCTGCCACGGCCTCCTCGTGAGGGGTGTAGCGGAAGTCCGGAAAGGCCCGGGAGAACTTGCCTCCGTCCAGCACCATCGGCTTCTCGAACTGGTACAGGATCTCCGTCATCTCGCCAGCATCCGGAATGAGAAGGCCGAAGAACCGGAAGAGGAATCGGCCTATGGCCTTGATGCTGGGTGGCGCGCCGGCAGCATGGAATACCATCTCCAGGAACTGCCGTCCCGTAAGTGGCCCGGCGCCGGGCACGTGCCACACCTCCCCGTAGGCATCTTTCCTCGAGCCCAGGAGGACGCAGGCATTGGCCGCGTCGTCTATGAACAGCAGATCGTGGAGCGCATCCAGACTGCCCGGCCAGGTGGCGGTCTTGCCGGCCAGAGCCTGGCGGAAGATCGGACCTACCAGTGGGTTCACCACGTTGGGCCCGTAGAAGTCGGGGAGACGGGGGATCACCACCGGTACATCTCCGGCCTGATGTGCCTGCATCAGGCGTTGCTCCAAGCGATTCCGCAGCCGTCCCTTCTTGCTGGTGGCATCCAGAGGATGTTCCTCGGTCGCGGGTATCCGCTGGAAGGGGCCGTAGCCGTAGACGTTGCCGGGGAAGACCAACCTCGCACCGGCCTTCCCCGCAGCGTCCAGGATGTTGTCCGTGATCGTGGGCATCAGCTTCTCCCAGAGGCTGTAGCGCACGTTGACGCAGTGATAGACGATGGTTGCCCCCTCGCACGCGGCACGAGCCTTCTTGGGGACGAGCACGTCGGCGACGACGATGCCGGCCGACGGGGGAAGGATCTCTTTGGCGAGATCCAGGTCTCGCACCACGGCGCGAACGGTTTCGCCCTGATCTGCCAACCTGCGAACCACCGCTGCTCCTAGGGCGCCCGTGGCGCCGAATACCACGTTGGTCTTGCTCAAGCTTCGCTCCATCGTGTCGGTGTAGATCACCCTCGCTTCCGATTCTTGAGGCGGCCGCCATCGACCGAAGCCCGCTCGTGACGCACTCCTCGCGCGAGCGGGCGCAGCGAGGCAGTATCCAAGAGATTACCACAACGCTGGCTGTATGCGTCCTGAGGGTCGAGATCGGCAGCCCGCTCGTCCGGCCAGCCCGTATGGATGCCGCTGCCTCTGCGGATGGTGCTACGCCGGGGTCATGCCGGATGTGCCACCGAGCGGGAGCAGCACGATGCCGACGAAGTTGTTGAGGAAATGGATCGTCGTGGGGGCCACCAGACTCCTCCGCCAGACGAACAGCAGGGCGAGGACCAGACCCATTGCCCCAACTGCAACTATCCCCGCCGTTCCCTCGTAGCCGTGGCCCAGGGAGAAGATCACTGACGAGACGATCACGGCGAGCGTCGTGCTGCCGGTCACGCCGACCAAGCGGGTGATCAGGTAGCCTCGAAAGATGGTCTCCTCGGACACGGCCACGACCGCCACCAGCACAATCCCCAGAGCGACCTCGGCGTAGCCGCGCGGGAGGAGAAAGGAGGGGGTGGATTCGGCAGGGCCGGATAGCCCCAGGGAGCGCAGGAGGGCACCAAGGGCGGCGGCGCCGATGAGGACGACGGGGAAGAGCAGCACCCCGAGGAGCAGGTTGGTCCCCAAGCTCTGGGAAGTCCAGCCGATCCGCCCCGGAGACTCGCCGTTACGCCAGAGGAAGAAGGCGATGAGAGCCACTAGCGCCAGGTCTCGGAAGATGGTGGAGATCGCCAGCAGGACGAACCCGACCTGAGGCGTCCCCAGAGAGAACAGGGACAGCACGATCGACGGGACGATGAGGAAGAGAAAGACCAGCAACTCCAGGGTCTGCTCTTCCCGGCTGGGCTCGGCGTGGTTCTGCATGGTGAAGCCTGTTTCGCACTGAGTGTGCCAGGTTCAAGTGGATGCGACGGCAGGGGGCACGGGGTGTGCTCAGCACCTCCTCCATGCGATCGGGGGTGGGTGGTGCCAGGTTGGGAGCTGCTGGGTATCTTGGTAGCGGGCGTGGGCATAGGCTGCCTGGGAGCCATGTTGGGCATTGGAGGGGGCAGCCTCATGGTTCCCTTCCTCACTCTGGCCATGGGTGTACCCATCCACAACGCCATCGCCGCCAGCATCGTGGCCGTCATCGCTACTTCCTCCGCGGCGGCAGCCATCTACCTCGGCAATCGAATCACGAACCTTCGGCTTGGGGTCACACTGGAGGTGACCACCACTATCGGCGGCATACTGGGAGGGCTCACCGCTGTCTCGCTGGATCGCACGACGCTCACTCTGGTGTTTGCGCTCTCTCTAGTGGGCGTGGCGGTGGCGATGGCGAGGCAGACCGAGGTGGTGCTGGAGGTGGTGTCGGTTCCGGAGGCCCGCGAGGAGGGGGATCTGGGAGGGTGCTACCACGATCCCAACCTCCGAAGAGATGTGCGATACCGGGTTCGGTGGCTGCCTCTGGGCCTGGGCTTCAGCGCCCTCGCGGGCCTTCTCTCCGGGCTGCTCGGCATCGGGGGAGGCATCGTCAAGGTGCCCACGATGGTGCTGGGGATGCGGGTGCCGGTGAAGGCGGCGGTGGCCACCAGCAACTTCATGATAGGTGTGACGGCGGCGGCGAGCGCCTACATCTACTATTCCGCGGGCCTCGTGGATCCTCCCGTCACCTCGGCGGTGGCTGTCGGGGTCTTCCTGGGCTCGCTGGCCGGTGCCCGGTGGGCTCCCCACATCCACCGGGACATCCTTAGCCGCGGGTTTGCCCTGATGCTGATCGTGGTCGCGGCGCTGATGGTCCTGTCGGTGCTGGGAGTCTACTGATGGAAGACCGCGAGGGGAGGCTGGACGACGTCATCGCCAGCGTGTTGCTGGCCGGCTCTGCGGCTGGGCTCCTCTCAATGATCCTGGGGTTGGCGTTGATGCTGGCCGGCAGACCATTGGAAGGGCCTGCTGGCCCTTCGCCCTGGAGTGCCCTCCAGGGGGCACTCATGCTGAGTCCCATCGGTCTGATGGATACGGGCATACTGATCCTCGTGGCGACGCCGGTGGTTCGGGTGATAGCCCTGGTTTTCGGCTTTCTGTGGGAGCATCGCCCTCGCTTCGCCCTGGTGTCGTTGGCCGTGTTGGCGTTGCTGGGCGTGAGCTTCGTCGTGGCGTCAGGGGTCTAGCTGCAGTGGCCTAGGCCGCGCGACGACGGCTGAAGCGTTGAACACGATCCAGCCGGAAGAGCATCGACTCCAGTTCGCCCTTGCTCTCCTCCAGGGATGTGACTTGGTCCGCCTCCTCCAACTCGAGCTCCAGCATCCCTTCGTAGCCCACCGATTGAAGCTCGGCCAGGAAGGGCTGGAAGTCGATGAGCCCTCTACCGACGGCGTGGTGATCTCTCCAGTCCGCGAGCCCGACGTCGTGGAGGTGGCAGTGAACGATCTGGATGCCCAGTTGGCGGGTGATGTCCATCAGGCGATCGTTCAGTTGGACCGCCCCCGCCGGAGTCCTCCATAGATCGTGGTCCACGTACCTGGCCAGGTGCCCAGTGTCCAGGGTGGCGCCGACCCCGTGATGGTTGACGGCTTCCAGGAGGTCGACGAACTCCTCCACCTTGTCGGGGAAGCCGGTTTCCAGGCCGAGTTGCACCCCACGCTGCACCGCATAATCCCCCAATAACCGGAAGGTGGATACCATATCCTCCCAGTAGTCGGTGACGGGGTAGTTG
Organism: Sphingomonadaceae bacterium; assembly: GCA_050261575.1. GTDB lineage: Bacteria > Chloroflexota > UBA6077 > UBA6077 > UBA6077 > JBLNDL01. The sequence goes on along the minus strand of JBLNDL010000070.1, from coordinate 39,971 downwards.
GCTCGCCGGTTGGCGTGGACCGTCACCACCGTAGCCCTAAGGTACTCCGCCGCGTCGATGGACTCCTTGACACGGTCCAGGGAGAGCCTCGCCAGGCGAGGGTCGTAGGTAAAGAGGGGCAGGTCGGCAAAGGGGGCGTGTATGGTGAGCTTCTCGAAGCCTGAAACGACTCTCCTCAACTCTGCCCGCTGGGCGCCAGATAGCTCCCGAAACCAGAACCCCGCCAACTCGCCGTAGCTGTGGCGGGCACCCGCGAATCCCAGGAGCGTGAGGCCGTGGAAGCCCAACTGGCGGATGACGTTGACAGCCTCCTCTAGCGAGTGGCCTGCGAGGCAGGAGGTGTTGGCGCCGACCTGTTCGATCCTCATCGATCGTCGTGCCGATACTGCGTCGATCTCGAAGCAGTGCCCAGGCTATCCACTGCTGCTCGCATGTTTCTCCGCGCGCCCCCATGCCGGTTCGACTGCTGCACCCGGCACGGTTCGTCCGGTGTTCATGACGCGTCCCGACCCTCCGTGCGTAGCAGCAGACGTGCCAGGGACTCGGCGGCTTCCTCGGGGGTGAGGGCGGTTCCGATCTGGATGCCCCGGCGCCGCAACTCGTGGAAGAGGGAGGCCAGGATGGGCGGCTCGAGGTGGTGCTGGGCCAACAGCTCCGGGCGGGCAAACAGCTCTCTGGGCGTGCTCTTGGCCACCAGGCAGCCTCCCCTGGCCAGCAGGTAGACGGTGTCGACGAATTCCGGAATCAGATTGATCTCGTGGGTGGTGGCGATGATTGAGATGCCCCGCTCGGCATGGAGCCGGGACAGCAGGGCCGCCAACTCCGATTTCGCCACGGTGTCCAGACCCTCGAAGGGCTCGTCCAGCACCAGCAGATCCGGCTTCATCACCAGGGAACCGGCCAGCGCCACTTTGGTCTTTTCCCCGCCCGACAGGTAGTGGGGCACCTTGTCCAGCAGCGGTTCGATCTCGAACTGGCGGGCTATCTCCAGCACCTGGTGCTCCACCTCCGGCTCCGGAACGCCATAGTTGCGCGGCGAGAAGGCGATATCGTCGCGGACCGTCGGCGCGATGATCTGGCGGGATGGGTCCTGCAGGACCATGCCGATCCGGCGACGGATCTCCTCGAACCGGTCCGCTGGGTCCTGCCCGAAGACGCGCACGCTACCGAGGCTGGGCCGCAGGATGCCTACCAGCAGGAAGAGGAGAGTGGTCTTTCCGCTCCCGTTAGGCCCCAGCAGAACCACCCGCTCGCTACGTCCGACGGCGAACTCGATCCCCGCGTAGTGGAGTCGGGTTCCGTCCTGGTAGACGTAGTGGACGTCGGAGGCGGTGGCGATCGACTCCATGGCTCAGCGAGCCTCCATTCCCGGCGGGCGGCGCGCCCTCCAGGCGAGGGGAAGCGCGAGCAGCGAGGCCAGCAGCAGGAAGCCGTTGTACTGGGCGCCGTCGGGGACGAAGCGGAAGAACAACACGGCTCCCAAGATTGCAAGGGCAGCTCCCAGAGGCAGGAGGTCGGCCCCTGTGGCAGGGCGCAGGGAGGGACCGGCAGCCAGCCTCCCTGAGTAGCCTCGCAGCCTCAGCACGTGGTAGAGCTGTTCCGAGTAGGCGATGCCTCGCACCAGCAGCAGGCCGAGCCCGGCGGCGAGGTTTCGGGCGTTCCGGAGGTAGCTCCTGCGGCCGACGCCTCCACGCAGCCGCAGGGCGACGAGCAGGTCGCCCAGCACGTCCAGCAGGATGAAGAGCGAGCGGTAGGTCAGGAAGAGGGCATCGGCTACGGGCCACGGGAGAACGCGGCGCAGCAGCGCGAACAGTTGCGGGTAGGGCGTGGTGGCGACGAGAGCCACCATCGTTGCCGCGGCGGCCATCGCCTTCAGTAGGATCACCAGGGGATCGAGCAACGAGCCGGTCCAGCGGCTGGCCGCGAACAGCAGGACGAACAGGACCGGATAGGCCGCGAGGGCCAGCAGCCGCAACACAGGCAGACCGGACAGCACGATGCCGTCAACCACGGCCAGGTAGATGGCTATCAGAGTGAACGGGTCGCCGGTGGCCACGATAGCGACGATCAGAATAGCGGCGGCGGCCAGCTTGGTGGAAGCCGAAGCCCGGTGGAGCACGCTGCGACCGTGAACCGCCCAGAAGTCGATGGAGCCGATGTCCACGGGCTAACTCCTCCGGCCAGTCTCGGAGTGAGGGGGTCCCTCCACCAGGTCCGGGCGGACCAGGGCTAGATAGCCGACCAGGAAGCCGGTGACGAGGGACTCGATCACCCATCCTGGGAGGCCCAGACCCAGCACTAGAGTGGCGAAGGTGGCGAGCTCCGTCCGCGACTGGGCGGTCTCCGGCCGTTCCAACGCTTCCACTCTCAGAACCCCGGCGCCAAAGGGGTTGCGGAAGGACAGGGTGCCGGGGTCGACTGCGCCGGACTCGGGCGCCGCGACGGCAGGGTTGACGTTGGAGATGCCCACGATGCCGATCATCAGCAGGCTGCCGGTGATCAGCGCGATAAGCGTGGTGATGCCTGCCTCCCATCTGATCCCGGGGCCATCTCCCCAGAGGGTGCGGAGACCACGGAAGAGGTAGTAGCCAAGCAGCACCTCGACGCCTGACACGATGGTGTTCAACCCCGCCACGGTGATCCCACCGTGGCCGATGAGCGCGAGGACCAGGTTCACCAGGAAGGCGGCGATGAAGCCGAGGGCCGGTCCCAGCAGGATACCGGTGATCACCGTGAGGTTGAGATGGTACCCGATGGGGACGATTTCCACCGACATGCCGACCAGCATCAGGGCCGACATGACCCCCAGGAGGGGAAGCCTCCGCTCCGCCGTTGGCCGCTGCAGGGTTCTCACGGCCACGGCCAGCAGCCCGGCCGTGAGCGCCCATCCTGTGGCGACGATCCAGAGGGGCATCACGCCATCGGGTATGTGCATGTGGGACATCGTCGTGCCTCGCGAACGGCCGGGTTCTGGGCCTGGCAGGGCACGAACCGAGCCAAGCGGACATCCAGTCCACGGGGCCGCGGGCGGCCGGCGCAGCCCCATTTGTGAGGTTTGCCCAAGAGTGGGCTCCCGTTGTTGGGCAGATGGCACGTTGTTCTAGGCCCGGCGCGCGGGTAGCATCCCGCGTATCGCGGCGGACCCCTTGACAGTGCAGAGCCGATTCCTTAGCATTGCCGCTTGTCGACAATCGCCAGGCTCCAGTCGGCAATTCGCTTCTTCGAGTGCGCAACGATGACAGAGCAAGTCTTCCCCTCGCTCCATCAGAACACGCTTCGCGTCTCGGTACTCAACGTCATTCGAGAGAGCATTCTCAACGGCACCCTGAAGCCAGGACACCAGTTGGTGCAGGCGGAGATCGCGGCCCAGATGCAGATCAGCAGGGCTCCCATTCGCGAGGCCTTGCGGCAACTGGAGGAAGAGGGGCTGGTCGAGAGCGTCCCGTACCGGGGCACCTTCGTCTCTAGGATCACGAGGAGAGACATCCGGGAGTTGTACAGCCTTCGCGGTGCCCTGGAGGGATTGGCGGTGCGGCTGGTCATCGCCCGATCAAACGAGCGGGTGTCTACCGAGTTGGAGGGTATCCTCGCGGAGATGTGGGCGGCGGCGGAAGTGGGAGACTATCCGGCCCTCAGCGCCGCCGATCTGCGTTTTCACACTCAGCTCTGCTTGCTCTCCGATCACCAGCGGCTGATTGGGAGCTGGAAGGTGAACTCCAACCTGATCCGGCGCATCCTCTCCTTCCGCAACAGGCTGAATCCCGCCACCGTAGTGGCGGAAGAGCATGTCCCGATCGTCCGGGCCATTCGGGATCGGGATGAGGCAGCGGCCCGACGGGCGATCGAGGACCATTGCGTGGACTCGGGCGAGGCGCTGGCCTCGACCTGGCCCGATGACGAAGACTGAGTTTTCCAGGAGGTCTGCTGCGTTCATGCGCATCCTCGTCATCAACCCCAACACTTCCAGCGCGATGACCGCATCCATCGCCAAGGAGCTAAACGCTTACAAGCGGCCAGATACCGAGCTCGACGTGGTGAACCCGCCGGAGGGGCCGGAGGGGCTGGAGTGTGCGTACGACGAGAGCCGTGCCATACCCCATCTCCTGAGGCTGGTCCGCCAGGCCCCCGAGCAGGGCTACGACGCCGTCGTCATAGCCTGCTTCTCCGATCCCGGCCTCGAAGCTGCCCGAGAACTGGTCGAGATCCCCGTGGTGGGTATCCAGGAAGCCTCGATGTACCTCGCCGCGATGCTGGGGTCCGCTTTCGGTGTGCTGACCACCCTCGCCCGGCGCGTGCCGGTGCGCAAGCATTACGCCGCCGGTCTCGGCCTCGGCGACAAGCTGGCAGCCACCCCCGTGCTGGACATCCCGGTAGTGGAGACGACCGGGGCGTTGGACCGGATGAAGGAGGTAGCGCTCGCCAGGGCCCGCGAGGCGATGAGCCAGGGGGCCGAGGTCCTGATCCTCGGCTGCGCCGGACTCGGCGACTGGGCAGCGGAACTCCAGCGGGAGTTGGGGATACCCATCATCAATCCCAACGTGGCGGGCCTCAAGATGGCTGAGTTGCTGGTGGACATGGGGCTCTCCCACAGCAAGCTCTGTCTCTACCAACGACCCCGTCACGTGGCCGATGAATAGGTCTTGAAGGGGGGTGGTGCCGGGAGGCAAGCGTGTCCCGTTGGCTACTTCGGCTGATCTCTCGGGGCTAACGCAATTCTGAGGAGGATTGGAGTGGCACAGTCTGTCGCGGTCAACGAAACGAGGTTCTCAATACCACTGTCCAAGATGTCCCTGAGCGCCTGGCCAGGTCGCACCGACACCAAGGGCATCGTCGGTGCGTTGATGATCTCCCTCGCCATGATCGGTATCCTGCAGTTCGGTGAGAGGCTCGATACGCTCTTCTTCGGTGGACTCTTTCCCGTATCCGGCCGAGTCATCTCCATCGTCCTGATCGGACTGGGTACCATGATGTATGGCGTCGTGGGCGGCCTCATCGTCTCTGAGATCAACCCCTTGATCGCCACGGCTACGGGCACCAGCCCGATTGCGCCATTCTGGCTGCTCACCAACGCCAGCCAGGTGCTGTCCGCTTACATCGCGGGCCGGGTGTTCAAGAATGTGATCACCTGGAGGGCCTGTATCCTGAATGCCTTCCTGGCTTCCCTGTTTCTGATCATCCTGTACATCCCGATGCACATCTTCTACTTCAGGATGCCGGTCGAGAAGATGGTGGCCATGTACACCTTCCAGACCATCTGGTCGCTATCCATCCCGGCGGTCTTCCTGCGTGCTCTCTTGAAGGTCGTGAAGGATGCCGGTTTCGTCGAGGAGTAGCCGCTCGATTCGTGTGGGGTGGGCAATCTCGCGGCGTGATCGCTAGGTGAGCCATCCTGCAGGGTCTGCATGAACCGGCCGACGGCTTGCCGTGTCGAGCGAGGCGGAGGGGTCAGATCTCGGGAGTGGCCCTCCACGCTTCGCCCGGCATGGCAACTGGACTGGGCCCAACACTGGTCAGGAGGTGACGATGCCGAGATTCCTGTTCGCGTTCGCAATGGAGAAGGAGTCGACTTCCTTTTTCGCCAGGCTTCACCCTACGACTATGCTGATCGCCGTGGCCTGCGCGGTGGTGATCGCCTTCTCCACTCTCAACCTGCTCGCCCTGGCAGCGTTGATCGGCTTCCTGTTCCTGATGGTGGTCATGGACGACATGCCCAAGCAGGGAACCTTCACGGTGCTGCTGGTCGTGCTTCCGCTCTGCTTCTTCATCACACTGATCCAAGCACTGTCGAGCCCCGAGAACATCGTCGCTCGCTTCGACCTGCTCGGTATCGGGTTCACGATCTCCATGACGGGCATCGTGCTCGGCCTGGCCATTACCCTGCGGGTGGCGCTGCTGGCACTCATCATGACCATCTTCTTCACGGTGGTGAACCCGGTCAAGCTGACAAAGGCCCTCTACGATCTCGGGGTTCCCTTCAAGTTCGCCTATACCTTCGCCCTCGCGCTGCGCTTCCTGCCGTTGGTGCTGGACGAGCTGGCCACCATCAACAACGCCCAGAAGTCCCGGGGCTACGATATCGATCGGACAAACCCGGCGCTGAAGATGTTCAAGATGTTCCCTCTGGCAATCCCCCTTATCCTGGGAGCCCTGAAGAGGGCCAACACCATCGCCCTCGCGATGGACCTGAAGGCCTTCAACGCCTATCCTCGGCGAACCTTTTTCGTCGATGTGCAGAAAGGTAGCGCTGACATCGCTGTTCGTGCCGGAAGCGTCGTCGTGGCAGTCGCCTTTCTGGTGGCCACTTTCCAGGGGATACTGTGACTATGTCGCTGATTGAGTTCGAAAACGTCAGTTTCCGCTATTCCGGAACGACTCGGATGATCCTGAACGAGGTCTCCCTCTCCATCGAAGAGGGCGAGTTCGTAGCGGTGTTCGGCCAGGGCAAGAGCACTCTGCTGATGTGTCTGTGTGGCGCCATCCCGCACCTGCTTCCCGGCAAGTTCAGCGGAGCGGTGCGGGTGGACGGGATGGACACCCAGCAGCACAAGATCGCAGACATCTCCCGCAAGGTTGGCGTGGTGCTGCAGGACCCGGAGAACCAACTATTCAACCTGACCGTGGAGGGCGATGTCGTCTTCGGGATGGAGAACCTCTTGGTTCCGCCCCACGAGATGGAGGCTCGCCTGCAGGATGCGCTTCGGACCGTCCGGATGAGCGACTTCCGGCGGCGGATGTCCCACGAGTTGTCGGGCGGGCAGAAGCAGCGCGCGGCCATCGCCTCCGTGCTAGCGATGCAGCCGAAGATCCTGGTGATGGACGAACCCACCCGAGAGTTGGATCCACTGGGCACCGAGGAGGTGTTCGAAGTACTGGGCAGGCTGAAGAAGCAGGGGAAGACAATCGTGATAGTGGAGAACGACCCGGAGCACCTCGCGCCGCTCGCCGACAAGATGATCCTCCTGAGGGACGGCAACCTGGAACTGATGACCGAACCGCGTGAGTTCTACCGGCGGGTCAAGGGTGACGAGAAGATCCGGTTTCCGCAGGTGACGGAGCTGTACTTCCAGTTGGAGAACAGACTCGACTTGGGCCCGAAGGTTCCACTGACCCTGGAGGAAGGAGTGGAGGTGTTCTCCCGTGTCTAGTGGCAACGACGTGGTTATCGACGTTCAAGGTCTGGAGCACGTTTATCCGAACGGGGCGAAGGCCCTCAAGGGGATAGACCTTCAGATCCGGCGGGGAGAGTTCCTCGGCGTGATCGGACAGAACGGCGCCGGCAAGACCACCCTGGTCAAGCACTTCAACGGTCTGCTGAAGCCGACCTCTGGACACGTGGTGGTAAAAGGTGTGGATACTCTCGGCACTCAGGTGTCCAAGCTGGCTCGGTACGTGGGGTACGTGTTCCAGAATCCAGACCACCAGATCTTCGCCAACACAGTCCGCGAGGAGATATCCTTCGGCCCGAAGAACATCGGTATGGACAAGGCCACCATCGAGAGGAACGTCGAGGAGGCCATCGAGGTTCTCGACCTGAAGGATGTGGTAGACATCCATCCGTTCCGGCTGAGCCGCGGGCAGCGCCAGAGGTTGGCCATCGCGGGCGTGCTGGCGATGCGGCCGCAGATCTTCATGCTGGACGAGCCCACGGGAGGGCAGGACCGGGCGCAGGTGCTGAGATTGCGTGCAGTGCTCCAGAACCTGAACGACCACGGACACACTATCATCCTGATCACCCACGACATGGAGCTGTTGGCCGAGAGCACTCGCCGTGCAATAGTGGTGCGCGACGGAAGGGTGATCCTGGACGGAGAGCCAGCCGAGGTGTTCAGGCACACCGACGAACTGGCCAAGACTTTCCTTACGCCACCGCAGGTGTCGCGATTGACCCTGTCACTCGGCTTCGAGCGGCCGGCGATGTCGGTTGACCAGGCTGCTGCCTGGCTGGCGTCACGATCCCACCACGAGCAGGCGCTCCAAGCCTAAGATGGCGTGTGACCACAAAATGCGTATTTGAGGAGGACCCGCAGCAATGGGCAGACAAATCGACGTCGTTGTCGAAGGTGGCCGAGTCGTGACCGGAGGGGTGGTCACCGAGGCCACAGTGGCCATCAGCGGGGAAACCATCGCGGCGATCCTGGCTCCGGGCATGCTGCCACCAGAGGCGTCCAACGCCAGGCGCATCGATGCCACCGGCAAGATCGTCATGCCGGGCGTGGTGGATGCCCACGTGCACATGGCCAACTTCAACCTGCAGGCCGACTCGTACCAGAGCATGAGTGCGGCCGCTGCCTTCGGTGGGGTTACCACCGTGATCCCCTACCAGCAGGGGAAGATCGGCATGCCGGTCAAGGAGTTCCTCACCATACTTCGGGATCAGGGGCAGGAGGAGTCGCTGGTGGACTTCGCCATGCACTGCCGGCTGCAGGCGCCGGAGCGGGGCGTGACGAAGCAGTTCGACGATGCCTTCGATCTGGGCGTTACCACCTTCAAGATGTTCATGGCCTACCGCAAGCGCGGCATCATGTGGGACGACTACAGCCTGTACGAGGCTCTCGATTACATCGGCAAGCGCGGCGGCCTCTTCTGCTGCCACGCTGAGAACGGCGACGTCATCGACTACCTGGAGGACAAGTACCAGGCCGAGGGTCGCTACACCCCCGAGAACTACCTGGCCGTCCGTCCCCCGGCAGCCGAGGCCGAGGCCACCTTCAGGGCACTGACCATAGCAGGACTGGCCAACTGCCCTCTGTACCTGGTCCACATGAGCACCGGGCGCGGTATCTCCATCGCACACCAGGCGCAGTTGTCTGGACAGAAGGTGTACATTGAGACCTGCCCCCACTACCTTACCTTGACTTGTGAGGAGATGAAGCGGCAGGGAGGGAAGACCAAGATCGCGCCGCCGCTGAGGGAGAGGAGCGACGTCGACGCCGTGTGGAACGCGGTGATGGACGGCTCTGTCCAGATCGTTGGCTCCGACCACGCCCCGTGGCCGATTGACAACAAGAGCCTGCCGGCGGAGCGCTTCTCGGAGATCTTCTTCGGTGCTCCCACCATCGAAACCATGCTACCTTTGATGTACAGCGAAGGCGTGGCGAAGGGTAGGATCGACCTGCCGAGGTTGGTGGAGTTGATGAGCGAGACTCCGGCCAGAGTGTTCGGGCTGGCTCCTAGGAAGGGCGCCATTGCGGTGGGCGCCGACGCCGACCTGGTCATCTTCGATCCCAACGTCGAGTGGAAGGTCGAAGCCAAGGAGATGCACAGCCTGGCCGGCTACACTCCCTACGAGGGTTGGTCCATCAAGGGGAAGGTGATGGCCACCATGCTGCGTGGCAAGATGGTGATGGAGAACGGCAGGCTCCTCGCGTCTCCAGGTTACGGCCGATATCTCCCTCGTGAGGCTCGCAGCTAAGCAGCTATCCTCAGATGGAGTACACGTTTCCCGCCAGAGAAGTCGACATCAACTAGAGATGCCTGCTTGGAGGCAGGCGGCCAGCCCTGTGAACGGGTTGCCGGCGGGTGCAGGCGGGTTTCGCCTGCACCCGAATCATTAGTGGACCGGGTGGGTTTGATGGAAAAGGATCAAGTGAAAACGATCGCCTCACACGTGCGAATCGACCGGGTCATGGAGCGAATCGGCCTCCTGGCAGAGAGGGCTCGCGGCCTCAAAGGTGGTGTGAGCAGGCTGGCCTTTACCCCTGTGGAGGGCGAGACCGTACGGTTGGTAGTGGGATGGATGGAGGATGCGGGCTTGACGGTGTCCTACGATGCCGTGGGCAACGTGTTCGGCTCGACCGACGGGAACGCCGAGGGTGCGGCCGTGTTGGGATGCGGATCCCACCTCGATTCGGTGCCGGACGGCGGACATCTCGACGGTGTGTTGGGCGTCATCGGCGCCCTGGAGGCGGTCGAAGCGGTGAGATCCGCGGGCTTCAGGCCGGGCACGCCCATGGAGATGGTGATCTGGCGGTGTGAAGAGGCCGCCCTCTTTGGGCAGGGCCGTATCGGGTCCCTCTTCTACACCGGTGAGCTCAGCCTGGACGCAATCCGCCGGTTTGGCAACCCCGAGGTCGACCTCCTTGCCCGGCTAGAGGAGGCGGCGAGCCTCCCTCAGCGTGCTCGGGGGAGGCACTTCCAGGGCTACCTCGAGCTCCACATCGAGCAGGGGCGGCGCTTGGACGCTCGGGGCATCCCCATCGGGATCGTTACCGCCATCCCCGGCGCGACTCGATGGAGGATAACGATCCAGGGGAGGGCTGATCATTCTGGGGCTACTCCCATGGGAATGCGGCGAGACGCTCTGAGCGCCGCGGCCGAGCTGATCACGGCGGTGGAGCGAGCCGGTGTGGAGGAGAGCAAGCACGAGTCGGTGGCAACCTCCGCCGCAATACGCGTCCTGCCGGGCGCATGGAACGTCATTCCCGGCTGGGCCGAGGTGCTGACCGACATTCGGGGCATAGATCAGTCGAGCATCGATCGCATCCTCCAGACGGTTCGAGATGCGGTGGCACGCATATCCAGGGAGAGAAGCGTGGAGATCTCCATAGAGGAGGTCACCAGGGGAGTGCCGGTCCGGCTCGACGAGGCGATGGTGTCGATGGTGGAGAGCACCGCGCGGGCTCTGGGGCTGCCTGCGGTCAGGATGCCCAGCGGTGCGGGGCACGATGCCCAGACCATCGCGCCCTACAGCCCCACGGGCATGGTCTTCGTACCGTCCATCGACGGTGTGAGCCACGCACCAGAGGAGAACACCAGGCCGGAGGACATCGAGGCCGGGGTCAAGGTGCTGGCTGCCGCGTGGGCGCAACTGGCGGAGTAGGCCCTGTCCGCCCGCCTCTGGCGCCCTCTCGGAAGCCTACGCCGCACCCCCGACGCGGGGTGCGCATGCCAAGCGGGAGGAGGGGTTGGTCCTGGTGCTATAATCATTGCCAGTCTGACCAAAGGGACAGGAGAAACGAGGGTTATGCCTGCCTTCATCGTGATCGACATCGACCCGATTCTCGCGCAGATAGGCCCCTTCGCCGTTCGGTGGTACGGGCTCATGTACGACGTGGGGATCATCGTCGGGCTGCTGATAGCCTACCCCTTCGCCCGGCAGCGGGGGCTCGGCGACGACGATATCTGGGCCGCGGTGTGGCCGTCCATCGTGGCCGGCTTCGTTGGGGCGCGCCTCTACTACGTGGTGCAGCAGCCGCTTGGCCCCTATCTCGCGGAGCCGTGGCGGATAGTGGCTACCTGGGAAGGCGGCATGGCCTTCTACGGCGCCATCTTCGGTGTGGTGATCGCTCTGGTGGTCGTTGCCAGGAGGCGTAAGATGTCCGTTTGGACCATCTTGGACGCCGGTGCCCTCTTTGCGGTCGTCGGCCAGGCCTTCGGGCGAATCGGCAACATCGTCAACGGCGACATCGTGGGCCCCCCCACCACCCTGCCGTGGGGTTTCGTGTATGCCCATCCTAACTCCTTCGTGGCGGACCACACCGTGGCCTACCATCCCGCCGCGGTGTACGAGTTGATGTTCAACCTGGTCCTCTTCGGTGTGCTGTGGTCGCTGCGCCATCGGCTGCGCAGGCCTGGCCTGCTGTTCACGGTCTACCTGGCGGGCTACTCGCTGGGCCAGCTAGGACTGTTCTTCCTCCGGGCTTCGGAGCCGGTGGTGGCACTGGGGCTCAAGCAGGCCCAGATCACGGCGCTGCTGGTGCTGGCCACGGCAGGAGTGGTGGGCTGGTGGCTCCTCGCCCACCCGGAGAAGCCCGCGATCGGCAACACATCCCGTCCCTCCGCCCCAAAAGGTCCGAGCCGCTTGGAGCCGAAGCGACGCCGGTAGTGCCGGTGGACCGACCGTCGTCGAACCGCGTCGACCTGCTGTGAAACGTGGCCGCGAGGTGAGCAAGCCCTCGCGGCCACTCTGGTTCTGTGCCCCGTCGTTCCCTTCCTGGCACACCCCTTGCCCAATCTCCACGTCTTCCGGCACGGGCCGGAGCGGGGGCAGCGTGGCCCCAGCAGAAGCGCAGATGGCATCGGGGCCGCGATCCCCTGCGAGACTCCAAAGAGGGAGAGAGGCAATGAGAGCTCGACTTCACGTGGTAGTGGCCGCTGTGGTGGTTCTCCTTGCGGCGGCCTTCCTGCCGATGGGAGGTGGGACCGCGGCGGCCCAGACGGGAGGTCGTTGGATTGAGGTGGACACCAGCCGAGGTGTCGCGATGGCTGTCGAGGACGGCGTGGTCGTTCACTCGGCCTTCGTCACGGTGGGGGTGCCCGGATGGGAGACTCCCAAAGGCACCTTCAGCATCTACCGCCGGGTGTTCAACGAGACGATGGACTCCGCCACCATTGGCATTCCGCATGGCACGCCCGGCGCCTACTACTTGACCGGGGTGCTGTACACTCAGTATTTCGCCGGTGGTGCGGCGCTGCACTACAACTACTGGTCCCCGGCCTCGGCCTTCGGGAGCGCGGCTGGGAGCCACGGTTGCGTGGGTATGACGTTGGCGGACTCTGCGTTCTTCTGGGACTTCGCCGACCTGGGCACGCCGGTCATCGTCTACTAGAAGGGCGGGAGGCCGGCGACGCCCTCTAATCGGGGTGCAGCATGGGGGCGGGCTCGAGCCCGCCCCCTTCACTTTGGCCGGGATCAGATCTCGTGTATCTGGCCGAGCGCCTGCCCGTCATTCCTCGGCACTCGGGTGATGCTCTGAACGATCGTCGGGGGTAGGTAGCCCGACGTCGGCCATCTCTGAGGCCAGCGCTCGATGGGAGGACCGGAGAGACGGGGCCGGGTGGCCTTGGACCGGTCAGGCTACTCCACGCTTCTCGAAGTTGATGGGGTGGCCAGCGAAGTGGCACTCGGCACAGATCTGCCAGTAGCTCTCGTCGTGATAGCGGCAGCCGCGGCAGGGGTGGACCTCGTACAGTTGCCGGAAGAGGATGGGGTCCATGCTGGTGCCCGTGGAGTCGTCGCTCAGCAGTCTCTCCATCTCGGCTACAGCCCTATCTGCATATGCGGGGTCCAGCCCCTCGGGGTAGGCAACCTTGAACTCTTGCTTCTTGAGGGGATCGGCCATCACCAGCACTCGACGCCCCTTTTCCTCCTGCTCCCGAACCATTTCGATGATTCCCTGCCCCACCGCTACCATGGCGAACAGATAGAGGAACATCTCTCGAGTCGATGCGTGCACCTTGTCCAGTTGGTCTATCAGCCTTTGATACCGCCGATTGAGCGTGGGGTTGGGCATAGGAGTGTCCTTCCAGAAACTGTAGGGCTTAGCGCCGGTAATCCAACAGGATGACTGTGGTCTCCTCGGGGAGGCTCCCCCTGTTTACGATCAGCTTGGGCTGGGGTTTCAGGTCCGGCATCCCCACCTCCCGAAGGAACTTGTTGACCGAATCCAAGGGAAGGGAGGTAGCGTCGGTCTTGAAGTGCATGGGGATGACGATGCGCGGCTCGATCTGGCTCACCACCTCGGCGGCCTCGCTGGCGCTGATAGTGTTGACTCCTCCGACCGGGATCATCAGCACGTCGGCGCTATTCATCTGCTCCACCTGCTGCGGTGTGAGGATGTGGCCGAGATCTCCCAGGTGGCAGACCGTCAGGTCGTCGATCTCGATCAGGTAGGCGGTGTTGCGAAGCTTGCCCTCTTCCCGCCCCTCGCCCCGCTGGGTGGCCACGCCGGTGATCAGCACGCCGCCGATCTCGTACTCCCCTGGGCCATCCACTACCTTGGGGTTTCCCCCAACCCCCGCGACGTTGCTGTGGTCGGGGGCCTGATGGGACACGGTTACCACGTCGGCGGTCACCTTGCCGAGGCTGTAGCCAGAACTGCGATCGAAGGGATCGGTTAGGATGGTGAGGTCCTTGCCTTTGATTCGAAAGCAGCTATGTCCTAGCCAGATGATCTCCACGCTGAGTCTCCCATCGGAATCGAAGTCTCCTCCTACCCCAACTCGACGCGGGCCCACGACTCGGTTTGGACGGCACGCTCACGCGGGCCTTACGCTGGAACCCAGAAGCCGGGACGCCGTCGAGGACGGCTCGAATCCGAGATCACGGGAAAAGAGGGGCGGACGGAGTTGCCTCCGAGCAATCCAGTTGGATTGTAACCCCGCTGTAAAGAGGTGTCAACTGCAGATGGAAGTTAATGACTGTGGTTAGCTTGGACTAGAACCCCTTTTCTCCAGGAGGCTCGTGACCTTCGCGATCAACGCCGCCGGACGCCAGGGCTTGGTGACGTAGTCGTCGGCACCCAGCGACATAGCTGCCCTTCGGTCCGTCTCCTGTGCCATCGCCGTCAGCATCGCCACAGGGATGGAGGCCGTGTCTGGATCGGACTTCAGTTGGCGGCACACCTCCAGACCCGACAGGTCCGGCAGGGCGACATCCAGAAGAATGACGTCCGGATGCTGCTCGCGGGCGAGGGCGAGACCCTGGTTTCCGTCGCTTGCCACCAGCACGTGCCATCCGTCCCCCTCCATCACCAGGCGTACGAGGGTCCGGATGGCGGGCTCATCGTCGATCAACAACAGCTTCTTGGGCTGCAACGCAGTACCTCCGCGCTGGTTCTGCTACCGCGGAACTCGACAGCGGATTGGGGAAGACTCGGGGGCGGATGCCCGCAGTATAGAGGGTATGTGCCGTTCTCGCAACAGGTTGCACAAACTGGCCCTTCTCGGCGGATGCGTCGCGGCTGCAGGTCGGTGGCCCTCGGCCGTCTACCAGTGAGTGCTCCAGCGAGTGACGGTGAGATCGTTCACCCGACGGCCCGACAGCAGACGGCTCGATTGTGCCAGCAGTTGCTCCAGCCGTCTTCCCCTTGGATCGTCCAGTTGCCGGACGCCGAAGACCTCGCGGTACTGCTCCGTGATCTCCCTCACCTGGTCGGCAAAGTCCGGCTTCTCCTGCAGGGTCGCAGGTCCCGGCGGCACCGCGGACGCGGCACCGCTCTCCTGCACGGGATCCACCAGCAGGAGGTTGGTTCGCTGGTGGAGGTACGGGTAGAACTCTCGATAGAGGCCCTGGTCGGTGAAGACGACCAGGGCCTGGGACCCGGCGTTGGCCACCAGGTAGTCGATAAGGGTGGCATCTGGGTGGCGCTGGAGGGACGCCTCGGCCCACTTCTCTCCCGCTTGGGGCAGCGCCATCACGGCCCAGGCGAGAAACAGGAGGGCCGCCGCCACCCCGACGAGCTGCCTGATGGTTTCCAGTCTGGGTGATAGATCCAGGGCTACCAGGTACTCCCAAGTCAGCAGGAGGAGGATACCCGTTCTCATGGCGACCAGGTCCCGAAGCACCCAGTCCTGGTCGCGGAAGAGGGCGAGGTAGACGGGGTACTCGATGAGGTTGATCACCCCCAACAGACTCAAGTAGCCGACCGCCCGCAGGGGCGGGACCACCAGGAGGACGAAGGGGACGAGGTAGACGAGGAACTGAGGGCTGTATCCCTTCGAAAAAAGCAGGAACAGGTTGATGGAGAGCCCAGTGAAGGCGACCTGGTTCAGTCCCTGGCGAGCATCCTGCCTGCGCGCCGAGAGCCACCAGAGCAGCAGGTACAGGACCGCGAAGCCCAGGCCGATGGCCGTCCACGGCAGGTGGCTCTCGTACGCCTGGTAGCCCGCGGTGGAGGGATCGAGCCGATCCTGGAGGGGCGCCACCTGGCCGTAGCCGAAGTACCCCTCGTAGATCGCCCAGGGAGTCTCCCAGGGAGACCGGCTGAACATGGACTGGAAGGAGGCTCGCAGGAACTGGGGTGCCGCCAGCAGGAAGGGTAGCGCGACGCTCGCCGCGGCGAGGGTGGCGAGGCCCACCATCTTCACCCATGCCCAAGGCCGTTGCTCTGCCCTTAGCAGCGTCGGGAAGGCGAGCGCGGGGAGTATCTTCACCATGAAGCCGAATCCGGCGGCGAGCGATGCCCAGTCGCGCCTCCCCTTCACTCCCAGGGTCACCGCGAGCAGCAGGAAGAAGAGGGGCATCGTGTCGAACCAGCCGAGCCAGACGTGCAGGGGGGTGAACAGCAGGCTGTACATCCACGCCCCCCTGATGGCCCTGGCCGGGGTGTGGATGGCGTGGCCCAGGATGTAGATCAGGACCAGATTTCCGATATCGAAGAGCAGCAGGAAGCTTCCCAGGGCCAGCCGAAGCCAGAAGATCGGGCTTCCGTTGAGGGTCGGCAGTGCCTCGACCGCCCTGTAGGCGGCCACGGAGATCCAGGGGAATACGGGCGGGTACTCGGTCCAGTAGTGCAGCATCGGGTAGAGGCCCCGGTCCGCCAGCCTGCCGAACTCCAGATAGAAGTCGTAGTCGGAGGCGTCGTAGAAGTAGCCCTGGGGCCGTGAGATCAGCAGAAGTGAGAGCCGGAGGCAGACAAACAGCACCAGGAGCAGGAGGAACTCCCGGTGGCTCAGAGACAACTCCCTGGACAGCGCCCTCGACTGCCGTATCCATGCCGGCAGCCGCACATCGCCGAGCTGCAACAGTAGCCCTCTACATCGAATGCTGGGCGGAGAAGGGCAAGTAGCGTACCGGCGTCTCAAGCCCCCATCGGGCGCAGCACGTTGCCCTCCACGATCGGGGCCCCCCATCCGCGAAGCGAGGTCCTGGTGGGGCGGACGACTCCATTCGCGCAAGCAGGGCTTGCTCATCGTAACCCCGAGCCGCAGGCGAAGGGTCTCCACGCGGCAGTGCTGGTCCGTTCCCCACGTGGAGATGCTTCGCTTCGCTCAGCATGACACCTGTGGTGGGGCCGCGGCGAGGGCCCCACCACGCTTGGCACGACGATCTGGGTGGGTTTAGAAAGCGCTGCGCGTAGGAGGATGAGGTCTTGGCGTACCTGGATCAACCTAGTAACATTGCCAGCAGGGGCCACGCCGCCCGGGCGGGGCGGCAGCGCGTGGCGAGGCGGGCACAGCGTCGCGGTGCCCCTACGTTGTCGCGTGTACGAGTAGACGGGCCGGTAGAGCGGCAGCCCCTGCGACGGGACGGGGGTGGGCGCTCGACAAGAGATCTAGGTCGGAGGGAGGAGTGCCGATGACACCCGAGGAGAAGTTGGAGGCGCGAGGCCTGGCGCTACCCGAGTTGCCTGCACCGGTGGCCAACTACGTGCGGGCGGTGCGCAGTGGGAATATGGTCTACATCTCGGGACACGGGCCGGACCGGCCGGGAGGGCCGCGATGGCGCGGCAAGCTGGGTCGGGACCTCAGCGTGGAGGAGGGGTACGAGGCTGCTCAGGCAGTCGCACTGAATCTCCTGGCCTCTCTGAAGGCCGAGATAGGCGAACTGTCCAGGGTGCGCCGCGTGGTGAAGCTGCTCGGCATGGTAAACTCTGCTCCAGACTTCGGGGATCATCCCAGGGTGATAAACGGGGCCTCGGATCTGCTGGTGGAGCTCTTCGGGGAAAGGGGCCGGCATGCCCGGTCGGCCGTCGGCATGGCATCCCTGCCCAACGGGATACCGGTAGAAATAGAGATGATCGTAGAGGTGGAATCTGACTGAGGGCGCCTGCGAGGGCGGCGGGGCGGCCCGGCGGGCCGCCCCAGACTGTGGCGTAGAGGTTGAGGAGTGGACTCGATGAGGGTAATCAGGGAGCCGGAGATCTACCTGGTGGGCAGGCAAGTGGTGGAGCAGGAGGTGATAGATCGCTTCCTCCGAGACCACGAGACCACGTGGAGCACCGAGACGGAGAGCGGAGCCGAGACGCTGGCGGAGATGGCCGGGCGCATCTGCTACATGTCTTTCGGTAGCAGGCAGGGTCGCAAGAGCAACGCCGAGTACTTCGAGAACATCATTGAGTCCGGCCACGGCAGCGTCTTGGAGCACGCTGTGTGGAACTTCATCATCACGGGGGTCTCTCGCTCCCTCACCCACGAGTTGATCCGGCATCGGGCGGGCTGGGGATATTCCCAGTTGTCCCAGCGATACGTGGATGAGTCCACCGCCGACTTCGTGGAGCCCGACGTGATTGCCAACGACCCTCAGGCTCATCGCCTTTGGCAAGAGGCGATCGAAACCAGCCACCGGAGCTACGTGGCGCTCGTGGAGAGGCTCTCCACGCTCGTGGATCAGCAGTATCCGGAGATGAGCCGCACCTCGAAGCGGAAGATGGCTCGGCAGGCGGCGCGGAGCGTCCTACCCAACGCCACCGAGACGAAGATCTTCGTCACCGCCAACGCCAGGGCCCTACGGCACTTCATCGAGCTTCGGGGCTCGGCCGCGGCCGAGCCGGAGATCCGCAAGGTGGCGGTGAAGCTGTTGCAGATCATGCGGCAGGAGGCCCCCAATCTCTTCGGTGACTTCCAGGTAGTGACCCTCGAGGATGGCTCCCTGGGCACTGCCACGATCCACCACAAGGTGTGACCGTCGTGGCCCACATCTTGCCGAGCCTCCCCGCGTTATTCCGAAGGAGGTGGTGCGGTGCGGGTCCAAGTAACGTTGCGAGGCGCTATTGCTGGCAATGGTCAGCCCCAGCATCGGATGTCGGTGCAGCTTCCTTGGGGCTCGACGGTGGAGTACCTGATCGGGCACCTCTCCATTGCTTCGGCCGACGTGCAGATGGCGATGGTAAACGGCAGTCCCGTGGTTCGCTCGGCAGTATTGAACAACGGGGACCGCGTCATCTTGGCTGGAGCCAGTTGAGATCCCGTATCGGTTGCCGGAAGCGGCCGCGACGGCCGCTTCCGGCAACCCGCTCATCGCACTACCGCTTCCCTATCCGGCCTCGGCGCGACTCGCTACTGGCTCCGCTGTGGGCAGCTAACGGTCGCTAGAATCGAGCCGTAACCGGTGCTTCGCGTTCGATGGGTTGGCGCCGGGGCTTGCAAACCTGCGCGATCTACCCCATGATATGGGATAGTGAATCCCGTTTCCCCGCTCGTGCGAGCCGGGAAATGCCCCATCGCCTTGTGGTTGTCGGTGATCTGCAGCCCAGGAAGGATCCCCTGTGATCTGTCCAAAGTGTCTCACTATCGAGACCGAGGGGAGTCTCCGGTGCCGGAAGTGCGGCGCTCAGTTGTACACCGGCGTGTTTCAAAGACCCACCGTCGACCGGCCGCAAGGCCGTGCGGAGGCGGATGGAGGTAGGTCTACCTCCTCGAGGTCTTATGTCGTCGCGACGGTGGTGTTTGCGGTTGCGGTCGTAGTGCTGCTGGTGGTGATGAGCCGACTCGAGTCGCTGATCCCCTGAGCGCTGCGCGTGTTCCGTTCCGTGGCCGAGGTCGGGGCTGCTCACGGCCGTCGAGCGTGAGCACTCTGCCTCGGGGAGTCCTGCCCCGCATCGGGCATGCCGTGGCCCGTACTCCGATCAGGTCGCGCGGCAATGAACCACCACGTTGCGGCCTACTCTGTCCACTCTGTGTACCCTCAAGACGCGGCCGATCTTCTCGAGCCGCTTCTCTGTGCGGCGGTCCTTGAACAGATTGAAGACGACCTCGCCACCGGACCCCACCATGGCCTTCAGCGCGCGTAGGAAGGGCTTGGATACCACTCTGGATTGAAAGTCGTATCCCACGAACAGGTCCACGGCAACGAAGTCGAAGCCTTCCGCGCATTCTTCGACGTAGGTGAAGGCGTCGCCGATCACCACCGCGAGGTTGGGGATCTCCAGCCCGAACCGCTCCTGGGCGAACCGGACTACCTCCTCGTCGATGTCCACTCCAACCATCCGGATGGATGGGTAGCGAAGGTGGAGGAGTCGCGCCAGCGTGCCGCCGCCGAGGCCAAGTAGGAGGGCACTCCTTGGGGAGCCCTCTGGCAGCATGGCTGCCCAGTAACCGGATGGGGGTTCGGCCCCGTTAGGGGCAGCAGAGAGGATCACGCGGTCCACCATCAGGGCGGGGTGACCCTCATCGTCCACTATTCGTATGCGTTCCGCGTCGTGTTCCGGGAGCACGCCTCTATTGTACCGCTGCCCGCTCCAAAGGAGGTAGCTCTACCTCCTGGTACAGTTCCGCAATTCGGGTACGCCAACCCAGGCTGCACCGGATGCTTTCCGCTAAAGCCCTGCAGCTCTCCTCCTCACCGTGGACAAGGAACGTGGTGGCAGGGGGATGCTTGAACCCGGCCAGCCAGCGGAGGGTCTCTCCCTGATCGGCGTGGGCCGAGAAACCGTCGATCTGTCTGATTCGGGCCCGGACAGGTACCTCGTGTCCCAGCAGCTTCAGTTTGTCGGCACCGTCTAGAAGGCTTCGGCCTCGTGTGCCAGCCGCCTGATAGCCAACGAAGAGGACCGTTGCCTTCGGATCGTCCAGGAAGGCCTCCAGGTGATGCAGGACGCGGCCTCCGGTGGCCATGCCGCTCGCCGAGATCAGCACCATCGGCCCCTCGCGATTGTCCAGCGACTCAGACTCCTCTGGTGATCGCACGAAGCGCAGGTGTCGCAACCTGAAGGGGTTATCCCCGCCTGCCTCCAGCCTCTGCAACTCCATGTCGTGGGCCGTGGGGTGAGCCAGGAAGATCTCCGTGGCGTCGATGGCCATGGGGCTGTCCACGTACACTGGAAGGGGAGGGATCGTCCCGTCCGCCTCGAGACAGTGGAGGGTGTACAGCAGTTGCTGGGTGCGACCAACGGAGAAGGAGGGGATAAGCAGCGGGCCACCCGCTGCGACTGCTGCGGACACGGCCTCAGCCAACTGCTCCTGCGGATCTCCGTCCGAGTGGTTCCGGCCTCCGTAGGTGGACTCCACCAACAGGTAGTCGGCCTCGGCGATGGGGGTTGGATCGGCCAGCAGCGGCTCGCCGTAGCGACCCAGGTCACCGGAGAAGACCAGCTTGATCTCGCGACCCCGATCCCGTACCCACATCTCCACGATGGCGGAGCCCAGGATGTGGCCGGCGTCCAGCAAGCGGACCCGGATCCCCTCGGCTACCTCCGTTATCTGGCCGTAAGGGCATGGCGTCAGGTACTGGAGCGAAGCCATCGCCTCGGCGGCGGTGTAGAGTGGTAGGGCAGGGGAGTGCTTGGAGTAGCCGTGCCGGTTGGCGTGCTCCGCCTGCTCCTCCTGTAGGTGCCCGGAGTCGGGAAGGAGGATGCCGCAGAGGTCGATGGTGGGCGGGGTTGCGTGGATCGGTCCGCGGAAGCCGTGCCTGACCAGCCGGGGGATGTAGCCGGTGTGATCGAGGTGGGCGTGGGTCAGGATCAGCGCGTCGATCGCTTCGGGATCGAAGGATGGCCTCTCCCAGTTCATCAAGCGGAGCTCCTTGAGACCCTGGAAGAGCCCACAGTCGACCATGACCTGGGCCTTTTCGGAGGATACCAGGAACTTGGCGCCGGTGACGGTGCCGGCGGCACCCAGGAATCGCACTGATGGCACGGGATCTCACCTCTCGAGCTATCAACTGTCGTCTGCCGGCAACAGTCCTCTTTGACGTAGGGCAGGGGAGAAGCCCCTGCCGCCGGTGCTCTGGACCGGCGGGTGGTGGGGCATAAGACCCAGCCCTACACCGGGTTGCCGGATGCACTGCCATGCGAGAATCGCGGAAGGCCACCCTAAGCAGGTTTCTCTAGTTCATGTCAACTTCTCCAGCAGGAAACGTGTGCTCTATCTGGAGATCCTGCCTAGAAGGGGGAGTCATGGCCGCCAAGGACGAGCGTACTATACCACAGGGTTGGGAAGGTTCATCGTGGCACCGTGGCCCTTTCGGGCCACCTGAAGCCGCGCAAAGCGCCGTCATGCGCAATTCGCTTTCGTCGAAGCGCCGCCGGCCGAGGCCCCGCTACTACTATCATGGCGAGCCTAGCGAAGCATCTCCGCATGGGGCACACACCCGCGTTGCCAGGTGGAGAACCTTCGCCCGCTGCTCAGGATGACGATGGGCGAGCCCTGAGTCACAGGGGCTGTTGCTTGAAGGTGGCAGGGGCGGCATGCTACTATCGGGTTGGCTGCCGGCCTCCGCTCGTGAACCGAGAGCTGACAGCCGACTGCTGATAGCTGATGGTAGACAGTCGAACGCTACTGATGGGGGTTCACCATGGTAGGCTCATGGCGGAAGTACCTGAGGCTGGGCGTAATTCAGGTGATGATGTTTCCTGATGCGGCGGGCAATCCCGCTCGGACCCTGGAGACGGCCAAGCAGATCTTTCAGGACGGCTTCTTCGGCGTGCTGGTGGTAGGCAGAATGGACGACGAGACGACGAAAGCCGTCGCCAAGATGGCGAGAGATGCTCACGCCGACGTGGGCATAAGCGCCGCACCGGTGGTGCTGGGAGGCAAGCTCAACCTGGCGAGCCTCGACGAGGACGCGCGGCGGGCAGCGGTCGAGGCGTTGAGGAAGAGCGTCGACGATGCCTACGTCTTGGGTGCGCCGCTGGTGGAGGTCCTGGACGGCGCGAAGACCTATCCCGGGCCCGAGATGGAAGGCCGAGCCGTAGATCAGTTGGTGCGGTCTTTACAGGAGCTGTGCGCCTACGCGGAGGCAAAGGCCAGCGGGAATCCTGTCTGGATCGGTCTGGAGACGTTCGACCGATCGATCGACAAGCGAAGTCTGGTGGGCCCGAGTGCGCTTGCCGTGGAAGTGGCGGCCCGTGTCCGAGCCTCCCACACCAATTTCGGGCTCACAATCGACATGGGCCATCTGCCTTTGATCGGGGAGAGCTACCGGGAATCGCTCCAGACGACGAAGGAATACCTGATACATGCCCACCTGGGGAGCTGTATCAGGGATGACGCCAACCATCCCTACTACGGCGACAGCCACCCTGCATTCGGGATGGAGGGTGGCGTGGCCGACGTGGCCGAGCTGACGGAGTTCTTGTCCGCTCTCCACGAGATTGGCTACTTCGAGAAGCAGTTGCCCACGGGGGTGCCGTGGCTGACCTTCGAGGTGAAGCCGCAGCCCGGACAGTCCTCGGAGTTGCTGATCGCCAACTGCAAGCGGACCTTCAAAGAGGCTTGGGCCAAGCTGTAGGAGAGGCGAATTGGAGAACAGTCATTCGAGAGGAGAAGGCACTGATGGTTGACGCGGCGGAGTCCCAAGTCGAGCTTCGCTACAAGGAAGCTGCCCAGCAATTCCCTCAGTGGGAGAAGATCAAAGACATCGTTGACCAGTTGCTGGACGTGATGCTGAACTACCGCCAGAGCGGGCACCCGGGTGGTAGCCGGTCCAAGGTGCACATGGTGCTGGCCACCCTGCTCTCGGGGGCATCCCGATGGGATATCCGCCATCCTGAGAAACGCTTTGCCGATCGCTTCGTGCTGGTTGGTGGGCACACCGTTCCTCTGATCTACGTTACGCTGGCTGTCTTCAACGAGGCCCTCCGCATAAAGTACGCCCAGACCAAGGACCCTCGCTACCTGGTGCCGGAACCGCACAAGCGGATGCTGGTGTGGGAGGATCTGCTCGGCTTCCGCCGGAACGGCGGGCTCTCCGGCCATGCCGAGATGGAGGGGAAGACCCTCATGCTGAAGTTCAACACCGGACCCTCCGCCCACGGCAGCCCTGCTGCCGCCGGTGAGGCGGTGGCCCTGAAGCTGGCCGGCGCCGAGGGGGTGAAGGTGTTTGCCTTCGAAGGTGAGGGCGGGCTGACGCCCGGTGGGGTGCACGAGACAATGAACACCGCCTGGGGGCTCGGCCTGGATAACCTCCACTACGTCATCGACTGGAACGACTACGGCATCGACGACACCCCCATCAGCGCCGTCGTCTACGGCACCCCGAACGAGTGGTTCGGTGCCCACGGATGGCGCGTGCTGGGCAATGAGCAGGGCTCCGAGTGGGGCCCAGTGACCCGCACCCTGCTGGAGTTGGTGTACGGGCCCAATCCGCAGAAGACCCCGAGCGTGGCCTGGATGAAGACCCGAAAGGGTCGCGGCTACGGCGTCTACGACAACAAGTCCCACGGCGCCCCGCTTCCGATGAACTCAGAAGCCTTCTGGAAGAACGCGGGGGTGTTTGCCGAGAAGTACGGGGTGAAGTTCGTCGGCTTCAACGAGCCGGCGCCGAAGGACCCCGTGGCCCTGAAGGAGCAGTTCAGGGCGAACCTCGAGGTCACCATCAGTGCGCTGAAGTCGGATCAGTCCCTGGTGGATTATCTGGCCGACAGGTTGATCGAGCTGGGCGAGAGCGTGCCCGAGGAGGTACCGTCCTTCCGGCTGAATACGAGCAAGAACCCGTGGAAGGACGAGCGGCTGTACGACTTCGAGAACTATCCCGCAGAGATGTGGGCCAAGCCCGGCGACAAGGTGGCGAACCGCGCCGCGCTGGCCAAGTTCGGCGCCTGGGTCAACGCCTTCGGCCGCCAGAACTACGGCAGGCCCCTCTTCGTGGCGTGCTCGGCCGACCTGGCCGCCTCCACGAATATCATCGGCTTCGCTCAAAAGTGGGGAGACATACCCGGCTGGGGGGTCTACGATAGGCAGAGCAACCCGGAGGGGGCGCTGCTGCCCACCGAGATCACCGAGTTCACCAACGCTGGCCTGATCGCGGGGCTTGCGTCGGTGAACTTTGCGGAGAACCCGTACGAGGAGTTCCAGGGCTTTTACGGCGCCACGTCGACCTACGGCTCCTTCGTCTACCTGCACTACGGGCTAATGAGGCTGTACAGCCAGATGGCCCAGGATTGCGACTTCAAGCTGGGCAAGCTGCTGTGGGTGGTCGGCCACTCGGGGCCGGAGACGGCCGAAGACTCCCGAACCCACTTCGGCATCTTCTCCCCCGGCGTCACGCAACTCTTCCCTAAGGATAGGGTGATAGACGTGCATCCGTGGGAGCACAACGAGGTGCCGGTGGTGATCGCCGCGGCCCTCAAGACCGATGCCCACATCGTGGCGCTTCACCTCACCAGGCCGCCGGTTGAGATCCCGGATAGGGCCGCGCTCGGTATGGCGTCCCACTTCGATGCGGCCAAGGGCGCCTACATCATTCGGGACTACAAGCCCGGCCAGCGGCCGATGGGCACCGTCATCGTGCAGGGGACCATGTCCACGGCCAACGTGGTGAAGATCCTGCCCAAGCTGGACGAGCTCGGCTTGAACGTGAAGATCGTGGCGGCCATCAGCCCCGAGCTGTTCAGAATGCAGCCCGAGGACTACCGAAAGCGGATACTCTCCGACGCCGATTGGGTGGACTCGATGTGCATTACCAACCGGGCCCGGAAGCTCATGCGGGACTGGATGGTGACCAGTGTGTCCGAGGAGTACACCCTCTCTTCCGACTGGGACGACAGGTGGCGGACCGGCGGGACAGTGGAGGAGCTGTACGAGGAGGCTCACCTCTCGCCGGACTGGATCCTGAAGGGGATCCAGCGCTTCGTGGCCGATCGGGAGAGCAGGCTGCGGCGTGTGGCGGAGATGGTCGAGGCCGCCACCAAGCGGTAAGGGTGCGCCTGAGCAGGCATCTCTAGTCCATGTCGACTTCTCTGCCGGGAAACGTGTACTCCATCTAGAGATACCTGCCTAGAGAGGGTATCTAATGGGGCGGCAAAGCCGCCTCATTAGATTCCTGCGGGGATTGGGGGCGAGAAAGGAGGACTCGATGGATCTGGGCATAAGAGACAAGGTTGCCGTCGTGGCTGCCGCCAGCAAGGGCCTGGGCAAGGCGGTGGCTCTGGGCCTTGCCCGAGAAGGGGTCAATCTTGCCGTGTGCGCCCGGGGGGAGGAGGACTTGCTCCGGACCGCCGAGGAGATCCGCCTCGAGACCGGAGTGGAGGTGCTCGCCGTCGTGTGCGACGTCACGGAGCCAGAGGACGTAAAGCGGCTGGTGGAGAGGACTATCGAGAGGTTTGGCCGCATCGACATCCTGGTCAATAACGCAGGTGGCCCTCCCTCGAGCAGCTTCCTGCACTCCTCGGTGGAGGACTTCCAGCGGGCAGTCGAGCTGAACCTCATCAGCACCGTGCGGCTATGCAAGGAGGTGGTGCCCCACATGCGTGCGCGGAAGTGGGGCCGCATCGTCAACATCGTCTCCCTGGCCGCGAAGCAGCCGCTGGAAGGGCTGATTCTCTCCAACGCGGCCCGGCCGGGCGTGCTAGGGCTGGCAAAGAGCATGGCCAACGAGCTAGCCAGGGACGGGATCCTGGTGAACAGCGTCTGCCCCGGTTACACCCTAACGGAGAGGGTCGCCCAGGTGAACGCCGTGCGGGCGCGCGACCTGGGGATCAGCGAGGAGCAGGTGATGGCTGCAACCACTGCCAAGATCCCGCTGGGGCGGATGGGGCGACCGGAGGAGCTGGCCAACGTGGTGGTGTTCCTTGCCTCTGAGCGGGCGAGCTTCGTCACCGGGGTGGCTATCCAGGTAGACGGCGGCCAGTACGCTGCGCTCTACTAACTGCGTCGTGCCGTGAATGCAACGCCTGTAGGGCGGGGCGCGAGACACCCGTGCTCCCCTTTCGGCCGCTACGCATCGGGCCGCAGGCCCTTTGCCCGCGTACCACGGAGCGAACCGCCGCCCCTGCCCCACGAGGTACGCGCACCCGCACCCGCACCCGTAAGGCGTGTGGTGCACATTGGGGACGCCCGCGGTAGGGGCGTCGAGACGATGCCCGCGCGCTCGACAGAAAGCGGTGGAGCTGCCCAGGCATCTGACCGGCCTGGGGTCGCAGTCTCGGATCGGGAGGACTCCGGCAGCCATAATGCTACTTCGGCACTTGGGCCGAAACGATCTCTCAAGATGAACCCCGTGGCCACGTCACGGCGAGAGAGGACGGACTTGCAGTTTACCCCTTGTTAGCGGAGGCGAAGACGGTGTAACATAGCCGCGTCTTCCTCGTCCGACGAGGTGCCTTGTTCCCCTTTTTCTGTGCGCAATTCCCGGCCGTCCGCGATGGACTCTGTCCGGGCGGTGCTGCGTGTGCTGCGCTGTGAGTTGAGTCCCTGGGGTATCCGCCGTTCGAACGGCTCCCTCAATCCTTCCTTAACTAGGTGATAGCGATGAGGCTACAGGTGCGTGTTGCTGCGTTCGCCCTCCTCGTGGTGATGGTTGCCGTCTGGACGGTGCCGGTTTCGGCAGGGCCCAACGCCGTCGAAGATCCCGCGACCCTGACTCGCCGGGTGGCCGAACTGGTAAACCAGGAGCGGCTGAAGGCGGGGCTCCTGCCGCTCAAGTGGAACGACACGTTGGCGGCGGCGGCCACGACCTACGCTCGGGATCTGGCAGCCCGCAACTACTTCGCCCACAACTCGCTCGAAGGAAGCACGCCGGCCAGCCGAGCGCGCGACGCGGGCTACGATGCCTACGGGTGGGGTGGGGTGTACGTGGGGGAGAACCTGGCGCGCGGATACTCCACGGCTGAGGGTGCGATGGCGGGATGGCTGGCCAGCGAGGGGCACAGGAACAACCTGCTTCATTCGAAGTATCGGGAGACGGGTGTGGGGATGGCCGTCGCGGCCAACGGCGGCGTCGTGCTTGCGCAGGAGTTCGGGAGCAGGCCCAAGGTGCTCCCGGTGTTCATCGACGGGGACGCCGAGACCACGGATACGACCAACGTGACCCTCACGCTGACCTCCGAGGAGGTCTCCGATTGGGGGAGTGTAGGGAAGCTCACCGAGATGATGGTGAGCAACGCACCTGACTTCGCGGGCGCCCGGTGGGAGCCGTTCGCAAACACCAAGTACTGGAAACTGACTCCGCAGCCTGGACCGAAGACGGTGTACGTTCGGCTTAGGGATGCTAAGGGGACCGTCGTCGAGTCCAGCGACCATATCGTCCTGACGGGGAGAGAGGCGATGAACGTGGCGGCAACGGAGCCGGCCGCCATTGCTCAGTCGAAGCCGCAGTTCCGACTGGGGTTCAAGACCCTGGCGGAGTTGATCCCGAAGGTGGTCGGTGTTCCCCTCTCGGAGGAGCAGGCAGACTCAGACGGGAACTCCATTCAGATGACGAGCACCGGATTGATGGTGTGGATCAAGTCCACCAACTGGACCGCGTTCACCGACGGCTTCTGGACCTGGATCAACGGCCCCTTCGGGCTGCAGAGGCGGACCAACGAGCAACGGTTCGACTGGGAGAGGTAGGCCAGGGTTCACCGTTCGTCGGTGTCGACTGCCAGCGGCAGGGTGAAGTGGAAGACGGAGCCCTTCCCCTCTGAGGACTCGGTCCACATCCTGCCGCCATGCCTATCGATGATCTCCCGCGCGATATGGAGACCGAGTCCGAGCCCGACGTGGCCCCGGTGCAGCTTGCCTTCCCCCTGATAGAATCGCTCGAAGATGTGGGGCAGATCCTGCCTCCGGATCCCGATGCCCTGATCTGCCACGGACACCCACGCCTCCTCCTCGGCCGCGCCGTCCGTCGCACGGGTGGTGATGGTCACCGTGATGCTTCCTCCATTAGGGGAGTACTTGACCGCGTTCTCCAGCAGGTTGAAGAGGACCTCTTCTATTCGGCGTCTGTCGGCCAGCACGGGGAGTTGCTCTGCCGCGCGAATCAGGATGCGATGGCGTGGGGCCGTGAGCTGGAGGTTCTCCGATACCCTCGTGGCTAACTGAACGAGATCGAAGCGGCTGATCTCCAGTGGCAACCTGCCTGCCTCGATCTTCTGAAGATCCAGCAGTTGCTCGATCATGGCGAGCATCCGATCTGCCTGCTCCAGCATTCGGGCCAGTACGTCCTGATCGGAGGCTCTGGAGGGATCGATTTCGGCTTTCCGGAGCAACAGTTCCGTGTATGCCTTCAGCACGGCCACTGGGGTCTTCAACTCGTGGGAGACCAGGCCGAGGAACTCCTGCCGTGCCTGCTGTCGCGCTTGCGCGCGGCTGATCTCCACCTGCCTTCGGGCCAGCTCGGTTCTTTCGACCGATAGCCCAACCTGAGCAGCCAGCATGGTGACGAAGGCCAGGTCTTCCGGCCGAAAGCCTCCGGCATGGGCGGTGGCGACTCCGAGGATGCCGCGTCTCTTCCCTCCCACCTGGATCGGGACGGCCAAAAGGCTGCGAACGGGGGTGCCGGCGAACTCGGATGCTGCCCCGGGTTCCTGGGTGACGTCATCGCACAGCAGCGGCTGGCCGGTAGCCAGCAGCTCGGCTGCCCAGGTAGACTCCAGGAACCGGCGGAGCGCACCGTCGTCGTGCTGCCCCGCACCGTCGGCGCCCGTTGCCCATCCGGTGCAGATCACCTCTCGGCCGTTCTCGTCCAGCAGCACCAGACAAGTATCGTCGACGCCGAGGGTCGAGTTGATGGCGTCGGCCACCTTCTGGAGAAAGGGGTGGAGGTCCAGGTCCTGGATGGCGGCCAGCTCCAGGAGTTGCTCTGCCTGGGAAGCGCGACGGCGCTCGCTGCGGAGCAGCCGGTCGTTCTCGATGGTTACCGCGGCGATGCTCGCCAAGATCTCAAGGGCCGTGATGCGGCTTCCGACGGGAGGAGACGGGCTCATTCCCGCCACCGCCAACACCCCGACCACATCGTCGCGGAGTCTCATAGGGACGACGGCGAGTGCGCGCACCTGGCCCTCTCGTCCGGGCAGGTCTCTGAAGCGCCGCTCTCGGGAAGCGTCTGCCAGGGCAACCGGCTCGCCGTGGTCCGCCACCCACCCCTCGATGCCCTCCCCGGCTCGGACGAAACTGTGTCCCACCAGCTTCGACGGAAGGCCGTCGGCGGATCGAAGGACTAGCCGTCCTCCCTCTTTGAGGAGCAGGTAAGCCTCGTCCGCCTGCATCAACTGCCGGGCGGCGCAGGCGACTGCTCTCAGCACTTGGGCGGTGTCCTCCACCTCCGAGAGAACGGACACCACCTGCTGAATGGCTTCTCCGATGCCAAGCCGGCTCATAACGGAGTGCTACGCCTTCTGCTGCCGAAAGTCGACGAACCGGTAGCCCAGTCCACGCTCGGTCAGGACGTACTTCGGGTGGCTGGGGTCCGGCTCGATCTTCTGGCGAAGGTAGTTGACGTAAAGGCGCACGTAGTGCTGCTCCTCCCGGTATTCGTAGCCCCACACCTTGGCCAGAAGGGTCTCGTAGGTGAGGACTCGGCCTGGGTTGCTTACCAGGTGATAGAGAAGCCGGTGCTCTGTCGGGGTCAGGGAGAGCAGCTCACCTCGAACGATCACCTCGTTTCGAGCGAAGTCGATGGTGAGGTCGTCGTCGATCTTCACCTGGGTCTTGGGGACGAGGGGGGGCATCTCTGCCCTTCGGAGCACCGCCTGGATCCGGCTGAGCAGCTCACGCTGGCTGAAGGGCTTGGTGACGTAGTCGTCTGCCCCCATCTGGAGGCCACGCACCTTGTCCGATTCCTCGCCGCGCACCGTCAGCATGATCACGGGAACGTGATGTGCCTCCCGCAACCGCTTGAGGGTTTCGAAGCCATCCATGTCGGGCATCATGACATCGAGCACCACCAGGTCCGGCAGCTTCTCCCGCACCTTCTCCAGTGCCTCGTTGCCGTTGTAGGCGGCGAATACCAGGTAGCCCTCCATCTCCAGGTACAGCCTGATGGCATGGACCAGGTCCGGTTCGTCGTCCACCACAAGTATCCGTCTCTGCTCGGCCACGGTCCCCTCTGAGGATCAGGTAATCGCGATGGGGACCCGTTTGGGGTCCCCATCGATAGTTTAGCGCAAATCGTGTTAGAAGGGCGTAGGAACGCTCACTCCTTCCAGGGTATGCCCATGGAGCTGTGTCCGCCCCACCAGTCGGAGAAGTACATGGAGCGCTCCACGACGACCGGCTGGTCGGACCTCACGCGTGTGGAGAAGGGAGTGTTGGGGAGGATGCTGTTCATCTCCAGCGTCATTCGGCTGGTAGGCTGCATGGCGTACTGCTTCTCGACGGTGACCCCGTCCTCCTTCATGAAGGCTACGGTGACGTTGGCCTTCACGGGGTTGGGGTTCATGAGCAGGATGTTCTCTGTGAACGGCTTGGCGGTAGAGCCCTCCGGCAGATACCACAGCTTGCTGGGAGTGGGGGCCGCCATGGAACTGTGCGCCCCCAGACCGTCGGGGAAGTAGGTGGATCGCTCCGCCACGATCGGCAAGTCCGATTGAACCATCGCGGCAACCCGTGTGTTGGGCACCTCTCGGTTCACGTAGATGCTGACCCGCGAGCGCTGGGGGAGCAGGTAGCTGCGCTGGAAGGTACCCCCACCCTCCTTCATGTAGGTGACCGTCGCGGTGGCGGGAACGTCGTGAGGGTTCAGCATCAGAAGCCAGGTATCGAATCCACCCCTGGTCACTCCCTCGGCCATGTACCAGGTCTTCGAGAGGCCGGTGGCGCCAATGGAGACGGTGCCGGCCTTGCCCTTCTCCTTGTAGACGGCCCTCTCTGCCACTATCGGCCTGTCCGCCTCGATCTGTGCTGCCACGGGGGAGCCCTGCACCAACTGGTTCAGGAGGAGGCTGGCCCGGGACACGTGGGGGATCAACATCTTGTGCGTTACCGTGCTCCCGTCCTCCTTGAAGAGGGTGACGGTGGCTGTGGCTGGCTCCGTGTTGGGGTTCTGCATCAGGAGCCAGGTTTCGAAGGTGGAGGCGGTGCCGCCCTCGGCGAAATACCAGGTCGTGGATGGGGTGATGACCCCGGCGGTGACGTGCCCCTCCTTCGCGAAGTACATCGCGCGCTCCGCGAAGATGTATCGATCGGACTCCACCAGCGCCGATACCTCGGTGTTGGGCACCACCTGGTTGAGGTAGACGCTCGTGCGGCTGGCGGGTTTCAGGGCGTACTCGGCGATCTTCTGCCCGCCGTTGGGGAGCATGTAGGTTACCTTGGCGTTGGCTGGGACTGGATCAGGGTTCTGGAGCAGCAGCCAAGTGTCGAAGGGCTTGTTGGTGGAACCCTCCGCGAAGTACCAGCTCTTGGGTATCGGGGTCGGCGTCGGGGTGGGCGTCGGGGCAGCGGGAGCAGCCTGCTGCTGTTGCTGCTGCTGGAAGATCGGCTGAGGTATCGGCCCCTTCTTGGGGATCACCTCCGGCATGGGCACCAGGGGCGGGGCGACCGCGTCGACCCACAGGAAGGTGACGTCCACCCAGTCGGAACTCTTCATGCCGAGGTCGTCCCAGAATGTCCCGTCGGCCAAGTCGATGGCAGCGGGGTAGAGCACCATACGGCCGAACTGGTCGTTACCCCCGTTGTAATTGTTGAAGAACGCAGCGTTCACCTGTGGCGTGAAACGGGGCAGATCGTTGAACATCTCCCTGGGGGAGTCCCAGTAGTTGTCCTTGGTGTTCCACGGGCCCACATCCCACACGGGAGCGGTGGTCTTCTTCCCCTTGTAGGAGATCTCGACCAGGTAGTCCCTGCCGTCCTTGGGGTTCAATGCCTTCTTGGAGGGAAGCGCCACGAAGCGGTCCCTCTCCACGATCTTGTGCCCGTTGGCGGTGATGCGTCCGACGAGCCCCTCGCGGGTGGCGTACACCCGAACCGTGGGGCGTGTGGCCAGCGCCTGGTACTCTCCCCCATCGACGGTCCGATCGGTAGGCCGGATCTCCAGCAGGACCTGTCGAAGCAACGGGGATGTGTCGGTTTGCTCGGCCAGGAGAGTCGCCCGATACTGCGCGGCCACGCCCGGCACGGGGAGTGTGAACCCCTGCCCCGAGCCCTCCACCTCCTGCCACGGGGACCATTTCCCCGCCGCGATCTGCGCCCGTACTTCCAGGGAAATGGCGGAGCCCTGGGGGACTACTGAGTCGAAGGTCACTCGTAGGGCGTCGAAAGGCTCCTCTGCCGGGATGGCTGGAGAGGTGTAGACGCCGAAGAGTCGGAATTGGGACTCCGACCGAGGCACGAAGGATTCGTCGTCTCCCAGCCGCAGGCCTTCCTCGCTAACGACAAGGTTTTGGAGGTCACCCTGGCTGAAAGCGCCGGACGAGTGGACGGCCAGGCCGCTCCAGTTGTCCGGCGCTGGGGACTCCGATGGCTGGGAGAAGGCGACGGCAGGCAGGGCCGCCAATCCCAGCAACAGGCTAACCAGTGGCCACAACCTGGGGCGGCCTGGCGCCGAACGCACAGCATCGCTGTCTGTGGGCAACGTCGAGCCTCCAAAGCAAAGCGTTCAGGTGGGTAGGAAACCTCGAAAGGACGTGGGAAGTGTTGGGAAAGACCGGACTGCAGCCGAAAGAAACGGACTGTCCGGTCGAGAGGCAGCTTACAACAGGTTGTAGATCAGGGCAAGCCCTCGTTCAGCCGCCGACGGCCGTTGTCCCTCTGGGATGCGGGCAGTGAGGAGCCGCAGGGGTGCGGATTGACTGTCAGGCGGCGAGCAACTCTCGCAAACGGATCGCGTCGCGAGGAGCCGCGGCCCCGACGTCGTTGTTGAAGTACACGAAGCCGTCGACACCCAACGCCCTCAGGCGATGGGCCCAATCGCGAAGCGACTCGTCCCCGTAGGAGCCCCAGTACTGGCCGCTGGGGCCGTGAAGGCGGACGTACACCCATGGGGCGGTGGTCACGTGAGGGATCGGGAGATCCTTGTAGTCTGAGAGCACGAGAGCCACTCGGTGCCTTCGGAGCAACTCGAACACCTCCTCCGCGAACCAGTCCGCGTGACGGAACTCGATGGCCACTCGATGGCGGGCGACGGCCGGCTGGGAGAGAAACCCCGAGAGTCGGGCGTCGTTCCGGCCGAGGGAGGGGGGTAGTTGCAGCAGGAGGGGGCCGAGGTGCCCATCCAGCCGCTCGGCTCGGCGCACGAACTCGTCGAAGGCCGCGTAGGCCGACGGGCCCAACTTGTAGTACTGGGTGATGGCCCGGTTGACCTTGACCGCGAAGAGAAAGCCGCTCGGTGCCTTTGTGGCCCAGGTCTGGAACTGCTTCTCTGTGGGGGTGCGGTAGAAGGAGTTGTTGATCTCCACGGTGTCGAAGACAGAGCTGTAGTAGCGGAACCAGTCGGCCTGTCGCAGGCCGCGGGGGTAGAAGGCATCGCGCCAATGGGGATAGGACCACCCGGAACAGCCGATCCGGTAGCTCATGAATCCTCTATCACCTTGCTTGGTGCGCCATCGGACCTCCGCCTGCGAGTTCACGCCCCGACTCTCGGCTGACTGGGGGCGGGGTGTCCTGGTAGGGCTGGCAGGATGCCCAGTCAGGCGGCAGGGGACAAGCCCCTGCCCTTACCACAGGTGACCGGCTGCCGGTATGCGGCCGGCTGCGTGCAGGACGCCCGCGCTCCTAGGAGCCAACTTTGCCGGTTACTCCTGAGTGAGTGTCTGCTGGCCTGCAGGTTGAGGGGCGGCTTGCGGGGCCGAGGGTTGCGCCGTCTCTGCTGGACGCTCCATACCGGCTTGCTCTGCTTTGGCCTCCGCGTAGATGTCCTGGAGGCCTTCCCTGGCCCCCTCTGCCACTCTCCGCATCCCCTCCGTGGCGACGATGTAGCCCTTGACTGCCTGCTTAGCAAGAGGGCGGAAGCTACGGGTCATCAGCAACGCCACCCCCACCCCGACACCGATCGCCAATGCCCGCCCGCCGGGCATCACCGCTTCGATGATATCGTTCATTGTGAGCACCTCGCCTTCGTGAGTAGGGCCGACCCAGCCCCTCGTGGCCGGGATCACCGGACTGCTATCCGAGGTTCGGTGTCCCGGCCACGAGGACGCTGTGCGCGCGATGGCTGCCGGTCGGCTACAGACCGAGGGCTGGGTGCGCATCTTCCGTGCCCGGCTGGTTCTACCTGCCTTTCATCAGCTTGATCAGGCTCTTGGCCGCGGGCTCTCCGGCCGGCGTGGCCCTTTTCCCCAGCCGCTTCAACCACAGCACGCTGAAAACCCCGGCTACGAGCGCGGCCATCCCGATCTGGGTCACATCCACGACCGGTTGCACCGTGACCCCTTCCGGGCCGACCACGATCGCTGCGACCGGCCGGCTCCGCATCCCCCCGCCCGAGCCGCCACCGGCTCCTCCCGACGGCTGCCCCTGCGGACCGGGGCCCTGGCCGGAGCCCATGCCGGCGCCGAAACCGTACATCACCTCGGCGACGGGAATGATCGTCCGGTCTCCAATCGTGCGCGGTTCACCAAAGGCAGCGTCTGCCCTGCCCATCGAGATGAGATCTCGCAATAGAGCGGCTATCCTGTCCAGGACATCCGCCGTCCCCATCTCGGCGGGGCCGCCCGGTGCTCTACCCTCAGTCTGCTCGGCCATGTTCTAAACCTCCAGTCCTCGTCATCTCTCCACGTGAGCGGGAAAGGGCGGAGACCAGAGCCAGCAGCACGATTCCCGCTCCCAATCCGAGTTGGATGATCCTTCCGGTGTCCGTGATGGCCACTCGCTGCCGACCGGCCCGGTCGGCCACCTCCACCGCAACGGGGCGCACCCAGGTACCGGCGAAGGCGGCCGGAAGCCCCGGCCACCCGATCGACACCGAGAGGGCGCGCGCCACGGGGACTAGCAGCCTGCCCGCCACCTCCCTGGGTTCTCCGCGGACCGTCTTCACCTCGACGAAACGACCTATCCGAAGAGCCATCCCTGCGTCTCCTTTCCGTTTCATCGGGGTCAATTGTACACTCAATTATGAAGTTGAACAGATGCTACCGCCTGCGGTTGAACCTGTGGAAGAGACTGAAGGAGTACCAAAGGAGGACGTACCAGGGCGCGGTGGCAACGTTGCCCCGGGACGTCACGATCTGGCGGATTGCGGCGGCCGCCAACCCGAAGGGGACCAGCGTCTTCGTGTCCAGGTTGCCGCTGGTGAAGTTGAAGATGGCGCGATCCAATCGCCCAATGGCCGAGTTGATGCCGCTGGCGATGGGGGTGATCTCGTCGGGCTGAGCGGTGGGGCGACCGGCACCAGGGAGGACGACCGACAGATGGGCAGATCGGGCCGCCAGGTAGAGCTGCTCCGGATCCATGACCTGGGGGTCGTACAGCAGGAGGACGCTGCCGGTGGCGGGGTTTGCCTCCACCCGGTTCACGCCCTCCACCGCCGATAGGGTCTCGACCAGCGTCCGCATAAAGTCGGGCGAGCGCGAGGACTTGTCCAGCCTGACCCTTATCCTGCCCGGGATCGAATGGACGATTACGGCGGTCCTACCGTCCTGCATTCTATCGCTCTGCCTCCCCGACGTGTTCGTAGATGTCTTGCAGGCGAGCCGACGCCGAAGCCGAGGCCGACTTCGCGCGCTCCCCGACCTGCCTGGTAGCGGCCAGGTAGCCCGCGATCGTGAGGCGGGCGAGGGGGCGCGCGAGGATGGCGGCGGTTACGGCCGCCGCTCCGAGCCCGAGACCCCAACTGCCGCCCACGAGGATGGACTTCACGATCCCTGGCATGCAGACCTCCTTTCCATCTGAGTGCTGAGGACTGAAGACCGAGGACTGTGTGCTGGGGTATGATCCTCCCTGGGCCCCGGACTGCTCAGAATCGCCCGGCCCTCAGCCCTCGGTGGTCGTGCCGGGCGGGGCGCCCTTGGACTCGGCTTCGTATTCGGCCTTGGCTTCGGCGTAGAGGTCCTCCAGGGTCTCTCCCATCTGCGCGGCTAGCTCCCTTGTCCGATCGACAGCCACGAGGTAGCTCTTCATTGTCTGTTTCAGCAGAGGGCGACTCCGCTGTGCCCCGGCCATGGCAGCAGCGACCCCAAGGACGAAGCCGGCTCCGGCCGCCGCCCCTCCGAGTAGCGTCTCCAGGAAGCTAGCCATGCCTACCTCCCTAGCCTCGAGTATGCCCGTTCCTCTCTCCAGGGCGGGTGGAGTAACCACTTAGAGGCGAGAACCTTGGCCGCAAGTTCCGTACCATTTCTCGATCGCGCCGCGTTGCCGCTCGATTGACCTGGGCTGCCTTGCGACGCTAAACTAGACGCAAACAGACGCTATCGGTTTATCTTGCGCTCGACGCTCCGCCGATCGGAGCGTGCGGTTTGTGGAGTGTACCGCTGATCGTCGGCTCGGAAGGAGGAACCCGAATGTCCCTGAGCGGCAAGCGCGTGGCGGTTCTGGCGGAGGCCAACTTTGAGGATCTGGAGCTCTGGTATCCGCTCTTGAGGCTGCGGGAGGCAGGCGCCGAGATCTTCGTCGTAGGTACCGGCAGCAGCACCAACTACGTGGGCAAGCATGGGGTCCCTGTGAAGGTGGATGCGGAGGCGGATACGGTCGATGCCAGCCAATTCGACGCGATCATCGTTCCCGGCGGGTGGGCACCCGATCGGCTGCGGCGCTACGCCTCTGTTCTGAGGTTGGTGAAGCAGGCTGACGACCAGGGCAAGATCATCGGCTCCATTTGCCACGGGCCGTCCGTGCTCATCTCGGCGCAGGTGTTGAAGGGCAGGACCATCACTTGCGTCAAGGCGATCAAGGACGACGTGGTGAACGCGGGAGCCAACTACGTGGATAAGGAGGTGGTTCGCGACGGAAACCTGGTGACGTCGCGAACGCCGGAGGATCTGCCGGCCTGGGGCGCGGCGCTGGTTGCTGCCATCGCCGAGAACCCTGTCCGGAGGTAGTCTGCGACACAGGATTCGATAGGCCATCTGGGCGGACGGCTTCGTTTGCCCAGCGCTGGGTGTGCGTCATCGCGGCGCCTATCCCTTCCGTGTGGTCGTGTGCCGACCCGACAGCTCCGTAGCGATAGCGATGAGCGTGACGCCGGCGTCTACCGCCGGCGTCACGGCACGTCTCCCTCCTTTTCCCCCAACTCGAAGGAGGTTCCGGATGGACAAGAGAAAGCTGACCCTGCACGAGCTATCGGAGATGAAGCGGCAGGGCCGGAAGATCAGAATGATCACCGCCTACGACTACTCTATGGCCGTGCTGGTGGATCGGACTCCCATGGATATGATCCTGGTAGGCGATTCCCTGGGCATGGTCATGCTGGGGTACGACAGCACGGTGCCCGTGACCATGGAGGACATGATCCATCACACTCGGGCGGTGGCGCGTGGGGCCAGGAACACCTTCATCGTGGCCGACCTGCCCTTCATGTCCTACCAGGTGAGCGTTCAGGAGGCCGTCCGCAACGCGGGGCGCCTGTTGAAGGAGGGTGGAGCCGACGCGGTGAAACTGGAAGGGGGTGCGTCCGTGGCGGACACGGTCCGCGCGATCGTGGCTGCCGGTATCCCCGTGATGGGTCACCTGGGGCTCACGCCTCAGACGTCGACGATGCTGGGCGGCCTGAAGCTCCAGGCGCGGGATGCTGCCGCTGCCAAGAACCTGGTGTCCGATGCCAGGCTGCTGGAGGAGGCCGGGGCGTTCTCCCTGGTGCTGGAGGCCATCCCGTCCCAACTGGCGGAGGTGGTGACGTCGAGGCTATCGATCCCTACCATTGGCATCGGCGCGGGGCCTGCGTGCGACGGCCAGGTCCTCGTGATCCACGACGCGCTGGGTCTGTTCCAGCGCTTCGTTCCGAAGTTCGTGAAGCGCTACGCATCTCTTGGCGACGAGGTGGTGCGCGCACTCGACTCGTACTGCCAGGAGGTCAGCGCCGGACAGTTCCCCGCGGCTGAGCACTCCTTCAACATGAAACAGGTCGAGCTCGCGAAGCTCCTAGAGGACTAGCCGGGTGAAACTGCTGGTTGTTGGCCCCGGCGCGATGGGCACCCTCTTCTCGGGATTGCTGTCCCTGGGGGGACACGAAGTGTGGTTGCTGGGGCGACGGCCCGAGGTGGTGCGGACCATCGCCCGAGATGGAGTGACCATCGTCCGCGGCGAGGTACAGCGAAGGGTTGCCGTGAATGCCACGCTGGCGGCTCGGGACGCCGGCGTGGTAGAGATGGTGCTCGTTTTCGTCAAAGCCTACGACACCATGCAGGCGTGCAGGGATGCTCTGCCAGCGATAGGGCCGGACACGGTGGTGCTGACACTGCAGAACGGCCTGAACAACGTGGAGGCGATTGCCTCGGTGGTGGGTGGGGAGCGGGTGTTGGCGGGTGTGACTGCCCACGGCGCCACACTGCTGGGGCCGGGCGTCGTCCGCCACGGCGGTGAGGGCGAGAGCTCCTTGGGCGAGCTGGATGGCCGGGAGACCGCGCGGCTCGGCCGGGTCGTGGGGGCATTCCACCAGGCGGGGATCGAGGTGTCGATCTCTCGGATCGTCAACTCACTGATATGGGGGAAGCTGGTGGTGAACGCTGCGATCAACCCCGTGACGGCCCTATTGCGGGTGCCCAACGGGCAACTCCTCGACCGGCCGGAGACGCGGTCGTTGATGGCCGCCGCGGCCGCGGAAGTGGCTGCCGTGGCGAAGGCTCGGGGCGTGGCGTTGCCGTACGACGACCCCGTAGCTAGTGTGGAGATGGTGTGCCGGCGTACGGCGGCCAACCGCTCCTCGATGCTCCAAGATGTGGAGCGAGGGATCCAGACGGAAATCGACTACATCAACGGAGCTGTGGCCCGGGAGGGCGAGGCCCTGGGGGTGCCGACTCCGGTGAACCGGACACTGGCCCAGTTGGTGAGATCCCTATCTCCTGTGGCGGGGCCACACTCCCCGACCCGATAGGCATGTTCTCCCACTGTGCGACTGCGCTGAGGAGCCGATATACTCTGAGCAGGCATCTCTAGATTGAGTACGAGTGTCTCGCTAGGAAAGTTGACATAAACTACAGATACCTGCTTGGGACGGTGCCGCGGCACCCATTGCCTGCTTTTCTCTACTCTGTCTGGCCCCTGGGGGTGCACATGGAACTCTGGTTGCCCTTCATCCTCTTCCTGGCCGGCTTCGCCGCAGCCCTGGTGGCAGGCGGCCTGTTGCGGCCGAACCTTCGTGGAAGGGGGAAAACAAACCTGCCGCTGGACGATGGGGTCGTTCGGCTGGACCGGCTGGGACGGTCTCGACCCGGGGGCTGGCAGGGCCCAGAGCCCCACGGGGAGGGTGGCGCAGAGCAGGCCTCCACGCATGCGGCGGGCTTCAAGGTGACGCCACTCGAGAAGCGGGGAAGGGAGAGGTCACGCCCCAACCGGCGCAAGTAGCGGCCAGGCGAGTGGATGGCAGTCCAAAGAGTGGTGGGGGGGGGGGGGGGGGCCGGCCGCCCCCCCCCCCCCCCCCCCCCCGCCCCCCCCCCCACCACCCCCCCCCCACCAACCCCCCCCCCCCCCCCCCCCCCCCCCCCCCCCCCCCCCCCCCCCCCCCCCCCCCCCCCCCCCCCCCCCCCCCCCCCCCCCCCCCCCCCCACCCCCACCACACCCCCCCCACACCCCACAACCCC
>JBLNDL010000069.1:0-16768 GCA_050261575.1 Sphingomonadaceae bacterium | reverse complement strand
CACCTCCCGAGGCCCACAGTCTACCCGGAAGATGGCCACTTGTCCTCTCCCGCCACCCAGGCCCATCCCTTCCCATTCACCCATCAGGTGATGCCCCAAGCGTCAATCCACGGATTGGGGGGGCCAACTCCCGCACTGTCTTCCACTGGGAAACCCCCGGCGCATCGGCGCCGTTCGTCTCTCGGCAGCCGGCAGTACAGCAGGAGCCTCGCCGCCGCTGCAAGCGACGGGCGGCTCTCCCGCCGGCGATGTCCCCCGGTTGTGGCCTGGCGTCGCGTATCAGTCGATCGCGGGGCACACCTCGATCTGGCCGTCGCGCACTCTCGTTGGATAGCTGGGCTGGGGGTATGGGGACGGGCCGTGAACCGAGGTGCCGTCCTCCAGCCGATAGGTGGATCCGTGGCAGGCGCAGATGATCGTGTCCCCCATCAGGTGCCCCCGAGAGAGGGAGCAACCCCTGTGTGAGCAGATATCCCCGAGGGCGTAGATCTGGTTGTCGTGGCGGACGAGCATCACCGGAATGCCTTGAACCTCCGCGCGGGTGGGCCTCTCTGCCGGAAGGTCGGCCTCTCGCATCGTCGGGTAGAACTCCCGCTTCTGCGATGTCCAGGCGTTGCGGTCCACCTGAGTCCCAAGGCGATAGGCGAGCTGTCCACCCAGGTATGCGCCAGCGAACATCGCCAGCCAGCCCGCGGTGGAGAGCAGCCTGGCGCCCGACGGCCTGCCGCTCAGCCTCTTCCAGAGGGAGGCGGTGTACAGTCCGAGGGCCGTGCTGTTGCTCGCCGCGTGTATCAAGCCGATCCTGCGCTGCTCGTCCCCGGTGTCGGACCAGTCGGCGATGCCGCTCATCGCCGCCATGATGGCTCCACCGATGCCGATCCCGATGGCCGTGGAGGAGGCCCCTCGCACGCCCTTGCCGGCGGCGGATTCGACTCCGTCCAGCACCAGAGCCGTGGTCCACGCTCCGATGGGGATGTCGGTCACGGCAGGGTGGAGGGGGTGGGCCAACCACACCCCGTTGAGGAAGTCCTTCACCCTGTGCGCGGTGTCGCTGCTGAAGAAGAGCCGGTTGATACCCTGCTGGAGCTGCTGAGCCAGTCTGTCCAACCAGTCCTGGCGAGTGACGGAGTAGACGATCTTCTCTTCTACCTGTTGCATCTTCCGCTCCTTGGCCAGAATCCTCGGCGTTCCAAGCAGGTGCCTCTGGGCAGAATACACGTTACCCGACAGATGGGTTGATTCGGACTGGAGACACCTGCTTAGTTCCACATGCAAAGGTGGTGCCTAGGCAGGTGCCTTCGGGTAGAGCACGCGTTTCCTCCTGGGGAAGTCGACATGAACTAGAGATAGCTGCTTAGGAGGAGGGGCGAGCAGGTCTGGAGGGCGAGCGGACATGGAAGGCGAGCCTCCCGGCGGGCCGGCCCAAGTGGGGAGCGGCTATCGGAACCACGGAGGCTCGGAACATATGGAGAAAGATAACGCGGAACCCCTGTTTGCCGTGTCTCCAAGGTGAGGATCGGTACGACTCCTCAGCCTCCGGCGATCCCGGGGAGTAGGGTGACGGTATCGCCGTCGTGGAGAGGGGCATCCAGCCCTCCAGCCTGGTCGTACATGGTGCCGTTGACTGCGATCTCGGCGTGGCCGCTGAGGAGGCCGCGCTCGGGATCGTAAACCATCTGGCCGAGACGCCGGTGGGTCTCCACCAGCCGCACCAGCAACGCGCGCAGCGTCTCCCCTTCGGGGACGGCTGTCTCCAGCACCACCGGTCGTGAGATGCTGCCGCTCAGCAGTTCGCTCAACCAGGGTAGGACCTCGATTCTGACCTGCATGGCTTTCCCCTCTTGCCGTTGTCGATAGTAATGTATTGCAGCCACGGGGGGCGGTCAAGCCGCACTGCGGGGGGCTTGGTGTCCCGATTGGCGGCCGGAGGCCGAAATGGGCTATAATGCAATTAACGATGCAGGGTCGTCCAGGCCCATCGAGATAGGAGGACACTTCCCAGTCGTGTCGAAGGGGCATTCTTCGCCGGAACGCCGGCCCATAGTGAGTCTGAATATCGACGTAGCCAATCTGCCTCGCGAGGCGATAGAGCGGCTGGTCGAGATAGCTCCGGATCAGGGGCGGGTACTGATGCGGCGAGCCTTTGGCGACTTCCGGCGGGAGGATATGGACGACCTGGCCATTCAACTGTACCAGTATGGGTTCCAGTTGGTGCACTGTCCGGCGTGGCCGAACCAGCGTGGCCGATTGAAGTCGGTGGTGGACGACGTCATGGCGCAGGACCTTCGGGACCAGTTGGAGTACGCGCCCGAGGTGGAGGTGTTCATCCTGGGGTCCGGTGATCGGAACTTCATTGCCGTCGCCAACGCGCTGAAGCGGCACGGAAAGAGGGTTGTGGTTGCGGCGGACCAGGAGAGCATCAACCGCGAGTTGAGGAACTGCGCGGACGAGTACCTGGCCCTTCCCAGGCACCGTGGGCGCCAGGTGGCGCATCCGGAGCCAGAGCCCGAGCCGGAGATCGATCTCCCAAGCGGGGACGACCTGCTTGAGCGCGTGCGTGTTCTGGCTGCGTCGACCGACTACCTCACCCTCCGACGCATCGTCAGGGCGCTTCTGCCCGACGACGTCAGCGGAACCGGCCGGGTCCGCTCCACTCTCGCCAACCACATCCAGGAGTTGATCGACGCCGGGCATCTCTATCCCGAACGTCGGGTCATTCGTGGCCGAACCGTGATCACCCTATTGCTGGCCGAGGGCGATTCCGAGCCCTCCGACGGTGAGCTACCCGAACCAGCACAGCCCGTCGAAACCCCCGAACCCGCCACCACACTCAGGCGCCGAACCCGCCGCAAGGTCGGGGTGTCGGCGACCTCCTGATCATCTAGCTCGGCTTCTTCATCTTTTCCCATTCCTGTGTTCTTGGTAGTTGACACTAGTCGCGGGTAGTTTACAATGGTTGCCGTGCGCTCAGAGGCTTGATCCGCTTCACGCTCGAGTCTCGGCTTTTCCCCACCTTTTGGTCCTGTGGCGAATCCCTGTAATCCTGTGCCCATCCATTGGCTCTTGCCGGTACGTGGAGAGTAGATGTGAGTGTGCCTTCGAAAGGGGATGCGCGTCTCGCTGTGGTGGTCGAGGACGATGACTCCGTCAGGGAGATGCTGTGCGAACTGCTACGGTCGATCGGTTTCGAGGTGGCGAGCTGCAGGGACGGTAGCGAGGGGCTGAGGGCGGCCAGGGAGCTGCGCCCCTCCGTGTTGACGCTCGATCTC
Source organism: Sphingomonadaceae bacterium (assembly GCA_050261575.1). Lineage (GTDB taxonomy): Bacteria > Chloroflexota > UBA6077 > UBA6077 > UBA6077 > JBLNDL01. The sequence goes on along the minus strand of JBLNDL010000069.1, from coordinate 13,499 downwards.
CACATGCCGGACATGGACGGCTTCGAGGTGCTGAGCCGGCTAAGGGACGACGAGGCCACGGCAGGCCTGCCGGTCGTGCTGGTGTCTGCCTACGTGTCCGACCGTCAGGTACGGGAGTGCCGCCAGGTGAAGGCCGTCGTCTCTAAGCCCTTCGACGTGGACGAGCTATGCGAGAAGGTGTGTTCGGCAGCCGGCGTCGGGCAGAGGTAGAGGATGTCACTGCCCCGATTGGGTTGGCGGGCGGGCATACTGGGCTGCCTGCTGGGGGTCGTTTTCCTCGTCCTGGCGTGGTTCATCGCTCCTGATCCCCGCGAGCAGCCTCCTCGGGCATCGCTACCGCCCACCGCCGCCTTCTACGATCGTCACGGCACCCTGCTCTACGAAGCCGTCGATCCCCAGCAGGGGAAAGGGAGCTTCGTCCCCCTCCGAGAACTGCCTCCTCACCTGGCAAAGGCAACCATTGCCACCGAGGATGCCTCCTTCTACGTCAACCCCGGCATCGATCCGTTGGCCATCCTTCGCGCCCTATGGCAGAACCTGAGCGGTAATGGGATCGTGAGCGGGGGGAGCACTCTCACCCAGCAGCTCGCGCGCAACCTCTGGATGAGCCCGTCGGAGCGGGGGGAGCAGACCCTGTGGAGGAAGCTTCGGGAGGCGGCCCTGGCCCTCCGGCTGGCGGCACGGTTGAGCAAGGACGAGATCCTTGAGCTGTACCTGAACAGCGCACCCTACGGTCACCAGGCCGTGGGCATCGAGGCAGCCGCCGGGATCTACTTCGGGAAGGGCGCCCGAGACCTGGATCTGGCCGAGAGCGCCCTGCTGGCCGGTCTGCCTCAGGCTCCCTCCGCCTACGACCCACTCGCCGATCTCTCCCGGGCGAAGGCCCGCCAGCGGGTCGTGCTCTCACTCATGGTCAAGCAGGGGTACATCGGGGAGCGCGAGGCGGAGGCTGCCGCCGTGGAGCCTCTCCGCCTGTCCACGGCGGCCTTCCCCGTGCGTGCACCCCACTTCGTCGCCTTCGTGCGCGAGCTGCTGGAAGGGAGGCTCGGTCTGGATCCCGCGAGGGCCGGCGGGCTGCGGGTGTACACCACCCTGGACCTTGGACTCCAGGAGATCGGCGAGGCCACGGTGGCTCGCCACGTCGCGGCGCTGGCGGACCAGAACGTGCGCAACGGCGCCCTCGTTGCGCTCGATCCGGCCACGGGCGAGATCCTGGCCATGGTGGGGAGCGCCGACTACTTCGATCACGCCATCGACGGCGAGGTGAACGTGACCCTGGCCGCCCGGCAACCGGGGTCCTCCATCAAGCCGATCCTCTACGCCGCCGCCCTGGAGAGCCGTGCTGCCACCGCGGCCACCGTCCTGTACGACGTCCCCACGTCGTTCCTCACCGCTGACGGCAGGAGCTACGCGCCGGAGAACTACGATCGCGCCTGGCGCGGCCCGGTGTCGGTACGGGAGTCGCTGGCCAACTCCTTGAACCTGCCGACGGTGTCGCTGATGCAGAGGGTGGGCGTGGGGGCGTTTCTGGACGTGGCCCAGCGGGCCGGCCTCGTTACCCTGGCCTCCAGGAGCAGTGGAGACCTGAGCCTCGCCCTCGGCAGTGGGGAGGTCCGACTCCTGGACCTGGCGTCGGCCTACGCCGCCCTGGCCGCAGGGGGGGTGGCCCGTGATCCGGTGGCGATCCTGAGGGTGGAGGACGGAGAGGGTCGAGTCCTGTGGCAGGCGGAGCCTTCCCCGGGGCGGCGGGTAGTCTCCCCGGAGGTGGCGTATCTGGTTACGAGCATCCTGTCCGACGACGCCGCGCGTTCCATGGCCTTCGGCTCGGACAGTCCGCTGCGACTGAGCCGTCCTGCCGCGGCCAAGACCGGCACCACCACCGACTGGCGAGACAACTGGACGGTGGGCTACGCGCCGGATCTGCTGGCCGCCGTGTGGGTGGGAAACGCCGACAACAGTCCCATGCGGGGGGTGTCGGGGATCAGCGGGGCCGCTCCGATCTGGCACGACTTCATGGAGGAGTCGCTCAAGGACCGCCCCGTGGCGGAGTTTTCCGAGCCTCCCGGCCTGGTGCGCCGGGAGGTGTGTCCGGAGACGGGAGAGCTTCCCTCCCGGTGGTGCCCAAATCGCAGGATCGAGCTGTTCGTGGAGGGCACCGAGCCGACCGCCACCTGCTCGTGGCACCGATCCCTGCGGATCGATCGTTCCACTGGGTTCCTCGCGGCCCCCGGTTGTCCCCCGGAGCTGGTGGAGGAGCGGGTATTCCAGTTCGTCCCGCCCGAACTGCAGATGTGGGCGCGGGAGCGGGGCATCCCCGAGCCGCCCGCTGATGGATGTCCCGTTCACGGGCCGGTCGCTCCGGAGTCTGGAGGTCGACCCAGACTGCAGTTCAGCAGCCCTTCCCATGGGGCGGTGTTGCAGATCAGCCCGGACCTTCCCCTGGGGCTGCAGCGGGTGGAGGTGGCGGCGGCGGGCGCGGGGTTGGGGAGCGGCGTGCGTGTGGATCTGCTGGTGGACGGGCAGCCTCTCGCGAGGTTCGACGAACCCCCCTTCCGGACCACCTGGCCGCTGAGCCCCGGCCGGCACCTCTTCAGGGCGGAGGTGCTGTCCCCTGGCGGCGAGACCCTCGCCTGGGACGAGGTGTCCATCGTGGTGGAGGGGGAACCACTACCAATGCCTTGATCGGAACTGGGTGAGCCTCCTCGATGGGTGTGAATCCACCGTTACCGTTCCCCGGATGGCACGTCTTTCTTGATGAAGAGATCTCTGTGAGGCCCACGGGAGAAGGGTGTTGTTTGGATCCTGTTCCCAGACCGGCAGTGGGTCGGTGGCCTGCGAGCCGCTCGTGAAGGCCCACGCGGAGGATGCTGCCCTGGTCGTGGCGGCGCAAGCCGATCCGCAGGCGTTCACTGCCCTGTACGAGCGGTATCTCGGACCCGTCTACCGCTACTGCTACCTTCGGATGGGGAACCGCGACGCAGCCGAGGACGCCACCAGCGAGGTGTTCCTGAAGGCCCTGGCCGGGCTCCGTGGTTACCAGGGCGGCATCTTTGCCGCATGGCTCTTCCGCATCGCCCACAACACGATCGCCGACGCCCGGCGCCGACACCGTCCGACGGAGCCCATCGAGGACATAGGCGATCCCGCCGATCCCTCATCGACACCGGAGGAGGTCGTGCTGGCGCGAAACGAGGTCGAGGCGCTTCGGGCGGCCTTGAACATACTCCCGGAGGAGCAGCGGGTGGCCGTGGAGCTTCAGCTTGCTGGCTGGTCCGGAGAACGGGCCGCGGCGGCCATGGGAAAGAGCGTGGATGCGGTGAAGATGCTTCGCTATAGGGCGGTATCTCGACTGCGAACGCTCCTCAACGATCCAGGGCGGGGCCTCGGGGAGGGGCGCGATGGCTGAGCGGGAGCAGCAGCAGGCTCAACTGTTGGAAGCCTATTGGTTGGCGGTGGCCGAAGATACGGAGGCTGCTCCGCCCGAGGGTCTGGACCCGGAGCTAGCGGAGACAGCTCAGCGGATCCAGAGTCGACTGGCGCCGCCCGAGCCGGAGCCGGCCTTTGCCGCCGAGCTGTGCCGCCGCCTGGAGCGGCTTGCGGCGGAGACGCCCCGCCACGAGCCCGACGCCGAAGCCGCCAGGACCCACCGTCGCCCCATCGCTCCGCTCTTCGGCCGTCCGGTTCGCCGGATCCTATCGCTCGCGGCCGCCCTGCTGCTGGTGGTGGCTGGCCTGATCCTGTCCATCGGGGTCGCGACCGGTGGCCTGGAGCCTCCCGCCGTAGCCCACTTCGGGCCGACTGCCGAGAAGGACGTCCCCGCCGACGCTCCCGTCGCCATCACCTTCGACCGGCCGATGCTGGCGCCCCTGGCCGAACGCGCTCTGCGGATCAGCCCCGCCGTGGACGGATCGGTCTCGTGGAAGGGGAACACCCTCCTCTTCACTCCACGCTCGGGCTGGGACCGCGGGACGCGCTACACCGTTAGCCTGGACCAGTCGGCGCGGAGCCTCTTCCTGCTCCCGCTGAGGGAGCCCGTCACCTACGAGTTCATGACGGCGAAGGAGCTATCGGTGCTCACCGTCCAGCCGGCCGACGGCGCCACCGATGTGGCAGCCGCAAGCATCATCGTCGTCCAGTTCAGCTATCCGATCGTACCGCTGGGCACCACAGGCGGCGAGCCGAACCCGCTCAGGATCGAGCCTGCCCTGAACGGCAAGGGGCGTTGGGTCACCACGTCACTATACATGTTCCAGCCTGAGGGAGGCCTTCCTGCCGGGGTGCGGTTCACCGTCACCGTGCCCAAGGGTCTCACCGACACCGCCGGAAGCGCCCTGGCGGAGGACTTCCAGTGGAGCTTCACCACGAAGGCGCCATCCGTGAGCAAGGTGACCCCGGACGTCGGCACTCGCTACGTTGGCCTTCGCCCCGAGATTCGGGTGGCTTTCGACCAGCCGGTGGTTCATGCCTCTGCCGAGCAGCGCTTCTCGCTGAAGGGGCCGGACGGCGTGGCCGTAGCGGGTAGCCTCACCTGGGATGGGGAGGTCCTGGTCTTCCAGCCTCGGGACCCTCTCCTCAGGGAGACGAGCTACGCCGCGACGGTGGGCGCCGGGGTGAAGGCGGCTCGTGGCGGCGGCGAGACCAAGGAGTTCGGCTGGAGCTTTACCACTATGGGGCTGCCGAGAGTGGCCTCCACCGTACCGGCCGCCGGCGCGTCGAAGCACCCACCCTACGATGCGATTCAACTGCAGTTCGCCACTCCCATGGACCCGGAGTCGGTGGAGAAACACCTCACCCTGGATCCCAAGCCATCTCAACTTCACTTCGGATGGCAGGACTCCGATACCAGGCTCTACCTCTGGGGAGGCGGGCTGAGGCCGTCCACACGGTACACCCTTACCGTGGCCGAGGGTGCCGTGGACCGCTCCGGCCAGAAGCTCCAGCCCTTCAGGATGACCTTCACCACGGGGTCCTTGCCGCCGAGGCTGAACGCTGCGATCCCCGGCAGAGTGGGGACGTTCAATGCCACCGCTTCGCCGGTGATCTACCTTGAGCACGTCAACATCTCCCGGCTCGAACTGTCCCTGTATCGACTCGACCAGGAGGAGTTCCTGCGCTACTCGGACGACACGCGCGGCAAGGTCGCGTTCGCCGCAGACGAGAATAAGCTGGTGCGACGCTGGTCGGAAGACGCATCCGGCGCTGGACGCGACCAAGTGGTTCTCACCTCCACCCACCTCGCTGGCCAACCCGGCTCCAAGCTGCCATCCGGCTTCTACTACCTCAGGGTGGACACTCCCGAGGGGCTCAGAGACGAGAGGCTGCTGATGGTGAGTAGGTTGGCCTTGACGATGAAGAGGGCACAGGGACAGGCCCTCGTTTGGGCCACCGACCTGACCAGCGGGAACGTGGTGCCCGACCTGCCCATTCGGATCGTGTCGTCGGACGGCAAGACGCTAGTGACCGGGCAGACCGACGAGGACGGCTTGCTGCTCGCCACGGGGCTGCCGGTGGAGGCGCCAGGGCGGGCGCCGATACCACAACTCTTCGCCTTCTCCGAAGGGGAAGGCGACCTGGGGGCGGTCGGCAGCGAGTGGGCGAGCGGCATCCGTCCCTACGAGTTCAGCGTGCCCTGGGATCCGTTCGCGCAGCCCTACCGTGGCGCCCTCTATACCGACAGGCCAATCTATCGGCCAGGGCAGAAGGTGCACTTCAAGGGGATAGTCCGCTCCGACGATGATGCCCGCTACTCCATTCCTCCGGTTGGCACTGAGCTATCGCTGGATGTCAGGGACAGCCGGGGCCGGCAGGTGCATTCCGATCGGGTGAAGCTGAGCGACATGGGAACCTTCGATGGCGAGCTATCCCTGGCGCCAGAGGCCGCCCTGGGCCACTACTACGTAAACGCCCGCCTTGGAGAATGGAGCTTCGGCACCGGTTTCACCGTGGCCGAGTACCGGAAGCCAGAGTTCGAGGTCAAGGTTACCCCGTCCAAGGAGTCGTATTTGCCCGGCGAGCAGGTCTCGGCCGCGGGCAGCGCCTCGTACTACTTCGGCCAGCCGCTGGCCAACAGCCCGATCCAGTGGCGAGTGACCTCCAGCAACTACCTCTTCTCCGGCGTCGAGGGCTACCAGTGGGTCGACTACGACCTAGTGAGAGAGGCCCGGATGCAGGGCGGGCGGGTGCGAACCCAGGGTGAGGGGACCACAGACGCACAGGGCGGCTTCGCGATCCAGTTCCCGGCCGACCTGAGCAAGGATCTCGTGAGCCAGTACTTCACCCTGGAGGCCACGATCACCGATGCCACCAACCAGGAGGTGAGCGCCACCGTCGAGACCGTGGTGCACAAGGGAGAACGCTACGTGGGGCTGCGGCCCGACAGCTACGTGTCGAAGGTGGGGGAGAGCGCAGGTGTGGATCTGCTGGTGGTGGACACCGAGAAGAGGCCGATGCCGGGCGTTCCCGTCTCGGTCTCCTTCTACAGCCGGAAATGGCTGAGCGTGAAGGAGAGGCAGCCCGACGGCGGCTACCTGTGGACCAGCAAGCCGGAGGACACGCTCCTCGCGACAGCCAACGTCACCACCGATGCCGATGGCAAGGCGAGGGCCTCCGTGACGCCCCGGGACCCTGGTTCAGTGCGGGTTGTGGCCGAGGTGGCGGACCCCAAGGGCAACCGGACGCGCTCCGCCGCCTACGTATACGTGTCGGGCAGCGGCTATGCAAGCTGGCGCATGGAGAGCAACGACCGGCTGGAACTGGTCCCGGATCGGAAGGAGTACGGGGTGGGTGATACGGCCAGGGTGCTGATCCCCGCGCCGATGGAGGATGCGCTGGCGCTGGTCACGATCGAGCGGGGCAAGCTGCTCAGCCATCGACTCGTCCGGATGAAGGGGAACAGCGAGACGCTGGAGATCCCCATCCAGGCCGCCCACATTCCCAACGTCTACGTCTCGGCCGTGCTGTTCAAGGGAGGCCCGAGCGGGGTAGCCGCCTTCAAGGTGGGGTACGGGGAGCTGAAGGTGGGAGTGGCCGACAAGAGCCTGAAGATCGACATAACGCCCGATAAGACGAGCTACCTGCCGGGGGACGAGGCCACCTTCACCGTGAAGACCTCCGACGCGAAGGGGAATGGCGTACCGGCGGAGCTGTCGCTCGCGGTGGTGGACGCCTCCGTGTTTGCGCTTGCCGACGACAACTCCCCAAAGCTGATGGACAGCTTCTGGGGGCGCCGCAATCTGGGGGTCAGCACCGCTTCGACCTTGACCCAATCGGTCGATCGGTACAACGAGAATCTGCCCAGGGAGAACAAGGGGGCGGGCGGTGGTGGCGAGGACCCGTCGGTCCGTCGCCAGTTCCCGGACACCGCCTACTGGAACCCCGTCCTGCGTACGGACGATAAGGGAGAGGCGAAGGTCACCCTGCCCTTACCCGACAACCTGACAACCTGGCGGGCAACGGCCAAAGGCGTGACCGCCGAGACGCTGGTGGGCAGCGCCACCGTGGACACGGTGACCACCAAGAGCCTGCTGTTGCGTCCCGCCTTCCCTCGCTTCCTGCTGATGGGTGACCGCGTACGGCTGGCCGCCCTCCTGCACAACTACGGTGACCGGGAGGTGGAGGTGGAGGTCGCCCTTTCGGCCAAGGGAGTGCGCCCGACGGAGGGCACGGAGTTCCTGCCGCAGAGGTTGAAGGTGGCGGCCCGGGGCCTCCAGCGGGTGGAGTGGCCGGGAGTGGTGGAGAGTGTGGCCGGGGGCAGCGCCTCCGCCGTGCTCTCCCTGGCGGCAAGGCCCCTTACCGAGGGGGTGCCGTCGGATGCTGTCGAGATCACGCTGCCGGTGCATACCCTGACCACGGCGGAGGTGGTGGCCACCTCCGGAGAGGTGCGAGACTCCACCACCGAGTTGGTCAGACTGCCGGATGGGGTCAACCCGGAACTGGGCGAGTTGACCGTGGAGACATCGCCTTCGCTGGCTGCCGGCATGCGCTACTCGGCCCGCTATCTGGAGGAGTTCCCTTACGAGTGCACGGAGCAGACGGTGAGCCGCTTCCTTCCGAGGGTGGTGATGCAGCGAGCGTTCGACGAGCTCGGACTGCCGGACAAGGAGGGCATCTCCTCGCGCCTGCCATCGATCGTCGGGCGGAGCCTGCAGCGACTGTACAGCGCGCAGCGGCCCGATGGCGGCTGGGGCTGGTGGCCGGGCGACGGCAGCGATCAGTGGATCACCGCCTACGTCGTCCATGGGCTGGCCGAGGCCAGCCGTTCGGGCCACACCGTCGACCGGGGGGTGATGGACAGAGCCACGCAGTTCCTGCGCCGTTCCCTGGACAGGGCTTGGGACGCGGAGCACCCGGAGAACCCGAACGCCCGGGCCTACGTGCTGTACACCCTCGCCCTGGCGGGTAAGGGAGACCTGGGACTGACCAACGCCCTGTACGACCGCCGGTCCACCCTCGGGAACTACGGGAATGCCTACCTATTGCTGGCGCTGCGGGAGCTTCAGTCGGGTGATCAGGACGGCAAGGTGCAGAACCTGATCTCGGACCTCACTAGCTCGGCGATCAGCAGCGCTACCGGCACCCACTGGGAGGAGGCCGAGCGGGATTCGCGGACGATGAACACCGACACTCGAAGCACCGCCATAGTGCTGAATGCCCTGGTGCGCACGGATCCCGGCCACCCCATGATCGCCTCGGCAGTGCGGTGGCTGATGGTGGCCCGCAAGGAGGGCCACTGGGAGACGACACAGGAGACAGCGGCAAGCCTCATTGCACTGACCGAGTACCTGAAGGCCAGCGGAGAGTTGAAGGGTGACTTCGCCTACAGGGTGAGCCTGAACGGCGGCGAGCTCGCGACCGAGTCGGTCACTTGGGAGAACGTGGACGAGGCCCGACAACTGGTGATAGCGGTGAGGGATCTGCTGGGCGGGGACAATCGGGTGAAGCTGGACCGCGCCAAACCCTCCCCGGGCCAGAGCGGTGAAGGGAAGCTGTACTACACGATGCACCTACGCTACTTCTTGCCCGGCGAGCAGGTGCCCGCCGTGGCCGAGGGGCTGGTCCTCCTGCGGGAGTACTACCGGTTGGGCGACGAGGCTGCAGGCCCCGTCCACCAGGTCACAGCGGGGGAGACGGTGAAGGTCAAGCTGACTGCGGTGGCGCTGCAAGACCTCCACTACGTCGTGGTGGAGGATCCGCTCCCGTCCGGGCTGGAGGCTGTGGATACTCGGTTGAAGACCACCAGCCGCGTTGCCCAGGAGGAGACGGGTGGGCGCCGGGTGGACGAGAAGGGGCAGGGCAAGGAGGATCCCCCTTGGTGGAAGTACGACTACTTCCAGCACGTCGAGCCGAGGGACGATCGGGTGGCCCTCTTCGCCACCTACCTCCCCAAGGGCACCTACGAGTACAGCTACCTGGCCAGGGCGACGAGCGCGGGCGAGTTCCAGGCTCTGCCCGCCAGGGGCTACGAGATGTACTTCCCAGAGGTCTGGGGGCGGAGCGAGGGCGATAGGCTGACTATCAAGTGAGAAGGGGGGGCCGAGACCCCCCCTTCTTCGGCTCGAAGCGGGCTGCCGCAACGGGACCCTGCTCTCTACTTCTTGAGGATCTTCTTCCTGGCAAGGATGGGGTTCAACTCGGAGAGCGGAACCTGCCGCTTGATGGCCTCCTCCTGCTCCTTCTCCAGCACCGCGATGTCCTTCACCTGGTAGAGCACGTCGTCGGCTCGGTCGGCCGGGACCACTACGATGCCGTCACCGTCACCGACGACTATGTCGCCGGGCCTGATCTGAGCGCCAGCGAACTCCACCGGCACGTTCACGTCGATCAGCTCCAGATGGGTCGAGAACGGCCGGATTCCGGCGCCCCTCGCGAAGACGGGCATCTCCAACTCCGCGATCTCGTCGAAGTCGCGGATGCAGCCATCGACCACGACGGCGGCCAGCCCCTGGTAGAGCGCGGTGTGGCAGACGTTCTCACCCAGCAGCCAGCAGGGGGTGCCCTCGGCCGCGATGACCAGGACGTCCCCGGGATTGGCAGACCGGATCACCTCGTACTGGTTAGGCAGCTTGGCAGGAGTACCTCGTTTGGGACCGTATTTCATCGTCACGGCTCTGCCGGCGAAGCGCCGGGCCTTGGATGACACCGGGACCACTCCTTCCGACCAGCCGGAGATGCCCAGACGCGTCATGGCGTCGGTCACGAATCCGCTGGGGACTTGCCTGAACTCGTTGATGACTTCCTCGATCGACATTGATCCCTTTCCTCTCCTAGTTCTCAATCGTGATCTCCTCGTCCCAGGCCCTCTCGAAGAAGAGCTTGTGGGTCGCTTCCTCGGCGGGCAGGCTCTCGAAGAGCCTCTGGGTGCCACTGTCGTTCGCCCTCCTGGCAAGGTCGGTGTACAGCCTCATCGAGGCTGGCTCCAGGTGCATGGCCGCGTTCAGGATCTCCTGCCAGGTCATGGCCGGGCAGAGCGGGGGGCGAAGTCGATGGTCTCCTGGAGATGGCACTTCACCAGCATCGGCACAGCTTACTGCATCGAGCTGCCCCTTGTGAAGCTCTCGCATCGGCTAAGCAGGTATCCTTAGGCGGAGTACACGTTTCCCGCCAGAGAAGTTGACATGAACTAGAGATACCTACTTAGGGCATTCGCGACGCCGGCACGACTTTCGTGCTGAGCGCAGCGAAGCGACTCCCAGGGCGAAAAGAGGAGACCCCGAGCGGATCGAGGTGTGACAGTGACAAGGATCTATCCGGCGGCTCATCTGGGAACAGCGAGGTGAGGCTGGCATACAACGTCTCGGGTCTCTTGGAAGACAGGGTAGGAAAACTACATGGCCAGAGCCGAGACTGGTGCCTCGCCGGCAGTACGGAACGCTGTGGGCGAGGGTGGGGCGGCGGTGAGGGGACGGCACTATCTCGCTAAAGGCACGAGCCCGCTCGCTGGCGCTCAGCCAGCGCTGCCTTCTCCGGAGGAAGCGCTAGATCGGCACTTCGGCTAGTCCGAGAACTGTCTGGGATTGAGATCAGCACTTGGCCCGGCACTGGCGCTGGAGTGCGCGGAGGACGCCTTCTGCCCCGCCCATCCGGCCTTGCCCGGGCACGCCGTTCCTGCGGCCATGCCAACTGTGTGGAAGGCCAGGGCGCGCGATTCTGTTACGATGTCTGCCTGGCCGCGTTGTAACAAGGAGATGCTGGGTGTCGGCGCCGGGCATCAGAGGCACCAGGTGGACTGACGGGAGCCTCCCCGCCATTCTTCGCATCCTCCCGCCTGCTGCCTCGAAGTTCAACGAAAGGAGCGTTCCACCTTGCGCAGAACCCTATTCCTTCTGGTCGCACTGGTCGCGTCCCTGGTGCTGACGGCCACTCCGGCCGCTGCCGCCGTATACTTCCCTGAGACCGGCTACTCCATCACCAACGACAAGATCCAGGACTACTTCGAGCACCGAGGCGGGGTGCGGGTGTTCGGCTACCCCATCTCGCGAGAGTTCGACTTCATGGGGACCCGGGTGCAGTTCTTCCAGCGAGCCGTGCTCCAGCTTCAGCCCGACGGCGGCGTTGGCCTGATCAACCTGCTGAGCGACGACCTGCTGCCCTACACCCGCATCAACGGCTCGACCTTCCCCGCGGCCGACCCCAGCCTGCTGGCTGCCGCCCCCTCGCCGGCCGATCCCGACTTCGCCACTAAGGCGATGGACTTCGCCCGGCTCTTCGCGCCCGATAGCTGGGGGGGGATGAAGACGAACTTCTACTCAACCATGGTGAACACCGTCAGCTACGAGGAGGCGTTCCCCAACGGGGGTGCGGACCCGTCTCTGATGCCCCTCATCAACCTGGAGATCTGGGGGCTGCCCACCAGCAAGCCCACGTACGATCCCAACAACGGCAACTTCGTCTATCTCCGCTTCCAGCGGGGAATCATGCACTTCGACAAGAGCAGCGGCCTCACCCAGGGGATCTTGCTGGGCGACTACCTGAAGTCTGTTCTCACCGGCCAGAACCTGCCGGCCGACCTCGCGGAGGCGGCCCAGGGGAGCAAGCTGTACCGCCAGTACGACAATGGGGTCGCCGGAGGCGTGGCAAGGCCCTCGGACCTGCCGGCCAGCAACCTCTTCGCCGCGTTCGAGAGGGACGGCGTATTCGTGCCAGCGCCGGCCCCGGCGGCTCCCACACCGGAGGCCACGCCGACTCCCGCCGCCCAGACCGCCACGCCCGTGCCGCAACCACCCGCCAACATCGAGGTGGTCGGGGGGAGCCAGTTCGTCAACCAGGTGAACTACGCCCTCGAAACCCTGTCCAAGAAGAGCCCCTACAACTACAGCCTGGTCAAGGAGTTCGTCTACCGGATAGAGTTCGCGGATAGCAGCACCTCATCGACCGACTACGCCACCCGAACGCTGAAGATCAACGAGGCCACAGCCTTCCCCTCGGAGTGGAGCGGCCACGAGGACAACCAGAGGGAGTGGCTGGCGGGGCTGATCGTCCACAACGCGGTGCACATCTCGCAGCACGCGAGGGGTGCGGCCACGGCCGGGCCGGATGCCGAGCGGGAGGCGCTGCTGAGGCAGCAGGATGCCCTGGCGGCGGTAGAGACCACGATGAATCCCGGCGGCCAGTTCTGGAGGTACGTCCAGAACGCCCTGGACAACAACACCGGGTGGTTCGGTGACTACCAACCACCCAGGGGGCCGGAGAACCCGTAGAACTCCGTGGTGGGACGGGCGCGAGGCCCGTCCCACCGCATTCCTCCGGGCCTCTGCAGATGCTTGGCATCCCAAGGTTTCCTCGACCCGGGCGGGTACCTCTGGATGGATCGCGCGTTTCCCGCGCGATCCATCCAGAGGTACCCGCTTCGGGGCCTATTCGACGAGTCTGCGCCACCCCCGGCGAGCCCGAAACCGCAGCCGCGATTCGTGCCATCAGGCCCTTGCACTGACGATTAGAGGGCGTTATTCTATGTCCCTACATGCCTGGCGACCCTGCGTGGGCCTGGGATCCGATCTCCTCTCGTCCTCGATCGGGCATCCCGGGTCTTTTGTCGCCACGGAGTCTTCCAACCGGCCGGCGAGTAGCGAGGACAGGATACCGCCTGGGATGGCTCCCGCCTGGGGGTCTGTGCCTGGCGCGGCGCTTCCTATCGCCTCCGCTTGCCCGGACCAGGAGCCAGAAATCGACGGGGGCCGCCCGCTGCGAAAGGTCGGCCTCCTTGGTTGTGTGAGGTGAGAGGTGTCGCTCGCAGAGGAGATCCGACCGCAGAGGGGCGCGGCGCCGTCTTCGAGGAGACGGCGCTGCCCGCAATGCCAGAACTACCTGTTCCTGGAGATGGTCTACGGCGAAGGCTACTGGTGGAGCTGCCTGATGTGTGGCTGGAACCAGCCCGTCGAGGGGCAGGAGGATCTGGCTCGGAAGCAGGCGGCCTTGTAGCCGCGAGCAAGGGATAGTCGACCTACGTGAACCAGGAGGTTGTGGGGGGGGGGTGGGCCGCGGGCCAACGACCGGGGGGTGGG
>JBLNDL010000068.1:0-5496 GCA_050261575.1 Sphingomonadaceae bacterium | reverse complement strand
ACCCGTTCATCTACCCTTCACCGATGCGCTAGGCTCACGCTTCCCATCCAGAATCGGGTCCGCATAAGGAAGCTGTTCCCTCCTTCTACCCACAGCCAACCCCGAGGCGATACCGTGAGAGTCGAGGTGAGCGGGACGATCGAGATTATGCCAAAGCCATGCCCTTTCGTTGTGTACTCTGGGACGATCGGGATCGAAAGGCTCGTGGCGCGGGCGTCGCGCACCGTCATCCAGTGTCAGCCCTGCCGGGAAGGCGCCGAAGGCGATGGAGAGGCCGAGGGCGATGGCGCAGCCCTGGAAGGTCCCCTGGGCCAGGTAGAGTCCCAGGATGGGGGAGACAGCCACCCCGAGCAGATTACTGCAGCATGTCTAGCAGTTCTCGCAAGGAAGCGATGCCACCCCGCTCTGGAGGATGGCTACCGTCCCGATCGAGGAGCACCGCCTCGATGCCCGCTCTCCGTGCCCCCACGAAGTCGGCCTCGAAGTCGTCCCCGACGTGGATCGCCCGGTCCGGAGAGACTCTGGCCCTGGAGAGCGCAATCTGGAAGATGCGCGGGTCGGGTTTCTCCACCCCGACCGAGGCGGAGGCGATCACGAACTCCACCCGGTCGGTTATCCTCAGGTGGTCGCAGATGGGCAGCAGTCGGGAATCCCAGTTCGACACCACCCCGAGACGGTAGCCGCGCCGCTGCAGCTCGGCCAGCACCTCGTCCACCTCCGGAAAGGTCCGCCAGTTCTCCGGGCGGCCGAAGATGTCCCACAACGCCGAGACGAAAAGCTGCCGTCCCCTCCGCATCCCCAATCGATGGAAGAGGCGGGTGTTGAAGTTGTCCCACCACTGCCTGGTGACCTCGTCGGAGGTATCGCACACCGCTTGCCCCTCGGCGTCGCGCTTCTGCTCGCTCCACAGCTCCTTGAGGGCGGCGCCGATCGCCGCGGGGTCCACGTCGTGGTTGCAGAGACGGCAGGCGTTCCAGTAGAGGTCGACCACCGAGGGGTGGGCCTGGAGGAGGGTCCCCTGTGCGTCGAAGAAGACCGCCTCGTGGCGACGTGTCATCGGTTGCCCCTCGTCAGCCGGCTGCAGGCCAAGCGGATTCCCACGGCCACCAGCCTCGTGAGCAGCCACAGCAGGAGTGTGATGGCGATGGCCCCTGCCAAGGGCTGTCCGAGGAGGGGGAAGAGGGGCTCTCGCAGCCACAGGTGGCCCACGAGCAGCAACCAGAGCAAGTCCAGCGGCAGCCGCACCACCATCTCCAGCAGGTCGATCCAGTAGATGCCGATCTTGAGGCGGGGCGGCACGACCGCGGAGGCGGAGCCGAGCAGGGCCACTGTCAACAATCCCACCCACCAGCCGGTGGACCAACCGAGGAGGAGGACTTCCAGGGGCCACAGGACGGCGGCGGCGGACGCCGGGACTCGACGCCAGAGCGCCTGGTCGGCGATGAGGCTCTTCTCCATTTGTTGCCGAGAGTAGGTTATCACGCGGCCATTTTAGCATGGCCGGAGGCGAGGTCGGAAGGACCTGCCTTCTCCTACTCGTCGGGATCAGGCTCCAGGTACTCCTCGTCGCCCGTCTGGTCGGTGAGCTGTGCCAGCTCCTCGTCCCAGGCGCCAGCTTCCAGCAGGTCTTCGGCGGTCCAACTGCTCAGGCCCGGGACGATCTCCTCGACCCCCGACGGGGTGCGGAGGAGGCTCGGGTGCTTTCGGCGTTTCCGCCTCAGGGTGGACAGTGCAGAGCTATCTTGAGCCAATTCTTGCCGTCCTTTGCCAGTACCAAAGCCGGTAGCCCGAGGGGGCAGCGAACACCTGCCGGCTCGCGAGGTGACATAATGCAGTTTGCATGCCAGGGGATGTGGGCGGGGCCGATGGATCGTGTCGCGGCCGTGGAGAACGAGCCGCGCGCAGATGGAATGAGAGCGCAGATAAAACCCGGTCTAGGTATTGACAAATCGCGTAAGGCGTGCGTATACTGGCGGTGTCCTAGCGCTAGGGATTGGCAAACACCGGAGACCACCGAACAGGAGGTATCGAACGGTGTGCGCGAGAATCCGCTTCGGAGTCTGGCAGATTGACAGGTGACGCCCTGCGCAGGCAGGGTGCGCAGGGCAAGTTGGAGCTCGGCCGCATCCCGACTTCTTGAGACCGGGCCACAGACGGCGCATGGCGCCGAAGGGCTGGCTAGGACAGGTCGTGTGAGACCGTTACGGGTGCGGACTGAGTCTCGATGGAATGACGAGGGCCCCGACGATCGTCGGGGCCCTTTTCTTTGCCTTCTTCGCCGACCTACCAGCCGACGGCGTAGCCGTCGCGCCGCGGATCGGAGCCTCCGTACAGCACCCCGCTCTCCGGGTCCAGCAGGGCTGCCTTCACGCTGCCGAAGCTCCAGGGGGGAGCCGGTATCACGTTGTGACCTCTCTGTCTCAGCCCCTCGATGACATGGGCGGGGAACCGGCTCTCCACCCGCAACTCGTACGGTGCCGTCCTCTCGTCGGGCATGGTGCCGGGGGTGCTGGACCACCTGGGGGCCTCGATGGCCTCTTGGAGGCTCATGCCGTGGTCGATCAGGTTGCAGATCACCTGGAAGTTCACCTGCACCTGGTCGTCGGCACCGGGGGTGCCTCCCACCAGGAATGGCCGGCCTTCCCGGAACACCATATAGGTGTTGAGGGTGTGGGCGGTTCGCTTGCCGGGGGCGAGGGCGTTGGGGTGGGTTGGATCAAGGAAGAAGGCCGCCAGCCGGTTGTTCAAGGTGATGCCGGTGTCGCCAGCCACGACGCCGGAGCCGAAGCTCCTGAACAGGCTCTGGATCATGGAGACGGCGTTGCCCTCGGCGTCGATGACGCAGTGGTAGGTGGTGTCGGTGCCGGCGGCGGCCAGGGCGCCCGGCGCGGCCGCTACGATGGCGTGGTTCGGGTCCACCTTCTTCCGTCGGCGGGAGGCGTACTCCTTCGAGAGTAGCTGGTCCATGGGCATCCTCAGGAAGGAGGGGTCGCCAAGGTAGCGCAGCCTGTCCGCGAAGGCCAGCTTCTTGGCCTCCACCATCAGGTGGACCGCTTCGGCAGACTCCGGCCCCAGGGTTGCCAGGTCGAAGCCCTCGGCGATGTTCAGCTCCTGCAGCAGCAGGTGGCCCTGGGACACGGGGGGCTGCTCGTAGACGGTGTATCCTCGGTAGTCGGTATGGATCGGCTCCAGCAGCTCGGCCTTGCACCCGGCCAGATCGTCCCTGGAAAGGAGGCCACCAGCCTGCTGCACGAAGGCGGCAAGGGCTTCGGCGATCTCCCCGCGGTAGAAGGCATCCGCACCTCCCTCCTGGAGGATTCTGAGGGTGCGGGCGAGCTTGGGCAGCTTCAGTATCTCTCCCGTGCGGGGAGGCCGCCCTCGGGGCAGGAAGGTATCCATCCAGTGGGGGAGAGAGGTGAACTGCTGGGCGCCTTCGACGATGGCCTGGGCCAGGTTGGGCGAGACCGGGAAGCCGCCCTCGGCGTAGTCGACCGCCGGTTGCAGGAGGCGGTCGAGCGGCATGGTGCCGAACTCCCTCAGCGCCAGATCCCAGCCGGCGACGCACCCGGGGGTCTCCACCGCCAGGGGACCCTGCATAGGGATCTGCTGCAGCCTTCGACTTCGGAAGAAGTCGAGGGTGGCGGCCGCGGGCGCGGGGCCGCTGGAGTTGATAGCCACCACACGGCCCTCTCGGGCAAGGTAGATCAGGCAGAAGAGGTCCCCGCCGATGCCGGTCATGTGAGGTCGAACCACGGCCAGGGTGGCCGAGGCGGCCACGGCAGCGTCCACCACGTTGCCGCCCTCCATCAGCACCCGAAGCGCGACCTGCGACGCGAGGGGATGTCCCGAGGATACCATCCCTCTGGTGCCCATCACCATTGGGCGACCCGTGTGCCTACCAGTGCCCAAGACCCAGGATGCGCTCATTGCCCGATACCTCCATGCAGCGGCACTCAGCGGAAGGGCCCCGACGGGGCTCGAAGGAGGCGGAAGGTGCGGCGATAGCGCTCCTCCCGGCCGGAACCGATGATAGGGGCGCGTTCTGGGCGTGTCAACATTCGAGGGTGTCCTGGCCGCCGCCGTGCCATTCCGAAAACGCCCCGGATGCTGTACAGTTTCGAAGCGCCAGGGGCGGAACACCGCGCGATTCGATGGCGCAGGGGATATCCCCCGCCAGGCGCGCCCGACGGATAGGGCGGTGGGGCGCAGCCATGGCGCGGTCGTGCCCGCGAGGCGAGCGAGCACAGCCTCCCGGCCACGACCGTCCCGCAGCGTCGCACTTTCGAATCGACGCACTTGAAGACCCTGACAATACTGGTAGGGGCGGACGCGCAGGTCGCGTTGGGTGCGCCAAATCGGTGGAGGACAGAGAGCGTTGACTTTCGGAGTGGCACGGATCAAGGAGTTGCTGGACGGGGCGGGCATACAGTGGGCGGTGGCGGCCGGCGCGGCCGTCTACCTCTACGTCGGCAACCGCCCGCCCACCGACCTGGATTTGCTCGTGATGCCCAAGGATCTGCCCGACGTTGGCCGGCTTCTCGGGGCGGCGCCAAAGAGGGGGCAGTCGCACTGGGGCGAGGTGTCCAAGGTCGAGGTGGACCCGGTGGAGGTCGTCGGGAGCCTGATCGTCAGGATGGACGGGCGGAGCTACCGCTACGAGCTGGACGGCGAGATGATAGACCGCCTTCGCTTCACCCCTTTCGAGGGGGTGGAAGTGCCGGTGCTTGCCCCCGAGGACGTGATAGCCCTGAAGGCAGTGCTGCAGCGGGGGCCGGAGCAAGGGAAGCACGACCTGGAGGATATCGCGGCTCTGGCGGCCGGGACGCACATCGATAGGGAGTACCTGCTCCACCGGCTTCGGTTGATGGGGGCGGAGGAGCGTGCGCGGCCGGCTTTGGAGAGGTTCGGCTGGGCCTAGGCAGCTTTCACCGGCTGGGGTCGAGGCTTGCCGGTGCGGAAAAGCCAAATGGTCTATGGACGGCTTGCCTATCGCTTGGCCAGCGACCGGGTCACCAGCCACGCCACTACCCACAACCCCACGAAGAAGGCCGCGGAGAGGCCGATCACCTGGAGTTGCTCCTGGCTGACGTCCGATGTGGCCATTCGGGCGACGATGATGGCCAGGTAGACGACCGCCGTCGCCTTCATTGCCAGCCGCATCCGGCTCCTCATGACCTGCAATCTGGGTCGCCAGAGCCAGTAGGCCAGTCCCAGCAGTGGCACCGACAGGACGATGAGGGCGTAGATGAATCCCTTCACGTGGGCTCCCTTCCCTGCGGATGTGCGTTCTCGTCCTCCCATGATATCACCTGTCCGGACGTCTGGGTAATGGCACCATGACGGTCTGGGCGACTTCGAGCAAGCCCTGCAGGAGGGACCCCAATCCGTGGATTGACGCTTGGGGCATCACCTGATGGGTGAATGGGAAGGGATGGGCCTGGGTGGCGGGAGAGGACAAGTGGCCATCTTCCGGGTAGACTGTGGGCCTCGGGAGGT
>JBLNDL010000067.1:0-89120 GCA_050261575.1 Sphingomonadaceae bacterium | reverse complement strand
ACTCGTCGGCCATCCCGTTCCGTCTCCTATCGATGATCTTGGCAATCTCGATGAAGACCACGGGGTGGCCGTCCCTGTCAACCACCCGCCCTTTTTACACCACTTCCCGGGATACTACCGTGCTTGACAGGATCACACGTCGATGGCTGGTGGTGCTGGTGGGGGCCAACCTCACTGGCGCACGTTTTCACAATACCAGAATGCCAGGCGGCACGCGCAATTGGTAGCCGACGGAACCCAAGAGGACGCAATCGGCCTTAGGAAGGATTACGTATTCTGAGCGATCGCGGCTTCGACGAGGAGCATCGGGATCGATCGCAGCCGCCATGGTGGCCATCGCCCTTCCCCTGACCTTCTTGTACCTGGTGCGCTGGCTGGACCTCTATGCCTCCGGCAGCTTCAAGGTCCTGCTCGTCTGCCTGGGCTGGGCGGCTGCTATGTCCTTGCACGTCGCCTTCAACAACGTCCTGAGCCGCCTTCCCGACCACTATAGGGTCTTTGCCGCCGTCGTGGTGGGGCTGGGAGGGGCAGGGATGGTCGTCGCCTTCATCCTGTCGGGACTCGTCGAGGAGCGCCGCTGGCTGAAAGAGACCTTGGGAGCTGACCTGGGCTTTTCCCCTGTCGCTTCACCATGTACAATGTGCCCAGGCGCTGCTTCTTCCCTGTGACCGACGGTTCGTGACCTGCCCGGCCTTTCCCCGTCTCCGCTCGGTGCCGTGTGCACCTCTCTCGAAGGCTGGACGGCTCGCCCATGACCACGATCTTCCTCTCCCTTGGCTGGCTGGTGGGCCTCTATCTGGGTCTCGTGGGGAGCGCCGGAGGGCCGGCAGAGGAAGACTCTTCAGCCTTTTCCCCTCTAGCCCCGACATTCGCGCTGCTTACCCTCTCCCTTCTATCCGGCGCGGCTGCAATCCTTGCCCGAGGGGATCGCAGGCTCGTGGTCACGGCGCTCGCGGTGGGGGCGGGCGTCCTCGGCGTTGCGCGCGCATCGAGCATGGCGACGGGTTCCGACCCTCTGCTGGAGCGAACGGGGCCGGTGGTGATCTACGGCACCGTGGCGGGACGGCCCGAGGTGCGGGACTCCCACGTCCTGATGGTGCTGGATGTGGAGGATCTGTGGGCGCGGGGCGCGCGGGAGCGGCTCCGGGGGCGGGTGTTGGTCCGCACCGACCGGTACCGAGAGTGGGGCTACGGGGACCCGTTAGCAGTGTGGGGACAGCTTCGCCCGCTGGAGCAGGGGTCGGGCTACTGGGCCGAGCAGCTCTCGCGCCAGGGCATCCACACGATCCTCGAGTACCCCGGCATCCGGCTGAGGGATCGTCTTGGCTCGGGACCCGACTTGCGGCGGTCCATCGACGGCCTGCGGGACAGGCTGGAGGCGCTCTGCGTACGGCTTCTACCCGAGCCACAGGCCTCCCTCCTCGCGGGCATCCTGGTGGGCGCTCGCGCGAGCATGCCCCCCGAGTTTCGCGATGCCCTCAACGCCACCAGCACCAGCCACATCGTCGCGGTCTCCGGCTTCAACGTCACGGTGGTGGCGGGGCTGGCTCAAGCGGCCTCGCTTCGCCTCCTTGCTCGACAGAGAGCCACCCTGCTTGCGATCGCCACGGTGTGGTTCTACTCCGCCTTGACAGGTCTGCCGCCTTCTGCCCTCCGGGCTGCTATCATGGCTACGCTGGGCCTCTCGGCGATCCTGGTGGGGCGCGGCACGGATCCCCTGTCGATTCTCCTGCTCTCGGCGGCGTTCATGGCCGGCGCCGACCCGAACCTGCTGTTCGATCTGGGCTTTCAACTCTCGTTTCTGGCTACTGGTGGGCTGGTGCTGCTGGAGCCGGTGCTGCGAGGAGCTCTTGGCCGCCTTCCCGGATGGCTCGCCTCCTCCCTCTCGGTCACCCTGGCGGCTCAAATCGCGACCATGCCGGTGCTGGTGGGCAGCTTCAACAACCTCTCGGTGGTGTCTCCCCTCGCGAACCTCCTCGTCACCCCCATGCTGCCGGGGGTGATGATCGCGGGTGCCCTCGCAGTCGGGGTCGGGGCCCTATTCGAGCCCGCCGGTCACCTGCTGGCCTTCCCCGCCTGGCTATACCTTACCTACCTGGTGGAGGTGATCGGCTGGACGGCCCGACTCCCCGGGGCCGTCCTCCCCGTGGGCGCACTCGGCTTCTGGAGTGTCGTGGCCTACTACCTGCTGGTGGTCGCGGTGGGCTTCTGGCCGTCCGCGGAGATGCGTTCGGTCCGGCAGGCCGCGCTCTCCCTGGCGGGGCGGCTGCCCGGTTGGACCCTGGCCGGCGCCGCCGCTGCCTTGCTCGGCCTCGGGCTGGTGGCGCTGTCCGATCGCCCGGACGGGAAGACCCACCTCTACTTCCTGGACGTGGGCCACGGCGACGCTACCCTGATCCGTAGCGCGGCGGGCCACAAGCTCCTGGTGGATGGCGGACCCAGCCCGGTTGGCGTTGCCGACGCCCTGGGAAAGCGGCTGGGGTTCCTGGATCGGGCACTGGACGGGGTGGTGGTGACCGACTACGGCGAGGGCCGCTTGGCCGGGCTGCTGGAGGTGGTGCGCAGGTATCCTGTCGGGTTCGTCCTGCAGCCGGGATCGCCACCGGAGAGGGGCGCGGGGCTGGCGTGGACGGAGCTGTTGCGGGAGCGGCGAGTGCCGGTGGTGCGGGCAGCCACCGGACAGCGGATACCCCTGGACGGCGAAACCTGGTTGGAGGTGTTGTGGGCGCCAGCGGGGTATCTGGAGGAGCCTGCGATGGCGATCAAGCTGGTGGCTGCCGGAGGGATCAGCGTCCTGCTGCCGGGGGACCTCTCCAGGGGAGTCCAGGCCGAGATCGCTCGGGGGGCGCCGGGGCGGATGGAGCTTCTGCGACTGCCTCGCCATGGGGCAGTGGGCTCCCTGGACGAGGGCTTCCTGCAGACGATCTCGCCCCGCGCGGCGGTCGTGTCGGTCCAGTCGAACAACCGCTTCGGCCACCCGGCTGAGTCGACGGTGGCGCTGCTGGGGAACAGCCTGCTGCTGCGCACCGATCGGCACGGTGCCGTGGAGATGACCATCGGACGGGATGGGTACGAGCTGCTGACCGAGCGTTAGAAAACCCCCTTCCCACGATGGGGAAGGGGGTGAGGTAAGCACTACTACCCTATCTCCAGTGCCTTGCCCAGACCGTAGGCGACTATCGCCACGATCAGTGCCACCGCCGTCATCTCCAGGCCGCTCTTCCACCAACTGCGCAGTGTGACCAAGCTCTTGGATGCGCCCACCGCGAAGTGGGCCACGATGCTCACCACCAGCGATACCAGGATGCCCACGGTGCCCGACAGGAAGAAGAATGGGATTACCGGCACCATGCCGCCGAGCGCCGTGGAGACGGTGCCCACCACCGCCGCCAGGTTCGGATTCGGCAGCCGCTCCTCGGCCAACCCCAGCTCCTCGTGCGCTAGGGTGCGCAGGAACTGGTCCGGCTTCTCCGACAGCCTCTCCACCAGGGTCCGGGCCTCTTCCTCGGTGAACCCCTTGAGTTGGTAGAACAGCTCCAGCTCCTCCCTCTCCTCCTCGGGGTTCTCCTCGATCTCCTTCCTCTCCCGTGCCAGCTCTGCCTCGAAGACCTCCTTCTCGGCCTTGTTGGCTAGGTAGGCGCTGGCGCCCATGGAGAGGGCGCTGGAGAGCACCCCGGCCAGGCCAGCCACCACGATGAATTCGTTGTGGCTGGTGGCTCCCGCGACGCCAGAGACGATGCCGAACACCGCGGTGAGGCCGTCGTTCACTCCGTAGATGGCGTCGCCGATCCAGCTCCCGCCCTTGCCGTGCCACTTCTCCCGGCGAAGGATGGACTCCAGCCGGCTCTGAACCTCGCGGCCGGGGCCCGCCATGGCGCGCAGGGTTCGAGCGTGGGACGACTCGTCCTGGGCCACTTCCTCGAGGATCCGCGCGATCCCCTGGTCGCCTAGGTCGCGGGCCTGGGCCTCGTACTGACGGACGTGCTCCTCCTCCGTGGCCTCGGCCTTTCGAAGTGCCGTGTCCAGATCGACGGCTTTGGCCGTCAGGATCACACCCCTGGAAGGTCCCACCGGTACCCCCTTGGTCGACGGATCCTGGCCGCCCAGCTCCACGATCCGCTCGGCCCACCTGCTGGCGTGTCGCTCTTCCGCCTCGGCCAGCTTGATGAGCAGTGCCTTGCGCCGCCCATCCTTCTCCATCGCCGCCAGCTCGCGGTAGGTGGCGGCGCCCTCCATCTCAGCCCGCCAGTTGCGCTCCAGGGTAGCGATTACCTCACTACCTCTGTCTCCGATAGTTGATGACATCTCACCGACCTCCAATTCAGGCCGTCACTACACATACTTCGATGCTAGCAGGCACGTGCTTCTCCTGCAAGCAGAGCGATGGCTGCCACGCCGTGTCGTGGTTGCGGGCCGCGAGGATTCGGCGGACCCCCGCTGCTGAGGTGCGGGGGCAACACTCCCACTTCCTGAGATCGGGGGTGTGCAGTGGCGACGCGGGAGGCGGAGGGTGGGACCGGAACCCGGCCCACCCGCTGCACAGTCGGTGCGATCCCCACCCCGCTGATCCGGGTGGGATCGACGGGGTGGGGGCGATGGCGCTAAGGCCGAGATCTGTGGATAATCTGGGCGCCGATCTGGCGCCCCAACTGCTCGACCGTCTGGGCGGCGCGCTGCTCCTCCTGCAGGGTGTCCTCCAGAAGAGAGACCACCTGCGTCTCGCCCAGCATCCGGGCCATTTCGATCAGCCCCTTGTAGGTGGCGATCTCGAAGTGCTCCGACTTGCCGGCGGCACCCAGGCAGAACATGTCGATGATCTCCTGGCTGGGGCTCTGCTGCATGAAGGACTGGAAGTCCTGCTGCATGCAGTCGATGGCGTGGCAGGTGACGTTCATCGGCTGCATGCCCATCATCCTGAAGCACTCCTCCAGCCGCGTCGATTGCCGCTGGGTGTCGGTGATGTGGCTGCTGATGAGCTGCTTCACCTGCGGGTTCTGGCAGACCTGCTCCAACTGAGGCAGTTGCCTCTGCAGGGACTGTTCCATCGAGTGGGCAACGCTGAGCTCGTATGCGAAGGAATCTCTGGGATTCTGTAACGGCATCGCGGTGACCTTTCTAGCTCGGATCTTCTGTGGGTTATCCTGCCCGTAGGTCGGGACGGCCTGGACGGAGCAAGAAGAATGCCACTGAAGATGCGGATCGGTCACACCAGACTCGGCCGACCTCGAACCTCGGAGTGGTACTCCTGGATGGTCTTGACGGCAAGCCCCTTCTTGACCAGTTGCTCGATCCCCACCACCGCTGCCGACGCCCCCTGCAAGGTGGTGATCAGCGGCACCCCGTACAGCACCGCGGTGGAGCGGATTGCCACCTCGTCCTGGCGCGGGTGCTTGCCGGAGGGGGTGTTTACGATCAACTGGATCTGATGGTTTCTGATCTGATCGAGGATGTTGGGACGTATCCCGCTGGAGACCTTGTGGGCGATCTCCACCTCGATCCCCTGGCCGCGGAGGAAGTGGGCGGTGCCCTCGGTGGCCAAGATCTTGAACCCCAGATCGGCCATGCGCTTCACCAGGAAGAGCGCTGGGCGCTTGTCCATGTTCTTGAGGGAGAACAGCACCGCGCCGCTGGTGGGCAAGGCGCTGCCGGCCGCCATCTGGCTCTTCGCGTAGGCGACGCCGAAGTCCGCGTCGATTCCCATGACCTCGCCGGTGGACTTCATCTCCGGCCCGAGCACCGCGTCGACGCCCGGGAACCGGGAGAAGGGGAACACCGCCTCCTTGACGCCGACGTGGTCGAAGGTTACTTCCTTGGTGAAGCCGATCTCCTTCAGGGTGCGGCCACACATCACCTGGGTCGCAACCTTCGCCAGGGGTACGCCGGTGACCTTGGAGACGTACGGCACCGTGCGGGAGGCTCGGGGGTTCACCTCGAGGACGTACAGGACATTGTTCTTGATGGCGTACTGGACGTTCATCAGCCCCTTCACTCCCAGCTCGAGCGCCATGGCCACTGTCTGGGCGCGGATCTGCTCCATCTGCGCCTCGGTCAGGGAGAAGGGTGGGAGGCAGCAGGCGGAGTCGCCCGAGTGGACGCCCGCCATCTCGATGTGCTCCATGATGCCCCCCAGCACCACGTCGGTGCCGTCGGCGACACAGTCCACGTCTACCTCGATGGCGTCTTCCAGGAACTTGTCGATCAGGATCGGGCGCTCGGGCGATGCCTCGGCCGCCTTCCCCATGAATTCCCGCAGCTCCTCGTCGTCGTAGACGATCTCCATGGCCCGGCCGCCAAGAACGTAGCTGGGGCGCACCACCACGGGATAGCCGATCTCCGCAGCCACCTTCCGCGCGCCCTCGAAGGAGAAGGCCGTGCCATTGGCCGGCTGGGTTAGCCCCAGCTTCTCCACCAGTTGCTTGAACCGCTCCCGGTCCTCGGCACGGTCGATGGCGTCGGGCGAGGTCCCCAGGATCCGCACTCCGGCCTGCTCCAGCGGGACGGCCAGATTCAGGGGGGTCTGCCCTCCCAATTGGACGATGACCCCCTCCGGCTTCTCAGCCTGGACGATCTCCAACACGTCCTCGCGAGTCAGCGGCTCGAAGTACAGCTTGTCGCTCGTGTCGTAGTCGGTCGAGACGGTCTCCGGATTGGAGTTGATGATGATCGCCTCGTAGCCCATCTCCTTCAGGGCGAAGACGGCGTGGGAGCAGCAGTAGTCGAACTCGATCCCCTGTCCGATCCGGTTGGGTCCGCCCGAGAGGACGATCACCTTCTTCGGGTTGTCGGTTACCCGGTTCTCGTCGTGCTGCTCGTAGGTGGAGTAGAAGTAGGGCTTGGCGGCGTCCAGCTCTCCGGCGCAGGTGTCCACCAGCTTGAAGACCGGGCGTATCCCCAGCCGATGGCGGAGGTCGTAGATCTCCGCCTCCCGGACCTTGAGCAGGTGGGCTAGCTGCC
Source organism: Sphingomonadaceae bacterium (assembly GCA_050261575.1). Lineage (GTDB taxonomy): Bacteria > Chloroflexota > UBA6077 > UBA6077 > UBA6077 > JBLNDL01. The sequence goes on along the minus strand of JBLNDL010000067.1, from coordinate 82,166 downwards.
GGTCAGAGAAGCCGTCGGCCTTGGCCTTCCGCAGCACCTCCGGGGGAAGCTCCTCCGGGTGGCCGGCGTAACGGTGGATCTGTTTCGCCCGCTCTCCCAACTCTCGGATGTTCTCCAGGAACCAAGGGTCGATGTGGGAGAGGGAGTGGATCTCCTCCGTGGTCAAGCCAGCTTCGTAGGCGTAGCGGATATAGAAGAAGCGCTCGTCGTTCGGGATCCGCAGCTTCTGCCGGATCAGATCTAGGTCTCGTCGCTGGGCTGGCGGGGGGTCCTTCCCGTCGTCGCCCAGCCCGAAGCGGCCGATCTCCAGGGAGCGGATCCCCTTCTGTAGCGCCTCCTTGAAGGTGCGCCCGATGGCCATGGCCTCGCCCACCGACTTCATGGAGGTGTTGATGACCCGCTCGGCGGTCGGGAACTTCTCGAAGGTGAAGCGGCTGATCTTGAAGACGCAGTAGTCTACCGTCGGCTCGAAGTAGCTCCGCGAGCAGCCGGTGACGGAGTTGAGGATCTCCTCCAGGGTGTATCCTACGGCCAGCTTGGTGGCGATCCGGGCTATCGGGAAGCCGGTAGCCTTGCTGGCCAGCGCCGAGGAGCGGGAGAGACGTGGGTTCACCTCGATGATCACGATCTCACCCGTCTCGGGGTTTCCAGCGAACTGGATGTTGGCCCCGCCACCTGTGATCCCGATCTTGCGGATGATCTTCTTGCTGAGGCGCACGTACTCGGCGTACTCCGGCGCCGAGAGGGTCTGGGATGGGGCCACCACGACGGAGTCTCCGGTGTGCACCCCCATGGGATCGACGTTCTCCATGGAGGTGATCGCGATCACGTTGTCCACGCAGTCGCGCATCACCTCGAACTCGATCTCCTTCCAGCCGATGACCGATTGCTCCACCAGCACTTGGTGCACCGGGGAGATGTCCAGCGCCTTGTGCAGGTAGGACTCCAGCTCCTCGCGGTTGTAGACGGTGGCGCCGCCGGTGCCCCCGAGGGTGAAGGCCGGGCGCAGGATCAGCGGGAAGCCGATGGAGAGGCCTATCCTCATCCCCTCCTCCACCGAGGTGGCGATGCCGCTGGCTGGGGTCTTGACGCCAATCTCCTGCATCGCCTTCTTGAACTCGTCTCTGTCCTCGGCGCGGGTGATCGCCTCGGGGTCGGCGCCCAGCACCTCGACCCCGTACCTCTCGTACACCCCCTGGCGGGCGAGGAACACCGCCACGTTCAGCCCCGTCTGGCCCCCGAGGGTGGGGATGATGGCGTCGGGCCGCTCCCGTGCGATGATCTTCTCTATCGCCTCCGCAGTGATCGGCTCGATATAGGTGCGGTCCGCCATCACCGTGTCGGTCATGATGGTGGCTGGATTGGAGTTGACCAAGACCACCTCGTAGCCTTCCTCCCGCAACGCCTTGCATGCCTGGCTGCCGGAGTAATCGAACTCACATGCCTGGCCGACCACGATGGGTCCGGAGCCGATCATCAGCACCTTGCGGATATCTGTTCGCTTTGGCATGGTCACCTCCAGAACGTGTGGCGCCGGACCCTGTCTCCGACGCGAGTCCCTGTCGCAGACGAGTTGCGATGCTTCAGGATGGTGCGTATCCACTGCAGACTGGCTGCGACGGAATGTGATGGCGCGAGTCTCGTCGCAGGCGGGCTGCGAGGCTACGCGGACGCCGTCCGCAAGGTCTCGACGAAGCGCGCCAGCAGAGGAGAGGGTCGGTTGTCCCCGTCCCACCCGGGGTGAAACTGGTATCCCCACGCTCGCAGCCCTCGGGCCTCGAGCCCCATGGCCGTTCCTTCGTTCAGGTGGACGTAGGTGATGTCCACGCCCGGCGGCAGCGATGCGCCGTCGACGGCGAAGGAGTGGTGGCAGGCGACGATCATCGACGGCTCGCCCCGCGTGGAACGGACCGGGTAGTTCACCCCGTGGCGGCCGGCCTTCAGCCGGACCACCCGGCCTCCCAGAGCCAGGGCCAACACCTGGAAGCCCAGGCCGATCCCCAGGATGGGGAGCTTGCCAACCAGGCGGTGGACCTGCTCGACAATGGAGCCCAGCCGGTTCGGGTCGCCGGGGCCAGGCGGCAGCAGCAGACCGTCGACCCCCGAGGCGGCGATCAACTCGGCGCTGCTGTTCCACGGGAAGTAGCGGAGAGCGCACCCCAGCTCGGCCATCTGCCGGTAGAGGGAGTACTTGCCGCCCAGGTCCAGCACGCCGAGGCGCAAGGCTGAGGACTGAGGGCCGAGGGCTGAGGATTGAGGTGGGCTTTGAAGGCTCGGTTCTGAGTCCTCAGTCCTCAGTCCTGAGGCGGCGGGCCATCGGCAGATCCCCTGGACCTTGGCCACCAGGTTCCACTCGAAGGGGGATGTGGTCTCACGCAGGGCGCGGAGGCCGGCTTCGGGGCTGTCCGCGATGGCGCCCGTTCCGATCCCTTGGTTCCGGGCGTGAACCATGATAGCCCGAGTATCGACGCCGTCCAATCCCGCGATGCCTCTCTCCTCCACCCAGGCGCGAAAGCTGCCCTTGGCCCTGAAGTTGGAGTGGAAGCGTGCGAGGTCTCGAACCACTATCCCTCTTACCGTCACGTCGGAGGACTCGACGTCTTCGTCGTTCACCCCGTAGTTGCCCACGTGGGGGTAGGTGAAAACCACGATCTTCCCAGCGTAGCAGGGGTCGGTAAGCACCTCCTGCCAGCCCACCACCCCCGTGTAGAGGACGACCTCCCCGGTCACAGTGGTCGGCGAGCCGAACCTGGTGCCTTCGAAGCTGGTGCCGTCACTGAGGACTATGCTCTCTCGCATGTAGTCAATCTCCATTCATCGTGGAATGGAACCGTCAGCTTCTCGCCTGAACCGCGCGCAAGGATAGCATGGATTACCCAGCCATCACCAGCCAGATCCCGACGACGGAGACCACGCAGCCCACCAAGGTCTGCCAGGTCAGCCGCTCTCCCATCAGGAGCGACATCGGCGCACCGAAGAGTGGCGCTGTGGATGTAAGGGTCGCCGTCTTGGCGGCACCAGTGTACTGGACCGCCAGCAGGAACGTGACGGAGGTGGCGGCGGTGACCACCCCTGCGGCCAGGATCCCGAGCAGTTGCCGGCCTCGGTACTTTGGGGTCTGCAGCCCCGACCTGCTGAGGCCGGACGCCACCATCAGGGCGACCGAGGCGGCGATCAGTCGAAGGGAAGTGGCTGCCACTCCGTCGGTCTCCTGTGCCCCCACTCGCACCAGCACTGTCGCGCACGCCCAGAAGAGAGCCGCAGCCAGCGCGAGCGCCACCCCCAGTCTCACGTTCTTCCCTGGTTCCACCGTGGACTTCAGGAGGAGCCCGCGGCTCGGGACCAGCACGAGCGCGACGCCGAACACGACCAGCATCGTTCCCACCAGCAGGCCGACGCTCATTCGCTCCCCGAGGAACGCGGCGGCCATGATGGCGGCGAAGACCGGGTAGGCGTTGGATAGGATCAGCCCTCGGACGACACCCACCAGCCGCAGGCTGTAGAAGTAGAGTGTGTCGCCGATTCCCATCCCCACTAGCACCGACGCTACCAGGATGAAGACGGTGGACGGGGAGAAATGGGCCACGGCCTCCAGTCGCCCCGTGGCGACCACCACCCCGGCAGTGACGATCGCCGCCACCAGGGAGCGGAAGGCGTTCAGCGACAGGGCGTTGGCGCGCGTCTGGAGGACTCTGAGGAGGACGCTGACCAGGGCCCACGTGAAGGCCGATGTCAGCGCGAGCAGTTCGCCTATCATTCTCGCAACTCTTCTGCAGGGAACAGATGGTGTGGTGCCGTGTGGGGCAGGGGCAATTCTACCACAGTGGGGTCGATCGACTCCGGAGTGAGAGTTGGTGGCCCGAAGCCGCTCGCGGCGGGCTGCGCCGTGTTCCAGGTCGAATCCTCCGGCATGCGGTGTGCAGCGCCGAGTGGCTCGGCTCGCGGGGTCATCCACGATCAGGGGGTGGCCGGACCGAGCAGGAATCTCTAGATGAGTACACGTTTCCCGCCAGAGAAGCTGGCATGAACCAGAGATACCTGCTCAGGTCCGGTGGAATGGCCCCCGGCCGCCCAATCGTTGGAGGAGGGAGGAAGGCCATGGCAGAGAGTGGCGCCGGGCCACTGCGGGAGCTGTCCGTCGAGATTCCATCGAGGGCAGGCGCCCTGAAAGGTATTCTGGGCCTACCACCCGACCCGAGGGGAGTGGTGATCTTCGCCCATGGAAGCGGAAGCAGCCGGTTCAGCCCGCGCAACAGCTTCGTAGCCAGGGTCCTGCAAGAGGGGGGCATTGCCACCCTACTGATGGACCTCCTCACCGAGGAGGAGGCGGAGGACCGGACCCAGGTGTTCGACATCGACCTGCTTACCGAGCGGCTGCTGGAGGCGACCGCGTGGGTGAGGGGGCACCCGGATCTCGGCGGGATACCGGTGGGCTACTTCGGCGCCAGCACGGGGGCGGCCGCGGCCCTGAAGGCCGCCGCCCGGGAGGGCGCGAGCATCGCCGCCGTAGTCTCACGGGGAGGCCGCCCGGACCTGGCGGGCGATGTCCTGGCGAGGGTGGTCTCGCCGACGCTGCTGATCGTCGGCGGGAACGACGAGCCGGTGGTGGAGCTAAACGAGGAGGCGAACAACCTGCTGCCGGGTGTGTCGGAGTTGGTGATCGTGCCGGGGGCGACCCACCTGTTCGAGGAGCCCGGCGCTCTGGAGGAGGTGGCCCGTCTGGCGCGCGACTGGTTCCTGCGCTACATGCCGCAGCGGATGCGCAAGGCGGCATAGCGCGGTCCTTGCCCCGCAGCGCGAGCGAGCGCAGCGTTGCGCCTCTCCCAGAGGGAGAGGGGGCGTTTGGTGTCGCCTCTCCCTTTGGGGGACTTGGCGGTAGCGAGCGTGCCGTCGAGGTCCGAAGGGCGGGCGAGGGTCGTCACCTGCAGCGCCGCAAGGCTCCGAGAATCCCCCGGTGGAGCGACGTGCCGTTGACTCCGCTTGCCACAGGTGGATAAACTGAGCCCCGGCCGAGCGGAGGATGGCTCGGCGCTGGACTAGAGAGGTATTACTGCGCTGGACCCTGCCGTCGCCGCCGTCATGCTTATCCTGGGGCTGTTGCTGGGCTTCGTTGGCCTCGGTGGAGCCGGTTTCGTGGCGGCGCTCCTGATCATTATCTTCCAGTTCCCCGTCCATCTGTCCTTCGGCACCGCGCTCGGGGCTATGTTCGTCAGCGCCGCCGCCGGGGGCTGGAGCCACCTCCGAGAGGGGAACGTCGACCCGGTGGCGGGCGTGCAGGTCGGCCTGGTGGGTGTGCTGGGAGCCTACCTGGGTGGCGGGCTCGCCCTGGCAACCGACGCCTTCCAGTTGAAGACCTTCGCCGGACTCACCCTTATCCTCAACGCCGCCATCGTCTACTTGAGAACGAGGAGGGCCCCCGCGCGGGAGTCCTCGGCCAAGGCCGCCCCCCTGGCGGAGAGATTCTGGCGCGAGCTACCGGGATCGGCCGTGGTGGGCTTCCTGTGTGGTTTCGGATCGGGTTTCCTGAGCATCGGCACCGCCCCCTGGATACAGGTGGGGTTGCTGCTCCTGAAAGGGATGGAGTTGCGGAGGGTCGTCGGAACCACGATGTTCTCCCTCTCCCTGATGAGCCTGACGGGGGCGATACGTTTCGCCCAGGGAGGGCAGGTGAGCCCTGCGCTGCTGGCGAGCGTGATCCTTGGGCTCTCCACGGGCACCTTCGTGGGAGCCAAGTTCACCAAGCGAGCGCCTCGCTGGCTGGTGAGGGGTGCGATGATCGTGACTCCGGTGATGGCTGGCTCTCTGCTCCTCGTCGCACCCGTCTGATCCTCGGCGCTGCTTGCCGTCGAGCAGAGGGCAGGGCGCCCTGCCCTGCCCTGAGTTCGCGCAGGTCAGACTTCTGCTCTTCCCCTGGTGAGCAGGTTGTACACCAGCAGGATCGCGGCGATCACTAGCGCTATCCAGACGATGTCGCCGAGATTGCCCACCACCGTGCCGAAGAGCCAGAAGATGACGAGCAACGCGATGATCACCCACAGGATCGTGCTGAGCATGATGGCCTCCTTCCCCGTCATTTCGGCCGGCACGCCGAGCCGGATGGGCTGCAAAGCAGGAGCCATGCCATTGCTACCCTTATGGTATACTGGCCCCGGGCTGGGTCGGCAGCGGCCACGGGAGTTGCTGCACGGCCGGCACTCCGGCACGGGCGCGATTGAGCACAGCAACCTCCCGACGGCGACTCCCCGGGTCGCGTCTCCGCGCGATTCCCCATCGCGACCCAATCTGCGCCCTCCGGCCAAACACATCTCCCGGACTGATCAGGGGGACCACATGCGCAGCATCCTCAGCATAGCCGACCTATCGCGGGACGAACTCTCGCGAGTCCTGGAGAGGGCTTCGGTCCTCAAACAAGAGACGAAGCAGGGGCGCTGGCGAACCGAACTGGCTGGGAAGACCGTGGCTCTCATCTTCCAGAAGCCGTCGCTTCGCACCAGGGTCTCTTTCGAGCAAGGGGTCCGCCATCTGGGTGGACACTCCCTCTACCTCTCGCCCGCCGAGGTGGGTCTGGGGGAGCGGGAGAGCGTTGCCGATGTCGCCAGGGTGTTGAGCCGCTACGTGGACTGTATCGTGGCTCGCACCAACCGCCACTCGGATCAGGAGTTGCTGGCCCGTTTCGCCACTGTGCCCGTGATCAACGCCCTGTCCGACTTGAGCCACCCGTGCCAGTGCCTCGCCGACCTGTTGACCGTTCGAGAGAAGAAGAATCGCTTGGCGGGCCTGACCATGGCCTACATCGGAGACGGCAACAACGTTCTCCACTCCCTCATCCTCGGCACCGCCAAGGTGGGTATTCACCTTCGGGTGGCCTGCCCCGAGGGCTACGAGCCGAAGTCCACCATGCTTCAACTCTCTCAGGCCGATAGGGAGGCGACCGAGGCGACCTTCACCCTCCTGCGCAGCCCCGTGGAGGCCGCGGCTGGAGCCGACATCCTCTACACCGACGTGTGGACCAGCATGGGGCAGGAGGCTGAGAACGCCGTTCGAAAGGCGGCCTTCGCCGGATACCGAATCGACGAGGAGCTTCTGAGGCTGGCGAAGCCCGACGCCATAGTGATGCACGACCTGCCGGCCCACCGGGGCGAGGAGATCACCGACGAGGTGATAGATGGGCCGCAGTCGGTGGTGTTCGACCAGGCTGAGAACCGCCTCCACGCCCAGAAGGGTCTGCTCTCCTGGCTGTTTGGACGTCCGTAGTCGCCTGTCTGGAGCGTGGGACTATTGCCGCGGGTGGAGCCGGACGATGAATCCAGAGGAGGTCGCGTTCGGGAAGGCCGTTCGGGACGGGAGCGATCGGATGATGAAGGCTGATTGCCTGGGGGGGCGCTGAATGGTCAATCCCTTCACCGCAACCGGGGGCTCCCTCTACAAAGGGGGAGGTGGCGGTCCCTCGCGGGAATCGGACAAGGGGGAAGGCGCCAGGGCCAAAGGCGACGGCGCGTTCCAGGATGCGCTGAAGCGGGGCTCCGCCCATGCCTGGAAGGGGCAGTGGGTGGAGGCTGCCGAACAGTACCGCCTTGCCCTGAAGCACTCCCCGGAAGACGTCTCGGCCAAGACCTACCTGGCGATGGCCCTCTACAAGTCCGGACAGCTCCACGAGGCCCGGAGCCTGTACGAGGAGCTGTGGAGCGCCCAACCCTCCAACCTGTCCACACTCCAACGGCTGACCGAGATACGGGAAGCCCTGGGAGACGTGGAAGGCGCCGTTGCTGGCCACAGGCTGCTGGCCGAAAACCATAGCCGTCGTGCCTCCTACCGAGAGGCTATTGCGGCCTGGCGGACAGCCGTGCGGCTCAAGCCCCATGACCCGGAGCTGTGGGCCCTCTTGATGGAGGACGCTGCTCGGGCGGGGGCGCTCCCCGAGCTGATGCCCGGCTACCTGGCGCTTGCCCGTGAGCTGGCCCTGGGGTGTCGGTTCCAAGAAGCCATCGAGGTGGTGGAGCGCGGCCGCTCCCTCGACCCCACCAACCCCGAGATACCGCCGCTGGCGGCCTCGATTCGGCGAGCCCTGGAGTACAGTTGGAGAGCCGCGGCTCAGGGGGAGGAGCCTCTGCCCGAGGACCTGGCGCGCCTGATCTCTCGGCCCGACTCGGAGGGGGTGCCCGAGCCGTCGACGGTGGGGGAGGGAGAGACGCCCGTGCTCTCGGATGAGTGCGGGCACCCCCGAACGGACGAGCTGGCGGCACCCGTCTACGAGGATAGCCCACCTCGGGAGGGCGAGAGCCCCTCGCCCCTGGTGACGCTTCGAGACGGGGAGGCGGAGGAGACCGTTGTCGAGCCATCCGAGGTGCATCTCGAAGCCCGCTACATCGATGCGAAGGAGGCGGAGTCGTCCCCCGAGGATGTGCCGCCGGCACCCGCGGGCCCGCCGGTATTGCCCCCAACCTCGGCTCCATCGTCTGGCACTGCCATTGCAGAGCAAGACGTGGTGTGCCACACCGACGCAGAGGAGACGGAGCCGCCCCTGGAGTCGTCCTCCGGCCCAACGCAGGCTCCCGAGGATCGGGTCGACTCCGGCGAGGCATCGGCGGAGACCGCCGGGGCTCACGAGCAGGCTGGAGAGGCGGGGCAGTCGGCGGATTCGCTCGTGAGTGCGCTGATGGAAAGGTCGGCCGGCGGCGACCTCGACGCCGCGATGGAGGGGCTGCTGTGGCTTCGCTCCACGGCCGCATCCGATGGGCTCCATCCCTCCACGCTGGAAAGCGCGGCGACGACCTTCGTGGGGTTGCTGGGTCGGTGCGGCGCCGAGCATCTGGAGGAGCTGGCTCTCCTTTCGCCGGAGGCTCGAGGTGATGTGGTGCTTGCGCTCAGGCGGGCCGAGGAGTGGCTGGCCGCGGGCCGGCTTCGCTCCTCGATGGACGAAGTCCACCGGCTCATCGCCGATCACCCCGATTTCCTCCCTGCCCAGTCGCTGCTGGGGTGGATCCTGGTCGCCCAGGGGCGCCCTGAGGAGGCAAGGGCGCAGTCCACGCGGCTGCTGAAGCTGTATGAGATGAGGGGCGCCCCCGATCAGGCCCTGGAGATACTGGGATGGCGGCTCGCAGAGGGGCTGGGTGATGGCGATGATCGCCTCCGGCTGGTAGAGTTGCTACAGAAGCAGGGTCGGCGATCGGATGCGGAGGAGATCGAGGCCGGCCGGCTGGACGGATGGCGGGTGCCCAGGTGGAGTGATGTGGGGACGCGGGGACGCGGGGACGCGGAATCGCGTGGAACCCAGCGATCAGCACTCACCACCCGTAACCCAGCGCCCGGAACACGGAGTCTCGTGCTCGGCTTCCAGGACTGGCAGGAGTTGCTGGATCTGGCGGAGGAGCGGCTGGCCTACGACGACCGCGACGGCGCGATGGAGTTGATACGAGAGGCCGTTGAGGGCGACCGGACCCTCGACGATGCCCATCGAGCTGCCCTCCTCAGGGTCCTGCAGTTGATGGGCGATAGCGACTGCCGGGAGGGGCTGGGGGGGATCCTGAGAGGGCTGGGATTGCCCGCGGAGTTGGCGGACTAAGATGGCGAGCTTTGTGGAGATGGTGCTGTCGACGCTGTCGCGTCTCGACGTGCGCGCGGCCATAGACATTCTGATCGTGGCGGCCATCGTCTATTGGATCCTGGTGCTGATCCAGGGGACCACGGCAGTGGCACTGGTCCGCGGCATGATCACCTTGATCCTCCTGGCCGCCATCCTCGGGAGCGTCCTGGATCTGGTGGTCCTGAACTGGGTGCTCAGGAACTCCATTCCCGCCATGTTGGTGTCGATACCCATTCTATTCCAACCGGAGCTACGTCGGGCGCTGGAGCGACTGGGCCGGACCAGCCGCTTCCTGGCACGGGGCGCGCCCAACAACGAGTGGGTGCGGGCCATGGAACAGATCGCCGTGGCCTGCAGGCGGATGTCCGACCGGAAATGGGGTGCATTGATCGTCCTGGAGCGGGAGACCGGGCTCGGCGAGTACGTGGATACCGGCGTCGAGATCGACGGCCTGGTTTCCGTGGACTTCCTGATGACCATCTTCTTCCCCAACTCCCCCTTCCACGATGGGGCGACGATAATCCGGGGGGACCGTGTGGTGGCGGCGGCGTGTCTTCTGCCGCTGACCGAGATGCTCCACTCGGACCAGCACCTGGGGACCCGGCATCGGGCAGGGGTGGGGATCACCGAGCGCACCGACGCGATATCGATCATCGTCTCCGAGGAGACGGGGATGATCTCCCTGGCCAACAACGGTAGGATAGTGCGAAACCTGGACGAGGCGAAGCTGAAGAAGGTCCTTCCTGCCCTCTATCGCCCCCAGAGCACTCCCACCTGGCTGCCAGCGTGGTTGATGGAGCGGATACCGGCCAGGATACAACGACGAGAAGAGACGGCTAAGTAGGATCGATGAGGATCAACTTCGGGCTGGCTGCCCTGGCCCTCCTGCTCTCCGTGAGTCTTTGGGTGCTGGTGGTCAACGATCAGAACCCCGAGAGAACGGACACGCCGGACATGGCGATCCCAGTGGAGATCACCAGGATCCCGCCGGGGCTGGTGGTGATGAACAACCCGGAGCCGGTCAGGTTCAGGATCCGCGCCCCCAGGGACAAGTGGGCGGGGATCCGCACCGCCAGCTTCCGGGCTTACGTGGATCTATCCAGACAGGGACCCGGCATCCAGGCCGTGCCCGTGGTGCCGGAGGTCTCGGATCCCCAGATCAGGGTGCTGGAGGTGGTGCCGGCCACCGTTTCCGTCAGACTGGAGGAGATCCAGGAGCGCACCGTGCCAGTCAAGGTGAATCTGGTGGGCAACGTGCCCTTCGGCTACGTCTACCGCGCCCCCAAGGTGGAGCCGGAGGTGGTGGTGGCCGCGGGCCCGGCCAGCCTGCTCCAGAGTGTCCAAACCGCCTCTGTGGAGGTGCGTCTGGAGGGCGTCACCGTGGAGATCGACTCCGCGTTCCACCCCATTCCGGTCGATTCTACCGGCGCAGAGGTGCGCAACGTACAGCTTTCGCCCCAAACGGTGAATGTGCGCGTTCCCGTGGACCAACAGGTGAGCTACAAGCAGGTGGGGATACGGCCGGCAGTCACCGGAAACGTCGCCTCGGGCTACTGGATCGAGTCGATCACCGCCGAGCCCTCCTCCGTCACCGTGGTGGGCGATCCGAAGGTGCTGGCCGGCATCAACTACCTGGAGACGGCGCCCCTCAACGTGGATGGTGGCTCCGCCAGCGTCGTCCAGGACCTCAAGATCGTGGTGCCCCAGGGCATCTCCCTGGTTCAGCAGCAGACGACCCGTGTGCGGGTGTCAGTTTCCACGCTGCAGACCAGCCAGGTCGTGAGGGTGGCTCCACAGGTGGTCAACCTGGACCCGAAGCTGCAGGTGGTGGAAAGGCCCTCCTTCGTGGAGGTGACGCTCCAGGGACCGGCACCGATAATGCAGGGGCTGAAGCTGGATGCGGTGATGGTGACCCTGGATGCCTCGGGGTTGAGCGAGGGGGTGCATAGGGTGAGTCCGAAGGCTTCTGCGCCCTCGGACCTGACGGTGGTGTCTGTCAACCCGCAGACGGTGAGCTTGATCTTGGCAACGGCGACCACTCCGACACCGGCTCCGCCGCCCACCGGTGTGGTTCGCCCCTCGGGCCTGCCTTCCGGAACGCCGACCCCGCCGGCCGCTTCGAGCCCTCAGTGATAGGCCACCTGGGGCTGGCCGCCAAGGCTGGGGATCCAGAGGGCGTGGCCCCGCGGCGAGTTGGGGTGCCTCCAGGTCAGGAAATCGGCTCTTTATTCGGTAAGCGTGCATTCAGGGCAGACGCAGGTCTGCCCCCATCGTTCTGTTTAGGGACTGTGAATGGCTAAGCCTATCGTGGCCATCGTTGGCCGACCTAATGTGGGCAAGTCCACCCTGTTCAACAGGCTGGTGGGGGAGCGGAGGGCTATCGTCGACGAGACCCCCGGCACAACCCGCGACCGGATCTACGGGACGGTGGAGTGGAACGGTGCCCCCTTCACCCTGATCGACACGGGGGGACTGGACTTCGGGGAGCCGGACGAGGTGAACCAGGGAATCCTCAGCCAGGCAGAGGAGGCGATCGAACGAGCGGACGCCATCCTCTTCGTGGTGGACGCCAGGGAGGGGCCTACCGCCGTCGACTACGATGTGGCCGATCTGCTCCGCCGGACGGATAAGCCGGTGATCCTGGTCGCCAACAAGGCCGACAACCCCCAGCGCACCATGGACGCGGTGGAGTTCTACCAATTGGGAATGGGCGAGCCCATCGCCGTCTCCTCGATCCACGGCTACGGTACTGGGGACCTCCTGGACGAGGTAGTCCGGGGGTTCAGCAAGGAGACGGCCGAGGCGGCGGAGGAGGCGGCGGACGTCCGGCTGGCCATCGTGGGTCGGCCGAACGTGGGCAAGTCCTCCCTGGTGAACGTCCTGGCGGGGGAGAGCCGTGTGATGGTTAGCTCGGTGCCGGGCACGACTCGGGATGCCATCGATACCCTGATCCGGTACAGGGATAAGTCGATCCTGCTGGTGGACACGGCCGGAATCCGTCGACGCGGCCGGATCGATCGGGGGATCGAGAAGTACAGCGTGATCCGCGCGGTGCAGGCGGTGGAGCGAAGCGACGTGGCCGCCCTGGTGATCGACGCCGAGGAGGGCGTGACGGCGCAAGACGCCCACGTGGCCGGATACGTCCTGGATGCCGCCAAGGGTATGATGCTGGTGGCCAACAAGTGGGATCTCGTCAAGAAGGGGCCCACCACCACCACGGAGTACACCCAGGCGATCCGCCGCGCCTTCCGGTTCATGGATTACGTGCCACTGGTGTTCACGTCGGCCCTCACCAAGCAGCGCGTGACCAAGATCCTGGACATGGCCCTGGCCATAGCCGAGGAGCGAAGGAAGCGCGTTCCCACCTCAGCGCTAAACGATGCCATGCAGGAGGCGTTCGTTCACCATCCCCCGCCGTCTGTCCGGGGACGGTCGCTGAAGCTGCTGTACGTGACTCAGGCAGCGGTGGAGCCTCCCACCTTCGTGTTCTTCGTCAACGAGCCGAAGCTGGCCCACTTCTCCTACGTGCGATACCTGGAGAACGAGATTCGTGCCCGTTGGGGTTTCGAGGGCACTCCGATCCGGATCGTCATGAAGCCCAGGAGCGAGAAGTAGAAAGGGCAGACCTGGAGGACGAGTCCCAGTCGAGCGGGCCGTGCGCGTTTCAGGGGCGGGTTACAGGACCCGCCCCTGCTTCGTCGATGATCGCGTCGTGATGGTCAGCTTCTGTGGGCCGACTCCCGTTCTCGGAGTGAGGAGAGGGTATCCACCCCCTCTCCGCAGTAGGGACAGGTGTTCCATCGCAGCGACATCGGCCTTCGGCAGTTGCTGCACAGCCTCTTCAACCGCGTCCCACAGTTGGGACAGAAGATGAAGTCCTCCTCGGTTCGGTGCTTGCACTCCGGGCAAGCCGTGCGGATTTCGATGTCCTGGAGCAGCGCCTCCTCCTCCAGCGCGATGGCGTACACCTCGGACAGGGTCTTCGGCGGGCGCAGCACCTGGTAGATCAGCAGCCCGGGGAAGCTGAAGACTGCAACCAGCAGCGTAGCGGCCATCTGGAGCAGGATGTCGCGAGTGCGGTTCCTGATATCGCGATAGGTCCACCAGATGGCGGCGACCCAGAGAGCGAGGAGGTAGGCCCCCACCACGATCAGGGCCGTTTGGATCAGCTTATCCATTAGGATGAACCTCTCAAAGAAGTGCTGCGCAGAGGGAAAGCACGAAGGGTGCCATCATTGTAGCAGAGTGCCACCCTCATCCCAACCCTTCCCCCGAAACAGGAATCGGTTCCAGCGCTGTGCCACTTGGTCTCGATGGGTGTCAACCTGAGGGCCGGCGAAGGCCCTCCCGCCGCGGCGTGGGCATTCTTCGCTCCGCTCAGGATGACAGTACCGATCGCCTTCAGTGTGTCGGAGTACTAGTTGGCGAGGGAGACCACGGTGGCGCCCTCGCCGCCGTCGCGGTCGCCCGCCGACTCGAAGTGGCGCACCAGGGGACTGGAGGCGAGCTGCTGCCGGACGGCCTGGCGCAGGGCACCGGTGCCCTTGCCGTGGACGATCCGGACCTGCTTCAGTCCGGCCAGGTAGGCGTCGTTGAGGTAGCGGTCCAACTCCTCCTCGGCCTCCGGAGGCCGGCGACCCCGAAGGTCGAGCTGGATGCTGATATCCGGCGCCTCTTGATGGAACCGATAGGTGATGTCCGGCGAGCGCGGCGCCAGTGGTTGTGGCTGGTCGGTTCGCCAGAGGTCCCGCGTCTTTACCCGGGTTCGCAGGCTTCCCACCTGCACCTCCACCTCGCCCCGGTCGTCTGGCAGGGACGCGACCACACCCGTCGTCTGCAGGCTCGCCAGGTACACCGCCTGGCCGACCTTCAGATCGTGGGTGTCCATCGGCTCGCGGCGCTGCCGCCGCCTGCCGGAGGTTCGCAGTGGGCGCAGGTCCTCTACCTGCTTCACCAGGTCGGCAATGGGAGCAGCATGATCCCGCTCGACTCGGATTCTCTCCAGCTCACGCACCACTTGCTGCATCTTCTGACGCAGGGCCGCCAGCTCCTGCTCCGACTGCTCCCTGGCCCTTTCCAGGATCAGCGCCTTGCGCTCGTGCAGGTCGTCCAGCTCGGCGTTCAGTCGGGCCCTCTGGGCCCGCAACTGGTCCCGCAGCCGCTCGACCTCCGCCCGGGCGTTTCGGGCCTCCTCTCGGTCCGTCTGGAGTTGGGCCAGCAACCCCTCGATCTCCAGGTCGGCAGGTTGCAGTAGCTCCCTCGCCCCCTCGATGATCGCCTGCCCCATCCCCAATCGCGTTGCGATGGCCAGGGCGTTGCTGCGACCTGGGAGGCCGATGCTCAGCTTGTAGGTGGGCGAGAGGGTCTCGAGGTCGAACTCCACGGAGGCGTTCTCCACCCGCGGCGTGGTGTGGGCGAAGCTCTTCAGCTCCGAGTAGTGGGTGGTGGCGATGGTGGGAATCCTCCTCGCCAGCAGGTGAGAGAGGATCGACCGCGCCAGCGCAGAACCCTCCTGGGGATCGGTGCCGGCCCCCAGCTCGTCCAGCAGCACCAGCGAGCGCTCGTCCGCCTTGCCAAGGATGTCCACGATTCGACTGACGTGGGAGGAGAAGGTGGAGAGGCTCTGCTCGATGCTTTGCTCGTCCCCGATGTCGGCGTAGACGGCGCGGAACACCCCGACGACAGAGGTCTGCTCCGCCGGGATCTGCAGCCCGCACTGGGCCATGAGGCAGAGAAGCCCCACCGTCTTCAGCGCCACCGTCTTCCCGCCCGTGTTGGGACCGGTGATCACCAGGACGTCGAAGTCGCCCCCTAGCTCTACTGTGATCGGCACTACGTGGCCTGTGAGCAGGGGGTGGCGGGCGTTGACCAGCCGGACGCACGGCTCCGTCGGGTTCCGGATGCCCAGCCCTGAGCCCGGGGTCCTGGGCCCCGGGCGGCCGTGTCCTCCCTCTCCCCCTGGGAGAGGCGTGACCGTGCCGGGGGGCACCTTCACTGGGTGAGTGGCCCCTGCCTCCCCGAGGCCCAGAGTCCCCGTGTCCCCGCCTCGCGACGGCAGATCCACCAGTCGGGGGCTCTCGGCCCGCATCGCCTCCGCCAGCTTCGCCTTGGCGAGGCAGAGGTCGACCTCCGCCAGGGCCTCCAGGGTGCGCTCCAAAGCCTCGGCATCCCGACCCACCAGGCCGCTCAACTGCCGGAGGATCCGCTCGATCTCGTGCTCCTCGTCGATCTGAAGCTGCCGCCATCGGTTGGCCAGATCCACTACCACCAACGGCTCCATGAAGACCGTGGCGCCGCTGGCCGACTGGTCGTGGACGATGCCCTTCACCTGCCCCTTGAACTCCGCCTTCACCGGCACCACGTAGCGGCCGCCCCGCTGGGTGACGATCGGTTCCTGCAAGGCCTGTCGATACGCTGGGGAGGTGACGATCTCGTTGAGCTTAGACATCAGCCGCTCGTGGGCTCGCCGCAGCTCCAGGCGGACGTGGGCCAGCGCCGGACTGGCGGAATCCACCACCTCGCCGGCGTCGTTGATGGCCCGACGGATCTCCTGCTCCAGGCCGTCGTGCGTGCCGATCGGGAGTGTGATCTCCTCCAGGGTCGGCAGTTGGTCTCCCAGCTTGGCCATCGTTCCCCGTACGATTCTGCTGCTCGCGATGGTAGAGACGACGAGCAGCAGCTCGTCGGGGGCCAGAAGCGCACCCACCGCGGCGCGCCGGACCTGGCTGCGGATGTCCCTGGCACCGCCGATGCTGAAGTTGGGCTTCAGGTCCAGGAGGCGGCGTGCCTCGTGGGTCGCGGCCTGCCGCCTCAGCACCTCGGCCATCTCCGTGGCCGGACGCAGGGCAAGGGCCTTCTCGTGGCTGACGGAGAAGGATGCGTGGCCCGCCAGCCGCTCCAGCACCTTGTTCAGTTCCAGGGTCTGCAGGTCGTGCTCTTCCATCGGCTTCCGTAGGCTTTCAAGGAGAAGGCTTCTCTATCGAGAGAAGCCCCCTTTCACGTGGGCTGTATTCTGGATCACTCGGAGTGAACTTGGTGTCCCCCGAGAAGCCCCCTTCACATGGTCTGTATAGTAATTGTACCGCATAGGCATGCAAGGGGCCACCGAAGTCTCCATCTGCGCTATGCGGCAACGTGCGTCACGCGCTAAGGGGCGCGGCTACAGGCCTTTCGGGCCTCCCCGTCTGCGGCTCTCGAGGATGGCAAGGAAGCTTGAAAGATGCGGCGGAAGGGGGTACAGTCGCCAGGGCCAAATCTCGTGGCGCGCAACCCAATAATGCGCCGCCTCGAAGCGGCGTGGGAAATGGAGATCGATCTATGCATCTTGGCTTCGTCGGGGTCGGCAACATGGGGTCGCTGATGGCCCCCCATCTCCTGGAAGCGGGGCACAGCCTGCTCGCCTACGATGCCTCTCCGGAGGCGCTGGAGCGGATGGCGCGGGCAGGGGCGCAGGTGGCGACCAGCTCCCGTGAGGTCGCGGAGTCGACGGAGATGGTGCTCACCTCTCTCCCCAACCTCGCGGTGGTGGAGACGGTCTACCTGGGGGAGCAGGGCCTGCTGGAGGGGGCGCGCCCTGGACAGATACTCGCCGACCTCAGCACCATCAGCGCGAGCCTGGCCCGGAAGATCGCCGCCCGTTTCGCCGCGAAGGGGGCCGTCTTCCTCGACGCTCCGGTGACGGGCGGAACCATCGGCGCCAAGGCAGGCACCCTGGGGATCATGGTCGGGGGCGACGCCGAGGCGGTGAAGCGAGCCGAGCCGGTACTGCTGTGCATCGGCAAGCGGGTGTTCCACGCGGGCCCAGTGGGCAGCGGCTGCACCGTCAAGGCACTGCACCAGATCCTGATGGGGATCAACAACGCGGCGGTGCTGGAGATGATGGCGGTGGCGCTGCGCTCCGGGGTCGACCTGAAGCTGCTGAAGGAGGTCGTCTGGGTGGGGACCGGCTTCAGTCGGGCCGTCGAGACCCGCTTCGACAAGGTGGCGGAGCGCGAGTTCAGCCGCGGCGCCGCGGTCGACGTGGTGGCCAAGGACCTCAGGCTGGCGCGCGAGATGGCGGCGGAGTTGGGGCTGGAGCTGCCGGTGGTCTCCGCAGCGCTATCCATCTACGAGGAGGCGAGCCGCCGCGGACTGGGGCTCCTGGACGTGTCGGCGGCCATCGACGTGGTGAATCGGTAGGGCAGGCGCGGTGCTGCGCACGCTCGTGTCACCTGTCCCCTGCCGCCCGGGTGTGGACGACCGGGGCGCCTGCAGGAGCCAGCTCTTACGAGCCGTGGCCGCCCGGCTGTAGCGCCAGCAGGTTGATGGTGAGGTTCAGCAGGGCGAAGGCCGCGAGCAGGAGGAAGCCGAGGGCATAGCTGCCGGTGAGGTCACGGAAGAGTCCCATCATGATCGGTGGGAAGAAGCCTCCCAGCCCGCCCGCCGCTCCCACCAGGCCGCTCACCACGCCGGCGTTTCGTGGGAAGCGCTCGGCTACCACCTTGAACACGGCGCCGTTGCCCACCCCCAGCGCCATGGCGATCCCGAGGAAGGCTACCGTGAGCAGCGGCATGTCGGGAAGGGTGGCGAGCAGCGCTCCCAGCAGTGCGACTACGGGGAACACCACATCCAGCACACGTGCCCCGCCGATTCGGTCGGACAGAAGCCCGCCCAGGGGCCGTGCCAGAGTGGCCAGCACCACGAACCCCGCTGCACGAGCGGCGGCGTCCGGTAGGTCGAGTCCGTATGCCTGGACGAGGAAGGTGGGGAGGTAGATGGAGAGGGCGACGAAGCCCCCGAAGGTGCCGAAGTAGAAGAGGCTGAGTGCCCACGTGAGGGGTTGGGTGCGCATCAGATCGAACTGGGCGGAGAAGGAGGCAGGTGGCCCGGCTGGCCATGGGGCTTCGCGGCCCAGGAACCAGAACAGTGCCGCCATGAGGGCGAGGGGCGGAAGGAAGACCCAGAATGCGGCGGGCCAGCCGAAGCGGGCGGCGATCCATGGGAAGAGAAAGGCCGCCAGGGCGGTGCCTATGTTCCCCATACCGTAGATGCCGAGGGCTGTGCCCTGCCGCTCCGGCGGGAACCAGCGGGCCACGTAAGGTATGCCCACGGAGAAGGATGCTCCGGCCACTCCCAGCCAGAAGCCCCAGAAGAGGAGCGCAACGTAGGATGTGGCGGTGCCGATGAGCGCCACTGGGAGGAGAAGGAAGAGCAGGAGGCCGGTGAAGACGCGCCTGCCGCCGTAGCGGTCGGCGAGCAGCCCGGTGGGGATGCGGGCGACGGAGCCCAGTAGCACCGGCACCGCGATCAGTACTCCAGTCTCGGTGGCGGAGAGGGAGAGGACGTGGGCGAACTTGGGGGCCAGGGGCGCGATCGAGCCCCACACGGCGAAGCAGAGGGCGAAGGCGGCGGTGGCCAGCGCCAGCGCCCCCCAGGAGGGGAGATCGGCCTCCGTCCGGGCCCTTTCGCGCGTCATCGGCGCGCCACTGACAGCGCTCCCAGGCAACCCAGGAAGGCGAGGCCCGAGGCCACAGCCAGGCCCGCCGTCTCGGCGAGGTTGCCGGCCAGCAGAGCATCCAGCGCCACCGTCAGCAGCCAGAGCTGCAGGATCACCAGCATAATCACCCCTGCCAGGAGCCCATTGATCACCGCCATCCAGCCGGAACTTCCGCGCTGCTCGGGGTCGAAGCCGGGACGTGCTGCCATTCTCAGACCTCCTGGAAGGCGATGAGATCCTGGCCCTCGATCCTGAGATCGATCCTCGGCAGTGGCCGGGGGGGTGGGCCAGCAAGGACCCGGCCGGTCTCAGGGTCGAAGAACCCCTCGTGGCAGGGACACTCCAGCACTCGCCGGCCGGAGTCCCACAGAACGGCGCAGGCGAGGTGGGTGCATAGCTGGCTGTAGGCCACGAACCGGCCGCCCGGCAGGTGTATCAGGATGGCGGGGTCGTCTGGCGTGGGATAGTGGAACTGGAGAGCCTCCCCTTCCGGTATGTCGCCGATCCCTGCGACCCGCAGCGGCGGCGCGGGCTGTCGCGGGAGTCGCGCCACCGCGGCGATGGCGGCGGTCCCGAGGAAGAGACCGAAGGAGGTGAAGACCAGCAACCGCAGGTAGTCGCGCCGGGTGACGTAGCTGTCGAGGTCGCGCTGGTATGGGAAATCCAGTGTGTGGTAGGGGTATCGCTGAGCCCTGGGGTGGCGGCGTCGCTGCTCGTCCAGATTCATTCAGCATTCCTCCTTATCGTGCCCTACCAGGAATCGCGCGTCCTAGTCCCCAACACGACCTACCCGCAGATGCACGCAGAGGGTCGCAGATGCCGATCTGGAGGGCACCATTCTGCGCAAGCCTGCGACGTCTGTGGATCTATCGTGGCCTCTCAGCTGAGTCGGTCGCCTGCGGCTCGGCGGTGAGCGCCTCGCTGTAGTCGGGCAACTGCTCCACTGGCAGCTCCTCCACCCCTGGAGGTGCCATCACGTACACCCTCGTTCGCACACTCTGGCGGCCGAAGCGGTGCACGTTCACCGGGCGGCCTCGCTGGCGCGCCGTGAACTCCTGGTAGCTACCGAAGAATATGGCGCCGCTGGGGCAGACGGTGGCGCACATCGGCTTCTTGCCTGCCTCCACACGGTCGAAGCATAGGTTGCACTTGTACTGCAGCAGCTCCGGCTGGGCCAGCTTCGGCACGCCGAATGGGCAGGCGTGGACGCAGTTCTCGCAGGCGATGCACCGCTCCTTCAGTGCCTCCTGCACGATGCCGTCGGGCCTGATGAGTATGGCCTGCGTAGGGCACACCTGGGCGCACGGGGCAGGTGGGTCCTGGCAGTGCATGCAGAGGGTTGGCGAGGTGGCGAAGCTGTAGTCTCGCTCCAGGAAGTCGATGAAGATCATGGACTTCCCCCGGTGGCTCTCGCACTCCCGGCAGCCAGCGACGCAGGCGCGGCAGCCGATGCAGTGCTGTGGATCCAGGAACATGGTGCGGTCGGTGGCATCCATATCAGGCGGGCTCCACCCGTGCCGCACAGACCTTGTACTCTGGGATCTTGGAGACGGGGTCCAGTGCGTTGTTGGTGAGCAGGTTAGCTGCCTCAGGAATCGGCCAGTGGTAGGGCACGAAGATGGTGTCCGGTCGAACGGTCCTTGCCACCAGCGCGCGCAGCGTGGCTTCGCCTCGCCTGGTTACCACCCTGCAGGGGGAACCGTCCCGAATGCCGAGGCGCGCCGCCGTGTCCGGGTGGATCTCCACCCAGGGCTCCGGCGCCTCCTCGGCCAGGAAGCCGAGGCGGCGGGTTTGGTTGCCCGACAGGTAGTGGTAGACCACCCTGCCTGTGGAGAGGAGCAGTGGGTACTCGTCGTCGGGGAGCTCCGCCGGCGGACGGTGCTCCACGGCCTTGAAGACTGCCCGGCCATCTGGATGGTAGAAGTGGTAGTCCTCGAACATCCGTGGGGTGCCCGGGTGGCCGGGCTCCGGGCAGGGCCAGAAGATGCCGTTCTCCGCCTCGATCCGCTCGTAGCTCATGCCGTGGTAGTCGGCGGCGCCGCCGTGGGAGGCCACTCGCATCTCGTCGAAGATCTCTCGGGGAGAGCCGAACCGGAAGAACTGGCCGCGCCCCAGCCGCTCGGCGAGCTCCACCAGGATCTGCCAGTCGATCCGGGCCTCACCCGGCGGGACGACCGCCTTGTTCCACTTTATGACGCGCGCCTCGAAGTTGGCCACCACCCCCTCATCCTCCGCCCACGTGCTGCCTGGCAGTACCACGTGGGCGTATCGAGCGGCGCTGTCCGAGAGGAAGAAGTCGATCGCGACGTACAGCTCCAGTCGCGATAGGGCTTCCCCTGCCCAGTTGAGGTTGGGCATCGAGACCATGGGGTTGTTGCATATGGCGATCATGGCCCGAATCTCGCCTCGGTGCATCAACTCCAGCATCTCCACCGCGGAGGCGCCTTTGTGCGGCAGCTCCTCCTCCGGGATGCCCCAGACCCCCGCGACGTAGCGCCGGTGCTCGGGGTTGTCGATGTGCCGCTGGCCGGGGAGCTGGTCCGCCTTCTGGCCCTGCTCACGGCCGCCCTGTCCGTTCCCCTGGCCGGTGAGGGTCCCGTAGCCCACACCGGGGCGACCGATCTTGCCCGTGGCCAGTACCAGGTTGATGGCCGCCAGGCAGTTGTCGACCCCCTTGGACTGGTGCTCCAGCCCCCGGGCGTGAACCACCATCGCCTTCTCCGTCCGACCGTAGAGGCGAGCGGCTGCGACGATCTGCTCCGGCGGTACGCCGCAGATCTCGGCGGCCCTCTCCGGCGGGTAGTGCCTCACGGTGTCCCGCACCGCCTCGAAGCCCCGCGTGTGGTTGGCGATGAAGTCGGGGTTGGTGTAGCCCTCCTCGATGCAGACGTGCAGCAGGCTGTTGAGCAAGGCGAGGTCGCTACCGGGACGGATCTGGAGGAAGACGTCGGCCGTGCGCGCGAGTTGGGTCTCCCGGGGGTCGACGACTATCAGCTTCGCGCTGCGGTCGCGGGCCATCCAGGGGAAGTAGATGGCCACCGGGAAGGTCTCCGGGATGTTGCTGCCGATCACCAGGAGGCAGTCGGTCAGCAGGATGTCGGAGATGGGATTGGCCGGCCGGTCGACGTTGAACGCCAGCAGGTTGGCGCCGGCAGCCGAGGTCATGCACAGCCGCCCGTTGTAGTCGCAGTGGCGGGTGCCCAGGGCGACCCTGGCGAACTTGCCGATCAGGTAGGTCTTCTCCGTCGTCAGGGAGGAGCCGCCATACATCGCGACGGCGTCCTTGCCATGGGCGGCCTGGATCGTCTCGATCCGCTCCGCGATCAGCGACATCGCCTCGTCCCAGGTGGTCCGCTCCAGTCGGCCGTTGCGACGGACAAGGGGGTAGAGGAGCCGGTCGGGGTGATTGACCTGCTGGTAGGCCACCACCCCCTTGGGGCAGAGACGGCCCTGGTTGACGGGGAAGTCCTCCCGAGGCTCGACCCCCACCACCTTCCCGCGCGAGACCTTCAGGTACATGGCGCACTGGACCCCGCAGAAACAGCAGTGGGTGGGCACCAGCCTGTCGATGGGCGCGTCGGTGGTCCAATCCTCCGGCGCGAACCCCCGGTTGAGGAAGTCGTATTCCTTCGGCCCTGGCCGATACAGGAACTTGTCCACCGACATCGATTGCGACCTCTACAGGAATCCCCTGTGGACTCGGGAGAAGTAGCTGTTGGCGCGGAGGATTCGTTTGCATTCCGGGCAGTACTCCTGGAGGTGCCGTCCGTCTGGCTCCATGGCGTAGTCCTGGTTCAGATCGCGCAGGGTCTGTATCAGGTCGCCGACGAAGAGCCTGGAGGCGAACTCCCGGCCACAGCGAGCGCAACGGGCGCCGCCGACGCGCCCGGCCACGGCCCGGTACAGCTCGATGCCGATGCTGGCGGGCCGCTCCAGGATGTGGAAGAACTTGCCGAACGGTATGTACAGGATGCCGAGGACGACCACAGCTTGATGGGCCAGGGACACGAACCAGTAGAACCGCCCCTCCCAGAAGAGGCTGTTGGCGGTGAGCAGAAGGCCGCTGATGGAGATGGCAGCCAGCAGCAGCAGCGGCACGAAGTCGAAGCCGAAGCTCTGCTCGGCTATCACCTCTCGGTCGCGCCAGCGGCGCCGTAGCGCCAGGCCAACCCCCAGCAGGACCATCAGAGCCGTGAAGTCCAGTGCATGGATGAAGACCCAGCCGAAGAGGGAGCGCGGCTCGAAGACGAAGGTGGGGAAGCCGAAGAAGTACAACTGGTACAGGCTGCCGCCGGGGGAGCGGAGCACCAGCCACCCGAAAACCAGGGGGAAGGTGATTAGACCGGAGAGGACCACCCCCCAGAAGAGGCTCAGGTGACCGATCCATCGGGAGATGCCACCGGGGCGGGGGCGGATGAAGCTCTGGGTGGCTTGGTTCTGCCACAGCACGCGTGGGATCAGCCCCCCGAAGCGCCGGAAGTTCTCCCACGAGAGGAATAGCTGCCAGCCTCGCAACCAGTACAGACGGGTTGGGGGGCGTGAGAGCCACTGCAGGAAGCGATAGCTGATGCCGAGCAGCGCGAAGACTGAGGCGACGGCGTAGCCGATCAGGGCGGAGTCAAAGTAGCGCAGGCCGCGCGAACCGAGGTAGATCAGGATCGCCAGGGCGACGGTGATCGCCAGCGAGATGGTGGCGGCGCTCGGCTCGACTCTGGGCAAGTCTCTTCTCCTCACGGACTAGGGGTGGTGATGATGGGGCTTCCTAGTAGTAGTGCCTACAGCAAGAAATGCGCCAGTTCTCCCAGTGCCGGCCATAGCCTCAGTGCCCGCGGTGCACATCGGCATCACCGGCTCTTTCGTAGGGGGCGGGCACGTGAGGCCGCGCTCGCTCGCCTCACGTGCCCGCTAGCGTCACGCTGGGTGTGCGCCCTCGCTACCCGCACCCGGGTTGGGCGGGCGTGCAGGTCCGCCCTACAGCCGCCCGCGGGCTCTGAAGGCATCGCGTGGCATCGTGCATCACGCGTTCGGTGCCCTGGGGGGCGAATCGTTGTACAATCTCGTTGCCCCGAGAGCGCCACGGCTGAACCCTTTCGCGTGCGCCGAGGCGCCGAACCACGAAGACACAATGACACTGAGGTGGCCCGAGTGGTCTTCGCGCTTCTTCGTGCCTCGGTGCCTTCGCGGTTGGCCGTCCCCTCGGAAGAGGGGACGCTCTCGTCCCAGACCGTGGCAGTCTGCAGCCGGGGTGACCGATGATGTTCTGGGGAGGCCAATGGATAGAAGCGACCTCTTGGAGGAGTTGACCCGAGTAGTCGGGCGGGAGGGGCTATTCGCCGGCCTGCGGGACCGGCTGGTCTACCGGTACGACGCCACTGGAGGGGAGACCGAGCCTTTGGCTGTGGTCTTCCCAGCGGATGCCGCCGAGGCGGCTGCGGTAGTGCGGATCGCCCATCGGAAGGGGATTCCAGTGGTGGTGCGGGGGGCCGGCACCAACCTGTCGGGTGGCACCGTGCCGCAAGCGGGCGGCGTGGTGCTGGTGTGCACACGCATGAGCCGGATCCTGGAGATCGACGTGGCCAGCGAGCGGGCCGTGGTGGAGGCGGGCGTCGTGAACCTGGACCTCCAGAACGCCCTGGCCCCCGTCGGCTACCTGTTCGCTCCGGACCCCTCCAGCCAGAAGGTCTCGACGCTCGGCGGCAACGTCGGGGAGAACGCAGGCGGACCCCACTGCTTGAAGTACGGGATCACCTCCGACCACGTGATCGGCCTGGAGGTGGTGCTGGCCGATGGGCGGGTGGTGCACACCGGCGGTCTGGTGGAGGATACCCCCGGATACGACCTGACCGGACTGCTGGTGGGCTCCGAGGGAACGCTGGGCGTCGTGACCTCCATGGCGCTGAGGTTGATGCGGGCTCCCGAGGCGATCAAGACGATGCTAGCGATCTTCGGCCGGCTGGAGGATGCTGGGGACGCCGTGTCGGAGATGATAGCCGAGGGGATCGTTCCGGCGACGCTGGAGATCATGGATCGGACCATCGTGGAGGCGATAGAGGCCAGCGGCGCCAGCGCCGGGTATCCGGTGGATGCGGAGGGGGTGCTGCTGATCGAACTGGACGGCCTGGCTGAGGGGCAGGATCGCCAGGCCGAGCGCATCGTGGAGATCTGCAGGAGCCACCACGCTCGCGACGTTCGGGTGGCGAGGACGGAGGCCGAGCGGAACCAGCTCTGGATGGGGCGGCGAGCGGCCTACAGCGCCCTCGTGTCCCTAGCCCCCGGTTCCTCCATCCACGACACGACGGTCCCAAGGACCAGGCTGGCCGAGACGTTACATAAGGTGAGGGAGATCGCGCAGCGGTACGGCCTCACCATCGGAACCGCGGCGCATGCCGGCGACGGCAACCTCCACCCGCTGGTCGTGTACGACACAGAGGACCCGGAGGAGATGGAGCGGGTGCGCAGGGCCGATCGGGAGATCGTGGAGTTGAGTGTGGAGATGGGGGGCACCCTGACGGGGGAGCACGGCATCGGGCTGGAGAAGCGGGACTACATGCCGCTGCTGTTCGGCGATTTGGAGCTGAATCTCATGCGGCAGTTGAAGCGGGTATTCGACCCCGAGGGGCTGCTTAACCCCGGCAAGCTGCTGCCGGGGTGAGGGCGAGGTAAGCTGCGGGGGGTGCATCGAGCCGGAGGGGCCCTCGTTCTTCAGGGGGGCCCGGTCTGGCGGGGGAGGGAGCCCGCCCTCCAGCAGCCTCCAGAGGCTGTCGGGCAGCCGGGCCATCGAGTCACCGTATGTCACACCGGATTTCGAGTAGTGGGACGACGATTGGAGCAGACTGGGGCGTTTCCCGCAGTCTCCATTGACAGTTCTCCCAGCAATCCACTAGCATCGATCCAGTGTTCTCGTTCGCCCCGTCGGCATGTGGAGACCGTGCCCGATCCCATCGCAGGAGGTGTCGAGGGGATGCAGGGACCCATGGATCCACCCGAGAGAATCGCCTTCCGCGCCACTTCACGGCGCATCTTGCCCTCGCCTGAATCGGAGCGCGGCTCGCAGCGCTGCATATTAGGAAGCGCCAGAGCGGCGCTCACATGCCCGTATCGTGGAGGCGAGCCGCCTCCGGTGCGTCTCCACCCGTAGCCCTCGTCTCCTTAAGGTTCAATCGCTTGCGGAGTCAACGGCAACTGGTGTCCCATCGTCGGTGCTCTATCGTGCAGGGTGCAGCATAGAGGGAGGTGGACAGTTGTTGGAGAACAAGAGCCTCGACCCCGCGATCCAGCAGATGATCCAGAAGGCGCAACGAGCAGGCATCGACACGGTCTGGGAACGCTATCAGGCGATGCTACCCCAGTGTGGGTTCGGCGAGACGGGACTGTGCTGCAGACACTGCCTGCAGGGTCCCTGCCGGATCAACCCCTTCGGCGAGGCGCCCCAGGTGGGCATCTGCGGTGCGTCCGCCGACACCATCGTGGCCCGGGGGCTGGATCGGGCCATCGCCGCCGGGGCGGCCGCCCACTCCGGCCACGCCAAGCATCTCGCCCACACCTTGAGGAAGGCAGCCACGGGCAAGGCGCCGGACTACCGCATCAAGGACCCCGCCAAGCTGCGCGCCGTCGCCGCTCGCCTCGGCATACCGGTGGATGGGCGTTCCGACGGCGAGGTTGCCCTGGACGTCGCCGAGGCTGCCCTGGCCGACTTCCACGAGAAGGACACCCCCGTCCAATGGGCTGCCACCACCGTCACCCCCGGTCGAGTGAAGGTGCTATCCGATCTCGGCATCGTGCCCGCTGGGATCGATCACGAGATAGCCGGAATCCTGCATCGGACGGCCATGGGTTGCGATGCAGATCCGGTCAACCTGCTGCTAGCGGGCATGCGGTGCGCGGTGGGCGACATGGCCGGATGCTACATGGGGATGGAGTTGGCGGACATCCTCTTCGGCACTCCCAGCCCCGTGGTTACCGAGGCCAACCTGGGGACCCTCAAGGCCGACGCCGTGAACGTGGCGGTCCACGGGCACAACCCGGTGCTCTCGGACGTCATAGTGGCGGTTGCCGGGCAGATGCGGGAGGAGGCGCAGGCCGCGGGGGCAACCGGCGTGAACGTGGTGGGCATCTGCTGCACCGGCAACGAGGTGATGATGCGCCACGGCATCCCCGCCTGCACCCACTCGGTGAGCCAGGAGATGGCGCTCATGACTGGCGCCGTCGATGCCGTGGTGGTCGATTACCAGTGCATCCAGCCTACCATGGCGAACCTCGCCGAGTGCATGGGGACCACGGTCGTCACCACCATGGAGATGGCGAAGATTCCGGGCGCGCAGCACGTGGCCTTCTCTGAGGAGACGGCTGTCGAGAACGCCAGGCAGATCCTGCGTCTGGCCATCGGGAACTTCGCGCGAAGGCGGGGAAAGCCGGTGGACATCCCCGCTTTCAAGAGCAAGGTGGTTGCAGGGTTCTCCACCGAGGCGATCGTGGGCGCCCTGGCCAAGCTGGATGCCGCAGATCCTCTGAAGCCCCTGATCGACAACATCGTGGCTGGGAACATCCGAGGCGTTTGCCTGTTCGCCGGATGCAACAACGTGACCGTGCCACAGGATAGCGGCTTCACCACCATCGCCCGTAGGCTGCTGAAGGCGAACGTCCTGGTGCTCGCGACAGGATGCGGTGCTGGGTCGCTGATGCGGCACGGCTTCATGGATCCGGTCAACGTAGGCTCCCTCTGCGGGGATGGTTTGAAGGCGGTGCTGACGGCCATCGGAGAGGCCAACGGTCTCTCCGGCCCGCTCCCGCCCGTCCTCCACCTGGGTTCCTGCGTGGACAACACTCGGGCGGTGGCCGTGGCCGTGGCTGTGGCGAACCGCCTGGGTGTGGACATCGACAAGCTGCCGGTGGTGGCCTCGGCGCCCGAAGCTATGCACGAGAAGGCAGTATCCATCGGGACGTGGGCGGTGGCGGCGGGGCTGCCGACCCACGTTGGAGTGATGGTGCCCGTCCTGGGCGGGCCTCTGGTGACACATGTGCTGACGGACAAGGTCAAGGGATTGACCGGAGGCTACTTCATCGTGGACTTGGATCCCGCGTCGGCGGCCGAGAAGCTGCTGGCCGCCATCGACGAGCGCCGGTCTGGCCTCGGTCTCAACTAGGGGGTGGCTTCGATGTCTCAACCGAGAGAGATCTTCGTGCGTCCGGACCGCTGCCAGGGGTGCCACACCTGCGAACTGGCCTGCGCCGTGGAGCACTCCCGGGGCAAGAGCCTCTTTGTGGCTTTGGGTGAGCATCCCCGTCCCGTGTCGCGGGTGTGGGTGGAGTGGGTTGCGCCGCGCCACAAGGTCCCCGTGGTGTGTCGCCACTGCGAGGACGCCCCCTGCATGCACGCCTGTATCAGCGGCGCCATTCGCCGTACGGCGGACGGGGTAGTCCTTACCGAGACCGACAAGTGTATCGGTTGCTGGACCTGTGTGATGGTCTGTCCCTACGGGGTGATCGGCCGCCATCTGGAGACCCGCAAGTCCTACCGCTGCGATCGATGTCCCGACCGGGAGGAGCCGGCCTGCGTCTCCGCATGCCCCACTGGGGCGCTGGTGTATCGCACGGTCCCGGGATTCTCGGCTGAGGCGAGGCAGGCTGCCGCGGCGGGGGTAGTGGCGGGGGAAAGGGGGTGACGGATGTCGCCCAGGCGATACGTCATCGTCGGTGGTAGCGCCGCCGGGATGGCGGCGGCCCAGGCGATCCGTGAGCTGGATGGCGAGGGCTCCATCACCGTGCTGTCGGCCGAGGCGGACAGACCCTACTTTCGGCCCCTCATTCCCTTTCTGGTGGATGGGAAGAAGAGAGCGGAGGAAATGGCCCTGGAGGGACAGGGCCCGTACACGGCGCAGGACATCGAGGTGAGGCTGAGCGCCGAGGTCACCGCCGTGAACCCTGCCGATCGCACTGTAACGGTGAAGGGGACAGAGGCGGTGCCCTACGATAGGCTGCTGATCGCCACCGGCAGCCGTCCCAATCTGCCGCCCTCGCTTCGGGGGACCGAGGTACCGGGCGTCTTCGCCCTGCGCACGCTGGCCGACGCCCGGCTGATGGCGCAGCGGGCATCGATCACCCAAGATGCGGTGTTGATCGGCGGCGGGATGCTGAACCTGAAGACGGCCTTCGCCCTGCTGGAGCGGGGTGTTCGGGTAACGATGGTGGTCGCGTCTCCGGAGGTGCTATCTCAGATCATGGAGCCGGAGGGCGCGGCCTTGGTGCGGGATGCCCTCACCCGAGCGGGGCTGCGCGTCCTCACCGGCCGCAACGTGACTCAGATTCTGTCGGGGCCGAACGGCGTGGCCGGCGTGCTGCTGGACACGGGCGAGCGCCTGGCCTGCCAGATGGTGTGCATAGGGAAGGGGGTGCGGCCCAACGTGGGGTTCCTGGCCGGCAGCGGCGTTCGGGTGGACGGCGGTGTGGTGGTCGACGACCGCACCGCCACCAACGTGCCCGACGTCTACGCGGCTGGCGACGTGGCCGTCACCTTCGACTCCATCACTAGTGCACCGATCGTGACGGCACTCTGGACCAATGCGGTGGAGATGGGCCGATGCGCCGGTCGAAACATGGCCGGCCGGCCCACGGCCTACGCGGGCACCTTTGGGATTCTCAACGCAACCCAGGTGGCGGAGGTCCCATTCGTCTCCATGGGCATCGTACACACCGCGGGCAAAGGGCTGGAGACTCACGTGGTGCGTACCGGGCACAGCTATCGCAAGATGGTCTTCGGCGGGGCAAACGGTGCGACTCGGCTGGTGGGCGTGGTGTTGGTGGGTGACATAAGCCGTGCCGGCCTGTACCGGCAGATGATCCGCGAGCGCATGCCGGTGCAGCCATTGAAGGACCACGTCATCGAGCACCGTCTGCACTACGGGCATTTCTTGAAGCTGTAGGCTGTGTTCCCCTACCACGAGCCAAGACTAGGGGTTTCCCCGGTGACATGCCGGCGACAGGACCACGATACTCACCGTGCCACCAATCCAGATGGTGAGCACGGAAGTGAGGAGGAGTCACAGTGGGCAAGGTAAGACTGGCATCGATGCTCACAGGGATAGCCGTGATCGTCGCGTTGCTCCCGGGGACAGTTCTGGGGTTCGAGTCCCAAGCCGCCGACCAGTCAAAGGTAACATCCGAGGAAATCCAGTCATTTGTAGATGGCGTGTACGCAGGGAAGGTCTCCTCCGCAGAGGTCGTGGCCTTTCACGCGAGGCTGAGCGCGGCGGAGAAGGATGTTCTCCTTGACAAGACCGCCGCCAAAGCCGGCATGTCGGCGAAGGACGTGGCGGAGCTCAAGGCCAGGATCAAGCAGTCGAAGTCCGGGACTGCACCTGCTCCGGCAACCACCGACTCCACCCCACTGCCCTGGAGCGGATCGATTCTTCTGGCTTCCTATGACGGCTACAGCCCGCGTGGTTACGGTAGCTATTGGTATCAGGACTCCAACGCCGACGGAGACCCGAGCGATGTCGACTACGTGGACCATATCCCCTTCTCCTGGTCGGACGTGAGTCTCATCAACTGGTACAGCGACGATGCCATAGTGCTGAATGGCCTGATGGCCGCCTACCAATCCGATCTGAGCGGGTTCACCAGTTCATACGACTGGATGCGCATGGTGATTGGAGACTTGGGGTCCAGGCTAGCCGGTGGCATGGACAGAATAACGAGCGGGCTGTATCTCTGGTAGTTGAATGCCTCGAGGCTGGCTGGGCGGAGCGGCACGCTCCGCCCAGCCAGCCGCTGTCCCGTCTCCGTATTCCTGTTGAGCATAGTGCTGCCCCTGCTGTGCCACTGACGTTGCGAGTCCTTCTATTCAGGAGCGCAAACGCTGTCACAGATAGGCGGTCTGTGTAGATCGGCTGTGGGTTACTGGAGATCACCGGGCGCTGACACGATGCGAAATGGAGGGAGGCACTAGTGAGGTCTAGCCACTTGGTCGTAGTTGTCGGGATAGGGGCACTGATTGGCACATGGATGCTGTTGTTCGTAGCCGTTGCGGGAATCACTGAAGCGTGGATGGCGCCCTGGGACGTAAGGCTAAATCGGCCGGCACTAGGGACAATCGAACGGACCCTCAATGACTTCTTCGAGGAAGAGCCCGGAGCCATCATGTTCGCGGGCTTGCTGGTGACGATCAGCGTGGGGCTGTTCCTTACCAGGATGGTATTCTCAGCCAATCGCACCCGAATACCCTGGACATTCGCGGCAGCCAACCTGGGATTCGTGTTCGTTGGGATCCCACTCGCTGCGGGGACGAATGTCTTACCGTACCTCTGGCTGCCACAGCCCAGGCCAGAGCCGGACATTGGATATCATCTTGTGTGGCCGTCGGCGCTATCTCTATTGGCGTTGGGGGGGGTACTGTTGTGGATGCAATGGAGGTTCACACGGTGCACGGATAAGGCCTCGGACATCCCCAACTGAGAGATCCTGTCGGTATTCAGATCTGCCTTTGCCTGGACAATTGTGCGCTCACCAGCCCTGTGCAGCCAAGATGCCTGCCTCCTGAGCCCTGACGATCGCCTCCGTCCGAGACCGCGCTCGCAGCTTTGAGAGGATATTGCTGACGTGAAACTCGACAGTCTTGACTGAGACCACCATCCTCTCCGCTATCTCCACGTTTCGCTGACCCTGGGCCAGCAGCTTCAGAACGTGCATTTCCCGCTCCGTGAGGATCTCCGCCAACCCGTGGCAATCTATCGGAACTGTGGTCGGGCGTATTAGCGTCTGCCCGGCGGCGATAGCCTTGATGGCTTCTACGAGCTCCTCGCTGGGAATCGACTTGCTGAGGTAGCCACGGATGCCTAGCGGTAGCAGCGCATGGAAGTACGTCGGGTCGTCGAGGCCGGTCAAGATCAGTATCGCCGTGTCCGGGCAGGAGGCTCTCACCTGGCGCGCAACGGCAATGCCGTTGATGTCCGGCAGATGGATGTCCAAGAGCAAGATGTCGGGTCGTTCCGCTGTCACCAACTCGATAGCCGCTCTGCCTTCACCGACGGCTCCAACCACCTCGATCCCGCACGCTCGCCCCAGGCGTGAGTGCGTAACTTCTCGCAGCAGGGGGTGATCGTCGACCAGGACAACCCGTACCGGACGTGTCTCAGCAGGCTTCGGCATTTGCCATCTCCTCCGCCACGGGGTCTAGGACAACCTCCGCGGTCAAGACCGTGCCGCCCGTCGCGCGACGCTCTATTCTCAGTACCCCATTCCAGGGCCGAAGCCTTTCTCTCATCCCAAGGATACCAAGGTTCAGGTCCGACGTCGAGGAAGGGCGCTCCTCATAGCCCCGACCGTTGTCAATTACCTCTAGGAGGAGGCGGTTTTCCAGGACAGCCAGCTTCACCAGGATGTGTGTTGCGTCGGCATGTCTATGGCAGTTAGAGAGGGCCTCCTGGGTCACACGGTAGACGGCGACTTTGAGAGCAGGATCAAGCGAGTCGAAGACCCATTG
This sequence comes from Sphingomonadaceae bacterium, assembly GCA_050261575.1. GTDB lineage: Bacteria > Chloroflexota > UBA6077 > UBA6077 > UBA6077 > JBLNDL01. The sequence goes on along the minus strand of JBLNDL010000067.1, from coordinate 49,631 downwards.
TTGGTCATCCTGAACCAGCAACGCAACCTCCGCCTCGGTACGCGCTCTGCTGTCGCTAACCAGTCGCTCCATGGCCCCCACCAGCCCTAGCTCGTCCAAGGCAGCCGGACGGAGATGTTGGCAGGTGGCTCGCAGAGAGACGCCTATCTCATCGATCTGTCTGATCCAATCAGCGACGCCCACGGTGGCTGGTGCCTCTCGCATCTCTTGCGACAGGAGGATGGCCCGCTGTAGAGGATCGTCGTGAAGGTCCAGGGCTACCCGCCTTCTTTCATCTTCGGCAGCATCGATCAACCGCCGGCTGAGGGCCCGTAGGGCCCGTTCCCTGTCGGCCAGGGCCTTCATCTGCACTTCCAGCCGACGCACAAGCAGTCCATTCTCCAGCGCGGTAGCCGCCAGAGGCATCAGCAATTGGAGGAACTTGACGTCTGCCGATAGAGGCTCGGCCTCCTCCACCTTGGCCCCAAGCATCACAATGCCCATTCTCGTTCCGTTGGCCACCAATGGGATTGCGACGGCATCAAACTCACTGTTCACGCTGATGAACTCGGGCAAGTCGCTGAACCGAGACTCGGTGTCTGGAGGTGCCTGAAGCCTATCGGGCTGAACGCCCCAATCGTATCGAAGACTGCCGAGCGCCTCGTCGTATACAGTAATCGTTGCCCAAGAGAGGCAGAGGGCGCGGCTCAGCCGCTCGAGCAGGAGGCTTGCCATCTGGTCTACATCCGTGAGTCCCACGATCTCGTCAGCGACGGAGTGAAACTCCTTGTCCACATCGTAGGTGTCGGGGAAGAGCCGTCTTTCGAGAAACCGCCTCAGCCGATCCTGGGCCGGGTGGAAGGTTGCCCCTACAATGGCAACTGTGAGTACTGCGGAATGGGCGACTACTCCCAGACCATCGCCAGCATCCGGCATGACGCCTCGTGCCAGGTTGACGCCAAGAGCGTACAGGGAGAAGAGACCGATCCACGCGCCAAACGCCACAAGACTGCGCCGGAGGAACCGTCGTATTCCCAGGAATTCACGGCTCAGCAAGGCCCCGGCAACACTGATCGGAAAGAGCACCACCGTGACAATGGCTAGCTCTGGGGCGACCAAGTACTCCTGTCCCATCGCCTTGGGCAGCATCGAGAACAGCAGGAAGGGCCCCAAGCCACCCGTCATCCCAAGGCTCAGCAGCATGATGCTTCGGCGTGATTCTCGAGTGAGGTTATGCAGCCGAGTCCAGGCCAGGACAACGGCGCCTATGGCCCACACTCCTTCTAGAGCGACGACGGTGAATATGCGCTGCTGAACCGAGTAGTCCTCTGGAGTGAAGATGAGAGTCCGAGCGTAGAGTCAAGCACGAGCAGAAGGCTCACCAGCACGACCACTTTGGCGATTCCTCGGCCCCATCCACTACCTGACCGATTGACCGGAAAGGTCAGCGTCAGCAGTAGGAGCGATGCGCCAAGGACTACCAGCGACATGGCAACCACGGCCATGGGCCAGGCCGAACCGTACGGTCCAGCCAGGGCGGCAATGAGCATGGTGGCACATGATGTCCCCAGGGCGAGAAACACCTGTCCAGCAGCGGCATCCGCTGTCAAGACGAACACTGCAATGGCCGTTACCAGAAACCCCATAGCTACTGCAATGAACGTCGGTCGGAGTGGCCGGTAGACCTTTTCCGCAGCTGCTGCTGACACCGTGATGCTCTTACCCGATCCCCTCTGTACCACGACCACGTCAGTAAGCTTCCCTGGTTCGAAACCGGGGAGAGCTGCTGCTCGGGCATCCACCGAGACCACCACGTCCATCGGCCGCACCCCGGCGTCCCAGGCAGCACCACCGAGGGGCACTCTCGTGACAACGAGTTGGTCACGCTGGATCTCTGCATCTATGCCTAAGGCGGGAGTGAGTCGCACCTCCTGATATGCAACCTCAAGCAGCACCAATACCCCGACTGTTACAGCGGCGGCTACTATCCACCGTCTTGGTTCCTTGGGTATGGTGGTCCACCATGGCATGTCAGGCTGTCGCCGCAGCATGCAAACCACCTCTGGAGCTACTTCCTAACGCGGGGACGAGGCGCCTCAGATGTGATACTCTTTCAATGGCTGTCAGTTGAATCAGCTCGTCCACGATGTCGAGTGCGGTCTTTCTGTGAACGTCTGCGACCACGACGGAGTACTGAAGACCGCCAAGACCAGCGATCGTTCTCGACAAGCAGCGCTCCTGCTCAGTGGTCAGCTGAGGGCCCTGCCGTAGCAAGGTGACCAATTCCTCGAGTCCTTCATCTCGCGCGCATCGAAGAGCGTAGGCAATGGGAATGGTTCTCTTGCCTCGTTTCAGATCGCTCTTGCCGCCTGATCCGGCCGTGGCGACATCATAAATGTCGTTCAGGAGTTGCTCGATTACGCCGACGTGCTTTCCGAATGCCTCCACACGGGAGAGAACCTCGGCATCATCAGTGGCGAGTCCCGTGCCTATCTGGCATGCCATAGCCACCAGTGATCCCGACTTCAACAGCGTCATCTCGTGTGCGGCCTCCTCGGTGACATCGGCGTTTGTCTCCATCAACAGGTCGAGATCCTGTCCGCCGCAGCAGTCGAAGGCGCCTGTGAGCAGAAGTCTGGATAACAACAGGGTGCGGCCCACACCGATGCTCGGAGCCTCATCCAGGATTGCCCTCTGGGCAAGCCAGCTGAGAGCCTGGCTGGCATTGGAGGCACGACCCTGGGTTATGCCCTCGCCATCCCACTCTCCGTCGATCAGGTCGTCGACGACATCGATGGCAGCTACCGCGAGTTCCACGGCGGCTGCGGCCGTGATCCACTCATCGCCCTCACCACCGAAGGCATAGGCTGTTTCCCTCACGTAGGCGGGCCACTTTGTAGACCCGCGCGGGCAGAGCACACGTCCCCTCCGCCGCATAACACCAATGAGCAGTTGCTGTAGCTCTATGGTGGGCGCGCTCTTGGTGATCAGGCGGAGGATATGGTTCGCGACGTCGGGGAAGCGATGGCGAATGCGTCAGGCGGAACTCAACGACTGCGGTGGCCTACATCCAGAGCGTGGGCGCGGTAGGAAGAGGGATGCCCTGTACCCGCCCCTCGGCACGATGGAGCCGTTTCTCGAAGCCACAGATCGCCCGGTGGTCCGTCTCTGAAAGCTGCCGGGACAGGGCCGGTTCTATCCTCCCCTTGCCAATCACCGAATCCCGCACCGCGACATGAAGGGCTGACAGGTTCATGGGGATATCCTCCCCGGAGTAGTATGGTGCGACTACCGTACTACAGGTATACCCTCTGTACCAGCGTTTCTCCTGGCGTGGGCTCAAAGACTAGGGTTTTCCCTAGGGCCCGATTCCCGATCGGAATCCACCTTCCCCAGAGCAGTTGCACCGATGGATGATCTGCCCAGACGCGAGTGGGGGTGGCGCAGGGCCGCAGCCATGACCTGGAGATTGAGGAGGGTTGGCGCATGTTCCCCGCCGCCATGGGCTGGTAGAAATGGGGATCCCTACGTCTTGCCACTTGCTGGGTGCGCCATTCAGACCTCGATCCTGGCGTCTAGATCCGCAGCCGCCCACGGTTCCGGTTTCGCATCCTGAGGGTCATGGCCATCCCCATAAGGATCAGTAGCCCCGCCGCAGCCAGGTAGGGCAGCGCTTGGGCGACCTGCTCGACCGGCGAGGTGGGCGTGGGGGCGTCCACGATCAACCCATCCAGGGCGAAGGCGCTGGCAGCGGTCACCTTCAGTTGGTGAACCCCGGTGATCAGCCCAGCAGCGACGGGGACCTGTTGCTGCCATAGCTGTGCGGGGCCGGAGAGTTCGAGGTAGGCCCTGCCGGCCTCGTCCCTGGGGAGCAGGTTGGCTCCCTGGGGGGAGCCATCAATCTCGATGTAGGCGCGGCCCAACCCTGGGCCTTTGGGCACTACCAGAGTGAGGTCGGTGCCCTGGAACTGGGTTTCAATCGATGCTCCGGCCTGGTCGGCTCTCCTCATCCCTCCCAGGCTGGCCTGCGGCTCCTTGACCTCGGTCCAGCCGCCCTCGTACTTGAGTGCCCAGTGACTCTCCTGGGAGTAGCCCCGGTGCACGGTGGGCTGATTGCCCCCGTACTCCTTGACGGCATCGTACACGGGGTGGGTGGCGAAGTCGGGCTCTACCATCCGGAAGTAGTAGAAGGGCTGGTCCTTCTCGTGGTCGCTGGCCCGCTTGAAAAACCAGATGTTCATCACGCCCATCCAGGGCCACTCCTCGGCTGCCCGCTGGAAGGCCCTGACGGTGTAGCGCGCCTGCAACTGCTCGCTCACCCTGCCGAAGACCGGCTCTGCCCGCACCGACTCCGGCTGGGCGTTCCAGCCCATCTCAGATGCCCAGATGGGCTTCGCCGCATCGCCGTTCTTCACCATGATCTCCCGGATCAGCAGCGGACGTGAGAAGTTCACGTCCTGCAGGGTCAGCCGGCGGTCGTCCGGGCCGGAGCGGAGGCCGTAGGCCATGACCGAGAGGATGTCGAAGTAGTCTTTGGCGCCGGCATCGTACATCCGCTGCAGGTAGATCTGATCGTTCAGCGCTCGCCAGCTCTCCTCGATGGTGGGTGCGAGGGCCGCCGAGACGATCACGCAGTTGGGATCTGCCTCCTTGGCCCGCTGGTAGCCGATCTTCAGCAGCCGAACGTATTCCCTGGCGTCGACCGGCTTTCCGCCCCACTCCGTCGAGAGGTTGGGCTCGTTCCACAACTGGTAGTACTTCACCTTGCCCTTGTAGCGACTCACCACCTTGTAGACGAAGTCGCCGTAGTCCTCGAAGTTGTCCGGCGGCGTGTGGGGCCACTGATTGTTGGGGTGCGTCCACTTGGGGGGAAGGTCCAGCCGGACGATCATCTGGATTCCGTACTCGTTGGCCAGATCGACGATGTTGTCGTACTTGTCCCAGGAACTGTAACCGTACTTCTCGTCCCAGTACATGCCCTTGCTTGGGCGCTCGATATCCTCCCAGGGGAACTGCTGGCGGATCCAGCCGATTCCGGCATCCTTGATCATCTGCAAGGTCTGCCGGCGCTTGGAGATCTCTGCCTCTTGCTCCAGGAAGGTGTTGACCCCAATGGGGTTCACCCCCACGTGCTGGATGGGCACCATGTCCGCGGTGTCAACCTTTCGGGCGGTGAGGCTGGAGACGAATGCGGTGATCTCGTGGCGGCGCTCGTCGCCCATAGCGGCGACGAGTCTGGAGCGGAGCCCCGCCGGGTCGGTGGCCAGCACGCCGCCGGCCACGATCCCCAGCAGGAGGAGAATGGCCACCCAGCAGCCGCATTCGGCGAGTCTCTGCCTCGAGGAGTAGTCGTACATCGGTCGGCAGTCCACAAGGGGGGAGATGCGCCCTGCTCAGGGGGCGAATCGGGCACCACAGGGGCCTATCTGTGATACGCGGGAGCCAGGATCGTCTCAACACGGCTGCCCGGATAGGGTAGCCGGCATTAGAGATGACGCTGGTTCCATCGCCATGGAGCCCAACGAGAGCGCCTTGGACTAACGTTGCAGCTTCCAGGCACCCTATAGTGACATGCTGGGGGTGCCGGACGCAAGCCCTGGTCGGCCCAGTCTACCCGTCACGTCGCCGTGCTGCGCCCGACACACCTGCCTGTGTAGTCGCAGGCTTCGGCCTGCACGCGCCCCGTTGGGCGGGGTTCTGCTACTTCACGAGGTCGCGCACCCTGATACCCGTGATGCATGATGCCGCGCAGCGGATTCAGAGCCCGCGGGCGGTTGTTGGGCGGACCTGCAGGCCCGCCCAGCCCGGGTGAGGGTAGCGGGGGCGCACACCCAGCGCGACGCGAGCGGGCACGTGAGGCGAGCGAGCGCAACCACACGGGCCCGGCCCATGCTGATGGGCCGGTGATGCCGGGGTGCATCACCCGTGTGACGGGTGTGCCTACAGGCCCTTCGCTCCCCTTGTGTGTGTCACAGCACTGGTGTGATGTCGATCTGGTAATCGGTCATTTCCGCCTGCGGTGTGGCGCTTTCGACGAAGTTCACCACGCTGGAGATGACCTCGTTCGCGTGGTGGCCGTCGTTGGTTACGACCGCGAAGCCGAGGACGGCCCTCTGCCACAGGTCCTGGTCCTCGATCTCGGCGGCCGAGACGTTGAACTGGTTGTGCGCCCGGGCGATGATCGATTTCACCACGTGGCGCTTCTCTTTCAGGGAGTGCGCCTCTGGCAGATGGAGCACCACGCGGGCGGCGCCGATTATCACGATTGCCCCTCCGTATCTGCCCGACCCGCGTCCGCGCGCCTCCTCCTCTCCGAGTTCTCGTATGCCTCCAGCAAGCGTGGAGCCGCCCTGTCCCAGCCGAACCTATCCTCGGCTGCCTGCCTCCCCAGGGCAGACATCTGCTCTCGCAGCTCCCGATCGGCCAGGAGCCGGACGACGGCGGCCGCGAACTCCTCCGCGCTGTCGGCCGGCAGCATCTCCTTGCCCTCCGCCAGGGCGATGCCCTCGGCACCGAGCCGTGTGGTGACGATAGGCAGCCCCATCGCCAGGGCTTCGAGGATCTTCAGCCTTGCCCCTCCCGCCATTCGAATGGGGACCACGAACACGCTGTTGCGGGAGAAGTAGGGGCGGACGTCCGCGACCGCCCCGGTTACCTCCACGTTGCCGACGGCGGACGCCAGGCGTGTCATCGTGGGGTCGGGGGACCTTCCCACGATCTGCAGGCGGGCCTCGGGTTGCTGTGCGGTGACGAGGGGCAGGACATCTGTGACGAACCAGCGCATGGCATCCACGTTCGGCCGGTAGTCCATGGTGCCCGTGAACAGGAGTCCAAATGGATCCCTCTGCCCGTCGGACGTCGGGCGGTAGTAGTCCGTGTCCACACCGTTGGGGACAACCTGGATCCGGAGGCGGGTCCCCAGCATCTCCAGGGCGGCGGCGTCGGACTCTGAAACGGCGAGGACCGCGTCGGACTGCTGGCAGGCCCAGCCTTCGTACCGCCGCAGCCGTCTCGACTGCACCAGCGAGTAGGCGGCCCTGGGCCAGGATGCCATCCGGCCGGCGTCCACCGCGGCCGCTCGCGCCTGGAGCCGGTACTCGGCGTTGTGGTCGTCGAAGACGACGTAAGCTCGTGGTGCGGCCTCTCTGGCTGTAGGGATGTAGCCGGCCATCTCGAGTCCGGCCACGTGGATGACGTCGTAGCGGTTTCCGGCGGCAACCGAACGAAGCGCGGCGGCGAACACTTCCGACCGGAGGCGGTGGGCCAGGTCGGGGAGGAGGGACGTGAGCATGCCTCTGCCCCGAGCAGCGCGACCGCGGGGTGGTGGCGCCGGAACCAACTTAGTCTGTCCGCACAGCTCCAATAGGGGCTGTGCCTTTGCCAGGCTCTCACCCTCTCGGCAGAAAGAGATCAAGTCCACCTGGTGCGCCGCGGCCGCCGCACGCAAGAGGTGGTAGTTGCGGATCTGCGTGCCCTGATGGGGTGGGAAGGGCAGTTGGGGGGTGAGAAAGAGGATTCTCATCGGCCTCCTCGGACAGCTCTATGGTACACGGCCAGGGTTTCCCGAGCCGTCTTCTCCCAGGAGAAGCCCCGTGCCCGCTCGAGTCCCTGATGGATCAGCCGTTGTCTCAGGTTCCCGTCGGCGAGCAGTCTTCCCAGGGAGGCTGCCAGCCCTTCCACATCCTCTGGGTCCACCAGCAAACCGGCTTCCCCGACGACCTCGGGCAGCGAGGACACGTTGGAGGCAACCACCGGGGTCCCGCAGGCCATGGCTTCCAGAACGGGGTGGCCGAAGCCTTCGTAGAGGGAAGGGAGGACTAGGCAGGTAGCGCAGCCATAATAGTATACCAGTTCTCGCGCCGGCACAGCCCCCACGAGTCTCACCTCGTCCCCCAGCCTCAGGTCCTCCAGGGTGCGGAACACTTCATCGCAGAGCCATCCCCTGCCTCCGACCACTACCAGGGATACGGGGTGCGCCCTCCGTACTCGCGCGAAGGCTTTGAGGAGGGTGGGCAGGTTCTTGCGGGGCTCCAGGGTGCCCACGAAGAGGATGAAACGCTCAGGCAGGCCGAGCCGTGCTCGGTGCGTCTCCGTCTCCGTAGGAGCGAGCGGCCGGCCCTCGGGGGACACCCCCGAGTGCACCACCGTGACCTTGTCGGGGTCTGCGGATAGTAGCTCCAGGACGTCTCGCCGGGTCGAGTCGGACACGGCGATCACCTGGTCGGCGCTGTGGACGGCTCGCGCTACCTGGCCATAGTAGCGAGTGCTCTCGGGGGTGAGCAGGTGGGGGTAGCGCAGGAAGGCCAGGTCGTGGATGGTGATCACCGAGCGGCACCGGCGGTGGAAGGGAGGAATGAAGTCCGGGCTGTGGAGCAGGTCCATCGGATGCCGGAGCAGCTCGACGGGCAGTGCCAGCGACTCGTAGCGGTTGTGGGGAGGGGTGAACAGCCGCGATCGCTTCACGGAGGCTGGCCACGAAGCGTCCAGGCGGGGCTTGCGGCTCTCCAGCAGCAAGATCTCGTCGCCTGTTCGCAGCGCGGCTAGGGCGTGCACCAGCCTGATGGTGTACTGGCTGATGCCGCCCTGGGCGTAGGATACCAGTCTTGCGTCGATGGCTATGCGCATGTCGCTCCGCGAAGCCTTCAGCGGGCCGCTTGCGGCTGATGGCCGATTGCCGATGGCTGATAGTCTTCTATCCAGTAGCGCCCCGAATCGTAGTGGAGATAGCCCATGCCGATCTCGGGGTCGTGGGGAAAGATCAGCAGGGCATGCTCGTCGACGGCCCACCGCTGGACCCAGCGCCGGGTCTCGATGGAGCGCATCGGCTCCAGATCGTAGGCGGCTATCCATGCCAGCCTCTCCATGTGGACCACGAAGGGCGAGAGGTCGGCGGTGTAGAGGACCTTCCGGCCCCCGGACTCGATCAGCACGCTCTGATGGTGAGGCGTGTGGCCGGGGGTGAGTATGCAGCGCACGTGGGGCGTGATCTGCGTATCGCCCTCGACCAGCTCCAGGCGGCGAGTCTCCCAGAGGGGAAGCAGGTTCTCGGGCAGATAGGTTGCCCTGGTGCGCTCGTTGGGGTGGTTCGCATCCTCCCACTCCCCTTCCTGCACTACATAGGTCGCGTTGGGGAAAGCGAGCGAAAGCCGCTTACCCTCCTGGACGGTGTTGCCGCCGGAGTGATCGGAGTGCAGGTGGGTGTTGATGACCAGATCCACCCGGTCCGGTTCCACACCGAGTTCGCGGAGGCCCTGGGGTAGCTGGCCGGTGCGGACGATGCCCATCAGGTTGAGGGTGCGTTGCCCCATCTTGCTGCCGAAGCCGGTGTCGACGACGATACGCTGCCCGCCGTCCTCGATCAGCAGGCTGTTCACCCCCATTCCGACCCGGTTGAACTCGTCTGCCGGGTGTTTCTTCTCCCACATCAGCTTCGGTACAAGTCCGAACATGCCGCCACCATCGACGTAGGCGAAACCGTCCGATATTAGGTGGATTTCCACGTCGCCTATGCGCAACCGAGTCTCCGTTCTAGTGGGGGTAGGGGGATGCGGGGCAGTGTCGACCCCCGTTCCCCGGTCCCTGTCCCTATAGAGGGTATCTCCTCATCTCCTCTGCCAACTCTGCGGTGGGGAAGACTTGCTGGGCCTGCTCGAGCATCGCCTGCCGGTCGTAGTGGGGCCAGAGGTGGGTGAGGAGCAGCCTCTTCGCCCCGGCCTTCGCTGCTAGGTCGGCGGCCAGCCGCGGAGTGAGGTGGATAGGGCTGGCGGGATCGAAGTCCTCATCGCTCAGGGTGGCCTCGCACAGCAGCAGATCGCACCCCTCGGCCAACTCGGCCAGACCCGGATCGGGCCCCGTATCCGAGGTGTAGACGAGTGACCGGCCGTTGGCTTCCACTCGTACGGCAAAGGTGGGGATCGGATGGACGGTGCGATGGAAGGAGAGCTGCAGGTCGCCTATCGTCAGTCCTGCCGAGGGGTCGTACTCGGCTGTCCGGAGAATCCCCTCTGAGAAGCGATGAGGCTCGACACGCAGCACCTCGGCCAGGCGCGCGAACCGCTCCGACTCGCCGGGCGGAAGGAAGACGGGCAGAGGGGGGTAGTTCTTCCCCTTGGCGTAGGCTCTCGAGTAGAAGATAGGGAAGATGTCCAGCAGGTGGTCCGCGTGGAGGTGGCTGAACAACAGGGCGGCCACCCCGTCCAGTTCCCCGGCTTCCTGCAGTCTGCTGACGACGCCGTTTCCGCAGTCCAGCAGGAGTCCGGTGTTGGCCTGCTTGACCAGGTAGCCGGAGCTTGCCTGATGCGGTCCGGGGTAAGCGGCGCCGGTCCCTAACACTACCAGTTCCATTGTCGAGCCCTCAACGATCAGCAATCAGCGGTCACGTATCCGCTGTTTTGGCGGCTGGCCGAGGAATAGTAGCACAAACCGGTCCGACATGAGGGGGCATCGGGGTGCTAGGCTCCTTGGAGTGCGAGGGCTCAGGGAGCACGAGGCTCCTGCGGAGCTGGCCCGAGGACGAGGGCACCGCGGCTCGCTGCCAGGCTTGCCCTCCAACACCCACGCCTTCAGGCTTACGATCGATGGCTGACGGCTGCCAGCTATCAGTACGCTCCCTTGCCCCTGAGGACTACCCAGATGGTCTTCCAGAGGATGATGAGGTCCAGGATCGGGGAGTAGTTCTGGATGTAGTAGAGATCGAACTCCGTATTCAGGAACATGGGGCGGTCGCTGCGCCCGTTGACCTGCCACCAGCCGGTCATGCCGGGCATCACGGAGAGCCTCTTCCTCTGCCACGGCTCGTACCGCTCCACGATCCAGGGCTGCTCTGGCCGGGGGCCCACCAGGCTCATGTCGCCCTTCAACACGTTGAAGAGCTGAGGCAACTCGTCGGCGCTCATCCGCCGGAGGATGTGGCCGATGCGGGTCACTCGGGGGTCTTCCTTGACCTTGTAGACCCCGTTCGCGTAGATCCCCTCCTCCTCCAGCTTGGGGATCAGCTTGTCGGCATCCTGGATCATGGTGCGGAACTTGTACATCCAGAACAGGCGTCCGTTCTCTCCCACCCGTCGCTGTTTGAAGAGCGCGGGCCCCGGGGAATCCAGCTTGACGGCCAGGGCGATCAAGAGCATCACGGGGCCGAGCAACAGCAGCAGCAGGGAGGAGATGACCACGTCAAAGACCCGCTTGAAGGTACGATCGAACCCAGTTATCACCGGGTCGCGGAGGCCGATCAGCGGGATGCCCCAGAAATCCTCCACCTGGGCGCGGACAGAGACCATCTCGAAGAGATCGGGAACCACCCTCACCCGAACCGGGTGAACCTGCAGGCTCAGAACGATCTCGGCGATCTTGTCGTGCTCCTTGCTCGGGAGGGCCACGATGACCTCATCCACCTGGTGGCTGGAGATGATCTCCGGAAGCTGCTCGGAGAAGCCCAGCACGGGGAACCCCTCCACGTCGCCGCCGCTCAGGGTGGGATCGTCGTCCACGAAGCCGACCACCATCAGGCCGGACCAGGGCTGTGTGCGGATGATGTAGGAGAGCTCGCGTCCGACCTTGGTGGCCCCGACCAGCACCACCCGCCGAGCGGTGTATCCGCCGGCGACTAGCGATCGCACGACGTACCGGACGAGTAACCGGTAGTTGAGCAGCAGCGCCAGGTCGATGGCGAAGAAGTAGCCGAACAGGATCCGAGAGCGGAAGTCGATGTTGAACAGGTAGAAGAAGGCTGCCATGGCCAGCATGCCGGCCATCGTTGCGAGCAGGACGGCTCGCCCCTCTTCGACGAAGCTGGACAGGCGGCGGGGGTCGTAGGCGCCGAACAGACGGAGGAAAAAGGCCCAGAAGAGGGCCACGGCGATCAGGATGTGGGTATCGAGAAAGCTCATGCCGACGCTCTCCCTGCCGAAGGGAATCACCCCTCGGGTCATCTCGGCCAGGTAAAGCGCCAGCTCTGTCAGCAGTATGTCTGCCAGGAAGAGGAAGAGGATGAAGCGGTTGCTGAATCCCTTCAATACGGACGATCCTCCTCGCGGAAGACTATCCTACTAGATCAAGGTAGAGCTGTCCAGTCCTCTTCACCATCGCCTCCTGGGAGAAGCGGCGCAGGATCAACTGCCTCCCCGCCGCTCCCATCGCCCGGGCCTCGATGGGATTCGACAGCACTCGGACGACGGCGCGGGCTGCCGCTTCCGGGTCACCCACCGGTGTGAGCAGTCCCGTCGCCCCATCTTGGACGATGTCTCGGGTCCCGACGGCGGCCGTCGCCACCACGGGTTTCTCCAGCGCCATGGCATCGAGGATGGTGTAGGGGAGCCCCTCCCAGTGGGAGGTGAGTACGAACGCGTCCAGCACCTGTATAACGTCCATCACGTCGGTACGGTAACCGAGGAAGTGGAGGTGGCCGTCCACCTGGAGCTCTCGGGCCAATTCCTCCACCTGAGCACGAAGCTCGCCGTCGCCGCACCATAGGATCTGGACGTCGGGGAGCGCCCGCACCAGCGAACTGGCCATCCGCACGAAGTCGAAGGGGCCTTTCTGGGGGGTGAAGCGCGCCACGGTGCCGACGACGTGTCTGGCCCCTGGGGCCAGCTTCTCCCTCAGTCGCGCAAGGTGGTCCGGATCGGAGAAGCGGGGGATCTGGATGCCGTTTTCGATCAATACTACCTTTTCGGGCGGGACGACGCCGTTCTCCACGGCTTCCGCCATCTCCGTGGGGGAGAGCGCGATCATGCGATCGGTCACCCGACCTGCAACTCGCTCCAGATTCAGGTAGAAGCCTCGTTTGGGCCCACCCCTCTGGTTCAGGAAGTAGAAACCGTGGGGGGTGTGGACCACCGCCTTGACTCCGGCGAGCCGGGCGGCGAAGCGCCCCAGGAAACCGGCCTTGGAGCTGTGGGTGTGGACCACGTCGTAACGGCCGCGCGCAATGAGGGCGAGCAGTTGGAGGAAGCAGGAGAGGTCGGAGGCTGGAGAGATCTCCCTGTGCATCGGGACGAAGTGTTGCCGGATGCCCGCCTCCCGGACTTCGTCGCTGAAGGAGATGTCGTCGAATGCCTCGGACCGGACGCGTGGCGCCGCGACCTCCACTTGGAAGAGGGATCGATCCAGCCCCCTCACCATCGCCAGGAGATGGCGTTTGGTGCCGCCGATGGTGGCCTCCATCACCTCCAGTACCCTGATGGGCCTGGAGGTGGGGCTGCTACTCATGGTCGACCACTCCGGCCAGCCACTCCAGTTCGCGGCGAAGCCCTTCCTCGATGCTCACTGAGGGCCGGAAACCGAGGGCTTCTCGTGCGCGGGACGTGTCGGCGAAGGTGTCTCGAACGTCCCCCTTCTGCTTCCCGATCCGGCGCACTCTGGGTTTCTTGCCGGAGATGGCCTCCAGGATGGCCAGAACTCGGTTGATGGAGACGCGAGACCCACCTCCGATGTTGAACACCTCTCCCGAGACCTCGGCGTCGAGGCATGCCAGGTTGGCGGCCACAGCGTCGCTCACGAAGGTGAAGTCCCTCGTCTGTTCACCGTCTCCATAGAGGGTGATCTCTCCGTCGGTCAGGAGCGCTCGAAGGAAGCGGTGGAAGCCCATGTCCGGGCGCTGGCGAGGGCCGTAGACGGTGAAGTAGCGCAGAGACACGGTGGGCACGCCGAAGTTGACCCTGTAGAGCCGGCAGAGGTGCTCGGCGGCGAGCTTGCTCACCCCGTAGGGAGAGACCGGCTGGGGCAGGGTCTCCTCGGTGACGGGCAACTGCCGGGCGTCTCCGTAGATGGAGGAGGAGGAGGCGTAGACGAAGCGGCGCAGGGGGCGATCCTTGGCAGCCTCCAGCAGCCGCTGGGTAGCCAGGACGTTGTTCTGGGTGTAGATGGCGAAGTTCTGCCCCCAACTGGCCCTGACTCCGGCCTGCGCCGCCTGATGGTAAACACAGTCTGTCCCTTCCAGTAGACGCCCCAGGTCGTACTCGAGCAGATCGGCCTCGATGAAGGTGAAGTGAGGCGAATCCAAGAGGGCGGCGAGGTTGGCCTCCTTGGCAGCCCTGGGATAGTAGTCGGTGAAGCAGTCGATGCCCACCACCTCGTGTCCCTGCGCGACGAGGGCCTCAGACAGGTGGGACCCGATGAAGCCGGCACAGCCGGTTACCACGCACCGCAACGGCGTCTCCATAGCTGAAAGTAGAGCTGTTCCACAGACTCGACCATCTTATCCTCCGTGAACTGCTCTTTCAATCGGAGCAGCCCCGCCTGACCCATCCGGCGGGCCCGATCGGGATCGGCTAGCAGGGCCAGCATCGCCTTAGCCAGGGCATCGGGATCTCGCGGGGGCACCAGCAGCCCCGTCACGCCATCCTGGATCACCTCCGGGATGGCGCTCACGCTGGTGGCGACGATGGGGCGTGCGGCGGCCATCGCCTCCAGGAAGACCAGCCCGAACCCTTCCCACAGCGACGCCATGACGAAGAGGTCACAAGCCTGCATCACCGCGGGGACGTCGTCTCGGACGCCCGCGAACAGGACGCTGTCCTTCAGGCCGAGGGCCTCCCACTGCCGGAGCAGCCCTCGCTTGTACTCGTCTCTGCCGTCCTGGGCATCCCCAACGATCAGGAGGCGGGCCTGTGGGAGCCGCTGCCGGAGGAGGGCCATCGCGTCCAGCAGATGGGTCAGCCCCTTCTGCTCGGTGATGCGACCCACCGTGGTCACCAGGGGGGTGTCCGGCCGAATCCCCAGTTCGGCCCTCACCCTCAGCCCATCTTCGGCTGTCGCTTTCGAGTTGGCGGGCAGACCGTAGTAGATGCGGGTGATGCGAGCGGGGTCGACCCGCCCCTTCTCGGCAACGTAGCGGCCCACGTAGTCGGACAGCACCACTACCCTGTGGTTACAACGCGAGATCAATCCGTGGGTAACAGCGACCGCCGGCCTCTGGAGCACCGCCTCGTCGTTGTGCTTGGAGGAGATGCGGATCGGTGTTCGAGCCAGGACGCCGGCCAGAGTGCCGTAGCTATCTGCCTTGAGCAGGTGGGTGTGGACGATCTGGTACCGCCCCCGAGTGAGGATCGACGCTAGGCGGGGCAGCAGGAGTGGAGAGAAGGTCCCGCGCGTGGAGAGGTCGAAGAGGCGGCAGCCCGTGCCCTGGAACTGCTCGGACAGGGAGGGGTTCTTGAAGAAGGCCACGTCGGCCTGGTGGCCGCGTCTGCGGAGCCCGTCCACCAAGGACAGGAGGTGCTTCTGCGCCCCCCCCACGTCCAGGGAGGTGATTACGTGGAGCACGCGGAAGGACTGAGGATTGGGGACAGAGGGCCGAGATGTCTCCGGTCGATTCAATCCCCTGGCCTCGGCTCTCAGTCCGGAGTTCTCCCCATCTCCGGGTCCCCGCGTTCTAGCGTCCCCGTGTCCCCGCGTCCCCGCGTTCCACGGTGCCACTGTCTCTCCGCCTCTCCGACTCATGCCCGGTGCGCCAGGGCAGCTTCGTAGGTAGCGAGGACTTTGTCGGCCTGCTGTGCAACGGCGAAGTTCTCCGTTACCCGGCGGTAGCCTGCCTCGCCCATCGCCCTCGCGCGGGCCTCGTCGGACAGCAGTTCCTGCAGGCGGGCAGCGAGCAGGTCGACGTTGCGAGGATCCAAGGTGTAGCCGGTGACCCCATCGATCACCACCTCGGGCGGACCGCCGAAGACGGTGGTGATCACCGGCTTCCGCATGGCCATGGCCTCGATGTTTATCAGGTTGAAGGGCTCCCGATACACGGAAGGGGTGAGGCAGACGTCGGCGAGTGCGTATGCTGCCTTCAGATCCTCGCCGGAAAGCCAGGGCAGGAAGACGGTTCGGTCCTCGACGCTGAGTCGATGCCCCTCCTGCAGAATGTAGGAGATGTAGTCCTCGCTGCTGCCCAGCACGAGGAAGACGAAGTTGAGATCTCGGGGAAGCTTCCCCAGGGCGGCTATCGCTTGGTCGATCCCCTTTGCGTGGCTGACCCTGCCACCAAACAGGATTATCCTCTTTCCCTCCAGGGCGTGGCGTCGGGCGAAGCTCTTGACGTGCTCCGGGTTCACCTCCATAGAGGAGGGCTCGATGCCGTTATGCACCACGCTAACCATGTTGGGATCCAGCCCGTTGGCGACTAGGTCTTCTTTGAGTGCGTTGCTCACGGCCAGCACCCGCGTGTCCGAGAGACGGATGGCCCGCTGAACTAGTCGGTTGCGGAAGGGGAAGAAGCGGAAGCGTTGGCATCGCGCGCACTGCGAGGCTGGAATGGCGGTGGGCTGTTCGGGGCCCACGCAGTCGAACTTGGCGCCGCAGAAGATCTGGTGGTCGTGGGCAGTCAACACCACCGGAACGGATGCCTTCTTGGCCTCCAGCAGGGCCTGGAAGGAGATGTGGGTGTGGATGTTGTGTGCGTGTACGATGTCGGGCCGGTATTCCCTGATCTTTTTCGCAACCTGGCCAACGACCATGGGGTTGTAGACCGCCATGTAGTTGCGCAGCCTGAGGGGATAGCGCGAGACCACTCGGCGGACGTGGACGCCGCGGACGGTGTCCGAAATGGCATCCGTGTGGTTCTCCACGGTGGTCAGGACGCACACGGAGTGGCCGCGCCGGGCTATTTCGGCCGACAATCGCTCTGCCGCGATGTCGGCTCCACCCCTGATGTTGGGAGAGTAGTAGTCGGAGAGGGTCAGGACTTTCATACTGCCGTCGATGCACTCCAAGTCCGCGTCATTGCGGTGAGTCCAGATCTGCTATTATACCGCAGCACCTCGCTTGGTGAAGGGCGAGGTGGCTAACCTCCTCCAGGGTACGAAGCATGTCCTCTCCAACGACTCCCTCGGGTCGGGGTTCCCGGGCTGGCGGGCCGATGAAGGAGCTTGCAGCGCTACCAAAGCGACTGCTCGGGCGCCGCTTCGCCCGTGAGGTCCTCAAGCTGCAGGCCGGCAGCTTTGCCACCATGGGGACACAGTTTTCGGTCTCCGTGATCATTGCCAATCTGCTGGACCCGGCTCCCTTCGGTGTCTACGCCCAGGCCAGGGCTCTCTTGGATCTGGTCAACATGCTGGCGAACCTGGCAGTGGGGCAAGCGCTAATCACCCGACTTGCCGCTGCCCACGCTCGGGGGGACGACGAGGAGACGTTGAGGATCATGGCCTACTTTCTCAAGGTAGGGTTGACCGTGAGCCTCGTCGAAGCTGCGGTAGGTTTGCTGGGCGGTGGCTACCTGGGAACCGTAGTGCTGAACGATCCGGAAGTCGGGCATTTGTCGCGGATTCTATTCGTGAGCCCCCCTCTTCTCGTCCTGTTCAACTTGGCGGTGCTGGCACTGCAGAGCTCGCGGCAGGTGGGTCGCCTCGCGCTTCTGGAGAACGGTGCCTTGATGGCAACTAGCCTGCTGAATCTGATCGTGGTTGCTCTGGGGGGTGGGGTCACGGGGCTGCTCTATAGTGTGGCCTTCGTTCCCTTGCTCACCTCTACCGCTGCCCTGTGGCTCTACAGCGCTACCCTTCCGAAGATGGCCGGCTTCCCCACGTTGTGGCAGATAGTGCGCGCCGCACCCGGGATCCCGTTTCGCCGCTACTTTGCCTTCAGTGCCATGGTCAGCATAGACAAGAACCTCGCGAACATGATTGCCCTGGCGCCGACTCTTCTGCTGGGGCGGCTCTCCAGTGCCGAGGAGGTTGCCTACTTCAAAGTCGCCAGCAACCTCACCCTGACGATACTAGCGGTGCCGATGTCCCCGATTTCCCGCAACTTGTACGCGAAACTGGCCGAGGTGCGGGCCCGGTTCGGTGCGGCGAGGATCGGGAGGCCGTTGGTGCAGGTCACCGCGGCCGGCCTGGCCATATCTGCCACGCTGACCCTGGGTCTCGTGCTGGTGGCCCCCTTCGTCATCCAGTTGTACCGTCCCACATACTTGCCGGCACTGGACGTCATGTACGCGCTCGGCGTCCGTTGTGCCCTGCTGGGCTTTGCCATAGGGTTGGGCCCACTCTACCAAGCGCTGGACATCATGCCACTTGCCATCGTCTCCAAGATCGTGCCTGCGGCAGTGATGCTTGGAGCGGGCACGGTGCTGGTGGGTTCCATGGGTGCCGTGGGAGCAGCCTGGACTGTGACTGCCACGTATCTTGTGGGGGACGTGATCAGTGCTGGCCTAGTCTGGTGGATACTCAGGCGAGAGTCCAGGCGAGCATGGCAGGAGCCAAGCCAGGTTGCACCGTTCCACAAGCTCGATGGTGTAGAGCGGTCGTGACCGCGAGACTGTGCTCGCTCGCGTCACGTGTCCCCCGTCCTTCGGGAACGATGTGCTGAGCAGGTGTCTCTAAGCAGGTATCTCTATTCAATGTCGACTTCTCTGGCGGGAAACCAACCAGAGGGACCTGCTTGGGGTTTTCGGGGCGTGCCACGGGACGACCAGGGATTGGGGGCGCGCATACAACGCGACCGGGCCAATGCGAGAATCGGTTGACCTACACGCCAACCGTTCCCCGGCCCCCACCGCCTGATCCCAGAGTTGCGTAGGCCTCCAGACATCGACGGGCAACGTGATCCCAAGTCCAGTGTTCGAGGATCATCTGCCGGGCATCCTTCCCCATGGATCGCGCTAGGGTCGGATCGTCCAGCAGCCGGTAAAGCCGATCTCGCAGCGTCTCCGGGTCGTTGGGCGGTACCACGTAGCCCGTTATCCCTTCCATGACTGCCTCAGGCATTCCGCCCACGTTGGTGCAGATCACCGGAGTCTCGCATGCCATTGCCTCGAGCAGGGTGATCCCAAGCAGCTCGGGCATCCGGTGGCGAGCGCCGTCGAAGGTGACGTAGACGGATGGGAGTACCGCGACTGCGGCCCTGCTGTACTCCCGAAGGATGTCCTGGTCGGATGCGTCGGTGACGAAGACCACCTGCTTGCCCTCGGCCAGTTCGCGCAGATACCGATAGTAGGATTGATCGTACAGGCGTCCTACCACCCGCAGTTGCACGTCGCTTCCCACCGCTCGAATCAGGTAGTCGATTCCCTTGTGGGGGAGGATCCTGCCGACGTAAAGAGCCGACCTTTCCCTCTCCACAGGCTGCGGGCGGAAGAGGTCGGGGTTCACCCCGGAGTCGATGGGCACCGTCTTATGGGCCAACTCCGGATAGAAGCTGGCCGAGAAGCGGGAGACCGGCAGGAAACCGGTGAGCCTCTCCCCGATTCGGAGCCTACGGCTGTAATTCCTGCCTCCCCCTCCGTGGTCGGTGGCGAAGGTTCGCTTCTTCAGCAGCGATCCAAACAACACGGCCATGTTGGTGACTAGGGTCTGGTACTGATGGCAGTGGATTGTGTCTGGCCCGAGTAGCTCGAACAGGAACCAGGGGGACAGGGGATTCACTCGCTTGTGGTCGACATAACGTAGGACGGGGTATGTCTTGAGGGTCAGGTTTCCCTCCCGCCATGCTGTGAGCCTTCCACCGAAGGACACCAACGTGGTGGGAACGTATCGCGCCATAGCGCGGCTCAATTCGGTGGGGTATCGCTCCCCGCCTCCCACCACTGCCTGGTCGCCGAAGGGAATGGGGGTCAACTGGAGGACGGAGGACGGAAGGGGGCTTCCCATGCTACCTGTAGCTCCCATCTGCCCAGCGAGGATCGAAGGCCGCCAGCCGTTTCTCCGGGTAGACGAACGACGGGTCCTTGCGGGCGACCACCGTGATGCTGGCACCCCACCGCCGCGTGAGGGGGGCGCTTACTGCCTGTAGCAGGGGGTTGCTCAGGACGATGGAGACCTGCTCCACTACCTGGAATCCCGCCCTTTCGAGAGTGAAGCCGAAGGTGGCTGGTGTGAAGGCGTTGATGTGCTCCGAGGCCTCGAAGCCAAGGGGGCGACCCAGCAGCGCCACTCCCTTCCGTACGAACCAGGGAGGGATGACCGGCACCTTCGCGACGAGGAGCCCATCGGGGGTGAGTGCCCGATGGAGGCGGGTCAACAGCAGGTGGGGAGCCACCAGGTGCTCCAGCAGGTTGGCGCACCACACTGCCTCGGCGGACTCCGGCTCCAGCGGCAGCGAGTCCTCAACGTTGCAGTCGAGAACCTCCAACCCGATGGATAGGGCGAATTGGCGGCTCTTCTCGTTGGCGTCCAGGCCTATCGAGCCGGGCCCGAAGTGGATCAGGTAGTGGCCGTAGCCGCAGCCCACGTCCACCACCCGCTTTTCACCTAGACGATACCTCTGTACGATATCGAGGAAGGATCGGGGGACGGTCGTGAAGAACTTGCGGTAGATGCGCTCGTTCTCCGAGCGATCGAAGCACCCCCGCTCGACGACCCGCTGCCTCACCTCATGCAGATCCAAGATTCCCCTCCAGTGCCGCCTGGTAGTGCTCCATCAGCTTCGAGGCCGTGACTTCCCAACTCATCAGGCGAGCCCGTTCGTAGCCGGTCTTTCCCATGCGCTGCGCCATCTCGGGGTTCTCCAGCAGCCGCGTGATGGCTTCCGCGGCTGCCTCGGGCTGGCCCTGGGGTACCAGGAAGCCAGTCTCGCCGTCCAGGATCGCCTCCTCCGCCCCGCAGCCGTAGCTGCCCACCACCGGCTTGCCGCAGGCGTTGGCTTCCAAGTATATCAGTCCGAAGCCCTCGAACTGGGTGCCCAGCGTGAGGGGGGTGAGCACGAAGGCTGCACACCCCCGGTAGAGCGCGATCAACCGCTCGTCAGGCACCTGGCCCAGGAAATGAACGCTGTCAGCTATTCCCCATTTCTCCGCTGAGGCCAGCAATTGCTGGTGAAAGTCGTTATCGTGAACCATCCCCACGATGTAGTATTGAAGATCGGGGATGGCCTTCTTGGCCAGGGCGAATGCCTCCAGGGAGACGCTGTACCCTTTGCGCGGCTTGATGGGTCCCACGGAGAGGATGTAACGACCGCCCGGTGTCAGGGACTGGTCGGCGGGGGCCTGGAAGCGATCGAAATCCACCCCTTCGGGGACCAGCAACGTCCTCACGCTGCTCACCTTCTCCCTCAACCGGCGCTCGGTGAAGCGGCTCACACACAGGACGCCTGCGGCCTTCCGGTAGGCGTAGCGGAGGAGCAGGGCATCGCGCCGTCGGGTGAGGGGATAGACGGAGTAGGTGCCGTGGGCCGTGATCAGGGTTGGGCGCTTGCCGGCGGAAAGCGCTGCTACCGGAGCGTACGGCTCGGTGATGCAGTGGACCACCTGACAGCCGTCCACCTGGCGCAAGACCGATCGCCAGTTGGCTAGGGTGGTACTGAGGAGGCTGCGGGTCTCCCAGAGAAAAGAGGTGATGGCGTGGTGGTCGGGGTGTTCCAGCAGGTCGTGCTCCGTGCACAGTGGCTTGGGCGACAGGATGCGTACGTCGGCGCCACGGCGCAGCAACGCCCTGATCACCGCGATGGAGTATCTACCCCAGCCGTGTTTGTAGGAGAGTTCGTCGGTGAGCAGACAGACCTTCACCGGGTCACCTCGTAGATCTCGATGGTTGGACCCGGCCTCTCCACTCGCCACAGCTCGACCAGCGGGTCCTCCATGTTGTTGAGTAGGTCCGAAGGGATGTAGCTACTATCCTTCCCAGCCAGGATGCTGTGGAGCAGCCGGCCGTTGCTGGCCAGGTACGACTTCAGTGCCAGGTGCCCCTTGTGGTCCGACTTCCAGCGGAAGTCGCTGACCACGAAGTAGCGGATCTGTTGGGTCGCGAGGTAGGGCGACAGCCGATCCACCTTGGGGGAGGTATCCACCAGGTTCAGCCGGATCAGCCGGTAGGCAACTTCCCCTTCCGGCAGGCCCGTCTCCAGCAGCCACTGGTCGCGGGCTCCCAGGCTCCTCGGCTCCGCCTGCTGTTGGGCCCGCAGGGCTTCCAGGCTCGGGCTCAACGGAGGTGGATAGGATTCCACTGCGACATCCGATCCCGCGGGGATGGAACCCTCGATCCACTCCTTTGCCAGGGTTCGCGTGTCCATCTGGGCAAGGAGCCAGTCGTAGCGCAGGGACGGGAGCGATAGCGCGGCCACTAGGAAGAGCGCCAGCACGCCGACGGTGCGACTCGCGGCGCTCGTCGCGCCGAGCCTCCTGCGGAGCCAGTCCGCCACAGTCGCGGCAGCCAATCCTGCAGGCAGCGCCAGCGCGATCACCGCTGGAAGCATGTAGCGTTGCTCCAGGCTGGGTGAGGTGGTGGCGAACACCAGGTAGTGAAAGAGGGGGTAGGACAGGACCAGGGGCGCCGTGGAGCGGAAGCGTCTGGCGGCGGCGTAGGCCCCGACGATGCCGAGCAGGGTGATGGCCGGCTCGTAGGCCAGCGTGGCCTCGGCGAAGAAGGTGAAGCCCTGCTTCTCCAGGAACTGCTGCAGGTAGTTCTCGTAGTGGCCGCGGATCTGCCCGCCGATGGATGCCTCGCCGGCGGAGTGGAAGGCGACGAAGCGGTCGAACTGCAGCAGGATGTAGGGGTTGAGGGCGAAGAAGACCGCCGGTGCCAAGGCAAGGGCCAGGAGCATCGGAACGTGCGTTCGCGGGATCAGAACGGAATCGCCGCGCTTGCTGAGATGAAGCAAGTGCCCGACTAGTGGGAGCAGCATCAGGAGGAAGCCGTTGAACGAGGTGGCAGCGGCGACGCCGACCAGCAGTCCGGCGAGGCAGTAATCTCGTCGGCGACCCTTTTCGGCTAGGTCCAGCGATATCCACAGCACGGCGAGGGTGAGGAAGCCGACGGGCACCCAGTGGCGGGCCTGGTGTGACATCTGGACGTGCATGACGCTGGTGGCGACGAGAGCCGATGCCGCGACCCCCTCCCAGCGCCCGTACAGCCTCTTGCCGACCAGGTAGGCGAGGGGGATTGTGGCCGTGCCGACGAGGGCAATCGCCAGGCGTGGCAGCAGGTAGAAGAGGGTTGGATCCGTGAAGGCGAATTCCCGAAAGTGGGCGACCGAATCGAAGAGACCGATGAGCCTCCCGACGACCAGCAGCCCGACATACTCAGCGGCAAACACGTACATCAGCAGCGCGGGATAGATGAAGGTCGACGGCTGGATGCTCCGGGACGCCCCCATGCGCAGTGCGCCTCCCACCATGGTGCTCTCGTCGGGCACGTACTGGTAGGGAAGCCCGTGGTTCAGGGCGTACAGCCTCAAGGCCAGCCCGAACAGGGTGATCAGGGCGACGACGGCTAGAGCCAGCCGGCGTCGTGAGTTCTGGGTCTTGGGTATCTCGTTCTGGAAACGCACCAGCAGATCAACTACCTCTCGGTCGCCTGCAGTTGGACTTGGGGAGTCTGGAGGAGCGCAGACCCTCTTGGCAGAGCATGGAATAGCCCCAGGAACACACGTGCTCGGTCCCGCCCCTCGTATCTGAGCGGGCGCAGGGGGTGAGGAAACCCCGCGCCTCTAGATGAAAGCCGCCTTACAGCAGCGCTTGCAGATCGGTAGCAGCCTCTTGTCCATCAGCAACTCGCGGTAGCGGCGGTAATCCTCGGAGTTCCAGATCTCCTCGATCGATTGCTCGAGCAGGTTGCCGAACGGTTTGCGGATGACGCCGCAGTGGTGGACGTTCCCCAGGTGGTCCAGCCGGAAGGTTGGAGTATCGGTCACCAGCTTTGCACATACGAGATGAAGGTTCTGAGGTGCGGTGCCCTGGTAGTACTCCGGCAGCTTGCGCGACCACACGTCAGGGCTGAACACCGGGTACACCCCGATCTTGCGGCCTTCGACCTTCAACCTATCCAACGCCGAGATCAACTCTTCGTAACTGTACTCGAACCCTTCACGCACGTTGGTGCAGATTTCGTAGTCGTTAGGTTCCCAGCCCATCTCTCGCAGCAGGATCGCCTGGGTAGTCTCGATATCGGCTTGGGTGTATGCCTCTTCGAAGATGTAGTGGACGAAGGGGATTCCCAGTTGCTTCCCCAGGTGGAGGATCGAGGGTAGGTCGTCCAGATTCTCTTTGAGGATTACGGAGTTGATGCTGACTGTGAAGTAGGGCAGCGCATCCCTTATCGCCTTGACGGTCCGAGCGAAGGCGTACGGGCGGCGGCGGATGGCGTTGTGGATCTGCTCCGAGCCATCAATGGAGAACCCGATCCACTCGATGTTGTCGAAGCGGCGCAGTCTCTCGATCCCATTCGCATCCAGGAGGGTACCGTTGGTCATGAGGCTGGTGGGCACTTTCCGTTTCCAGAGGTACTCGAGCAGCTCGTAGATGTCCTTACGCATGAAGATCTCGCTGCCGACCAGCTTGGCGTCGGCCACGTTGACCTTGTCGTAGACGGCGATCATCTGCTCCAGTGTGAGCTCTTTGACGCCGGTCTCGTCCTCCCGGAAATCGCCCTGGTAGCACATCTTGCAGGCGAGGTTGCATCGGATGGTGGGCTCGTGGCCGATGGAGAATGCGGTATCGGGCCGGGCCGTCTCCCCGTCCCGCAGCAGCCGATGGTACTGGGAGGAAAGGTAGCTCTGCCGCTTTCGGAACTGGTAGTCCGCGTAGGGTTGGTATAGCCATCCGAAGAGGGCCGGTTTTCCCGTGATGGCCCTCTTGGCCATCTGACCAATAGTTGCCACTTGTGTTACTCCCTTCGCGCGGCAGTATCCGAAACGGAGTCTGGAAAGTCAAGGAAGGTCCACTAGGGCGTCGCCGTCGACGCCCCACGTGGCCGCGGGCAGTATCCGAAACGGAGTCTGGAAAGTCAAGGAAGGGGAGAGGTGTGGGTGGACAACGGCTGGGTCTGATACACCTTCACCGTTGGCCCCGGCCTCTCTCGATCGAAGAGGTGCCAGAAAGGGGTGTACCCGTCGTCCACGGCGTAGGGTACGTCTGTGTTTCTGTATCCTGGCCCGAATTGGGCCACCAGTCTGCCCACGGCGTCCAGTTGCTGGTACTTGTCGGGCATATCTGCCAGGCTGGGATCGTCACCCTGCAACGATTCGTAGCCCCAGCTCGTGACTACCACGTAGTCGTAGTTGCCCGCTAGAACTCGCCGCATCTCCTCGTCCCTCTCCGGCCAGAAGACTGTGATGTCACGGTGCCAGTAGCTGCTGGGAGCGCGCTCCGGAGTCCCCCGCCAGCCGTACGGATTGTCCATCAGCGAATGAGTCTCGACCGCAACGGTTGCATACAGAGGAGTGTGTGTCGCGATCCATTGTGCTGCGAGGATCCTGGTATCGGCTTCGCCAAGAAGAGCGTCGTGGCGTATCGATAGGGCGAGCGGTTGCGCGAACGCAACGGCGATAAGGAGTGCCAACAGCGACCTTCCTCGCTTCAAGCTCTCCCATCGACAGGCCATTCTGTCCAGGCAATACGCGGAGCAAAGCGAGAGGAAGGGCAGGAGGGGGACGATGAACCGGGCAAAGTAGTAGCTCTGCTTGGATAGCGAGACGAAGAGCGCCACGGGTATCGATATCACGAATGCGAAGCGCCACAAGTCGTTGCGGGCGAGGAGCAGGGCCCCCACGAGGGCGAGCAGGAGTGGAACCCACCCGAATCCCTGAGTCAGGTCTCTTATGATCAGGAGCGACGTGGGGAGGAAATCCTGTCCACGGGCGTGCTCCGCCCCCAGGGCCAGTTGGAACAGGAAGTCTTCCCGGAACTTGGAGAAGTCGAGGATGGCGTAGGGCGTGCCTGCCAGGAAAGCCAACAGCGATGTTGGGACGGAAGCCGCCAACGGCAGATTGTAGCGCAGGCTCAGCCTGGATCCTATCGCGGGACCTCGGCTGAGGTGAGCCACCAGGATGGGCAGGACGAAGAGGACGGAGGTGTACTTGGTGGAGGCAGCCAGACCGCCGAACAGCGCTGCGAGCAGATAGTCGGAGCCACGACCTCGAATGAAGATGCGTGCGGCGAAGGAATAGCTGGCGGTCAGCAGGAGCGTGGCGAGCACGTCGTTAGTCGCGTAGTGGCTGTTTCGCACGTGAAGGAAGGTCACTGCGAGGAGCGATGCGGCGATGAGCGCTACCCTTCGCCCCAGGATCTCCTTGCCCCCGAAGTAGAGCACCACGACTGTCATGGTTCCGGCAGCGGCACTGACCGCGCGCGCGGACAGCAACAGGAGGTAGTCTCCACGCGGATCTTGCAGGCTGAGGCCCACCAGATCTACCGCGGTGTGGAAGGTCGAGACATGCTGGGCGGCGATCACCTGAACGAAATAGGCCAGGTAGACCATGGTGCTTGGGTTCTTGAAGAAGTGGGGGTTCATGTCACCCGTGGCCATCATTCGGCGGGCCAGCGTTCCCGAGTACTCGTCCGGATGGAACATGCCCGGCAGACCCCATTCGAGATGCCATGCACGCAGTACGAAGGCTCCACCTGCGACCAGCAGTAGCGCCAAGGTGCCGATCAGGCTTGCCCGATTCCGAATGGAGAAGCGAAGAAGTTGTGCTGTCGCTGGTGTCACCAACACGTAGAGCTTGGTGAGGGGTTGGGACAGGAATGGACCGTAGGGCGTGCTCAGGTACAGGTGGTGACCCACATCGCTAGTATAGAGCGCGGCCACGAGGCCGAGGCACAACAGTAGCGGCGTGTGGCACACCGCTGCCCAGTAGAGGGCACGCTCCGAGGCCAGGCCGACCTGCCTGCGCAGTAGGATGGCGTAGCAGAGGGCCCAGCCTGCGAGGATCACCCAGCTTCCTGCCAGCAGCATCAGCCATTCCGCGCTGATGGACGAAGGGCTAGTCCTACCGAGATACGAGAGCGGGATGGTGAGGGCACCTGCCAGCGAAGAGAGGGCTATCACCGATGCCGACACGAGCATCCCCGGCGGCAAGTTGCGGTTGGTGCTCCCTGCAGACGTGGGCTCGAGAGAAGGGGAGAAGCGGGTCAAAGGCGGGTTCCATCAAGTCGAGGTTAGCTGTGCGCCGTGCACGCATTCTATTGTAGCGCCAGGCTCTGCGCAACTTCCGCTTCGGCAACTCCACGGTGGTTCCTCTCGGCTGTGTTCCTCGCTGAAGCGACCTGCGGTGTCCCGAGCCAGGCGAAGACTGCCCCAGCCAGCACCAGCAGCAGCGACGAGATCTGATAGCCACTGCCTCTACCTGTGTTCAGGGCCGAGATTGGATGGAAGAATTCCCCTACCCTGTCCAGGTGGCGGTCCATGTACTCGAAGCTGGGGTCAATCACCAAGACCCCTTCCTTATGCACGAACGGTAGCTGCGGAAGGGGATAAGGGTGGGCGACGATGTCGCCGAAGTTGAGCCAAGCGTCGGATGTGAGTAGCTGACTGGCACCCTGACCGTACGCAGTGGATGGAAGCGCCATGAGCCGAAGAGCGTAGACGCAGAAGGCCAGCGCTAACAGGGCAGCGATGTGATCCGGCGTGAATCGGTCGTGGAGGCTCCCAACGAGGCCACGCAGACTGCCGATTATCCTGCTGACAGCATGAAACAGAGCAAGGGTAACAAAGGGAATGCCGTAGGAGATGTGTCTGAAGAAGTCGAACCACTGGTCGGCGCCAGCGACTCGAGGTTCCACGGTGAAAACCAGGAGAGTATGGAGCGCCGCGGCGAGTGGCAACAATGCCACACGCCACTGCTTGACTACCATCCAGAGGATCCCGACGATTGCCAGGACTGTCAACGCGCCGACCAACCACGTGAAGGTCGAGGTCGAAAGCCCCAAAGGTTCCGCATACCATCGTAGCGATCCCCGCTCCAGCCAACTCCAGTTTTGGACGATGTGGTGGAGCCGAAAAGTCGAGCCAGCGTTCATCGGCCATGGTATTCCGAATGTGGACATCATCAGCAGGGAGAACGGTGTGACCATCAGGAGGAATGCCCCTACCGCCAGGTAGAAGCGACGGTGGAAGAGGCTGGGGAGAAGCGCCAGGAACATCATCCCCACGTAGACTAGCCCTTCGGGTCGAGTCAGCGCCGTGAGTCCTCCCAGGATTCCAAAAGCTGGCCACAACAGCAAGCGGTAAGGGTTCTTTGCCCTCATCGATGAGTTGAAAGTCGTAGACGGCCTGCTGGCAAGCCGCCTTTGGCCTCCTGCCAGCCAGTCTCTACTGGGGCCAGTCCGTGCCCTTACAGCAGTATCTTGTATCAAGGAGACCAATAGCCACCCACTGGTGACCAACAGGGTGACGAAGACGGGGTCGGGAAGTGGGGTGTTGAGGGTGTACAGTCTGAAGAATGGAAAGAGAACCACGACACAGGTGGCTGCAAAGGCGAGAGGATCTCGCAGGCCAGCCTTGCGGTAAAACGCCCAAAGAAGCAGCGGCAGCAGGGTGTTCGCGATTAGGCCGGGCAAGTGCGCGGCGAGAGTGTTGTGTCCAGAGAGGGAGAAGGAGGCCAGTAGAAGCATCGGGTACAGAGGCAACTCGATCGAGTACCGGTACATCCCACCCTTGATGTAGACGGCCTGGTGAACCGAAGCTGGGTATCCAGCCCAGTTGCCGATGGCATCGGAGACTGCCCAGTAGCGTGTGAAGTCATTGCCGATCGCCCACAGGAAAGAGAAGCCTTGAAGCAGCCCGAGCAACAGCAGCGAAACGGGTAGGACCCATCGGCGGGACGACGACAGAGCCTGCTGGAGGGCAGAGCGTTTCCCGAGAGCGGAGCTGTGGAGTGCTGTCTCCTGAATGATGGTTGTTGCCAGCCAAGTCAACATGAGGACAACGGCCGGCACGGGGCGGAAGAAGGTCAGAGACTGATGGTGGATCTCGTCCGAGAGGTAGATCCCGAGAGTCATTAAGGTGGAAACCACCAGGAGCGGAAGCCCTATTACCACCGGAGTGCTTCGGGCTCCTTGCCTTCCCTGCATCGAGGACTGCCATCTGATCGAAAACGCGGTGAGCCAGACGAGAGCAGCGACGAAGAAGCCTGCATACCAGAGGAGCCACGGCAGCGTGGCCTGCAGTGGATTGGTGCGCCCTACCAGGGACTCGCATGCTGCCACCGCCATCGCTGTTGCCAGGAGGACGTTCCAGCACAGAAGCGGGAGATGGTCCTGATTCAGGCTGAGTCTAAGACCTCTGCCTAATCGAGCGAGGACGGCATCAGGTGTTGCGGCTGAAACGCGCACGGCTCCGGACTTCTGCTCATCCAGTGCCAACCTAGCTCACCTCTCAGATTAGTTGAGCCGTTTCTCGAGTGTCTCCTGTCAGACACAGGATGGCTTTGGCGCGTCCAGCCCACGAGCGTCCTTGCGCCTCGAGCCATGCTCTGGCGGCAAGCTGTCTCGCCAGAGCAGCATCGCACGACATTGTGGCGATCCCCTCTGCCAGCGCTTGGGGATCGTCCGGCTCCACCAGGAGGGCGTTCTCCCCGTCGCGCAGCACCTCCTGCAGCGATGGCAGACGCGAGGCGACGATCGGCCGGCGGGCAGCCATGTACTCGAACAGCTTCATTGGAGAGGTGTAGCGGCTCGATCTCACGTCGGTGGCCGAGTTGGGCAGCACCAGGACGTCGGCCGCAGCCAGGTAGCCGATCACCCGATCGGGGGTGACGTGACCCACTAGTCTCACCCTGCCCAGACCGTGATCGGCGAGGAAGCGCCGGAAGCCGCGGCAGTCCTCTTCCGTACCGCCCACAAGGTACACCAGATACCCCTCGGGCATCAACCTGGATGCCATTGCCAGGGTGTGGGCCCCTTTCCAGGGATAGAGGTGTCCAGTGTAGCAGGCCACTCTGGCCTCCTCCGGTATCCCGAGCTGCCGCCGGGCTTCGGACTTCTCGGGCATGGACCGGAACCTGTCCAGATCGACGGCGTCAGGCGCCACCAGAATCCTCTCTCCGGGTACGCCCTGTATCCGATACTCCTCCGCCAGTCCCCTCGTGATACACACTAGGTGGGCGATGCGCCTTACGGCCCAGAGATGTAGCTCTCTTCTCCTCCCCGGACCAGGGAAGGTGTGGGCCTCGTAGACCGACCTCTCCCGAATCGAGGCCGGCGAAAGGGCCAAGAGCACCGTGGAGAGAGGGTCTCTGGAGTAGTACATGTCTGCCTTGTGCGTGGCCAGGTAGGCGGCCACTGCCAGGGCATAGGTCGTCGATTGCAGCGCGAACGCAGCGTGCTGCGCCGGCGCGGGCGCGACCTCCAGTGCGTCGACGCAGGGCAACCAGACGATGGGGAAACGGGATTTGAGCCCGTAGTACGCGAAAGGGTCCTTGACCGAGCGCATCGTCCGAGGCTGCGCCCTGCGGGGGACGACCAGTTCCACCTCCACACCCTGCTCCCGAAACGCCTGGCACATCTGCATGATCTGCAGGCTGTTGGCTTTCTCGCTCGGGATCCGGTTGTTGGCCAGGTAGATCAGTTTCATTCGTACTCTATGTCCATGGTGAAGCCCGCCGGCAGCAGCCCGAACTCCAGAAGGTAGTCCTGGCCCTCCCTCTTGAGCACCAGGGGGGCTTTGCCCCGAACCCGTAGAGAAGACTTCAGATCCGGAAGGCTTATCCGGAGCGCCAGCCCGGCGATCTCGGCGGGGCACTCCATTCTCCACCCCGTCCCGCCCCCCTGAATCGGCCGAAGGCTGACGGCCGAGCGGGCTCTCCACCAGCGGTCGATCTCGCCCGCCGTGGCCACATAGGCGTCGTTCTCCGCCAGCCATCGTAGCGCCGTCAGGTACAGATGGCCCGATCCCGGATACTCGGGGTCGTAGAAGGTGTCGTTATGCCACAGCAGCGTCGCCAATCCCCCCGTGGCGCGCACCTGCTCCAACACGGATCGAACCGCCGCCTCGGCCCTTTCACCCCGCAGCTTTCGGTACTTCAGTAGGCTCACATCCATGACGGCGAGGGGGACCTCCAGAAGGCTCGATGCCTGCCCCGAGACTGGGTCGTAGGGGTGGAAGGGGAATGCGTGAGCCCCACGGAAGCCCTCCCTGTCCGCGAAGCCTAGGGTCGCGTCGTAGGAGAACCCCGCCCACTCCTGGGCGATCCATGAGTCCGGAGCCCGGAACCGGAGGAGGTGGTTCCGGTGGCCAGTTACCTCCCTGCCGATCCTCTGCTCCAGAGCCACCTTCTGAGATCGCAGGGACCCACCATCCAAGTAGGAAGCATAGCTTCCGTGCAGCCCAATTTCGCACCCCAGCCCTGCCAAGCCACTCAATAGCTGCGCCATGCCGGCACTGTCCAGACGGTAGGTGGCGTCCTCTGGATGCTGTCGCACGGTCATGAAGTAGAAGGTTGAGCGGTAGTCGTGCTGCTTCTCCAGGGCGAGGATCCGGTCGAAGGTCCAGTAGGGATCGCGTCCGCTCAAGGCAGTTCGAGCTATCGTGGCTGCTCGCCCGGCAGCCGCCCGAAGCTGCCCACGCCGGAGGCTCGAGATCGCGCCTCTGACGTCCCTGACGGCCACCCCTCGGGGCAGCTTCCCCCGTCGCACCACGTCCACATCGTGGGTCAAGCACCCTGCCATCGGCTTCCCCAACGGCCACGGTTCCTTGCAGATCGTGGGGATTCTGGCTCCGGCACACGCCTCTTTCAGGCAATCGCGCAACAGCCTGGCGTACTCGCTCACCAAAGGGCGCCCCACGTGCTCGGGAGGCAGGACCTGGCTGTGGATGGAGAGGAAGCGGTCGTGCCGATCCCTTTCACGTGCGGAATGCTCCTCAGCCCGAGAGAGCAGATCGAAGCTGGGTCCGATCACGTCCTCCGTGATCACCACCAGGTAGCCCTCGGCCGCAGCCCGCCTCACGATGCCGACCTGCACGGGATCCGGCGGGTGGGGCTTGGGTTCTGATGATTGACAGGCGTAGGGCAGAGGCTTATGCGCTGCCCACGGTGCCTCTTGGCCGTCGGTCGGCGGGGCACAAGACCCCGCCCCGCATCGGGGAGTTGCCGGGCGGTCCGCTGAGCGCCGAGCGCCGTCCGCGATAAGTTGACGGCCGATGGCCGATAGCACCGGACCCGGTAGCGCCACCACGGCCGTCCTTCGGGCCAGCCGATCCACGATAGAGTCGTCGACGGGACCGACTACCAGGTAGACGGGACGGCCCTGCACCCCGGTCTCGACATCTCTTGGATCGGAGAGATACCGGAAGGGCACTCCGATGGTGGAGAGCAGCGTTTCCAGGACGTAGCGCGCGGGCCCCTCATCCGCCTTGCCGCCGAGCACTACTCTGACGTCTATCGCTCGCCTCCCCCTCTGACGGCGTGGAAGACCTCCACGATTCGCGACATCTGGCGCCGGACATCGTGCTCCTGTACCACCCATCGACGCAGCGCCTCTCCCGCACCGATCCGTTCCGCCCGGGGCATTCCTGCGGCGCCCAGCATCTTCCGCGCGAGGCTCTCGGGGTCCCTGGGCGCGAAGAGGAAGGCGGCGGCGTAGTGTGGGTGCTGTTCGTAGTAGGTAGGGGTGGATACCAGGGCCGGCTTTGCACAGCTCATCGCCTCCAGCACCGCCTTGCCGAGCCCGCCCTCCACATGCATGTTCACGAAGAAGTCGCACGCCTGGAGCTCGCGCACGGTCTCGGAGTGGGGTATGCCACCAGTGAACCGGAAGAGGTCCTCCAAACCCAGTTCGGCCACCCTAGCCTTGAGGTGAGCGTAGTAGGTGTGGTCATCGGGCGCAAGGGGGGCACCCGCCACCACGAACTCGACGCCTCGACATCCCCAGCGGTTCACGAGCAGATCGGCCGCCGAGATCAGGGTGTCGAGCTCCTTGCGAGGAGAGATACGTCCTAGACTCAGGAAACGAGTCCGTCCCGAAGACCGATGGTCGCAGCCTTCCACGGGGGGCCTGAACAGCTCGGTGTCGATGCCGTGCCCAACCACCTGACACTTCGCGAGCCCTAGAGGAAAGCTGTCCCTGGACACGGTGACGAAACGATCCACACACAGGTTGGCCAGTCTCAGCTTGAGGTCTGCCGTGTTGTGGGCGTACCACATGACCGTGGGGACGCGGAACAGCAGCCGGTAGGGCTCCACAAGCAGCGCGTACCGCGGAACCATGTGCGGGAAGAAGACGTCCACCTGTCGCCGCAGCGCGAGGCTCCCCACGATGGAGTGGAAGATCTGAAACTGGCGGAGCTTCCCGTTGCCAAAGTCCTTGCCCAGAGAGTGGACGAAGACGTTGGGCGGCAGATCCACCGTGCCCGTTCTCAGGGCGATGACGTGGACGGCATCCACCTCCCGCGCCAGGGCGGCGATCCAGCCGTGGACCGCCCCCAGGTTGTCGTCGGATCGATCGACGATCTGGGTGATGAAGAGAACCCGCATCTATCCAGCCAGGGCCAGCCGTAGCTGGCTCACCACGTATTCCCTCTGCTCGTCGGTCATCTCGGGGTAGATGGGCAGGGAGAGGACGGAGCCAGCGGCCTTCTCCGCCTCTGGGAAGTCTCCTCGCCCGTGGCCGAGGAAGGCGTAGGCCGGCTGGAGATGGAGTGGGATGGGGTAGTGGACGCCGACGCCCACGCCCGCCTCCACCATGCGGCGGCGAACCTCATCTCGGTTCGGGACCCGAACCACGTACTGATGGTAAACGGCTTTCGCCCACTCTGGCTCGTGGGGGGTCTCGACCAGTCCGTCGAGCATTCGGCTGTAAGCGGCGGCACAAGCCCGGCGAGCCTCGGTCCAGGCGTCGAGATGGCGCAGCTTCACGCGTAGGACGGCAGCCTGGAGGGTGTCCATTCTCTTGCAGTAGCCGATGTGGCTGTGGGAGTACTTCTCCGTTCGGCCGTGGTCGGCCATCATAGCGCACCATGCGGCCAGCTTCTCGTCGTTCGTCACGATCATGCCGGCGTCGCCGTAGGCGCCCAGGTTCTTGCCCGGGTAGAAGCTGTAGCAGGCCGCGATGCCCAGGCTGCCGACCCTCCTGCCCTTGTATTCCGCCCCGTGGGCCTGAGCCGCATCCTCGAGCACCGGCAGGCCGTGGCGAGAGGCGACTTGCTGGATGGCATCCATGTCGGCCGGCTGGCCGTAGATGTGGACGGGCATGATCAGTTTGGTGCGAGGGGTGATCCTCTCCTCGATCCTCGCGGGGTCGATGTTGTAGGTGCGGGGATCGATGTCCACCAACACCGGCTTCGCTCCACAGTAGCAGATGGCTTCGGTCGTGGCGGTGAAGGTGTGGGCGGTGGTGATCACTTCGTCCCCTGGTCCAACGCCCATTGCCAGCAGCGCGAGGTGCAGGGCGTCGGTCCCCGAGCTGACGGCCACGCCGTACTGGGCCCCCGAGTAGGCGGCGAACTCCTTCTCCAGCAGCCGCACTTCCTCGCCCTGGATGAAGTTGGTCTTGGCGAGTACGCTCTTGATGGCGTCGTCGATCTCGCCCTGGATCGCCGAGTACTGTGCCTTCAGGTCACAAAGGGGGATCCTCATCCCTCACCTCCGTACGGCTTCTCGATCAACTCCACTGGGCAGGTGAGCTGGTCGATGCTCTTGATGACTCGAGCCGGGTTTCCCGCCACCACGGCCCGGTCGGGCACGTTCTCCACCACCACCGTTCCTGCCCCCACCAGGGCGTTCTCGCCCACGATGAGGTAGGGCAGGATGGTGGAATTGGCCCCTATCTTGGCGCCCCGTTTGATGGTGGGTCCCTTGATGCACACCTTGGCCTTGGGACAGAGGGGATGCGGGACGTTGGTCAGCACCACGTTGGGGCCGATCCATGCCCCTTCCTCCAAGGTGGAGTACTCGGGGACGAAGGCCTGGCTGTGGATGCGGACGTGGTCGGCGATCTCCACGTGATGCTCCACCACGGAGCCTGTGCCCACGCTGACGTCGTCCCCGATTCGGTTCTCCTCACGGATCATGGTGTGGTGTCCGGTCTGGAAACGCTTGCCGATGACGTTGCCGGCGTAGATGACGGTGTGGGAGCGGATGACTGCCCCGTCCCCAACGATAGTGGGTAGTTCGCCTTCGGCCTTTCCTCGCGGCGGCACTCCCAGCACTACGAAGTCTCCGATCTCCACGTTCTCTCCCAACTGCACGTTGGGGTAGATCTTGGCGGTGGGGCTGATCATCGTCTCTCCCCCTGCTGGACCTCTACCGGATCGTGCCCGATCCCAGCTTCTATCCGATCCATCCTGACCTCCCGACCATCCCTGGCAGACTGATATAGTGCCAGGACGAGGGCGAGCGACTTGCGGCCCTCCACGCCGTTGGTGGCGGGCTGCCCGTCTTCCCTGATAGCCCGAACCATGTCGTCCAGCACCCAACTGTGGGAGAGGTAGCGGCTGGGGGGTGGGTCTAGCTCCTGGCGGCGCAGGATTTCCTGCTCGTGCTCCACCTCCCCTTCCACCTTCCAGAAAGCGATCCTGTCCAGGGAGTTGCCGCCGATCTTCACCGAGCCCCTCTGGCCGAAGACGGCCAGCGACCCCTCGATGTTTGCCGGATAGGTTATCGTGGACCCCTCGATGGAGCCGAGGGAGCCGCTCTTGAAGCGGACCACGCCCACTCCGGTGTCCTCCGCCTCCATCTGGTGGGCGAGGGTGGCGGTGTAGGCGAAGACGCTCTCCACGTCACCCATCATCCACTGCAGGGCGTCGATGTGGTGGATGGCCTGGTTCATCAGGGCGCCGCCGTCCATGGCCCAGGTGCCGTGCCAGTTGTCGCCGGAGTAGTACTCCTGGGGGCGGTACCAACGCACCGTGACGGTTGCCAGCAGCAGCCTGCCGAGCTTCCCCGCATCCACCGCCTCCCGCAGCCGCCGCATGGCACTATTGTACCGGTTCTGGAGTACCACCGTGAGCTTCACACCCGAGTCGCGACACGCCTTCTCCAGGGCGTATGCATCCTCCATGGTGAGCGCCATCGGCTTCTCCACCACCACGTGCTTGCCGGCTCGTGCGGCCTGGATGCCGTTGGCCGCGTGGAGACCGCTCGGGGTGCACACGCACACCACGTCGAGGTCCGGCCGCGAGAGCATCCTGTCGTAGTCGGTGTATGCCTCGCATCCGTACTGGGAGGCCATTCTGGCGGCTCGCTGCTCGCTCACGTCACAGACGGCGACCAGCCTTGTATCGCCTCTGGCCCAGATAGCGTCAGCGTGGCGGGAGGCTATCCTGCCGCAGCCCACGATCCCGAAGTTCAACGCCCTATCTTTGCGGCCGTTGTCCGGCATGTTGCTCACCTCACACGGTAGCTGACGGCTGATGGCTGTCAGCTATCCAGCACTCAATAGTCGCGAAGCCTGGGCCGTCTCAACCCAGGAGATCTACGGCGTCGCCTTGCTGGATTCTCCATATTCTATGCTGATTCAGCACTTCGCTGGACGTGACTTGACCCAGGAGATCTACGGCGTCGCCTTGCCGGATGTCGCCCCCAGTGGTCCGTCGGGGTTGGGACACCCCCGACTCCGTGATCCGATGAGGCTCGGCACTCAGTACTCAGTCCTCGGCCGGGCGGCGGCCGCCGTGGCTTCCCACATTCGAGCCATCTGCTGGAGGCTGTTCTTGCGATCGTACCTCTCGCAGTTGAGTTCCCGCCCTCGGAGGCCCATCTGGCGGGCCCTCTCCGGATCGTCGAGGAGCCTGAGGATGCGGTCGGCCAGCGCCGACGGGTCCCGCACCGGCACCAGGTGGCCGGTCTCGCCCTCCACCACCACCTCGTCGGCACCGCTGACCTCGGTGGTCACGATGGGCTTAGCCGCACACGCGGCCTCCACCAGGGCTCTGGCCTTTCCCTCGTACAACGAGGACATGACGAAGATGTCACAGGCGGCGAAGTAGCGGGGTGCCTCTTCCGGGCCTACGCCGGCGGGGATCCGAACGTTGTCCTCAAGCTCCAGTCCCCGCACTAGCGCCTCCAACCTTGGCCGCTCCTCGCCGTCGCCGACCAAGAGGAACAGGGCCTCCGGACGCACCTGCGCCACGATTGAGGCGGCCTGGAGAAGGGTGGGAAGGTCCTTCTGCTTGACTAGCCTTCCCATGAAGAGCACGAGCCAGGAATGTTCGCCTCCAAGCAGCCTGGCTCGCAACTCGGATCCGTCGGCTTCTCGAAACTGGCGAGAGTCTATGCCCGCACCGGTCATGATGTTCCAGGCTCGGGAGGGATCCATCCCCCTGGCTACCAACCGATCCCGGATGGTATGGCTGACCACCTGGACGGTGTCCGCCTGCCGGACGAGCCATGCGCCCAGCGGCTCCATGGCTCGGTTGACCGGAGACTCTCGCATCCACCACCGGCATCCAATCATGTCGTTGTGGACCTGGATGCAGAGCGGAACCCCTAGCCGTTTCTTCAACCAGTAGCCTGCGAGTCCGGTCGAGAATGGGTCCTGTGTGACCACGAGGTCGGCGCCCTGCTCGCCAACCACTCTAGCGGCCAGCCGATAGGCATCGAGCGGAAAACGCCATGCCGATGTGGAAAGCGTCGGCAACACGGCGTGACTGCCACCCCATCGATAGGGTTGGTACCGGTTGCTCCGCGGGGTCTTCACGATGGCGGTGTAGCTGGACACCAGCTCGGCGTACTCCTCTTGCCGCCGCCGGGCGTCTCCCCTGCTGCCAACCGAGGGGTCCACGAGGGCGATGGTGAGATCGAGCCCGATCGAAATGACCTTGAGGCCGCTGCTCGCCATCAACTCCTGGCCTCCCGTACCACCTGATCGAGGGTTGCCACCACCGTGTCGACCAACCTGTCCCAGGAGGAGTCCTTCACCTTTTCCTTGGAGCGCTCGACGAAGCTCTCTCTAACCTTGCGATCGTACAGCAGCTTCCGGACGGCGGAGACGATCTGCCTCCGGTCGTCCACCGGCACCAGGAAGCCGTTGACCCCGTCTTCGATCAACTCCATGTTGCCCCCCACGGCCGTGGCGACCACGGGGATTCCCACGTCCATGCATTCCAGGATGGTGTGAGAGAGCCCCTCGTAGCGCGTGTTCAACACGAAGACGTCTGCGGAACGCAGGTAGAGAGCGACCTTGGCCTGCGGCACTCGACCCACGAACACCACGCGGTCGGATACGCCGATCTCGGCGGCCAGCCCCCTGAGGTACTCCTCCTCGGGGCCGTCACCGACGATGACCAGCTTGCTCTCTGGAGGGAGGTCCGGCACCAGCCGAATCAGGACGTCTACGTTCTTCCACTTGTACAACCTGGCCACGGTCAAGACCAGGGTGCCGTCCAGACCCACGGCCCGGCGAGCCTCTTCGCGAGTCAGGCTGCCGTCGAAGCGGTTGGTCAGGGCGTTGTAGACCACGCTGATCCGTTCAGGTGGCACTTCCCATCCTGCCACGATACCCTTCAGGTAGAAGCTGGGGGTGATCACCCGGTCCACGTGCTGCGCGTACCAGTGCTCCAGCCACCGGACCAACTCCACCTTCCGGCCGTACCGGGCGGTCTGGAAGTGATCTATCCCATCGTTGGTCCAGCCATGGCGAACCGCATACTCCCAGGCGAAGTCGCCGACCACCTTCAGGGCGGAGGGCTTGCGCATCAGGCGGGAGCCGAGGACGGCCGGCAGTTCCAGGCCGTTGACGTAAACCACATCCGCATTTCTGGCGTGCCAAATGACCCAGAAAAGCACGATCAGTAGGCGCAGGGGCATGAAGATGCGCCGCGATATCCGGCGCACTGGAAAGGGATACTCGGCACCGGCGGAAGGGTTCTCCGCGCAGACCACCAACTGCACCTGGTGGCCTCGCTGGTGCAAATCGTTGGCGAGCCTGGATACGTAGGTAGCCGGCCCGCCGATATCGGGAGGGAAGAGGTTGGATACGAGCAGCACTCTCAAGGGGACTGTCCACCTCGGTACGTGAGTCCGGCCACCAGGGAGGCCGTGTGGAAGAGCTTCCATCGGGGACCGTCGGGCTGCCACGGGGCGTCGCAACCGCGGCAGAGCGGCAGCTCTCCCAGCCGCTTCTCTCGCTGCAGGGTGCGAATCCTCACCATCTGGGGGCCGTTCCATATGTCCAGGAGACTGTCTGTGTTCAGGTCGCCGAAAACCTCGTGCGGGCCGAAGTCCCCGCAGCAGGTGGCCACCTTCCCGTCCCACCCGATCGCCAGCGACTTCCACAACCAGTTGCAGGGGTAGTAGTTGTGGCCGTAGGGCGCCGCTTGGAAGCTCTCGCTGTCCTTCATTGTGCCGGCCCAACCGTGGGCCCATATGGGGTCGAACTCGTCGACGGGAAGGCCGTCGAACAGACGCACGAA
This sequence comes from Sphingomonadaceae bacterium, assembly GCA_050261575.1. Lineage (GTDB taxonomy): Bacteria > Chloroflexota > UBA6077 > UBA6077 > UBA6077 > JBLNDL01. The sequence continues at coordinate 10,674 of JBLNDL010000067.1, read as the reverse complement.
CTGCTCGGGAACCGATGGGCCCGGCGCGCTCGGTTCGAAGAAGCGGATCACCTGGATGGTGGTGTACGGGCTGCTAGATCGCCTGGCGGCTTTGGCCCTGAGGAAGCCCAGGGTGTTCTCCAGGGTCTTCTCGTACTTGGCGCCGCGACGCATCTGCTCATACATCTCCTTCTCGCCGGCGTCGAAGCTGATCGTAAGCTTGTCCAGACCGGCGTCCAGGAGCCCGTCTACCAGCCTGCCTTTCAACAAGGTAGCGTTGGTGTTGATATGGGTGGAGATGCCCGCGTTCCGCGCAATCCGCACCATCTCCACGATGCGCGGATGGAGCAGCGGCTCGCCCCTGAAGAAGAGATTGATCTCCAGTACGAACTGTCGAGCCTCGTCGATGATCTTTCGGTAGAGGTCCATATCCATATGGCCGTTGCCCTTGGTGGCCCCCATGCTCTGCGGACACATGATGCATCGCAGATTGCAGTGGCTGGTGGGCTCCAGGTGAAGCTTCAGCGGTGGGTAGGGGACCCTGGGGCTTCGACGCAGCCAGTGGAAGAGGAAGCTGAGAGTGCGTGGATGCAGCACTGCCCTATGTCGCCGAAACTTCAGGAGCAGGTTCTGCGCGCCACCGATGCTGTTCATGGTGCCTCGATCTGATGTGATGGTAGCCGGCAACGAGGACTGAGGACTGAGCCCCTCGCAAACCCGCTAAGTCCAGGGACCTCAGCCCTCAGCCCTTGGTTGGCCGTGTGGGTCCACAGCCTCGTCGATCAGCATGATGGGGACGCCATCGCGCACCGGATATCGCTTGCCGCAACTCTCGCTGGCCGAGCAGACGATCCAGTCGCCCTCCTGCGAAACCGGCGCCTTGCATGCCGGGCAGGCCAGGATATCCAGCAATTCCTTGTCGATCACCGTACAGTTTCCTCCCTCCGATGCTGTTGGGTCTTGAGACGGAATACAGCGGCTGCCAGGAGGAGTGCCACAGTGGGTAGAGTGAGGGCTAACCCCAGCTTCAGGGAGTCGGGTTCGAACCGGAACTCAACCTCGTGCTCTCCGGAGGGGACTTCTATAGCTCGGAACAGGTAGTTGGCTCGCCATACCCGAGTCCGCTGTCCATCCAAGTAGGCGTTCCAACCCGGGTATGATAGCTCATTCAAGAGAAGGAATCCATACGAAGCGGCGCGCACCTGCAGCCGCACCGTGTTGTTGCTTCGGGAGAGGATGATCGCCTCGCCCATGTCACCACCGCTGCCCTGTTCCCTCGGAGTCCCTGGCCCTTCCAGAATCACTTGGTGCTTGGGGTCGAAGCCATCGCGCTGGAGCCTCTGGAGGACTTCCGCGGGGTCCTGGATCACCTCCGCGCGAGGCACCAGGAGGGCCCTCGGAAGGGCTAGGTCGTTGCGATAGAGTTTGGTATCCCCGGCCTGATCCACCAGTTGGTATCGCTGGATCGGCTGCACGGGTACCACTGCCACCTCCGGGACAACGATGAAAACGTCGGGCTGTACCCGTTCCACGGTTAGCTCCCGCACCTCCATCGGTTGAGGGAGGGTGAGGTCGGCCACGTAGGTGTGCACCGGCGAGGGGAGGTTCCAGGTCTGGGACACGGTGGCGCGTCGGTGACGCACCCGGCTGAGAACGTCCGGCCGGTCGTAGGCCCACTCCGCGGTTTCCATGCCTGCTCGCAGATCGAAGCTCCAACTGCGGCCGGAGGCATCGACGACCCGGATCCGCGCGGCTACCTGGCCGTCGGCCATATCGGCCGAGTGTCCCAGGTAGGAGTGGACCCGAATCCCCGAGGCGAGGACCCCCTTGGTGGGCACCGTGACCGACTGCCTATCCGTTTCCAGGTTGATGGCGGTAGCCACGGTGACGTTGCTCGCTCGGGAGTCGTCGCCTCGCAGCGCGACGTAGCGCAGGTTGAGCAGGTCCAGCAGCGGGGACTGGAGGTTGTAGACCAGCGCCCAGTGGTAGTCCTCCGGGCCGCCGTTCACCGCTGCAAGGTACTGGGCGTATCGGCGAAGTTGCAGGGGGTTGTATCCCTGCACGTCCTCTGTCCTGTACACCATGGCCAGGTTTGGCGGAGCGAGGGCGGGCACCACGTTGTTTGGGAAGTCCGAGAGGAAGTGCATCGTACCGTTCCTCGCGTAGCCCATGGATCGGTAGGGCTCTTGGCTGTCTGCCTGCAGCGCCAGTCGAGAGCGCAACTCCGCCGACTGATACAGCTCGGGAGGCGGCACGAAGTACTGGCCGCCGAGGCCGCGCAGAAGGAAGAGGTCGCCCAGCAGGATCAAGAGGGTTGCCGTGTAGGCAACCCTGCCCGGCAGGCGTCCGGAGGCCAGGATTGAGAAGAGGAGCGCGGCAGCCAACCCGGAGAAGAAGAGGTGCCGGGCGTTGTCGGCGCGCAGGTACGGGCCATCGGACCAGTGCAGCAGGTTGTTCAGCAGCAGCCCAAACGCCTCTGGGGCGAACATCCTTGACATAGTGTAGTAGAAGGGGGCGAGGAGGAGCAGCGCGACGCCCAGCACAGTCAGCAGTTGCCGGCGGGTGATCCCTTTGAGCAGTGTGTCCGCTCCAAAGGCCGCAAGGGCCGAGGCCGAAAGCAGATAGAGCACCATGAAACGGCCCGGGGTGTGGAAGGCACGGAAGCCGGGCAGCCACTGGTACAGGTGGGCGTACAGTGGGGCCTTGGTGCCGAAGGCCGCCAGGAGCGCGAAGCCCCCCAGGAGCAAATAGAGCCGGACCCGCTTCCTGTCCCGACCGTGAACGGCTCCCAGCAGCAGCAGGAGAAGCCCCACCGCCCCCAGGTAGACGCCGTGCCCCTCGCTGCCGCCGACACCCAGGATCGCCAGGACCGTCACGTTGCCCTCGCCGCCAGCCTGCTCGAGACCCCTATCCATCAGGTAGTTGGAGTGGGATGTGAACTCCAGGGCGGGGAGAAGGAGGGTGGCGCCGAGGGCTGTCCAGGTGATCCCCAGGAGCGCCACGAGGCCCGTGGGGCGGAGGACGGCACTCCAGCGGCGGGTACTGGTGGCTCTGGTGATGGCGTGCCAGAGGAAGGTTGCCAGCAGGGCGAAGGCCGTCACGTAGAGGCCGTGGAGCCATCCGTTGAACAGTTGCATGGTGAGGGCCGCTGCGGCCCCCAGCGCGTATCCGATGCTATTCAGTTGGAGGGCTCGTTCCACTAGAAGCAGCGCGATGGGTATCCACGCGAGGTTGACGAGGAGGGGGATTCCGGCCACCTGAGTGATGGTGTACTCGTTCAGACCGAAGAGGATGGCGCCCACCAGGGCTGGAGCTGCCGACAGCCCGACGCTCCTGAGGTAGAGGTAGCTGCCGATGGAGGCCAGCGCATAGTGGGCCACGACGATTGCCCGAGCGGCATCCGCGGTGCTCAGCAGCAGCAGGAAGGGCCAGTTGGGCAGGTAGAGGACCGCCGATTGGGGGTCGGCCAGGTATGGGGTGCCGGCGAAGACGTGGGGGTTCCAGAGCGGTAGCTCCCCAGCCTTCAGGCTGGTTCCCAGGAAGGCGAGGTTCGGATAGTACTGAAGGACGAAGTCGATGGAGTTGGGAAGGTAGCCCAGCAGCGATAGTTGCCACGGGAAGACGAGCGCCAGCAGACCGAGCAGCAGGCACGAAGCAAGATCTCTCTCCCTGCTGGACCGGAGGGCGAGGGGCACGAGCCCGCGCTGTGCTCGGACTAGATCAGAGAAGGAGGTGAATGCCATTGAACAGCAGGAGGATCAGGCAGGATAAGCCTATCCACGTCTTGACGGCTCGTGGGCGTCGGGTCGAACGAACGAACAGCAGAGAGACCAGCAGGGCGCCACTGGCCACCAGCGCCGCCTCCAGCAGCAGGACCGCGATGGCAACGCCCGTGAGGAAGCCGGTGTAGGACGGGAAATCGGTTCTAAGACGCATGGACCAGAAGTCGAATCCTAGCCCGTGCTCGGGGTGCGCTGGTACCACGTCTATTCCCCAGAACTTCTTCCAGGGGGGAGTGACGAGCAGCCTGTCTTTCTCGGGCTGCAGGAATGAGGGGCCGATGGCCAGGAAATCGGCTGAGAGCAGCCAGGTGTGGGCCAGAATGGGGCTGAAGGGCCAGGCCAGCACGGTTGCGGTGATGTTGTTGCCGTCGTCCAGCCCTGCAGCGTAGGGGTAGTATTCGGCCCCGCCGTATTGCGCCCCCTCGTCCGGCATCTGGGTGACGATCTGGTGGCGGAACATTCCGATGTAGTTCTCGAATGCCTTGGAGACGGCCAGCAGTTGCAGGCTGACCCCCAGGACGAGGGTTGCCAATACTGCGTAGCGGGCCAAGCGGTGCCTCTCCTCGACTGCCTTCTGGATGATTGGCATGGCCATCAGGATCACGAGGGGGATGATGAGGACCTGGTAGCGGGGACCCCATCCCGCCCCGGCGTGCCAAGCCGGCTTCTTGCTGTAGATCAGGAAGTAGACGAGGACGATGGCCACTATCCCGATGGATCGTATTCCGTACCTTCGCACGAAGGCCACGGCGGAGAAGATCGCCAGCACGGTGGGTGGCGAGTAGAGGAAGAAGCTCTTACCTGGGCTGAACAGCAGCCCACCCAGGCCGATGTGCATGGGCAGCGGGAGCCAGCCTCGCTGGATGCCGGCCCAAGCCTCGAGGATCGACGGGTAGTAGCCGAACCGCTGACTGAGGTACCACACGGCGGGGGCTGCCACCACGACGAACGGCGCGCAGAAGAGCGCGGCGGGCTTGGCGAACTTGGCGAGTGCCCTCGGGGTTGGGTACTGCCGCCAGTGGATCAGCAGAGCCTCTAGTAGCAGCAGGGGCACCAGCACGCCTGCGAAGTACTTGGTCCCCACGGCCGATAGGGCAGAGATGCCGGCCAGCAACATCCATCGGTCCCTCCGGTCCTGCTCCCAACGGAACAGGAGATAGAGGGTCAGGAGGATGAACATGACGAGGGTGGGCTCGGAGAAGTCGTACTTGGCGTAGGGCCACGCAAGGGTGGCCACTCCGTAGAGGAGTGTGGCGACCAAGGACACGAGTTGCCCGTAGCCCAGCAGCCGCGCCAGCGCGAACAGCAGGACACAGCCGATGGCCGTCACTATCCCGTTGAAGGGCGAGTAGAAGAGGCGCGCGAAGAGGTCGTTGTTCTCCCTTTCCGACCACATCCGGTTTTCGCTTGGGAGTTCCTCGAAGGCTCCGGTCTCCTGATTCAGGAAGGCGATCGAGCGCACGAAGAGGTGGCCCTCCGGGTGCACGTAGCGGATGGTGAGTTCCTTGGGTTGCACCGTGCGACCGAAGGGTATCTCCGCGTAGTAGTTGCGCCCGGTGGTGTTGCCGGGCCAGATGGAGGCGACCCGACCCCGGTGGTGTTCCGGATTGCCGGTGACCTTGTCCACTCTCCACTCGGCGGTCTCGACCCCTGCCCGTATGGGAAAGACGAGCGTGTCGCCCGAGACATCCACCAGGACGATCTCCGCCACCTGGGTATCCTGAGGGATACCCGTGGCCTCAGACAGGAAGGAGATGATCGACAGAGACGTGGCTGGCCCGAGCTTCAAGTCGGTTCGGACGTACCGGTCCTCGACTCCGTCGCCGTTCGGGCCGGCCGTTGGAGCCCCTTCCGGCAGGTGCCTCGCCTTGTAGATCCCCAGCACGTAGTCGCGACCGTCGACGACGGCGTGGTCCTTCTGGGGCATGGCGTTGGCCAGCGGCTCTCCAGCCAGCACGAGTGGCTGCGCCAGCAAAGGCACCATGAAGCCCCACTGGGAGAAGGAGCTTCGCATCTTCTTCAGGTACTCGTGCTCAGGGTCAAGGCTGATGCTGCGGGCCGCGTAGTAGGCGAACTCGCCATCGGGGCTGTAGCCGTGGCCGCCTCCCGTGAGGAGGTAGAGCGCGAGAAAGAAGACCAGGAGAAGGCTCCCCAGGAAGCGATCGGATCGACCGGTCATTTCGTCACTCCAGCCAGATGCGTTGGACGGCGATGCCGATCTCTCGGGTGTCGGGGATTCCCAGCACTTCGCTCGGCACCCACGTGCGATCGAGTTCCAGGCTCATTTCCACGACGTCGTGGGGAGGGGCGGACAAGGGGAGGCGCAACTCGACCCACTCGCCAGGAGCCACATCCAGGGTGTGATCGACGCCGTTCAGCGAAAGCTTCCCGGTGACCCTCCGGCTCAACTCCTTCGGACCGGAGTAAAAGCGTATGCCGAGGGATGTGTGGCTGCCAGCCCGTAGCCTCGCCACGGCGGCCTTGTCCGTCCACCTGACGAACGGCGGCCACGACTCCAGCTTCTGGAAGCCTGCCCCTAGTTGGGCCTCGTCGTTCACTCCCATCTCGATGTTGTCGTTCACGATCCGTTGATAGGCGTGCACGTCGAGGTAGAGCTCCGGCGGATATCGGTAGATCGGCTTGCCCACGGCCTTGGCTCGGAGATGGATCACATCCATCTGTTCCCGCAGCAAACCTCGCTTGTGGAGCCAGCGGGCGACGCCGTCGAGCCGTTTGGGGTGATCGTAGGCCGGATCGTACGCGGTGATCAGTGTCTCGATCTCGAAGTTACACTGCTTAAGGAGCAGCCTCAACTCACGAGTGCTGAACTCGCGGTTGTGCCGGGCGTAGGGACCCCATCCGGAGAATGGCGGGTAGATGTTCTTTCCGGTGAGGAATCTCAGGTAGTTGGTGTATCGGAACGGGTTGGGTGTGCTGAGCAGCAGGTAGCCTCCGGGCTTGAGTATCCTGTGGATCTCGTAGAGCGAGTGCGTTGGGTCGTGCATCAGGTGCTCGATCATCTCGCAGTAGAGCACGACGTCCAGGCTTCCATCCTCGTATGGGAAGGGGTCGGTCTCGATGTTGAATGCCTCGTAGGTGAAGCTGAAGTCGAGGTGGTGCCTGCGGTTGACCAGCCTGACGTGTCCTCCATCCAGCTTCAGCCTATCGGGCTCGTTGGCCAACTCCAGTCGACACGAGGGGTAGTGCCGCAACAGGAGGCACGTCATGAAGTAGGGCATGGCGCCCAACTCCAGGATCCTGGCTCCTGCCTCCAGCCGCGGCATCAGATCCAGGGTGACCAACAGCCGGTCCAGGGCAACGTTCAGGTATTCCATTGCCAGGGGGTGCGAGCAATGATCGAAGCCGGTGAGGAACTCGCGAGCTTCGCTGGGTGTTATGGTAGACATATGTAGGCAAACATCCGATCTATATCGTAGAGATCAACTCCAGAAAGCGCCGCTTGAAGCTCTGTTGATCGAAAGCGCGGGCTCGCGAAATCGCTCCCTGCTGCAGGGATGCTCGCAGGGAATGATCGTTGATGACGCGGAGGGTGTAGTCCTCCAGTTCCCGAGTGGTATTCCACAGGAAGCCGCTGCGGCCATGCTCCACCGTTTCCAGTTGGCCGGCCTTGGCTATGACGACGGGGACGCAGCCCGCGGCCATCGCCTCCACGGTGGTGATGCCAAAGTGCTCGAAACGTATCGGGTTTCGGTTCTCGTTCTCCCCGTACCCACTGGCGTGCCAGTAGATGGAGGCCTCCTCGTAGAGCTTCTTTAGTTCGGCAAATGGGGCATCTGCGTGGATGAAGATGGGATACCCCACTGCCTTCCGCTTTACCCGCTTGAGGTATGCCTCGTGTACCTCTCCGGACGCGACACCGCCGACCAGGTGGAGTTCCCAACCCTTCAGCCCCCGGCGGCACAGCCTCTTGAACGCCTCGATCATCACGATGTGCTTCTTGTTGTGGCTTCCGCTGAAGAATCGCCCGACGTTGAGGATGACGTTCTTCCTGACTGGTGATGGGGTATAAACGTCGACATCCACCGGAGGATAGAGGATCTCCCCTTTCTTGCCCCAATAGATGTCGAGCCATTTCTGGCTGAAGGCTGAGATAGGGCATATCAGGTCGTAATTGTCCACGTAGCTGAGCGAGAGGTTATCGGGTATGCCGTGGAGGCGCCGCCCCAACTCAGGGATCAGCTTTTCGAACACTACCTCGTAAAGCGTGTGACGAATGCCATCGACCTTGATCTTGGAGACCGCGATTCCCAAGTCGCGGAAGTCTTCTTCGAAACCTGGCCCTCCCTGAGGATTGAAGGTGTTGGCTTCGATGACCAGGGTGGCAGTCTTCCCCCTAGTGGACTCCGGAGGGAGGGTGACCTCCACCGGCACGTAGTTGCCGTTCGTGATGCCGATCTCACGTTTCGCCAGCGCGGTTCCCAAGGCGGAGAGGGTGACCGAAGCTGACGACTGCTCGGCTGGGCGGAAGTTGCCCATCATGACACGCAGCCTGAGCGGCTTGCCTTGCCGAATCACGGGGACGTTGACTGTGGCTCGCTCGGAGGTCCACCTATACCAGCCGCCCCCCACCTTCTGGGGGCCGTAGAAGCCCTCCCCGTATTCTGGCACGACCAGTTCACGCCGCAGCCAAAGCCCTACCTTTCGTTTGAACTCGGCCCAGGCCGAGCGGTCTATGGGGAAGGGGAAGTAGACGAAGAGCACGTTCTTCTTGGCCTTGGGGGGCACCACCTGCATGAAACAGGCGTTGATGAAGAGATCGTACTCTGCCGTGTAGTCCCCGAGGCGTGGGCCGGGGAGATCGGGCACGCAGCGGAGGGTGACCCCCTGCAAGTTGACGTTCAGCTTCGATTCCAGGGTTCGCAGTGAGGTGGGGCGGTGGGTGATCAGTTCCACCTGGTTCCCTTCCTCGACCAGGGCCTGAACTGCGCCCAAGGTGTAGCGCTCGCCACCACCCATGGTGTGCAGCCAGCGGTTGTAGATGCCTACCCTCACGCCGGCACCATCCAGGTCAGGATCTTCGATGCGGGCACCCGATCGCGCCTCTGGAGCTGGCGCCGTTTGGAGAGTGTGCGGGGAAGCTGGCGGGTGAGCCAGCCGAGGACCCTCAACTGGGTTGCCACTCTAAGCCTGAGCGTCTTGTTGTCGGGTGCGCGCCTGACAGTCGAGCGAAGGTAGCGGCCGAGGTTCAGCGTGGCCGTCGCGGCGTAGCGGAGATGCTCCGCGGCGGCCAGGCCCAACGGGGCGTTCTTGGCGAGCATCAACAGGCGGTTTCGCTCCACATGATAGACGAAAAACGGCGACCACTCGACGCTGCTAGCGGCGTGAACGTGACGTACGACGGCTCCGGGCACGTACAGTATCTTCCAGCCTCGACGGCGGGCCCGCCACGACAGATCCATGTCCTCGTAGTACATGTAGAAATCCTCATCCAGCAGCCCGACGTCCTCCAGCATCGCCCTGCGCAGCAGCATCGCCGCGCCGCAACCCGCGAAGACCTCCTCCTGCCGATCGTACTGGCCGGTGTCTTCTTCGGAGTACACCTCGGTTCCCTTGACCACGGTCCCACGGTCTCGGCCGGACCCGTCCGGGAGGATGATGGTGCCGGCGTTCTGGATCACCGGCCTCGCTTTGTCGACTACCTGCTTTGGCAGGTGAACCTCGATCACTCTGGGCTGAGGGGCCAACTCGAACTCCCCCAACGAGAGCCCTTCGGCTCGCAGGGTCAATCTTGCCTGTCCTCCGTCGGGTCGAGGTGCCGCGACCGTTAGCCTGAGAACCGCTGGCTCATCCCCCTTCGATACTCGGCATCCCAGGGTGGCCACGGCGGCGGACCATCGAAAAGGGCCTTCCGGGGAGGGCTCGAAACCGTAGAACCCGCCCAGATACTCGGCGGCGCTGCTTTTCCCCGACTGGAGTGTGCTGGCGCTCAGGAAACGGGCTCCCAGCACCCGCTGATCGGGAGAGCCGAAGTCGCGTGGCCGAAACGGAGTTGCCTCCAGATCCACCCTCACGCGATCTTGCTGGAAGAGCAGCTTGGAGGTGCAAGCCCCGACTTGCGGGTCCAGTTCCGCCGCCTCCACCAGCTCGCCTAGCCACAGGGGACTCACCGACGTATCGTTGTTCAGGAGCGCGACGTAGTCGGCTCGGGATGTGCGCACGGCAACGTTGTTCCCGCCGGCGAATCCGAGGTTGCGTTCATTCCTGACAACGCGGAACTGGGGGAACTGTTTCTCCACCAGGTCGGCTGACCCGTCGGCGGATACGTTGTCCACCACCACTACTTCGTATCGATCCGACGGATAATCCAGTCGCTTCAAGGACTGGAGGCAGTCTTCAAGAAAGCGGAGGCCATTATAGTTTAGGACAATCACCGAGACAAACGGGTGGGTCAACTGTGCTTTGCCTCACGAGTGGTTCGACCGAGGAGCCGCTTGAGGGCGAAGTAGGCCCGGAACGGTGGGGTGGCGTGATAGCGTTCGAGGTTCGATTGGAGCTGCGCAATCAGCCGTTCCTTGCCCTCCAATTCGCGCAGGTAGAAGGCTTCTCGGTCTGCGAAGATCTTCTGAACGTAGTCCAGGTGCTGGCTCAGCCTCTCGATGGATGCCTCCGTCGGAACGCCCTCGGCTGCCCACTGTGCTGCGGTAGAGACGGACCCTATGCTCATCCGACGCACAGCGAGGCCGATCTCGCGGGTGTCTCTGCCGTCGCGGAGCAGTTCGTTTGGTGCCCACACCCTATCCACCCGCAGGTCGATCCGGATAGGTTCGTCTTTTGGCTCGGGTATTGGGAAGAACAGTTGGCGCCACTCCCACGCCGTCCGAAAGAAGGCGTGGCCAATCAACTGACCGTCCGCGGAAACCTCCAGGTGGAGCGGTTTCTCTCTAAGGTCCGG
>JBLNDL010000066.1:0-16069 GCA_050261575.1 Sphingomonadaceae bacterium | reverse complement strand
CCATCTCGCGGCCACCTCGTGCTTGCTCTCTCGCCTCACTCCCATCCCCCAACCTCTCAAAGTAAGATGGATTGTGAGGCAACGACCACCCCCAGGGTAAGATTATTTGTGAGGCAATGCGAAGGGGTGCACACACACGGACTTGGTGATATAATTCACGACCGTATGCTCTGGGCCTGGGGCGCTCCTGGAAAGGCGCAAGGGGGCGTCATCTTGGATCACTGACGATGGTGGTGTTATGCCCGCGCAGTACATTCCCATAGCGGTTCTCTTCTGGACTCTTGCGCTCTTCACGCTGATCATCCTGGCCCTCACCCGCTTGCTAGGGCCCTACCGCCCCAACCCCGTCAAGGCCATGCCCTACGAAAGCGGCATCCAGCCCCTCATGCCGGCGAGGCGTCGCTTCCACGTTCGCTTCATCCTGGTGGCGATGCTGTTCATCCTCTTCGATATCGAGATCGTGTTTCTTTACCCGTTTGCGGTGGTGATGCGTCAGTTGGAGCTCTTCGGCCTCATCGAGGTGCTGACCTTCGTGTTGGTGCTGTTGGTGGGTTACTTCTACGTCTGGAAGAAAGGGGCCTTCGATTGGGAATAGAGGAGAGGCTGCCCGGCGGACTCCAGGTAGTGGTGACCAAGCTGGCCAATTGGGGCCGGCAGGGCGCGATCTACCCGCTCACCTCCGGGCTGGCCTGCTGCGCTATCGAAATGATGGCCGCCAGCATGGGCCGATACGACATCGCGAGGTTCGGCTCGGAGGCGTTTCGGGCCACCCCCCGGCAGGCCGACCTGCTGATCGTGTCTGGCCGGGTCTCACAGAAGATGGCCCCGGTGCTGCGGCGGCTGTACGACCAGATGCCCGATCCAAAATGGGTCATCGCCATGGGCGACTGCTCATCCAGCGGTGGTGTGTTCAACAACTACGCGATCGTGCAGGGTGTCGACAAGATTCTCCCTGTGGACATATACATCCCCGGCTGCCCACCACGCCCAGAGATGCTGTTGCAGGCGCTTCAGAGCCTGAAGATGCGGATCCTGAACGAGGGGGACATCAATGGCAGGATCTGAGGCGTTGGTGCAGACGGTGCGCGAGGCGGTGGGCGACGGCTTGCTGGGCGTGGACGAGGATCGCGCCGGCACGCCGGTCCTGATCGTGGAGAGGGACTTCATCCGAGAGGTGTGCCGGCTGCTGCGGGATGGCGACTGGAAGTACGTCCACCTCTCCGGCGTCTGGGGCGTCGACTATCTTGCGATGGGGCTGGAGCCCCGATTCGCCGTGGTCTACTACCTGTACTCCCCCTCGCTGCGGCAGCGGATCGCGATCAAGGTGCCGGTGGAGGAGTCCGATGCCGTCGTGCCGTCGGTGGTGGAGCTGTTCCCCGGCGCCAACTGGCACGAGCGGGAGACCTTCGACATGTATGGCATCAGGTTCGACGGACACCCCAATCTCACACGGATCCTGATGCCCGATGACGCCGATTTCCACCCGCTGCGGAAGGACGTTCCCATCGGCGGCGAGGCGGTGGAGTTCACCCACAACAGCGCACGGCTCCGCCGGCAACGAGCTGGCGAGCCTCCGAAAGCGAGTCTCAACTAGGATGGCGAGCGAGCCTCAGTTCCTGCCCGACGAAGATATCATGCTCCTCAACATGGGGCCTCAGCATCCGGCCACCCACGGGGTGCTGCGGCTGGTGCTGGCCCTGGATGGTGAGGTGGTCCGAGACTGCACGCCGGTCATCGGATACCTGCACAGCGGGTTCGAGAAGACCTACGAAACGAAGAAGTACCAGCAGTGCGTCACCCTGACCGACCGGATGGACTATCTGAACCCTCTGGGGAACAACCTGACCTTCGCCCTGGCCGTAGAGAGGCTGCTCGGCATCGAGGCCCCTCCCAGGGCGCAGGTGATACGGGTGCTGCTGGCCGAGCTGACCCGCATTCAGAGCCACCTCGTGGGGTTGGGCTCGAACGGCCTGGACCTCGGCGCATCGAGCCCCATCATGTACTGCTTCCGCGAACGGGAGACGCTGCTGGACATCTTCGAGATGGTCTCCGGCCAGCGGATGATGACCAGCTACATCCGCCCCGGCGGGCTGGCCAAGGACATACCGCCCGGGTTCGAGGAAGCGGTCCAGAAGTTCATAGACAGCTTCCCCGATCGGCTGGCCGAGTATCACGGGCTGCTGACGCGCAACCCCATCTGGCTGGACCGGATGATCGGGGTCGGGAAGCTGAGCGCCGAGGAGTGCATCGCCCTGGGAGTGACAGGCCCGGTGTTGAGGGGCGCGGGCGTGCCTCGCGATCTGCGCAAGGACATGCCCTACAGCGGATACGAGAGCTACGAGTTCGACGTCGTCACCAGGGAGGAGGGTGACTGCTACGCGCGCTACTTGGTGCGGATGGACGAGATGCGAGAGAGTCTGAAGATCGTCCAGCAGGCGCTGAACCGCATTCCCGAGGGGCCCTACGTGGTGGAGGACTTCAAGCTCGCCTTTCCTCCCAAGCAGTTGATCTCGGAGAATATGGAGGCGTTGATCCACCACTTCAAGCTGGCGACCGAGGGATACAAGGTGCCGCCGGGCGAGGTGTACGTGGCGACGGAGTCGCCGCGGGGAGAGCTGGGCTTCTATATCGTCTCCGATGGAAGCGGCAAGCCCTACCGGGTGCACGTGAGGACCCCTTCGTTCACGAACCTGCAGGCGCTTCCTGCCATGGCCAAAGGTGGCTACGTGGCCGACCTGGTGAACGTGATCGCCGCCATCGACCCGATCATGGGGGATGTGGATAGATGATGGCAGGGCTCCTTTCCGAACAGACCAAGGCAGAGATCCGGGCGGCCGCGCAGAAGTACCCGGAGGTTCGCTCGGCGGCGATAGCTGCGCTGCGGGTGGCGCAGAACCAGTTGGGCTGGCTCTCGCCGGAGGTGGTGGCCGAGGTGGGGGCGGAGCTGCAGCTAGATCCCAACGGGCTGTACCAACTGGTCACATTCTACGACATGTTCTACGACCATCCAGTCGGGAGCTACGTGATCGGCGTGTGCAACAACCTGTCCTGCTATCTGCGGGGAAGCGACCGGCTGCTCGAATACCTGCAGGAGAAGCTGGGGATAGGCCCGGACGAGACCACTCCAGACGGGCTTTTCACCCTGAGGACGGTGGAGTGCCTGGCCGCCTGCGGCAACGCACCGGTAATGATGGTGAACGAGGACTACTACGAGAACCTGACCCGCGAAGAGGTGGATCGGATCCTCGAGGAGCTTCGGGCCAAGGCCCGGCGAGACGAGGGGACGCCGAGAGACGGAGACGCGGAGAGAAGTCCTGCGCCCTGAGTCCTGCGTCCTGAGTGGTTCGGGGTTCTGGAAAGGCGGCGGCTGATCGCTCGGCACCCAGGACTCAGCACTCAGCACTGGGGACTCGGACTTGGCACCCGGCATTGGGCTCTCAGCACTGATAGGACGTAAAGCGGTGACCGAGAAGATCCTTTTCCGCAATATGGGGATCCCCAACTCCTGGGAGATCGACGTCTACGAGGCTCGGGGTGGCTACGAGGGGCTGAAGAAGACCCTGCGGGAGCACTCGCCTGCCGAGGTGATCGAGATCGTGAAGGCTTCGGGGCTTCGGGGACGGGGCGGCGCCGGGTTCCCCGCGGGGATGAAGTGGAGCTTCGTGCCGAAGGATCCGGGGCTGCAGCGCTACCTGGCCTGCAACTGCGACGAGAGCGAGCCCGGCACCTTCAAGGACCGGCAGTTGGTCGAGAACGATCCGCACCAGTTGATCGAGGGGATCGTCATCGCCTGCTACGCCTTCGATGCATCCAAGGCGTTCGTCTACATTCGAGGGGAGCTGGCGTTCGCAGCGCGACGGCTGGAGCGGGCCATCGCGCAGGCGTACGAGCGGGGCTACCTGGGCCGGGACATTCTGGGGAGTGGCTTCTCGCTGGACTTGGTGCTCTCGAGAGGCGCGGGCGCCTACATCTGCGGGGAGGAGACTGCGCTGCTGGAGTCGCTGGAGGGCAACCGGCCTATGCCGAGGTCCAGGCCGCCTTTCCCAGCGGTGGTGGGGCTGTACGGCAAACCGACGGTGATCAACAACGTGGAGACCCTCTCCAACGTGCCCCATATCCTGAACAACGGCGCCGAGTGGTACGCCTCGATCGGGATACCTCCGCGCAACACGGGGACCAAGATCTACTGCCTCAGTGGACGGGTGAACCGGCCTGGCAACTACGAACTGCCGCTCGGGACCACCGCGCGGGAGTTGATATACGAGCACGGCGGCGGGCTGATCGGTGACCGGGCCCTCAAGGCGTTCATCCCCGGCGGCACCTCTGCCCCCATGTTCGGTGTGGACAAACTCGACGTAAAGCTGGACTTCGACTCGGTGGCGCAGGCTGGATCGATGCTGGGCTCGGGCGCAGTCATCGTGATGGACGAGACCGTCTGCATACCCCACGCCGTCGCCAGGATGGTGGAGTTCTACGAGCACGAGTCGTGTGGGAAGTGCACCCCATGCCGGGAGGGGGTTCGCTGGATGAGCGGGATCCTCCACAGGATCGTCCACGGGCAGGGCAGGGAGGGCGACCTCGACCTCCTGCTGGACATCTGCGACAACATCGCGGGAGGCAAAACCCTCTGCGGACTGGGTGACGCCGCGACCAACCCGGTGAGGAGCGGGATCGGGTTGTTCCGGGAAGAGTTCGAGCACCACATCCGGCATGGGCGATGTATGGTTGAAGACAAAGCCCTGAGTGCTGAGTCCTGAGTATCTTGCCACGAGCGCTGAGTCCTGCGTCCCGAGTGGTTGGCTCTGGCATTCCCGGAACCACTCGAGACTCAGGGCGCAGGACTGCCGGGGAATCAGGACTCGGGACCTACCGTACGGGAGCGCAGGTTGGCTGATTTGATAAGAGTGACGATCGACGGCCGAGAGGCGCTGGTGCCGAAGGGCACGCTGGTCGTCGACGCGGCCAAGCAGGTGGGCATAGAGATTCCGGTCTTCTGCTACCACGGGAAGATGCATCCGGTGGGCGCCTGCCGTATGTGCCTGGTGGAGATAGAGAAGGTCCCTCGGCTGCAAACGGCCTGCACGACGCCCGTGACCGATGGGATGGTGGTGAAGACCAACACCCCGGCGGTGGAGAAGGCCCGCAAGGGGGTTCTGGAGTTCCTGCTCACCAACCACCCGCTGGACTGCCCCGTCTGCGACAAGGGTGGCGAGTGTCCCCTCCAGGACACTACCTTTACGTACGCCTCGGACAGGTCGCGCTTCGGTGAGGAGAAGCGGCACTTCGAGAAGCCGATCCGGCTGAGCGAACTGATCGTGCTGGATCGGGAGCGATGCATCATGTGCACCCGATGTGTCCGGTTCCAGCGGGAGATTGCCGGGGATGAGAGTCTGACCCTGATCAGCCGCGGGTCCAGGAGCTACGTCGGCGTCATGCCGGGCCGAAGCTTCGACTCGCCATTCTCGGGCAACACCATCGAGCTTTGCCCCGTGGGCGCCCTGACCAGCGCGCTGTTCCGCTTCAAGGCCCGATCGTGGGAACTGAAGAAGGCCCCCAGCGTGTGCAGCCAGTGCAGCGTGGGCTGCAACGTCAAGGTGGAATCGCGGAACGACGTGGTCCTCCGGCTCACTTCCAGGGAGAACGGCGAGGTGGACGACGGCTGGCTGTGCGACCGCGGCCGCTTCACCTACCAGTTCCTCAACGATCCCGGCCGGCTGGTCACCCCCCTCGTGCGAAGGGGAGGCAAGCTGGTGGCTTCGACGTGGGACGATGCCCTGGACACCGTAGTGCGGCGGCTGCGGCAGATCAGCCTCTCGACCGGCGGCGAGTCCATCGGGGGGATGGTCTCCCCGCGAGCCACCAACGAGGAGATGTATCTCTTCCAGAAGCTGCTTCGGACCGTCCTGGGAAGCAACAACGTCGACCACGGGCTCCACGGCTCCTACAGCCGCCCAGAGGTGGGCCTGGACGCCGCCATAGGGTCCATAGCCGGATTGGAGACGGCCCGGGTGATACTGCTGGCCGGAGTCGACCCTCTGACGGACCAGCCGGTGCTGGATCTTCGGCTGAAGAAGGCGGCCCGGAAGGGCGCCCGCCTGATCGGAATGGGGGCGCGGGAGACTGACCTGTCGAAGCTGAGCAGCCCATGGCTGATCCTGCCGGAGGGGAGCGAGGCAGCCGTGGTGAACGGGCTGCTTCGGCTGATCCTGTCGGAGGGGCTGGTGGGCGACGCGGCGGAGGCGCGGCTGGGCGAGCGATACGGCGACCTGGCCCGCGACGTGGCCGAGTACACCCCCGAGAGGGTCCAGGAGATCGCCGGGGTGCCGCCCGAAAGCCTGGCGGGGATCGCTCGGGCGCTGGTGGGCGCGCAAGGTGCGGCGATACTCTTCCCGCGGCCGCTCCCCGGGGCTCCCGCGGGTCTGCAGGAGGCGTGCGGCCGTCTGGCGGTGGCGTTGGGAGTTCTGGAGGGGTCAGGCGCTCTCCTCCCCCTGAGTAGCGAGTGCAACTCCCAGGGTGCGATCGACATGGGGATCCTGCCCAAGCTGTTGCCGGGCCAGCAGGAGGCCATTCCGGCCGGCCTCAGCGGTCTGCAGATGGTGGAAGCCGCCGCTGCCGGACGGTTGAAGGCGCTCTACCTGGTGGGGCTGGATCTCGCCGGACAGGGGGGCGACCGTGTTCGGGATGCCCTCTCGCGGCTGGATCTCCTGGTGGTGCAGGATATCCTCATGACGCCCACGGCAGAGATTGCCGACGTGGTGCTGCCGGGCGCCGCATTCGCCGAGAAGGAGGGCAGTTTCACCAACCTGGAGCGGCGTGTGCAGCGGCTCGAGGCCGCCGTATCGCCCCCGGGCGAGGCGAGGCCCGACTGGCAGGTGCTATCCGACATCGCCCGCGGACTGGGAGCGGGCTGGAGTTGCACTCGGCCGAGCGAGGTGTTCGACGAGATCGCCGCATCGGTGCCGCTCTACGGCAAGCTCGGCTGGAGCAGGCTGGGGAGCCGCGGCAAGCGGTGGGACTATCCGGGGATCGAGGAGGTCGATGCGTCGCGGAACGGCCGCGAGCGGAAGCTGTGGTATGGGCCTCTGAGAGCCGAAGAGACAGGAGCCTAGCGTCGGATGGAGCAGATCCTGGTCGCGCTGGTCAAATCGATAATCGTCTTCCTTGGACTGATCCTCGCAGCCGCCTACATGACGCTGACGGAGCGGAAGATACTCGGCTGGATGCAGGCGCGTGTGGGCCCGAACAGGGTGGGGCCCTGGGGGCTCCTTCAGCCGATCGCCGACGCGGTGAAAGCGATGTTCAAGGAGGACGCGATACCCGAAGGGGCTGACAGATTCGTCTTTTGGCTGGCTCCCGTGATCGCCGTCATGACTTCGATGATGACCTTCGCGGTGATCCCGGTGGGTCCGCGGCTGAACATCTTCGGCTACCCTGTGGACTTGCAGGTTGCGGACGTCGGCGTGGGGGTCCTGGTGATCCTGGCCGTCTCCTCCATTGGGGTGTACGGTGTGGTGCTGGCGGGGTGGTCCTCCAACAGCAAGTACTCGTTGCTCGGCTCGGTGCGCTCCTCGGCCCAGATGGTGAGCTACGAACTGGGGATGGGGCTCTCGATCCTGAGCGTGGTAGCTACGGTGGGATCGCTGAGGATCTCGGATATCGTGGCATTCCAGTCCGCTGTGCCGATCGCGTTGGTCCAGCCGCTGGCATTCCTGCTCTACACCATCTGCGCCATCGCAGAGAACAACCGGCCGCCGTTCGACCTGCCTGAGGCGGAGCAGGAGTTGGTGCAGGGGTACATGACCGAGTACTCCGGCCTGAAGTTCGCCATGTTCTACCTGGCGGAGTACGTGAGCATGGTCACCATCAGTGCCGTGGCCACGACCCTGTTCCTGGGCAGCTATCACGGGCCGGTCGCTGATGGGGTGTGGTGGTTCTTCGCCAAGATGGCGGTGTTGCTCTTCGGCTACGTCTGGCTGAGGGCCACTCTGCCTAGGCTGCGCTACGACCGGCTCATGCGGCTGGGTTGGCAGGTGATTCTGCCAGTCAGCCTGCTCAACCTGGTGGCCACGGTGGTGGTTATCACTACTTCGGTCTCGTCATAGAGGGAACGCGGAATCTGGGGGATGTGGTACATCCCCGCGACGCGGGCGAGCACGGCGTCACGCCCGCCAGCAGGGGCGTCGCCCCGCTGGACACCCCTTAGTTTGGATGGGGTTTGCATGGCTAGCAGAGGCGGAGTAATCCAGGACGTCAAGGACTTGCTGAGCATCGGCAAGGGTCTCAGCATTACCTTCAGATACCTGTTCAGGCCGAAGACCACCTTCCAGTACCCGGAGGAGAAGCGTCCGGACACTCGGCGGCTGCGGTGGCGCCACAACCTCCACCGATACGCCAACGGGCTGGAGCGCTGCATCGGCTGCTCCCTCTGCGCGGCGGCCTGTCCGGCCGGCGCCATCTACGTGGAGGCCGCGGAGAACACCGAGCAGGAGCGCCACTCCCCCGGCGAGCGCTACGCCAAGAGGTACGAGATCAACCTGCTGCGCTGCATCTTTTGCGGGTACTGCGAGGAGGCATGCCCCACCCAGGCGATCGTGCTGGGGCAGGAGTACGAGTTGATAGACGACGACCGCGAGGACTTCATCTACACCAAGGAGCGGCTGCTGGTTCCTCCGACGGCCGGGCATGGCGAGGCTCCCGTGGGCGTTAGAAGCCTGCCCCTGAAACAGGAAGAGCTGAAGTGATGGAAATCGTCTACTTTGCGTCTCTCGCCGTCCTGGCGGTTCTCTTCGCCCTCGCGGTGATCGTCAGCCGGAACACGGTGCACGGCGCCCTGTTCATGGTGGCTCACCTATTCTGCGTGGCGATGCTCTATCTGAGCCTGGCGGCCGAGTTCCTGGCGGTGGTGCAGATCACGGTCTACGCGGGTGCGATCATGGTGCTGTTCCTCTTCGTGATTACCATGCTCACGCCGACCCGCGAGGAAGGGCCGAATCGCATCCTCAATAGATTGCCCGTCGCCGTCCTGCTTGCGCTGGTATTCCTGGTGGGGGCTTCCCTGATGATCGTGCGGTCGCCCGCAGCCGTGGCTCCCACGGCCTCTCAAGGGATGGCCGACGGGGGGAACCTGGTGGCCCTGGGAGCTGAGTTGTTCACTCGATACCTGTTGCCGTTCGAGCTGACGTCGCTCTTGCTGTTGGTGGCGATGGTGGCTGCCCTGGTTCTGGGCAAACGGAGGGCGTAGCGGCCCTCACCCGCCCTTCGGGCGGCCTCTCCCAGAGGGAGAGGAGAGAAGTGGCACCCTCTCCCGGAGGGAGGGGGAATACGAGGCTAATGCATGATTGCTCCGCTCAACTACTACCTGATACTGAGTGCGATCCTGTTTACCATCGGCATCGCGGGGGTGCTGGTTAGAAAGAATCCCCTGGTCATGTTCATGTCGATCGAGTTGATGCTGAACGCTGCGAACCTGGCCTTCGTGGCCTTTGCCTACAGCTTCGGCTCGGTCGGAGGACAGGTGGTGGCCTTCTTCGTGATGACGATGGCCGCCGCAGAGGTAGTGGTGGGGCTGGCCATCATCTCCTCCATCTTTCGAATCAGGGCCAACGTCGACGTGGACGAGGTCAGTACTCTGAAGGGGTGAGATCCTCTTGTTGAGCAATGCCTGGCTGATACTACTCTCTCCGGCGCTGGGGTTCCTCTACAGCTCCTTGGTGGGGCGGAAGCTGAGTCACCGGTCGTGTGGCGTCGTGGGAAGCGCAGCCGTGGGACTCTCTTTCGTGGTGGGCCTCGCGGTGTTCCTCGAGATGGTGGCGCTGCCAGCGGAGTCCAGGGCGGTCGATTTGCCGCTGTGGAGCTGGATCGTGGCCGGCAGCCTGTCGGTGCCATTCAACCTGCTGCTGGACCCCCTCTCCGTCATGATGGTCCTGATAATCACGGGCGTTGGGTTCCTGATCCACGTGTACGCCATCGGCTACATGCATGGGGATCCGGGGTACGGTCGCTTCTTCGCCCTGATGAACCTCTTCGTGCTGGCGATGCTGACGCTGGTGCTGGCCGGCAACTTCCTGTTGCTGATAGTGGGCTGGGGCGGAGTGGGCTTCAGTTCGTACGCCCTGATCGCCTTCTGGTTCCAGAAGCCGGAGAACGCATCCGCCGGCACCAAGGCATTCGTGACCAACACCATCGGGGATGTGGGCCTCCTGCTTGCCACGTTCCTCATCTTCATCACCTTCGGCCGGCTGGACTACGGAGGCGTCTTCGCCCAGGCTTCCGAGAGGCTGGCCTTCGACGGGCCGTTGGCCACGGCCATCGTGGTGCTGCTGCTGGTCGGCGCGGCTGCCAAGTCGGCCCAACTGCCGCTGCACGTCTGGTTGCCGGATGCCATGGCGGGCCCCACCCCGGTCAGCGCGCTGATCCACGCGGCTACCATGGTGACCGCGGGTGTCTACCTGATCGCGCGGGCGCACCCTCTCTACCAGTTGAGCCCGACGGCCATGGCTATCGTGGCTGCCATCGGCGCGGTGAGCGCCCTCTTCGCCGCCACCATCGGCCTCGTGCAGCCGAACATCAAGCGGGTACTGGCCTACTCCACCATCAGCCAGTTGGGTTACATGTTCCTGGCAGTTGGGGTGGGGGCATACGCGGCCGGCATGTTCCATCTGATGACCCACGCCTTCTTCAAGGCCGTGCTGTTCATGGCGGCTGGTGGAGTGATCCACGCCCTGGCGGGCGAGGAGGACCTGCGCCGCATGGGCGGCCTCTGGAAGGTCGTGCCGAGCATGTACCTGGGCTTCCTGATGGGTGGACTCGCTCTGACCGGCTTCCCACTCCTGTCGGGCTTCTTCAGCAAGGACGAGATCCTCTTCGCCGCCTTCGCGAGTGAGCGAGGCAGTGCGGTCCTGGGGGTGTTGGCCCTCGTGACGGTGGCACTCACCGGCTTCTACGTCTTCCGAGCCTTCTTCATGGCTTTCCACGGGCCGAGCCACGTGGATCCCGCGGTAGCGCACCACGTGCACAGGCCCGGGGTCACTATGGTGGTCCCCGTGGGTATCCTGACGGTGCTGGCAGCCTTGGGAGGCTACGTTCAATTCGTCGGCGGACCCGGGGCGATCGATCGCTTCCTTGAGCCGGTGTTCGACCGCTACACCCATCCGGTGTCAATGGTCGAGGGGGCCGAGGCAATCAAGGAGCCGCTGATGCTCGCGTCGATAGCCGTTGGTCTAGCCGGCATCCTGGCGGCCTACCTGGTTTACGTGGCCTATCCCAGAACGGCGAAGACGCTCGGAGAGTGGTATCCCAACGTGTACCGGCTGCTGCTGAACAAGTACTACGTCGACGAACTGTACTCCGTTCTGTTCGTCCGGACTGGCCGGAGGGCCGGCGAATGGCTCGCGGGCGGTGTGGACGGCCTCATCACCGAGGGGATCGTCCGGGGGGTCGCCCGGCCCATCCAGATCACCGCGCTCGGGCTGCGCCGGCTTCAGACCGGCTTCGTGAGAGACTACGCCCTGGCCATTCTGGGCGGGGTGACACTAGTGGTGTTCTATCTTCTTCAGGTGGGGGGCGTAAGATGAACATGGCCGCCTTCCCGATCCTGACTACCCTGATCATCCTGCCGGTTCTCGGCGCCATGGTAGTGCCTTTCTTGAGCCGCGAGCGGACGAGCCAGGTGAAGGGTTGGGCTCTTTTGGTTTCCCTGGCGAACCTGGTGGTCGCGGTGGGGCTGCTAGTTGGCTTCCAGTCCGGGGACGCCGAGATGCAGTTCGTCGAGCAGGCCCCGTGGTTCCCCGCGCTGGGGATCAGCTATCACCTCGGTGTGGACGGCATCAGCGTGCTGCTGGTGGTGCTTACGGCCTTCCTGACTCCGATCGCCATCCTCGCCGCCTGGCGGGAGATGGGGTCTCGGGCCAAGGAGTACGCCGTCTTCCTGCTGCTGCTGGAGGCAGGCGTCGTCGGCGCCTTCGTTGCGCTGGACCTGGTGCTGTTCTTCCTCTTCTGGGAGGCGATGCTCGTCCCGATGTACCTGATGATCGGGGTGTGTGGCGGCGAGAGGAGGGTGTACGCAGCGCTCAAGTTCTTCCTGTACACGGCTGTGGGCAGCCTGCTGATGCTGGTGGCCATCGTGTGGCTCGCGGTGCTGTACCAGGGGCAGACCGGCCAGTACAGCTTCGACCTGGCCCAGTTGTCCACCGTGAAGCCGCCGGCAGAGCTGGCGATGTGGTTCTTCCTCGCCTTCGCACTCGCCTTCTCGATAAAGGTGCCAGTGTTCCCGCTCCACGCCTGGCTGCCCGACGCCTACACGCAGTCGCCCACGGCGGTGCTGGTGCTGGCGACCACGTTGGTGAAGGTGGGGGCATACGGTTTCCTCAGGTTCGGCCTCTCCCTCTTCCCAGAGCAGATGGTGGCCGCGGCGCCGGTCTTCCTCGCCCTCGGCGTGATCGGCGTCGTGTACGGTGGGCTGGTGGCGGTGGTCCAGAAGGACGTGGTGCGGCTGGTGGCCTACTCCAGTGTCGCCCACATGGCGTTTATCGTGATCGGCATCTTCTCCCTCAACCATCAGGGCATATCGGGGGCCACGCTTCAGATGGTCAACCACAGCCTCAGTACAGGTGGGCTGTTCATTCTGACCGCCATGGTGGCGGAGCGAACCCGCACGACCGCCATATCCGGCCTCGGAGGTCTCGCCTCTCGCTGGCCGGTTCTGGCTGCCCTCTTCACGCTCGTAATGTTCTCGTCGGTGGGGCTTCCCGGCCTCAATGGTTTCGTTGGGGAGTTCCTGATCCTGCTGGGCGCTTTCCAATCGTGGCCGGTGGTCGCGGTGACCGCGGCAAGCGGGGTCCTGCTTGCGGCAATCTACCTCGTGTGGATGTTCCAGCGGACGATGCACGGGGCGGATTGCGGTGCAGGCTCCGGGGCAGGAGATCTCTCGGCGCGGGAGATTGCGACTCTGCTGCCGCTGGTGGTGATGATAGTGTGGATCGGGGTCTTCCCCAGCACCTTCCTCAGCAAGATCGATTCTTCGGTCGGCGTGCTCGTCTCCCACGTGGATCGAGCGACTGTCGTCTCGTCCGGTTCGCCGTCGGGGAGCTTTCAGGTAATCCAGCCGGGTCGGTAGCGGGAGGTGACTTTGCAACTGGACGTTTCTGCCCTGGGCATCGACGTGGCGGCCATCGCCCCCGTCCTGGTCTTGAGCGTGGTGGCGATGGCGGTGCTCGTGCTTGGGCTGTTCGCTAAGGAGAAGGGCGGAAGGCTTCTCACCGCCTTCTGCCTCGCCGGGCTGGCAGTGGCGGCGGTGGTGTCCTTGGCACTTTGGGGCAGCCGTCGAACGGCCTTCAGCCAGATGCTCGTGGTGGACGACTTCTACGTGTTCTTCAGCCTCCTCGCAGTGGGCGTTACTGCGCTCGCGATTGCGCTGTCGGCGAGCTACGTCGAGCGCTCCGGCCTTGCTCGCGCGGAGTACTATGCTCTGATGCTCTTCGGGGCCACAGGCATGGTGGTGATGGTGGGTGCCTCGAATCTCATCACTCTGCTGGTTGGGCTCGAGCTGCTCTCGCTCTCCCTCTACGTTCTCGCGGGCTTTGCGAGAACTCGACTTACCTCCGAGGAGGCGGCCCTCAAGTACTTCCTGCTCGGCTCCTTCGCGCTGGGGCTCCTGATCTACGGATCTGCCCTTGTCTACGGGGCAACCGGCTCCCTGGACTACGCCGGCATCGCGAAGGCTCTCCAGCGGGCCGAGGGTGCCAGCCCCATGCTCTTGCTCGGCGCGGGTCTCGTGCTGGCCGGCTTCGCGTTCAAGCTGTCGCTGGTGCCGTTCCACATGTGGGTGCCGGACGTGTACGAGGGGGCTCCGACACCAGTTACTGCCTACATGGCGGTGGGGACGAAGGCGACTGTATTCGCCGCCCTCCTTCGGATGCTGGTGACGGCGTTTCCCGCGGCGCAGGGCGAGTGGGCGCCTATCCTGGCGGTTCTGGCAGCAGTCACCGTGATCGTGGCCAACGTAGCAGCGGTGGTACAGACTAACCTGAAGCGGCTCCTGGGGTACTCTGCCATCTCGCACGCTGGATACGTCTCGATGGCTGTGGTGGCCGGAGGAGGCATCGGGAACGATGCTGCGGTCTTCTACCTGGTTGCCTACACTGTGATGAACTTTGGCGCCTTCGCGGTGATGGTGGCGGTGGGCGAGGGCCGTGAGCAGAGGCTTGACCTCTCCGACTATGCCGGCCTGGCGAAGCGAAGCCCGTGGCTCGCCGCCGCGATGGCGGTATTCATGCTGTCGCTGGGCGGGGCGCCCTTCACGGCCGGTTTCCTGGCGAAGCTGTACGTCTTCGGTGCGGCGGTTCAGGGTGGCTACCTCTGGCTCGCCCTCGTGGGGGTTGCCACCAGCGTGGTGGCCTTCTACTACTACCTGAAGGTCGTGGTGGCGATGTACATGGCGGAGCCCGCCGACACGGTGGTGCTCCAGGCGCCGGCCGGCGCGGTAGCGGGGGTGCTGGTGGTGGCAGTGCTCCTCACGCTTCAGATGGGCGTCTTCCCCAGCCTGTTCCTAGGGCTCCCGCACTTCCCCGCCGTGATGGCGCTGGGGATGTGACGCCAGGGCTAGACCAATAGGGCACAAAGACACGAAGGACACGAAGAGGCGATAAGATCACATCTTCGTGTCCTTCGTGTCTTTGTGTTTCGTGTCCAATCGGCCCCCGCAGGCCTCCTCAATCGTTCCTGCCCCTGCCTCGGGTGGGCAGTGTCGAGTGTCCGGTGCACGAGCCGAGGCTTATCTGCTTAGGAAGCTCAGAATGCCCCTGGCGATGGCCCCAGCTACCAGGTCCGCCTGTTCGACCAGCAGCTTTCGATCGTTGGGATTCGTGAGGAAGCCCGTCTCCAGGATGACCGAAGGGGTCGTTGGTGCCACGGAGTGCTGGATACCGCTGTTGGCGAAGGCGTAGTAAGCGGTCATGTTGACCGTGATAGTGCTTGCGTGGTAGGGCAGCTTGGTCGCGGGGCCGTACTCAGTGGAGATGGCGTGGAGAAGGGCGTCGTCCTTGGCCGGGATGCTGCTTCTGGTGGCGCGGGCCAGCTTGTACCCCGACGGCACGGGGCTCGAGTTAGCGTCCCCATGAATGGAGACGAAAGCGTCGGCCTTGTACTGCACGGGCACGGTGGCCGGGATTAGGTCTACTATCAGGTTCTCCTTCTCGAGTAGAGCGACTACCCGCCTGGAGAGGTCCAGGTTTATCTCGGCCTCACTCCATCCGTTGCCTGCAGCACCGGTGGCCGTTCGGAGGGAGGCGAGCTCTGCTGGGAGTTCGTTGGCCTTCCAGTGGCCAGATTGGATCCCAACTCGCAGCTTGGGGCCTGCAACCGCAGCGGGGGTGGGTGCTGGTGTCGCCGTGGCGGTGGCGGTGGCGGTAGCCGGTACCGTGGCGGTCGGCCCGGCCGTGGGACCGGCCTCCGTGGAGTGGATCTTGCCACTGCGGGCGCCCCGTGACCGCACGGTGTCGGCGACGGTGCTTGGCCGGCCGGTACTGGGGCTGTCGAGGGCGGTGGACTCCACCTCAGGGGCGGCGGCAGCGATGGTGTGGTCCGATGAGATCTGCTGCGGGGTACGCCCGAGGGGGCTGGAGGCCAGGGCGAAGCCCAGGAAAAGGACTCCAAGGGCCGTCATCACGTGAGCCAGAGTCTTCTCCCGAATGATGTGCCTTCGCACAGGTGGATACCTCCTGACGGTTTGTTGGAATCCCGCGCCGACCGGCGCATAGGCGCAGTATGGCCAGGTGGCAGGCCATGGCCTGAAGTCCGGCTGGCTTGTGAAGATGAAGCTGGATCTAGGGTAAGGATCGGCGTAGCCGTCGGGGTGTTGGCTGAAGAAGCAGGCTACGCGGCGCTCATTATACCAGAAGGGACGGTAGAGTAAACAGCTTCAATGGGAAATAGGCATAAAGAAAAGAGACTGGTAAGTAGAAGATAGCACGGGTAAGCTACAATGTGGATCCATCGTGGTGAGGGGCAGAGTTGCGGTCGCGCGGGGTGGCGGAGGGGGTAGCGGGGCAAGAACAATGGCCCCCAACCCCAC
>JBLNDL010000065.1:0-16947 GCA_050261575.1 Sphingomonadaceae bacterium | reverse complement strand
TAGTATCTTCCGCCTTGCCATCTCCACCTCCCGAGGCCCACAGTCTACCCGGAAGATGGCCACTTGTCCTCTCCCGCCACCCAGGCCCATCCCTTCCCATTCACCCATCAGGTGATGCCCCAAGCGTCAATCCACGGATTAGGGCTGCCTGCCGGCCCTTGCACAGCCCGTGGGGCTATGTTAGAATCTCCTTGTTCCCGACGGGGGCTCGTGGTGTAGCGGCCTAACATGCCAGCCTGTCACGCTGGAGACCGGGGGTTCGAATCCCCTCGAGCCCGCCAAGGCGCTGGTCCTGGTTGTATTTGCAACCAGGACCGTTTCTTTTTCCCCTCCCCCGGCGATTGTACCCACGACGAATGGGTACACCCACTGTCGCGGTAGAGGAATACGCCCAAGTGTCCAGGATCACCCCCAGGTGGCGAGAGGTGCTCGACAAGCACGAGGTGACCATCGCACTAGTCGAGAAGGACTCGCCCATCGCCATCCTGCTGGCGAGCCAGGACGAGTGGGAGAAGGTCTACGAAGGCGAGGTGGAGCAGATCTTTCTACGGCGGGACGTGCTATGATAGGAAGCCATCGATCCACAGGAAGCCAGCGATCCAGCGACCGTGATCCCGACTCTGCCCTCCTGAAAGCCGATCCATCAGAAGCAAGGTCAACGCGCGAGATGAACAGGCGCCTGCGCCCCGCTGTGGCCGCCTTTCCCCTCACCATCGCGGCTTCCGGATTCCTCTATGCCCTCTGTGCTTTCGCTATCGTCTTTGGCCTGGTGTCCCATCAGGCTCGTCACAACTACCTTTCCGACTTCGGGACATTCGTGCTTGCCGCTCGCGCTCTGGATCAAGGCAGAGATCCCTACGCCTTCGACTCCAGCCTCATATCCAACATCGCGAGCTACTTCGACCCGGACGCCGTCAATCTCAATGCACCCTTTAGCCTCGTTCTCCTGGCACCCCTCGCCCAAGTCGAGCCTTTCGCTGCCTTCGATGCCTGGCTACTGATATCGGTATTGTTGTATGCGGGCTCCGTCACTGCCTTGATCCGCATGCATCAGCAATACCTTACCCCGCGACATCTGGCCCTTGCCGCCGGCCTCGTAGGTTTCTGGTTTGGCTTGTTGATGGGGCAGATATACATTGCCATGCTGGCTGTAGTGGTTCTCATCCGCTCGCTGCTTGCACGGAATCACGACGTGCTCGCCGGTCTGTCGATGGGCATTCTCATCGCCCTCAAACCACAGTTCGCCATTTGGCCGGCTCTGCTGTTTCTGGCCGATCACAAGCGTGCCGCGCTCTCATCTCTGATGAGCGCTCTGTTCCTCGGCAGCCTACCGCTCGTCCTCTATGGGCCGAATGTCTATTCCCAATGGCTGGAGGCCGCCGCCCGCAAGACAACTCTGGATCATCCCCTGAATGCCTCGCTCTTCGCGGCAACCAGCCGTCTCGACCTGCCCTGGCTGGGAATTGGTATCAGCGTCTTGCTACTCGCCGCCCTTGCGCTCTGGGCGTGGAGTTACCACCCCGATCCGATGGCCATAAGCAGTGCGGCCATCGTCGCTGTGATCCTCGTTGGACCGACTGGCTGGCTCGGAACTCTGGTCTGGACCTTGCCAGCTTTCTTCGTCAGGCGCTGGCCCGCCCTCTTCTGGTTGTCTGCCGCCCTGCTGCTCTTGCCCGGCCGCCCCGTTGCCGTATTAACACAGGCATGGCCAGGGTTTGGCTTCGTCTATACCTTGGCCCTGCTTCTCCTCCTGGTAGGCGTTGTCCGCCATTTTGGGCCGGCGCAGCGCCAGAACACGGTAGGCATGTCTCTCGAAAGGATGTCGGTGCGGACGCACTGAGTGCGTCGTTCTGCAATTGCGACGTCTGTAGGACGGGCGAGACGCGAGGCTGTGGATTGCTTCGGAAGCGTAGTGTTGTGAGAGGTCGATGCCGGCAAGTGGCCGACCTGCACTAGCGGTCGAGGACCTGTGCCGCGTTGGAGAGGACGGCGGCAAGCAGCACGACGTTTGTCACGGAGAAGGTGTACCAGAGCCTGGGATAACGGCTATCCAGCAGGCATACAATGAAGGTTGCCGCTGCCATCACGGCGAACCCACGCCAAACATCGCGAGCTGGCTGCCGTTGGCATGCAGCATCGCTGGCACCGGATTACCCTCCGGCAAGCCAGCGGCCAGTCCGATGTGAGTGGATAGCGCGTCTGCCAGGTTGAGCACCAGCGCGAGGAAAAAGACGAGCCGATGCCTTCGGAGGCTATCCCGCAGCCGCGACAGCACGCCGCCGTTGGATGTGGCGGCGGCACTCGACCGGCCAGCGATCATGTGACGAACTCCAGATCCACTGCCAAGCAGAAAAGCCGCGGATTCGCCGCGTGCCCTGTCCGCCTGGGCGCCACAGGAATGCTGCCACGTCCTGCTCTGGATGTCCTGACAGCGAATGACAAAGATGGAGCGAGGCCAAGCGGCCACGCTCAGGAGATGCGATGGGGGGTCGTCGTGGGGCGTCCAGCGATCAGCATTCCGAGGCCGGCAAGCAGGACCGGGGCTAGAAGCCATCGCAGCGAGGCGAAAGGCGTGACAGCAGCCGAGAGCATAAGGCCGCCCACGAGCAACGTGCGCCAGCCTTTCGCGGGCATGGCTCGGTCCGTCGGACGTGCGAGAAGAGCAGCCAGCGGGGCCAGCAGCAGGACCGCGCCGTGGAAGTGGCTGTGGGGGCTAGCCAAAATGGCAGCAAGAGTCACGATCAGCATCTGACGAGGAAACCTATCCGATGCCGGCTCCCAGGCACCTCGCCAACTGAGCAGCGCGACGAGGATGGTCGATCCGCCCAGCAGCATCACCAGGACTTGGCCCTCGCCGTCCGGCACGTCTGGCCAGAGATTCAGCAACATGGCACGCCAGTTGACCATCGCGTGCGGGCTCACCAACGCGTCCACCGGTGGCCGGAAGGCGCTGATCCGCCGCAACTGCGCGATGTATTCCACGATTCCGGCGGGACCAACCATCGCGAGCGACAGCGCACCGATGCCGGCGCCCACGCCGGCCATTCCTGTTAGCTCTCGCCACCGACGCTTCAGCAGCAGCAGTAGGGCAAAGGGCAGGGCGTACTGAGGTTTCAGCCAGAGGATTCCGAGCAGAGCACCGCCGGTCACACATCTTTGCCGTTGGAAGGCGAGAAGCGAGAGGCTGAAGGCGAGAAGGAAGACCGCGTTGATCTGACCCTCCAGCAGCGTGATCCACACTCCGCCGAAAGCCAGCAACGCCACGGCCTTGCCGCGCCCCCTCGAGCTTCCGCGCAGTTGGAGGGCCACGGACACGGCGAATCCCGCAAAGCTGATCCCCGCCCAGACGATGTAGGCCCAATGGAACGGCAGCACGGCCAGTGGCACGAACAGAAGCGCGAGTGGTGGAGGATTGAGAAACGGGTAGTGCAGGTCAACGCCCCGTATCGCCTCCGTTGCCGACAGCCGATCGCGCAGCGCCACCTGGACGGCTCTCTGTTGCTCTGCGTCCAGGAGCGACGCTCCGGCGCCGTCACCCAGTAGCATGCCACCGCTCCAGAAGGCGACGAAGTCGACCAGGAAGGGGGTATCGGGCCACGTTGCTGCGACGACCACAAGCGGGAAGCCGGCAGCCAGGACCAGGGCCAAACCCACCACCGCAGTCAGAAGGTGGTCATCGCTCAGCCGAAACCCTCTCCCGCCAGCATCTCTTCGGAAGGGT
Source organism: Sphingomonadaceae bacterium (assembly GCA_050261575.1). Classification (GTDB taxonomy): domain Bacteria; phylum Chloroflexota; class UBA6077; order UBA6077; family UBA6077; genus JBLNDL01. The sequence continues at coordinate 13,226 of JBLNDL010000065.1, read as the reverse complement.
GACGCGGCTGCTCGGTTCATCGAGCTGCATCTCGATTGCGGGCCATCGTCTTGCTGGCACCATGGCGGGGCGCGAGGCCCCGCCTGACCACAGTCGAATCGACCAAGCGCCAGATCATACGGATCGAGTCTCCCGGCAGCGCAAGAGCAGTCCTGACGCCATCAAGAGCGTACCGCTACCCAGCAGCCATCCCGCCAAGCCGGAGCCCGCATCCCCGGCCGATGGCAGACTGGCGGGCTGGAGCTAGGTCTGCTGTGCCTCATCCGCCTGATCAGGCGCGGACACGGGGTCCCAGCCGGTTGGCTGAGCAGTCTCGATCGGCGGTTCGAACCCAGCCACCTCCCCTAGCCCTGTCCATCTTCTCACATCGACCACCCACCCAACAAGCAGTCTCAGGAGTTGCCGCCTCCCCCACCAAGGCAAAGGAAACGGCCACCCGCTTACGAGGGAAAGCGAAAGGCCCTGGTCGCAGGTGCGACCAGGGCCTTGGTTTCTCCGGATTTCAGCCGTCGGACATGCCCTTACCGGCGGGCGTAGTGCTCGATGATGAAGCCCGCGATACTGTGGCGAGAGGGACCGGTCGGAAGCGCATCGCGCGGGAACCAGCGGGCGTCCTCCAATTCCTCGCGGTCTATGGTGATCTCTCCTCCTCTGTAGCGGGCAAGGAAGCCGACCATCAACTGGCTCGGGAAGGGCCAGTTCTGGCTGCCGACGTACTCGATCTCGTCGACGTCCACTCCCACCTCCTCCTTCACCTCGCGCCGCACCGCCGCCTCCAGCGACTCCCCGTTATCCACGAACCCGGCGATCAGCGCGTAGCGTCCGGGAGCCCAGACCGACTTGCGAGCCAGCAGCACCCGATCACCGTCGTGCACCAGCACTATCACCGCAGGGTAGAGGTGTGGATAGTGCTCGTAGTGGCAGCTCGGACACCGCTTCCCCCACTCCTTCTCGATCCGCTCGGTCCGGGACCCGCACCGCGGACAGTGGCCGCTGGTGGACTCCCACCAGAGCGCCTGCATCGCCATCCCCCCCAGGGACAGCAACTCATCGGGCAGCCGCGTCCCCTGCATGGGGACGAGCGTTTCCCACCGGAAGCCCTCGGGCAGCTTGGCATCCCGCGGGAGGCTTGCCGCCCAGCAGGGCATACCGAGCCAACTCCCCAGCCAAAGCGGCTCGGAGATGCTGTCATCGAAGCCCTCAGGCCGATTACCGAAGGGAAGCTCCAGGCCCGGACCATCGGGCACCACCAGCCCCTGGTCCTGCACGATGAGCCAGTGGCCGAACCGCTCCGGCGCCGGCCCCCCCCGCTTTGCAGGAACGAAGCTTCCCGCTATACAATCCACGTTGAAGGGCAAGTAGACCGTGAGATGTGCCACAATCTTCTCCCGCAATCCGTTCTTGTCGGCGCCGCGCGCTCGATCGCCATTATGTATCTCGGCGACAACCCCCGGTCAAGTTGGCCGGCGGCCACCAGCACTTCTTCGGCACGCTCCCTGCCTGACCGATGCATCCGCGCGCTGCCAAACGGGTCGAACCCGGCCGCACCAGCGCGACGGTGGACGACAGAGGTAGAATGCGGCGATAATGGATCATTGACGAGAAGCGAGCCGGTGCCCAGTACCGAACCTGGGCGTGGCACAGCTCCCCCTGGGGTTGGCTATACAGCATGGTCAAGCACGAACAGTTCCCACTATCGGAGATCCTGTACTACCGGATAGGCGGGGTGGCCAGATTCCTCCTGGAGGCCCAGAAGCGGGAGGATGTCCTGGAGGCTCTACACTTCGTGCAGGCCAACGCCATCGACAGACTGGTGGTCGTCGGACTCGGCTCCAACCTTCTCTTTCCCGACGGTCCGTTCGATGGGGCGGTCCTGCGTATCGCCACGCAGGGCACTCCACAGATCCGGGAGATGGGCGAGGGATTGGTGCAAGCGTTCGCGGGGGAAGAGTTGGATACGGTAATCAACTTCGGCTTTGCGCAGGGATGCGTAGGGCTCCAGTGGGCGGGGGGGCTGCCTGGAACGGTGGGCGCCGCCGTCAGGGGCAACGTCGGTGCCTTCGGAGGAGAACTGAAGGACGTGCTCGACCAGGCCGAAGTCCTCACCATCGACGGCGCGGGCGTGCAACTCCACACACTGGGCAACCAAGATCTCCGCTTCTCTTACCGGGATAGCCTGATCAAGCGGGACCGGCGATTGGTGGTGCTCTCTGCCATCTTCCGTCTCCAGAAGGCCGGCGAGCGGGACCTGGCTCAGGCTCGCCAGACATACCACTCGAACATCGAGTACCGCCACCGTAACCACCCGATGGAGTACCCCACCTGCGGGTCGGTCTTCAAGAACATCGGACGGAAGGAAGAGGTGGAGAGGATCCTGGCAGTTTGGCCGGACCTCCGGCCATCGGTGGAGGGCCGCTGGCACGGAAAGGTGTCCATGGGCCACATCATCGATCGATTCGGCCTGTCCGGGCACCAGTTGGGAGGTGCTCAGATCTCTCCCAAGCACAACAACTTCATCGTCAACCTGGGCGACGCTCGGGCCTCCGACGTGTACGGTCTCATCGAGATGGTGAAGGAGAGGTTCTTCGAGACCTTCGGCTTTCTCCCAGAGGTAGAGGTCGAGATCGTCGGACAGAATCCGTAGCCGGCCTGCGGGCAGAAAGCTCGAGCCATACGGGAAAGCCGGAGCAGGGGAGTGACGGAGTTGGCAGGCAAGTATCGGCTCACCTGGGATCTTGACAGCGTCTTCGAGGGTGGCAGCAACGCCCTCGGATTGCTGAGACTGCTGGACGGACTCGAGGAAGCCCCCGAACAGCTCCGGCGGCAGGTAGAACTGCTCGGGAACGGCGCAACCCAGGATGCCCTGGACAAGTGGCACCTTGTCCTGGTGATGAGGGACCGAATCGAGGATGAGTTGGGCGAGGCTCGGGCCTTCGTCGGCTGTCTCACGTCCCAGGACGTCAACGATGCGAAAGCGAAGCTACTGGCCGGTCGCGTGCAGGCGCTGATCGCATCCTACGAGGCGGTGGATCTGCTGCTGAGGGATCGCATCCGGTCTCTCTCGGACGATGCCTGGCGCAAGCTGCTATCCGACGAGCGTTTCCTGCCAATCGCCTTCCAGTTGCAGGAGCAACGCGACCAGGCCGGAGAGCTGCTGCCACCGGAGCAGGAGGCCCTGATAGTCGACCTCTCCGTCGACGGCTACCGCGCCTGGGAGCGGCTCTACCACACGGTGGTCGGGCGCATCGCGATTCCCTGGGAGGTCGATGGGCGCGTGGAGAAGCTGTCAGTCGGCCAGGCATACAACAAGTTCTCCCACCCGGACCCGTCCGCCCGAGCAGCCCTCTTCCAACGGTGGACCGAGGCTTGGGCGGCGGATTCGGAGCTGTGCGCCTCCGCCCTCAACCATCTGGCAGGCTTCCGTCTGGCCACATATCGCCGCCGCGGCTGGGACTCGGTGCTGGACAGGGCACTCAAGGACAACCGACTCTGCCGGGCCACCCTCGACGCCATGTGGGGCGCCGTGGATGCCGCCAAGGATCGCCTCGTCGCCTACTTCCGTCGAAAGGCCAGACTGCTCGGGGCCGAAGCCCTGCACTGGTACGACGAACAGGCTCCCATCACCGCCTCGACACGCCGGATCAGCTACGACGACGCGGGCGACTTCGTCGTGGAGAACCTCCAACGCTTCAGCCCCAGGATGGCGGGGTTCGCCCAGATGGCGCTGGACCGGAGCTGGGTCGAGGCGGAAGACCGCCCGGGCAAGCGCCCTGGCGGCTACTGCACCAGCCTCCCCTTGAGCCGGCAGAGCCGCATCTTCATGACCTTCGGCGGAACCACCAGCGGCGTGTCGACCCTGGCCCACGAGATCGGCCACGCCTTCCACAACCACGTCCAGTGGGATCTCCCGCCCATGGCCCGAGGCTTCACGCTCTGCACCGCTGAGACGGCCTCCACCTTCGCCGAGATGGTCGTGTCCAAAGCGGCGATCGCCAAAGCCCAGAGCAGCGAGGAGAAGCTAGCGCTTCTGGACGAGGCGTTGCGGGACGCGGCTGCCATGTTCATGAACATCCACGCCCGCTTCCTCTTCGAGCTCCGCTTCTACGAGGCACGCAAGCATGGACTCGTGGGCGTCGACGAACTGAACGCGATGATGGTGGATGCCCAGAAAGAGGCATTCCGAGGCAGCCTGGCCACCTACCATCCCCAGTTCTGGGCGTCCAAGGGGCACTTCTACGGCTCGGGCACCGCGTTCTACAACTTCCCCTACACCCTGGGCTTCCTGCTCAGTGCAGGGATCTACGCCCGGGCGCTGGAGGAAGGCCCCGGGTTCGAGGCCCAGTACGTGGGCCTGCTCCGGGACACCGGACGCATGACCACCGAGGAGCTGGCGAGCCTCCACCTGGGTGTGGATCTGACGAAGATCGACTTCTGGAAGAGCGCAGTCGACCTGGTGATGGCCGATGCGGACGAGTTCCTCGCCATGACGGAATAACCTACAGGTAAACGATCTCCGCATCCAGCCGTTCCGTGGCTCTCAAGAGACCGAAGGAGGGTCTGGGGGAGCGCCGCCGGTCGGTCGGCGAGCCCGGGTTCACCATCAGCACCGGGCCCTGCCTCGCCACCAGGGGCGAGTGGCTGTGCCCGAACACGATGCAATCCACCCCATCGAAGGCCCGTCGGGCCCTGTCCTGCGTCGTTCCGCTCACACCATCGCCGTGGGTCAATCCGATCCGAAAGCCCTCTGCCTCGACTATCCGATTCCTGGGCAGGATTGACTTCAGCGACGGCTCATCCACGTTGCCGTACACCGCTTCGGTGGAAGCCAGGGTCTTCAGGTAGTTCAATACCTCCAACGAAGTGAAGTCGCCGGCATGCAAGATCAGGTCGACCGTCCGAAGTCGCTCCACCAGGGCCTCCGGCAGCGCTCCTGCCTTGTCAGGGATGTGGGTGTCGGAGATCAGCGCTATCAGCAAGCTCGTCTACTCCTTCAGCTTCACGCATCCCGCTGTTTCTACCACGTTTCGGACCTCCTGTCGATGCGGAGTCGATCGGTAGCCCTTCCACCGCATCGTCCCACAGCGGACTACCTCTCGCGCATGCTTGCTGCACCGGCACGGCTTTCACGAGAAAGGTGTACAATAACCTTCCCATCGTCACGTTTCACCCTGTTGCTCCGAACTACACCAAGGAGTCTCGATCCGTGGCTGTCATGGAGACCGCGTCTAGATATCGGTGGGTGATCCTGGGGCTGGCCCTCCTGTGTCAGTCGAGTGGTGCTCTGGCTGGACAGGCGCTCGCCCCACTCGCACCACTCTTCCAATCAGAGTTGGACCTCACCAACGCGGAAGTCGGCATATTCTCGTCTGCCACCTATGCAGGCGCCTGGTGCGTGATCTTGATCGCCGGCACACTCACCGATCGCTTCGGCATCCGGCGGATCATGTCGGCAGGACAGATAGTGACTGGCGGCTTCATGCTGACCATGGCGTCTGTGAGCTCCCTCGCCCAGGCAGCCGCGGTGATGTTCGCGGCGGGGGTTTCCCGCGGCACCATCTTCCCGGGTTCCACGAAGGCGGTGATGGAATGGTTCCCGCCGGCCACCAGGGCCACGGCCATGGGGTTGAAGCAAACCGGGGCGCCGCTAGCAGGGGTTGTCGCTGCCGCCACCCTCCCCGCCCTCGGGCTTGCCTTCGGATGGAGATTTGCGATAGCGACCGTGGGTGCCGTCATAATCGCCATCGGCCTCCTCACCATCGCCCTCTATCGGGATCACACCGTCGTTGATAGACGGGCCGAGGGCAGACCCAGCGTCAAGGCAGGGCTCAAAGGGGTACTCCGAAACCGCGCATTGTGGGTCTTGAGCTCCGTCGCCATGCTCTACGTCATGGCGCAGCAAGGCCTGATCATGTACCTGACCCTCTACTTGAAGGAGGTCGTGCTGGCCCCCACCATCCCAGACGAGGGTACCCGAATCGTGGCGGCGGGGGGTTACCTCGCCACGTGCCAGGTGGGAGGCATGTTCGGAAGGGTGTTCTGGGGGATAGTGAGCGACCGCCTCCTACACGGCCGGAGGATGGGGGTGCTGGCCCTGGTCGGGTTCCTGTCGATGCTGGTGGCGCTCGTTGTTGCGCGCCTCGACTCCGCTTGGCCTCTCTGGCTGCTTGCGGCCATCACCTTCGCGGCGGGCGCCACCTCTGTCGGATGGAACGGGGTGTACCACGCTCACATCACCGAGACGGTGGGCCGCACCTACGCCGCCACCGGCGTCGGCTTCAGCCTGACTCTGATCGAGGCCGGCACCACACTCGGGCCGCCCCTCTTCGGATTCGTCACCGACCTGGCCGGTTCGTTCCAGACAGCCTGGCACTTCCTGGCCGGATTGTCTGCCGCCGGATCCTTTATGGCGATCCTCTCCGCCCGGGAGAAGCGTCACGCGGCCGCGACGGCGTAAGCCGGGGCAGCACCGCCCCTCTTGGTCCGTGCCGAACCCCTCAACTGTTGCCCCTCCAGGCGTCTCCGGCATCCTCTCGCGCATGGGACGAAAGAACGGCCGCTACCCGATACCCCGTCGACCGAATGCTTCTTTCAGCGATCGAGTGACGAAGGGGACGGCGGCTCTGCCGGTGCGAGAATTCCCTGCCACTCCGGATACAGCCCCCCGTCCCTCCCCTCAACCAGGCGGTACCAACCTCGCCCCGCGAAGGCAGCTTTCAACCGCTCCCCTGCCTCTCCCCTCGGCATCAGCGCGAAGACGGAAGGGCCGTCCAGCCGGGGCGAGTTCAGCGGCGCCAGGTAGACGGAGTAGACCCACCAATCGTCCGTGGTGACCAGGGCGTTCTGGAGCGCGGAGGCCCTCCCTGCTAGGTCCCGCCGGACGAAATCGCCGAGTCGAGGGGCGCCGGGCCCCGGCCAGCCAGCGAAGTCCCTGTACAACTCAGCCTGCCGAGGGGCGAAGTAGAGGACGTTGCAGGCCAGCAGCAGCCCTACCAATCCCAGTGCGGCCGCGCGGGCATGGAGTCGCCCGTCCTGCCGCGTGATGGAGGTTACCACCGACGAGGCAGCCTCCGACAGCGTCGCGCAGCCTCGGGCCGCCAGCAACGCCAGGGAGGGGAGCGCCTCGAAGTAGTAGCGCGGTCCGAGGGCTATGCCGTGGTAGAAGTAGCCCACGTGTACAGCTACGAACAGGCCAAAGACGAGCCCGTGGAGCCGGTCCCACCCCGTCGCCCGCGACAGGAGGAAGGGCAGCACGATGACAGCTAGGGAAACGTGGAACGGCCAGCCAAAGAGGTTGACGTTGAGCGAGGTCAGCAACTGGTCGGCGTTCACCAGGCCCGCCGCCAGGGTGTGGCGGCCGTAGAAACCCACCCTGTCGCCGAAGCCGAATCTGTCCCCCCCGAAGAACAACAGACGGGGCAGCCGGATCGGGGACCCGGTGAGTCCCCAGTTGTAGAGCAGGTAGACGGCTGCCACTGCCACCAACACGCCGGCCGCTGGCACCAGGTCCACTAGCCCCTTCTGGCGTCCTCGGCGAAGGACGAAGAGCCCGTACAGGCTGGCCGGCAGCCCGTACAGCAGCGCCGCGCTCTCCCGAGTCAGAAAGGCCACGCCCAGGGCGGTGGTGGCGAACACGAGCCACTTCCTGGATGGGCTCTTCAGGCACCTTGTGGTCGCATAGAGAAAGAGTACGATGAAGAACATGGCGGGAACGTGGCTCATGAAGGATCCCGCCTGCAAGGCCAGGAAAGGGGAACTGGCCATCAGCGCGGCGGCCAGCAGGCCCGTCCTCGCTCCGTACTGGTGCCGTCCGACACAATAGAGCAGCAGCGTGGCCGAGGCCGCCAGCAAGGGCTCAACCAGCCAGGGCACCCCAAGGAGGAAGCCCGCCGCCAGCACCACTGATGTCCCCGGCGGATACTGGGAGAACCATCGATCCCCGTACACCACGGTGAAAGGGGTCGGAAAAGCCTCCGGAACCGGTGGTGCAGGAGCTGACATCGCGCCCGAGGCCAGGACCTTGCCTTGGAAGTAGTAGGAAACGGCATCGAGGATGTGCGGCGCTCGGTCGAAGAGCACGACCGCGGTGTAGCAGCCAGCGAGCAAAGCGACCGCGGCCGGTATGAAGGGGAGCGCCGAGGTGATACCATGCAGTAGCCCTGGAGCCGCGCTGCCTCGCAGACTCGATGCCGCGGGGCTCGTCTGGATAGCACGGGCATCTCGCCCGCCCCGGTGCTGCCCATTCGCCTCCGGCAGCAGCGACCTACGCAGGTCGGTGACCCCGGAGACCAGGACTGGGAGGGCCGATGCCGCCAGCACGATCAGCAAGACCAGAACGAGGGCCACCGCCACGGTTCGCGCGGCCAGGCAGGCCAACTCCGCGGCCGGAGGAAGCCAGTCCTCTGGGAAGAAGCCCTCCGCCAAGACCCTGGGTAGCGATCCAGCCTCCAGTCGGGAAGCCCGAACGTAGCGGTCGTTGCGGTTTACCTCCACCCTCAGGAGGGCACCCTCCGCGTCGCGAAACTGGAGGGTTCGAGGGGTCTCCAACCGGTGAAGGTCAACCGAAAGGTAGAAGGAATCGGGCAACCCAATGTCAGCGCCGTCGTCGGGTTGCGGCTGGCGAATCACAACCCGCCCCTCGCCGTCCCGGATCTCCAGGTTTCGCCACCGGCTGTAGCTGCCCTCGTCCCGCAGCAGCGCCTGGATTCGATAGTAGGGGGAAGTGGCGATGCTCGCGAGGTAGTCCGGATCCAGGTTCAGGGTGTTGGTGCTATCCGAGCCATCGATCTGATACTCCCTCTTGAAGGGCTCGGCAGGCGGGAAGCGGACGGCCCGGGTGGGATTGGTCAGAGGAATGAGCAGGGTCCTCCCGTCGACGGTGACGCTCATCGTGGCGCCGTCGCTGCGGACACTCAGACGGGTGGGAAACAGCTCGAGCAGCAGATTCCCGAAGGCGAGCAGCAGCAGCGCGGCGGCCGCAACTACGACACAGGTCGTCCATCCTCTCACTGCCGCCCTGCCCAGGCGGTTTCGCGGCTTCATCTACGATGGTTCGTCGGCCGCGGACTCCAGAGCCGCGCCCACCTCGTCGGCGGGCATCAGCGCGATGCCCATGTCGCGCATCTCCTGCCGGCCGCGATCGTCCAGATTCGAGATGGCATCCTCCGCCAGCACGACCCTGCAATACCTCTTGCTGGCCTCGGAATTGGACGCGCGTGGAGAGTTCGGGTAATGCCAGCCCACCTTCTACACTACCTCGACGCCCGAGCCCTCGGCAGTCTCCCCGATTACCCAGCAGCCTTGACCGGCAGCCGCGCAGGCGGAGAGCAGCGACTCCAGTCGCTCCGGTGCCACGGTGGCCAGCAGCCCGCCCGAGGTCTCGGGATCCATCAGCAGGTCGGACATCTCCCGACTCACATCGCCCGCCAGCCTGACGCGCACCCCACTGCCCTCTCCGGTTCCCAGAAGATAGGCCCGGTTCCGCCCCACCCCACCCGGGAGGATCCCTGCTCGAGCGTACTCCAAGGCGCCCGGCAGGAGCGGCACTCTCGCGGCTTCGATGCGCAGCAGTACGTTGCTGGCCGCCGCCATCTCGGAGGCGTGGCCCAGCAGGCCGAATCCGGTCACGTCGGTGCAGGCTCGGACGGCCGCCTGGCGGAGCAATCGCGCGGCCGTCCGGTTCAGCTTCAGCATGCTTTCCACGGCGGCGCTCAGATGCCCCTCCTCGACCCTTCCGGCCTTGTGGGCAGTCGTGATGGCACCGGTGCCCAGGGGCTTGGTGAGAACGACAACCGCGCCGGGGCGAGCCTGTCCCTTAGTCGTGACCTCCGATGGATCTGCGATTCCCGTGACACAGAGGCCGTACTTGGGCTCCTTGTCGATCACGGTGTGGCCTCCGACGACGATCCCACCGGCCTCCGTCACCTTCTCGGCGCCACCTTGGAGGATCGCCGACACGATCTCCGACGGCAGGTCTTCGGGGAAAGCCGCGACGTTGAGAGCAAACAACACCTCCCCACCCATGGCGTACACGTCGCTCATGGCGTTGGCCGCCGCGATGGCACCGTAGCTGTATGCGTCGTCCACCACCGGCGCGAAGAAATCCACGGTCTCGATCACGGCGCGGTCCCCAACTCGGAAAACCGCCGCGTCGTCACCGGTCTTCAGCCCCACCAGCAGATCAGGGTGGTTATACTGCGCCAGCGGCTTCAGGATCCTCTCGAGGTCCAACGGACCCATTTTGCCCGCTCAACCGGCACAACTGGCGAGCGATGTCAGCCGGAAGGGCTGTGCCCCAGCCATCTCTCCTCCCTCGTGGGTGTGATACCACGGGATTATACGGGCACACACCAGACCAGGGCAACGAAGCATTGAGAGCCACAACGTAAGCCGGCAGCCTTGCCGACAACGCTACCGAGGCCCACGCCGAGCAAGCGCTGTGATGGACACGGGCGCCGGGGAAGTAATAGAATTGTCGCAATCACCCCTCGAATCGTCCCCAACGAGTTGCGGAGGCGATGATGCGGGCAATGAGCCTAGACAAGCTGAAGCCCGGAATGGTGCTCGGCAGGGCCATATACAACGAGCGCGGCGATCTGCTGCTGTGTCGCGGTGTGGCGTTGACCTGTCACTATATCGAGGCGTTGTCGCAGCTTGGCTACCAGTCGGTCTACATCCAGGACGGTGTGGCCGACGACGTCGAACCTCCCGAAGTGCTCTCCGCGCGAGTGCGCAGTCTCACCATCAAACACTTGCAGGACCTCTTTGGGATGATCGAGAGCATTGCGAGTGTCCAGGACGAGAACGAGCAGAAGGAGTTGCTGGTTCAATATGCGGAGGCCGCGAGGCCCCAGTTCGCCGCCCTCTATCGGGACGTGGAGAGGATAGTCGAGGACCTCGCCGACGCCAGAATGCTCACGGGATTGGTCCACCTAAAGAGTCACGACAGCTACACTTACGAGCACTCCTTGGAGGTCACTGTCACAGGGGTCATGCTCGGGCAGCGGCTGTCTATCAAGGAGTCGGATCTGTATCAGTTGGCACTTGGATGCCTCTGCCACGACATAGGGAAGCTCATCGTCCCCCAGACCATCCTGTCCAAGCGCTCGCAGCTCTCCCAGGAGGAGTTCACCCTGATCCGTCGACACCCGCAGGCAGGGTACGAGACGGTGCAGCATCTGATGGGTGCGTCGGACGTCATCGCCCGCCACGTGGTGAGACAGCATCACGAACGGCAAGACGGCAGTGGGTATCCCCGCGGATTGAAGGGGAGCAATCGTTTCTCCACCGGAAGGCCCTCCTTCGGCCAGGGACTCATCCTGCAGGCAGCGGAGATCGCGGCTGTCGCCGACGTTTACGCAGCCCTTGCCTCCGATCGCCCCTATCGACCTGCGCTGAGCGCCGCCGAGATTGCCAGGACACTGCAGGGTATGGCCGGATCACATCTCAATCGAGAGATAGTGACAAGATTCCTCACCATACTCCCCACCTACCCCGTCTGCACCGAGGTGATCGTGGTTTCGCACAAGTTGCAGGGCTATCGTGGCATAGTGACCGACGTCAACCCTACCGCCCTCCACCGCCCCGTCGTCCGACTCCTCTTCGACCCTCACGGTCGCACCATCGCACCATTCGAGGTGGACACCAGCAAGGAAAAGGACGTGGAGATCGCCACTTCCTCCTACGCCCAACTGATGGGCCTCGACCTCACCCCCTCGGTCTGACCTAGGAGGCATGCCGGAACGGATGAGGAAGGTGTATGTGGACCAACTGAAGGAGGGGATGCGGCTCGCCCGAACCATCCACAACGATCGCGGCGACATCCTGCTGGCCCGAGGGGTCGAACTCACCCGTCAATACATTGGAGCCCTGCGCAAGCTAGGCTACTACGCCGTATACATTCTCGACGGACTGGCCGACGATGTGGAGCCACCCGAGGAGATCTCGGAGCAAGTCAGGATCGCCACGTACAAGCATGTACGACAGCTATACACCGTGGTTCAAAGCTGTGCGGCCCAGTTCAGCGGTGAGAGCCTCTCATTTGCCGCAGAACGCCTGAGCGACGAGGCCGCCCCACTCATGGCCCACCTGTACAGAGATGTGGAACGCATAGTCGACGAGATCCTGACTGCCGAAACGTTGTCGGGTGTAGCTCCACTTAAGACCCACGACAACTACACCTTCGAACACTCAGTGGAGGTCACGGTCGCCGGCGTAATGCTGGGAAAGCGTCTCTATCTTCCGCAACGCGAGATCCATCAACTCGCTTTGGGATGCCTCTGCCACGACATCGGCAAGACGGTGGTGCCCTCGGAGATTCTGCGCAAGCTTGGCAGGTTGACCGAGGAAGAGTTCGCCATAGTGAAGCAACACCCTTCGGCCGGGTATGATGCAGTGAGGCAATTCATGGGTACCGACGACATCATCGCTCGGCACATCGTCTGGCAGCATCACGAGAGGCAGGACGGCACCGGCTACCCCTGCGGGCTGAAGGGGAACAACCGCTTCGGCCCCACGGAGCCACGCCGCGGAAAGCGCCTGATCCTGCCTGCGGCCGAGATTGCCGCTGTCGCGGACGTCTACTCGGCCTTGGCCTCAGATCGGCCCTACCGCCGAGCGCTTAACCCTCCGGAGATCGTAGCCGTACTGCGAAAGACTGCCGGCACCCACCTGAACCAGGAACTCGTCCGGCGTTTCCTTACGATACTCCCAACGTACCCCATAGGGACCGAGGTGGTGTTGATCTCGGGGGAGCTGCGGGGTCACCGGGGAGTGGTTGTTGACACACCATCCAACGATATCAATCGGCCGACCATTCGCATCCTCTTCGACCAGTACGGGCGGAGGGTGACCCCATTCGAGGTGAACACCGCGGCCGAGAGGGAGATACAGTTGGCGATGCCCTCCTACGCGGCGGAAGCACTCCAGCCGATCTGAGATCCTTTCGCTGCGGAAACCTCCATCAACACCATTACGTAGATGCTATAATGCGGCCGACCGATACATAGGCCCGCGTGTGCATCATCCTCCGGCTGTCTGCCATCGCCGCTATTGAACCAGAACCAAAGGGAGGAGCGAACCATGCTTCGTCGTATCAGTCCAATCCTGGTCACCTTGGTCGCGGCCCTCGCTCTGCTCTCCACTCCCGCCGCAGCCAGACCCTTCCCCGAAACCGGCTTCTCTGTCGACAACCCCAAGTTCCTGGACTACTTCGACCACAGAGGCGGCCC
>JBLNDL010000064.1:0-3392 GCA_050261575.1 Sphingomonadaceae bacterium | reverse complement strand
ATCTTGCGGGATGGGCGCGCGCTTCTCGACAGCCGTCGGAGCGGTCCCCCGCCCCGTGCTGCTACTTCTTGATCTGGCTTATCCGCTCGCGGATCTGCTTCACCCCCGCCGAGGCGGAGTTGAACATGAAGTTCACGTCATTCATGCAGGCCAGGAACTGGAAGCCCTGCTCGACCCTCATCGGGACTTCCTCCACGCTTCGGCAGTGGATGCCAGCAGGCGTACCCACCTTCTTGGCCGCTCGGAGCACCTCGGCCACGGCCTCCGCGTGGCTGGGGTCCTTCTCGCCCAGCCCCTTGCCCAGCCCCATCGACCAGGCCAGGTCGTTGGGGCCGATGAAGCAGGCGTCCACCCCCGGCACCGAGAGGATCTCCTCGGCCCTCTTCACGGCATCGATGTGCTCGATCTGCACGACCACCAGGATCTCGTCGTTGGCGTGCTTGGGGTAGTCTGCGCCTGCCCAGAAGCGCCAGCGCCCGCCGCCCGCGCTCCGAATCCCCTCGGGAGGGTATTTGGCGTACTTGACCGCGTTGGCCGCCTCCTCTGCCGAGCACACCATCGGGACCACGATGCCCCAGGCGCCAGCGTCCAGGATGCGCTTGATGTAGATGGGATCGTTGTCCGGGATGCGGCACAGCGGCATGGCGTCGGTTGTGCCGATAGCCATGAACATGTTGTTCAGCATCTCGAAATCGATGGGCCCGTGCTCCATGTCGACGGTGACCCAATCCCAACCAGCGTGGGCCATCGCCTCGGCAGAGTTGACGCAAGGGAAGTTCAGCCAGGTTCCGATCGCGGGCTTGCCCTCCTTCAGGAGCCGCTTGGTCGTGTTGAACCGCATTTCTCAACCCTCCTCGGTTCTATCGCGTTGATCACACTCCGGAGAACCCCTCCGGTTCACACAGTCCTTCCCGAGGTATCGCAACTCAGCCGGAATGGGGATGGCGCGGGCTGCGTTGCAGGGTCCATTATAATTTGCGAGTGGATGGAGTGGCAAAAGAGCCGGGAAGCCAGAAGATGAGAAGCTCGAGAGTAGCTGCCCTACTCCTCGCGGCCGGCGGATCCAGCCGGATGGGCCAACTCAAGCAGCTTATGCCCTGGATGGGTCGCACACTCGTCGCATTCCAGGCCGAACAGTTGATCCTGGCGGGCGCCTGGCCCATCGTGGCCGTCCTGGGGGCGGAGGCCAGGCGGGTCGCCGTTCCCCTGCGCCATTTCTCCGAGGTGACACTGGTATCCAACCCGCTCCACACGCGAGGCAAGACCACCTCCATCCACGCCGGGTTGAGGGGCCTGCGTGAGAGAGTCGACGCGATCCTGCTGCTGGGGGTGGACCAACCCCGTCACGCGGCCACCCTGCAGCGGCTCATCTCAACACACGTGGAGAGGAGACCGCTCATCACCCTGCCAGTTTACCAGGGGAGACGGGGCCACCCACCGGTGCTCTCGGCTTCCCTCCTGCCCGAATTGTGGGCCCTCTCGGAGGAGGGTCAGGGCCTGCGCGCGGTCGTGGCCCGGCACGTCTCAGATGCGGTGGAGGTCCCTTTCGACACTCCGGAGGTGCTGCTCGACCTGAACACCCCGGATGAGTACCACGCGGCCCTCACCTTCTTCGAGGCCCTCTCCCCCGGTCGATAGTCCCACGGCTCGCAGCGCCCACCTCCGACGGCGAATCACGTCACCTGCTGCCTTCGGCACCCCATTCCCTCCTACTGCCAGGCCAGATACGTGGCCCGGTTTGTGCGCCGGTGACGTCAGTACATTGGAAAGGAGCACCGCGATGGCAAGGACAATCGGCTTCGCATTGGGCGGGCTGATGCTGCTGGATGGGATAAAGGACACCATCGAGCCACGTCTGGGATTCCAGTTGTGGCGAGGAGGCCTGCAGCGGTACTTTCCCGAGCCAGTCAATCAGATGGTGGGCGAGTACGAGAAGCTCTCCCCAGGGGCACTCCGCTACATCGCAGTATGGGAAGTCGCTCTAGCCGCCCTTGTCCTGTGGCTCGCCAGCAAGGCCCGAGCCTGAGAGCAGTTCTCAGTACCACCGAGACACGGAGCGCACCGAGATAGACGACACACTACTCCGTGTTCTCCGTGCCTCCGCGGAGGTACCATCGGGGGCGCCGTAGGACCCGGCACTTCACCCCCCTCGCCTTGCCTCCCGCTCCCACCTCCCCTACAATCGACTATTGCAGGATGAAAAACCTTGTATCTGTGACACGTCCAACTTAACAGCCTGAGTCGCGAGCTTCAGAGGTTTGCACATGTGGTTAACGTCGCTCTCCATTCGGCGCCCCCTGTTGATCGTGATGGCAGTCCTGGCCATCATGCTTGGAGGTGCGGTCGCGTATAGTTCCCTGGGTGTCGACCTCCTTCCCAACGTCAAGTTCCCTTACGTAGCCGTCTTCGTCTCCTATCCCGGCGCGGGACCTCGCGAGGTCGAAGAGAGGGTCACCAAGCCAATAGAGAACGCCGTCGCGGGCGCTCCAAACCTCAAGAACCTTATGTCCACATCCGGAGACAACTACTCCCTGATCCTGATGGAGTTCAGGGACGGCACCGATCCGGACGCCGCCATCCAGGACGTGGAGCGTCGGGTAAACCAGATCCGCCCCAGCCTGCCCGAAGACATCCTGGATCCCAGCATCATGAAGGAGGATCCGGCCGACTACCCCATCCTCGTCATGGGTGCGCAGTGGGACCGGAACCCGGAGGGGCTGTACCAACTGGTGGACAACCTGATCCGACCGAGGCTCGAGTCCGTCGAGGGGGTGTCCTCGGTCCAGGTGATGGGCGGCAACGAACGGGAGATCCGGGTGGCCGTCGACCGGCAGCAGCTCGAGGCCCGTGGGCTCTCACTGGATCAGGTCACCACCGCGCTCGCGGCGGCCAACCTCTCCGCTCCAAGCGGGTACGTCCACGAGGGGAACACAGAGTACAACCTGCGTGTGTACGGGCTAGTGCAGCAGTTGGACAGGCTTGGCGACCTGACCATAGCCACCACGCCGGGGAGAGGCATCGTCCGTCTGAAGGACGTGGCCACTGTCGTGGATGGCTACAAGAGGCAGGAGTCCATCGCCCGGGTCAACGGCCAGGAGGGCGTCGCGATCCTGATCAACAAACAGAAGACCGCCAACGCCGTCTCAGTGGCCGAAGGGGTCCAGAAGATGGTGAAGGGCCTGGCGCCCACGCTTCCACCTGGCGTCCAGATCGTCACGGTGATGAACACCGCCCAGTTCGTCCGGGAGGCACTGCACAGCGTGGAGAACAACCTGCGGGACGCGGTGATCATCGTGGCGGCGGTGCTGCTGCTCTTCCTGCACACCTGGCGCAGCACCCTGATCGTCCTGATCTCCATCCCCACCTCGCTCATCGCGACCTTCGGCGTGATG